>CAXTWH010000035.1:0-59995 GCA_964247975.1 uncultured Bryobacteraceae bacterium | reverse complement strand
TTTGTTCAAACAAAACTTGGCAGCTTTACCGCGAACGCAAACAACTGCTCGGCTCCTACTCCAAACCGCAACCGCAACCGCAACCCGGCCCCAAACGCAGCGGCACCCGTCAGCAAACCGCTGCCTGAGTGAAATTTTTCCTGGCGTCCGGCTCGGCTCCACCCGTCCCGCGTTCGCTTGCATTGCTATTTGAAAACTGAATATCCAAAGGGAGATCCGTGATCATCACCATAACTCCTGAATTCGGGAGAGGAAGGAGTCTATAGCGCACCTTGTCCTTGTATGCCACGCCAACCGGACTGGCTTACTCTGGAACAGCAATTTGCTAATTCTGCACACTACTGACTTGGCTTCCCGGTAGCGTTTGTCAAGAATTTCTTATTGATTTTCGCCACCACCACATAGTTCGGGTCCACCATCTCGTCTAAATGGATCTCCGCCGTTTTCGATAACAGTTCGTAAGCGTCCATCTCCGACAATCCGTTGCGCTCATGGATCCAGTGAACCAGTTCAGTAAAAGCAATGCGTAAAGCATCGTCCAGCGGTCGGTAGATGCCGACTGCCATGATGTAATCCTGATTCTCAAAACGGGGCCAGGAAATCTTCTGACCTTTAATGACGCTCACCTGCATTCGGACTTTCATCGAAATTTCAATGGCTGTTCCGTTGACTTCGCCGTCGCCCATCGCCGCGTGGCCATCGCCCACAAACAACAATGCGCCTGGAACATTCACCGGAAGAAACAGCGTATTCCCTGCGCTGGCTTCCGGCGCATCCATATTCCCGCCGTACTCAGCAGGCACAATGGAACTTCGCATCTCGCCATCAGCCGGAGCCACGCCGACGCACCCTAAAAACGGATGCAACGGGATCTTCACTGAATACTTGGAATCAAGCGCGTTGAACGTGGCGGTATTGGTGGCCGCATCTACCGGATAAATCCATGTCTTCTGCGGAATCGGACCGCCTAGGATCGGCGTGTAATGGCTGCTGTTCAATGCGCCAAAGCCGGGGCCGGCCGAGCCGAAGCCTTCTTTGGCGTTTACATCAATAGCCAGAAAGTGAACGGCCAGCGTGTCTCCCGGTTCTGCTCCTTCCACGTAAAACGGCCCGGTCAGCGGGTTTGGGCCCTTTACTTTGAACCCTGTTGCTTCCGCCGCTTTGCCGTCAGCATCCATCGTGTTGGTTTCGATAAGGTCACCGCTATGCACCCGAAGCACCGGATTAGCCACGCCGTACACGTACTTCAGCTCAGAAAGCTTCATCTCGTAATGCGCTGTTCGCGGCGCGGGTGTTTGCGCCCAAAGGGAAGAAGCAAAAACAATCGCTAGAACTGCTCTACTTGTATTCATGATTTAGAAAATAAACTTGAGCGCCAGTTGCGTGTTGAAGGGTTCGCCGGGACCAATGCCCGGAGAGCCGTTGTAATCGCCGATCGTATCGCCGCTCTGCCCGAATCCGCCGCCGATGGTGCCGTTGGGCGGAGCGAGGTTCACCCGATTCAGCAGATTAAACATTTCCACTCGCAATTGCGCGTGGAATCTTTCTTTAATTGGGATATTTTTGAAAAAAGAAAGATCAATGTCGCCGTAGCCGGGGCCGAGAACGGAATTACGGCCCGCTGTTCCAAAGCTTCCGTTCGCGGGATTTATAAAGCTGTTCGGGTTAATCCACTGCACTGGATTATGATTCACCAGCGTTTGCGAAACTCCTGTAAAAGGATCGCTCACCTGATTGCCGCGCGTAGTGTTTTCGCCGGTTCCGCTGGTGTCTGATGAAGCATGAACGCTGAACGGCAGGCCGGTTCGGAGCGTCAGGTTGGCGTTTGCCTGCCAGCCGTGCGTGAGCCAGCGTGGACCGAAGCGCGTTCCCGGTATGTCGTAAATCAAATAAGCATTGAAGTGGTGGCGAACGTCATAATCGGCGTTGCCGTAATCGGCTTTGAAATTCATGCTGTTCTGCGGCAGCGCGCCGACCGATTGCGTAATCTCATCCAGATTATGCCCCCATGCGTAAGAGAACTGCGAAACCAGGCCATGCCAACTGGTTGTTCGAAGCGATATTTGCAGTGAATTAAAGTTTGAAGTTCCAATGCTCTGGATTTCGTCAATCACGCCGTAGTTAGGATACTGCGCGAAGAACGGACGGCTCTGCTGCTGGTAAGAAAATCCCGCTGCATTTGTACCATCCACAAACCCGCTGCCAAGCGCAGCTTGGTTGATGTCCCGCAATACAAGCAAATGCCGCGCCTGCGATCCTACATAGCCCACTTGCAGAACTACGTTTTTGCCCAAGCTCCTTTGAATATTCAGGTTATAGCTCATACTGTAAGCCGGGCGGAAATCCTGGCTGACGCTGAATAAATTCACAACGTTGTTGCTGGTAAGCGAAACATTGTTGTTTGGAAAAATCGGCTGGTTCTGCCCGATGACATAGCCATTCTGCTGAAGCGTGTAAACCGGCTGCGAACCGGCAGGATTTCCTTCTACCCCAATCGGGCCGTTGTTGGCCACCGAAGCCGCCGCGAGACTCGAAGAATTATCCAGAAACGGAACAATCGAAGGCGTGTCGAAAAACAAGCCATATCCGCCGCGCACGACCCAGTCGCTATGTTCGCCGGGCTGGTAAGCAAAACCCAGGCGCGGGCTGAAATTCTTCCAGTACTTGGGATATAAGTTGTCAATCTGCTGACCGGCCACTACCAATCCGCCTTTGGCCGGATCGAATGTGGAAAGGTCAGGGTTGGCGCTATGCAGCGGCCCTTCATAGTCGTAGCGCAGCCCATAGTTCAGGTTCAACCGCCGCGTCACCTGCCAGGCATCCTGCGCAAACAAATCAAAACTGTTCATTGTCACTTTGCGTTCCTGGTTGCCGCGTACAATAGTGGATTGGTAAACGTTGCCGGCCAGAAAATCGGCCAGGCTGACTACGTTCGAATCAACGCTTGAATCGTTCAGCAGCCCGCTCCACGGCCCTTGCGCTCCAGTGAAATAAAACGCGCCGCGCGCGCCGGTATTGTAAAACGAATCAATCCGGGCCTGCCGCACTTCTCCTCCAAAACGCATCTGGTGCGCTCCCACATTCCAGGAAAGCGCGTCGTTTAAATGCCCGGTTACATCGTTGCGTCCGGAGTTCGGCGTTAATCCAATCGGATCGAATCCGGTAATGGAGATCAACGGCGCACCCCTCAAGTTGGGTGAACTGACTCCCGTATTCAAACCAAGCGCAACCGGATCATAGCTGCTGTTTGCATCGGAAAAGACTTGGTTGAAATAGCTCACGCCAAACAAAACTTGGTTTGTCAGACGCGGCGAAAGGGTAGCGTTGTAAACCAATGAATAATTTTGAACGTGAATGGGCGCGACCTGATAATAATCGGATACATGCGACCCGATCGGCGCGGTCTGCGTTCCTTGCCCGATAAACCAGCGGAACGAAAGCCGGTTGTTGTCGTTAAAACTATGGTCAAGTTTCACTAAGCCGTTGTGGCTGAATCCGTTTTCCGCATTCGGATTAAAGAAATTGTTCGCCGTAGCTCCCCCGGTCAATTCGCTCGCGGGCCAAAGCGTATTCAAGAGCGCAACAGAAACCGGATTCACCGGAACTCCATACTGCCCTAATAGACTTCGCGCCGCCGACTGATACGCTGCCGAAGGCTCGGTCGAAAGCGACTGATTGCCGATTAAGAATTTCTGCTCTTCAAACGTTGCAAAGAAAAACGTTTTGTCTTTGATAATCGGGCCGCCGACCGAAAAGCCGTACTGCTGATTGCGCATCTTGTTTTTAGGAGAATCCGAAGGCGCAAACGGCGATTGGGCTGCAAAGAACTCGTTCCGGTTATAATAGTATGCGCTGCCGTGCAGTTCGTTCGTGCCTGACCGGATTACCAGATTGATGGTCCCGCCTGGGTTGCGTCCTGTTTCCGGCGCGGCTTGGGTTTGCAGCGAAAATTCTTCAATAGCATCAAGCGGCATCACCACACCCGCGATGCTTTGCACTCCGCCTTGATTGACGGCCATACTGTTCCACCACTGGTCATTGTTGTCGGATCCTTCAATCTGCCAGTTAATCTGGTTCGATCGCGCGCCGTTCACCGAACCGCCCGCGCCGCCTGCATACCCGGCAAAGCTTGATGAAGTAGCAATTAACTGCGTAAAATCCCGCCCATTCAGCGGAAGGTCTTGGACCGTGCGGCTAGGAACCACTGTATTTAACGTAGTGGAAGTCGTATCGAGCGATACGCTGGCGGCGGAAACTTCCACTGCCGTTGTCTGCTGCGCTACGCCGAGCGTAATCGGCAGATGAAAGATAGATCCTGCCGAAACCCGTACAGTATTAATGCGGATCAGTTCAAACCCCGGCTTCGACACTTCCACCGTGTAAGAACCAAGCGGCAGATCCTGAAACGAAAATTCACCGCCGCTTGAAGAAATGGTGGAATAAGCAAGGCCGGTTTCGGTGTTAGTGGCTTTCACGCTGGAATCGGGCAAAACCGCGCCGCTGCTGTCGGCCACAATTCCGTTGATTCCGCCTCGAAAAGTCTGCGCCCACAGGCTGCCCACAACAAGAATCAGCAATAACGCTTTGGTGAATACTCGTCGCATGAAACTCCTCTAATAGAAAATCTTGTTCGCTGAACAGGGAACGAGGAGTTAACGTGAACCGGAAGTGGATCAAACGAGGATCAGAACACGAACAAATCAGAAAGAACCAGTGCTTTGTTGTAGCGCGATGAAGTTTGCTTGTCAAGAAGAAACAACAATCGTTTGTCTGTGCCGCTCATTTAGGCATAAAGACGATTACTCGTTCCACCCATCATGCTCCTGCCAATCCAGGATCTGAAAATGCGGATACGGCGGGTTGTAAATTCCATAATGCGGTGCTGGTGCCTCTCGCGGCAGTTTTCCATATGGCACGATGACACCCTGTTGATGATTGCCGTCCTGCGACTGGTAATACCAGGTTGCTTCCTGCCCAAGCCTGGCCGCTTCGCCTGATACGTAGAACTGAAACTTCTCGTAGCGGTATGGCGCATGTTTCTGGGGGCCGGGTCCGTACACCGCATCCACCACCAACTGCGTTTCCGCCGGCAGCTTGCCCTGCTTCATCAAATCGTGCATGGCTTTTACCACAAACCAATTATTGGTTCGATGATCCACATGCCGCTCATCCGGATGGCCGGTAATGATCATATCCGGCTGATACCGTGCAATGAAATCGCGCGTTGCATTTAACACCGCGTCCCGGGCATACGGCAGATTCGGAAGTGCCGCAGCCGAATACGGCGCATGTTCGCTCGCCAAAAGCACCGAAAGGTACGGCTGCGCGCTGGTCGGATTGTTTTTCCAGATTTGTTCCATTCCGCCATCCGGCAAGCCGAGAAAGCTGATGTTCTGTTCCGGTACGCCGAGATGCCCTAATGAGTATCGGGTCTCGTCCATTCGCACTTCGCCAAACTCCAGGGCCCGGCTGGCATCGCAGGAGTGCATAAAGTAGCGGTCGCATCCTCCTGCATCGCCGCTTGTGAAATACACAAAATGAATTGGAATGTGGTTCTCCACCGCCGCTCGGACTATTGCGGGATGGGCTGTATCATCATCCTCATGGGCGCAAAATACCAGAATCGACTTCGGCATTGTATTTACCGCGAAGTCCAGCCGATTGGATGCGACCGCAATACCCTGAGCCGTTTGAACTGAAATTTCCAGCGTGTACGCGCCGGGCATGAGCATCTCGCTTTGCTGCCCAAGTACGAGCCGATGTTCACCTGCGACCGCGCCTTCCACCCGCCCCTGCTTCGCTACCTTTCCTTGTTGGTCGAGCATTCGATAAATCACCGAAACCGGCTGCGTACCGGGCTTGGGCGCAATCTCAAACATAAACGAAGGTTCCGTGCCGGCTGTTGTGCCGAACATGGTGTGCGACGTGTTGAAGCGAATCACATCCGAAACATACAACGGCGGATAAAACTGCCGGTACGACTCGGATTCTGGAACATTCTTTAACTGATCGTATAAATACAAGAACGGGTATGATTTTGCCGGATGCCGAGTCAGCGCCGCCGTAATAGCCGGAAGCGAAAACGCCAGGTCATAGATACGATCCTTCTGCAATCCATCGCGAATCACCGCCGAGAAATAAGCATATGTTTCATTCGCGCCGGCCTGCACCGTAGCGGCTTGCTTTAAGCGGAACTCCCTGATCTCACCGGGCCCAAGCGACAATGACGAATCTGCCACAGTTTTCCAGGCTGGCGGCTCGTCGGCAGCCGGAGCGATCCAGGGATAAGTGTATGCTTCGAACTCAACCTGCAAATGTTGCAGCGGCTGATCCGAAATATTTTGCACGACGATGCGAGGGTTTACTTCATCCCCCGCTGTGTAGAAGGTTTTGTCGAGTTCGAAGCTGACTACCTTTGCTAACTGACGATGCACCGCAAAACTGGCTAAGCCAGGAATCGTGTTGCCCGAAGCCGTTTTAACATCGATCAGGTAGCGTCCCGTTCGCGCCGCGGACGGAATCGTCCAAAGCAGTTGATAGGCGTCCCCACTAATCCGAACTCCGCTAACGATCGGAACCGATTCTCCTGCATACCGGATCGAAGCCATTCCCTCCGCTGCCGGAGCGAACCGAACCGAAACCGGAGCGCCTACGTTGTAATTGGTTTGGTCAGTAGCCAATGCAAGCGCAGGCGCACCGAAACAGGGCAAAGCAGCACAAAATGAGAAAAGTAGAGATAACCGAAGAATTGAAAGCATGAAAGCGAGGATCAATAGAATATCATCAACTACCGTATCCTCGCTCGTTCAGGGCGAATTTATGGATAGCTCACCAAATCAACTGCAACTCCCGACCCCTTCGTTGGGCCGCCGGTATCGTTGATGATGTTGTCGATCGGCCCGTTTCCATTCAGGAAAACCGTCAGGATGTCATGAAACTTCACCCCGGCCGCATCCGGAACTTCAAAAGCGCGCGCCGCGTGAATAGGCGGACCGGCATTGAAATAACAATAGCTGCCCAAACCCCAGGCTTCGTGGGTTGAAACGGAATCCGCTATTTTGTAAGCCGCATAGCCGTTTACGCCATCATGCATCCAAGCCGCTTGATCAGGCGGGTCATACGGCATCTCATTCTGGAACATGATGGTGCGTCCGTTCTCGCCGTTCCAGATAACCTCATACTTCTGGTAGTGTTCGACGAACAGCCCGTAGGCAGTGACGTTATTGCCGTTGACAATCAATCCGGTGTCCGCCGTGTTGAGCGTCCAGCCTACCCCGGTGCCGTGGTCAGCACGCCAGGCCCAAATGTCATCCAACAACACGTCGTCGCTGTTGACCACCAGACTTGTGGTCGCTTTGCCCGCGCTCGCGCCGCCGATTCGGAAGAACACGTCCTGGAGCGATGTCGGGTTTGCAGGATCGCCTTTGTGCGAATGCGGTAAACCCACTTCCAGCAGCACCGGCGAGTTGACCGGCCCGGCGTCAAACAGAAGTCCGGCAATTTTCACCCCCGCTACGTCGGCCACGGTCATGGCAGGAATTCCATTCTGCGGTGAAAGGGTAGGGAAGCCAAGCCCCAAAACCACTGTATTCGGACGCGTCACAACAATCGGAAATTTCAATTGGTAAATGCCGGGAGCGAACAGCACATTCCGGCCTAGAAGCAAAGCGAAGTCAATATCAAAAACAGAAGTGGCCGGCGTAGCAATGAAGAAATTCTCGATCGGTATGGATGAACCCGAAGTTGGTCCCTCCGCCCAGGACGTGCCGGAAGAGTCGGTACGCAGCGCCGGAACGAAGACATTGTATTTTCCGATTGAATTCACGTACAAAAACGGCTTTTCCCGGCTGACTGGGCTGGCTGCCAAGGTCGTGTACGGCGGATTGGGGAAGGACTGCGCCGGTGCGCCAGTCACGCCCGAGAAAACTTGATTCCAAACGCCGTTAGACCAGCCGCCGATACTGCTGTTCCGCACAAGAAACTGCTGCTGCGAGCCGTTTATCACAAACCCGGTTTGAGAGTCCGCAATAAAGCCCCCGCTTGCTTCCTGCGGACCGGCTGAACAATAATCCATAAGCGAAAGATTGCCGCCGGTGATGTTAACGCGACGCAGCGGCGCTGCCTGCGAAACGGCCCAGAAATCCGTCCCGGACTGGCAGCCGGACTGACCAGTAACATTAATCGTCAAGTTTGACAGGGAGCGCCAGAAATTATCGAGCGCAACACAGTTATTAGCGCTGAAACAACGGTTGTAAACGTCAATATTTCCGTTGATCACAACGTCGTTCGGAGACGCGCCCAAACCGGCCACTTCAGTGTAATAACCCACCTGAAATTTAAGTGGATTAGCTAGGTCGCCGTACGTTCCGGGCATAAACAGCAATGCATATCGCTGTGCGCCCATTTCGTTGTTTACCTGTTGATTTGCAATAGTGTCGACTGCCGCCTGAATCTGGCTCACCGGCATGCTGGGATCGAAAACCATCACGCTTGAACCGAAATTCGGAGGCTGGGTGGCTGCATTTAATTGCAACGATGACGCAATACTAACTGCAAGCGTCATCAAAATGTACAACAAGGGTTTTCGCATGTATGCTCCTTCCTGGAGTACCCGGCGGAAGTTCCTCATGGACTTTCGCCTTCGCTAGTTCATTCTAATGCAGCTTAAATCGCATTCAGACTCGAAATACAACAAAGGAATATCCAACTTACCCATTACTTAGAAAACAAGCGCGCCGGGCCACGCAGCCCGGATGCTAATTTTTTCGCCGGAGTATTGGTTCTGTTCGCCATAAGTTTAGAAACAACGCCGTTCTCTTGCTTGAGTCATGAATCTGCTGGATATATCATTGTTGCGGTGAACTGATGAGTAGTTTTCCGCTTTCTATGACGAATCAACCTCCTCGCAGAGTTTTTCTGAAAACCACAGCAGCTTTCTCCTTAGCCGCGCCTTTTTTATTCAAAACTAATATGAATGCAGCTCCCCTGAATCTACCGATCGGTCTTCAACTCTACACAGTCGGCAAGGAGATGGACGACGATCCGATGGGCACGTTGAAGCAGGTAGCTGCTATCGGCTACAAGGACGTGGAACTATCTCCACTGGCCAAAATGTCCACCAAGGATTTAAAGAAGGCGCTTGATGATACGGGCCTCAAAAATTTATCGGGACATTACATGCTTCCCGATCTCATGAGCAGTCTTCAGGAAAAAATCGATTCTGCTAAGCAGCTTGGGCAAGAGTACATGGTGGTGACCGTTCCCTGGGTGGCAGACCCTTCGCGGTTTAAAAGCGATCCGTCCGAAGGACAGTTCGGCCTGTTTCTCGCAATCCTCCGGGGAATGACACTCGATGACTGGAAATGGAATGCCGAGCAGTTTAACAAAGTAGGGGAGCAGACCAAAAAAGCAGGTTTGCAGTTGGGTTATCACAACCATAACTTCGAATTTAAATCTTATGGCGCGGTAACGGGCTACGATGAGTTCCTTCGTTTGACCGACCCGGAACTGGTCAAACTGGAACTGGATTGCGGCTGGATGACTGTAGCGGGCAAAGATCCAGTTACGTACCTGACCAAATATTCTGATCGCTACCGGTTGCTGCACATTAAGGATTTCCAAAAAGGCTTTACGCCGCGCACAACTTTGATGGACAAAAATCCTGGCGCGCCGGTTCCCACTGAACTAGGGCGGGGAGCGGTGGATTACACCAGGATTTTTGCCGCCGCGCGAAACGCAAAAATTCGCGCTATCTACGTCGAGCAGGAACCACCTTTTACCGAGATGCCGGCTTTGGAGGCGATCAAAGTGGATTACAACTACCTGAAGAACTTGCAGGCTTAAAACAGGAGCGCACCGCACTATGAATTTGCATTTCCATCGATGGGCCGCGCTGCTTGTGTTGACAGGCGGAATGGCATGGGGACAGGACCAAGCCGCTAGAGCCGCAAAGAAGCCCGATCCGGGAACTATGTTTGCGGGGCCGGACAAAATTGATCCGGCGGCGGCGGAACGAGGAAAGAAGATTTTCGTTCCAACATGCGGCTTTTGTCACGGCACGGACGCAGCAGGAAAAAGCGCGCCGGACTTGATTCGCTCCCAGTTGGTGCTGCACGATGAGGGAGGTAATTTAATTGGGCCGGTGATACACAATGGCCGAACCGATCGCGGAATGCCCGCTTTTCCGGCATTGAGCAATGAGCAGATTGCCGATGTTGGAATGTTTCTGCGATTGCGGAAGCAGGCCACCTCGAACCGTTTCGGCTACGTCATTCAAGGACTGCTGACGGGCAACGCGAAAGCAGGCGAAGCTTACTTTCAAGGTGAAGGCAAATGTTCCACCTGCCATTCCCCAAGCGGAGACCTGGCAGGAATTGCGAGCAGGTTGGAGCCGGTGGATTTGCAGCGGCGTTTTCTATCTCCCGGACCATCCATGCTGGAGATGTTTATGGGAAAAATGAGCAAACCGCTTCCACCTGCCAAAGTAACGGTTCATTTGGCTTCCGGCGAAACGGTAACAGGAACGCTGGTTCGCATGGATGAGTTCAACGTAGAGTTGAACGATGCCGCCGGATGGCACCGGTCATTTTCGCGCGAGAGCGCGCGGATTGATATTCAAGATCCAATGAGTTTTCACCGGGATCAGTTGGCAAAATACACCGATAGCGATATGCATAATTTGTTGGCTTATCTGGAGACTTTGAAATGAAGTTCGGGCGAATTGGCTTGGCCGCGCTTTGCCTTACAACAGTAATTCTAGGGCAGCAGTTAACTCCCGACGCGCTGAAGAATCCGCCGAGCGACACCTGGCCGACTTACAACGGAGATTATTCAGGACGCCGCAACAGCGCGCTGACGCAGATCGAAAAATCGAATGTCAAAGACCTGGCGCTGCAATGGATTTACCGCGCCGGCAATTCCGGCATCACTGGCTTTGCCGGCTCCATCAAGTCAACGCCTTTGCTGGTGAAAGGCATTTTGTATTTCACCATGCCCGATAATGTCTGGGCGGTGGACGCCCGCACCGGAAGCGAAATATGGCATTACAAATATCCGGACAATCCCGGGGTCCATATCGGCAGTCGCGGCGTAGGCATGTACGGGGACTGGCTCTACTTCGAATCGCCGGATTGCAACCTGATCTCGATCAACGCCAAGGACGGCAAGGAACGCTGGCGAAAAACGATTGCGGACGTGAAAGCGGAATACTTCTGCACGATGGCTCCCCTGGTGGTCGGCAACCGCGTTGTGGTCGGGGTAGGTGGCGACTCCCTGGATAATCCTGGTTTTCTCGAAGCGCGAGACCCCGAAACCGGCGATGTTCAGTGGCGCTGGGATACGGAACCGCAGCCGGGCCAGCCGGGATCAGAAACTTGGCCGGGCGCGGAAGCCATGCGGCATGGCGGCGGGATGACCTGGATGCCGGGAACCTATGACCCGGAGCTGAACCTGTTGTATTGGACCACGGGCAACCCTAATCCAGTACATGCAGGCGGCGCGCGAAAGGGGGACAACTTATGGACCTGCTCGATTGTGGCGCTGAATCCCGATACCGGCAAGCTGGTATGGGCGTTTCAACCATCGCCGCACGATACGCACGATTGGGATGCGGTGCAAACGCCTGTTTTGTTCGATGGCGAGTTAAACGGACAGCCGCGAAAAATGCTGGCGCAAGCAAGCCGTAATGGCTACTTCTTTGTGCTGGATCGGAAAACCGGAAAGAGCTTGTTAACAAGGCCATTCATGGCAAATAACTGGTCGAAAGGCGTGGACCCGCGAGGGCAGCCCATTCCTGATCCGAACAAAGAGCCGAAGCGCGATGGCACGCTGGTCAGTCCGAGTTCCAATGGTGCGACTAACTGGTTTGCGCCGACCTACGACCCGGCAAAAGGATTATTCTACGTCAACGCTTCGCAGAACTACAGCGTTTTCTACTACACAGCAGAAGGCAAGCCGGAAGGCTACGCCGGACGCGATGATTTTCTGACGTTCTCAAGCATTCTGCAAGCTATCGATTACCGGACCGGCAAAGTGCAATGGCGGCACGACATCAGCAGCGCGGGCGCGATGAGCTTTGGAGGCTTGTTAAGCACTGCCAGCGGCCTGGTGTTCGCGGGCGATACGGCAGGCAACCTGCTGGGCGTTGATTCCGGCAATGGCAAAACGTTATGGCACGTCAGGGTAGGCCAGAATACGTCGAACGGGCCAATCACTTACCTGCTGGACGGAAAGCAGTATGTTTTGTTCGGAGCAGGCGATTCCCTGTATTCGTTTGCGCTGCCTGACGGCAGTGGACGGGCCAATTAAGGGGAAAGCAAGACATCTCGCAGCTCGGAGGGAATTTGTGACGGAAGTGCCTTTGAAAGTATCGAGTTCCACAATAGATGAACTCGCGTTGTGTTAGCAACTGGTATGTCACCCCCAGCAACCGTGTTATCCAACGTTCTCGCTCTCTGAACGGCGTTTTTCACAGATGTAATTGGGAAGTGAGCGGCGTGAATTCTGGTTTTATTATAAGAGCCTAAGCAGGTGCGTAATAACTCTTCGACTTCGCTTGCACCAGCTAATGTCGCTGCCTTTTCTGGCTCAAGATGATGCAGCAAAAGCCAGAATTCGAAACAGGGTCTACTAATTGCTACGTTAACCCCCTTCTGTTTGGCTTCCTTAATGGCTGACACGTAGCTGGATACATGATTACCCCGTATAAAGTGATCGGTATCAAGCAAAATCCAAAGCTCGTCGTCTTGCTCGGGACTAAACTCCAGCAATCTACTGAGGACATGCTGCGCAGACGAGGTGCCGTCCGTTGTGGGGACGACATGAACTTTAACTCGGGGCAGTTGGTAAATGTCGAAATATTGTTTAGGCGCGTAGGTGTCGTCGCAGGCGACAATAAATAAACGGTCATCGCGGAAAGCGCCTGACGTGCGACTCAGGGGCCGGGATTTCCTATGAGTAAGGCTCATTGCTCGACGAGTTCATCGCGCCGAAGACGATCTAGGTTGCCTAGAAACGGTATCGCTCCGAATCGACCATCAAGGTAATGCTTTCGGATTTGCAAGTCGTTTCTTACCTTGAAATCCGTCAGCGAATAAAGCTGAGTCGCACCTTTTGGATTTTTCTCTGCAAACCAAATCTCATCACGCCGAAGCAGGTCAAGGTCAAGGAGATTTGATTCGTGAGTTGTTAGAATGATCTGGCTCTGTCTACCGGCACATGATTTTAAAAAGAACTGAAGAAAGTTCCAAACCAGTATGGGATGTAAGCTTCGATCAACTTCATCCACAAAATAAGTCACGCTGCTCTTCCTCAAATGATAAAGAGCAGGTACGAGATTTAAAAGTCGTCGAGTTCCATCAGATTCTTCGCTCCAATTGAGAGAAGTAATCATACCTGCTGAATGTTTATGCGCACCCCGAACTGCAATGTGAAAATACCGATTGTTCCCTTTTCTTTCTACGACGAGTTCCTCGCCGTCGCGTAGACTTACCGCTGAATCATTTCCTTCAGTGTCCAGCAATTCCGAAAGTGTCCATTGGGGGACTCGCTTTCGCATCTCTTCTTCGGAAACTTCCTGCTGAATCGGCTCTAAATAGTCGACGCCGGTTGAGGATGCTTTAAGAAACTCGCTTGCGAATTTCTCAAACTCGGGATCGCTCGCCAATAGATGGCCGACAGGCAAAAAGGATTCGCCTGGCTTCACGAGATGCAAACTGTGCTCAAACCAACGTATTACCTCCCTGAGTTCATCTGTTAATTCAGAAACGTCCAGTGTTGCTTGAATTGTGGCGAGAAACGATTGGTTCGGTGGTCCTCCTACTGTGGCCAGCGCTAATAACTTTCCCCCAGATCCTTTCAATCCACTCGCGTCAATAGTTACTTTGTTAGCTTCATCGGTGACTCGTTCGTAGAGGACTCTTTCTCTTCCTCCGATTACCCGTATCAGCCATTCCTCTCGGACGCGCAGGTCGTCAACCTTCATGCCGAATCGGTACAGTTGCTCGTTCACGATGAACTGCACATCAAAGCTCGACGCGTCATCGAGACCTTCGCTGAAAACAAACTTTTCTCGTTGCGTTCCGCTACCCTTTTTTCGCGTGCTGAGGGCCATCGACTTCAGGTATTGCAATGCTTTGAACAGATTGGATTTACCCGCGCCGTTCGCGCCATAGAGAACTGCCGTACGCAGAGCGCGTTCGTTTGAATCAGGAATTTGAACAGTGTGGTCGTCATGTCTTCCACGCAAGCGACTGCTCGCTACCAGTGAAATCGTCTCTTCGGATGCGAAGGATCGGAAATTAGAAACGGAGAATGATACGATCACAGCTATTGTGATTTAATCACAATAATAATTTTCTTACTGTGGCTAAATAGGCTTTTAGAGATCTCTTTTCGAGATTTTTTCACGTTTTTGGGCCGGCACACAATGCTCCTAGGTCATTTGGGAATTCAATTGTTCCAACTCCGGCACTACCCTTAAAAAGCAATTTTCAAAATCCGGCCTTCCGTGCCCACTAGCCAGCCTGTTTTCTGATCGGCAAAAGCGACCGCCCAATAGTTCACCACACCGGGTAGGCTCAACCAAGTGTCACCTTCATCAGAACTCCAGGCTGCTCCCGCGGGACCTGTGATTACGACTCGGCGTTCCTCGCAGTTATACTGTTCATCGTCCTCGAAGTCGCCCCCAAATTTATGGTCAAAGTATTGATGATCGAGCACGTAACTCAAGCCATAAACTGCGCCCGGAAACGGCGGTCGGCTCGTAAGCTGCCAGGATCTTCCTCCGTCTTGCGATCGCGCCATTGTGTCGGCGAAAGCAGTGGGAGCGGCAAGTTCCCCGGCTCCTAAAATGCCATGCCGGGCATCGCGGAAAGCGACGGTAAAAACGCCCGAGGTCGGGGTGCCTTGGACAATAGGCGTATCATACGCTGCCCAGGTGTCTCCGCCATCAGCGGTAGCTAAAATTCTTGCCTTGGCCGCTCCGCCGGTAGCAATCCAGGCATGTCGTTTGCCTTGAGTCGCTACACAAGTGCCGCTTGCTGCAAAGGATGATTCGCCGGATTGTGCTGCCGGTAGGCGATCCCCGATGTCGTTCCAAGCTTCTCCGTTGATTGTGCGAAGCGCCGGAAACCGGCCATTCACGGAATCGCTCGTTGCTAAACCGCGCTTAGGCGTCCAGAACGCAAAGCAGTCATAAAAAGCATTGGGATCCTGGTTTTGAAACTGCAAGGTCCAGGACTTGCCGCCATCTTCCGTTTTGTAGATGCGTGAGTCGGTTCCCGTTCCGGCAGAAAGCAAATAGGCAACATTCTCGCTCACGCCTTGTACATCACGAAATTGCAGGCTTTCCGCTCCCGTCACCACTCCGGCTTCCCAGGTTTGCCCGCCGTTCGTTGTTTTGACCCAAGTACCTGCGACGCCGCTGGCCCACACCACTTGCGAGTTTACCGGACTGACCGCTTGCAGCCGGTTAGTTGTGCCGCTTTGCTGCGCCGTGAGAACCGGCGCATGATGGTTATCCGGGTGATTCTCGGATTGAGCAGGCGCACCGGCTAGAACTACGGCCAATAAAACAAGCGATGCCGAAGCGAACAGCAGTTTGTGAGACATAAACATCCTTTTCTAAATGGCTTTAAGGACTGCGCAATCAAGCCGGAAGCCGATCTACTGTTATACACCTGTCCATCCAATTATAAAAACGAAAGCGCCGGACCCTTTGAAGATCCGGCGCTTTTCCAACTTTAACTAAAATCTAAACTAGTCGCCCATCGTCCCGACTTCTTCCCGTTTTTCAACAGGCTTCGCCGTTTTAATCGGTGTTGAGGAAAGCAGGCCATCCAACGGAACAAAACCTTCCGTCTTCTTCTCGCCGAGAACATGTTCGCGATACAACCGCATCATCTTCTCGTTTTCGAGCTTCTGCTTTAAGGCTTCATCGCGCGCTTTAATCTTTTCCTGGCGTGAATTCTTCGCAATTCCGAGTTTATCCAGATCAGTCTGAATGCCGTGGTTCACATCTTCTTCGCGAAGTATTAACCGGTGATCGGTGGTATTCAGCGGCACCGCTTTATTGCCGGCGAAGATTTCGTGGCGGCCCTTATCCTCGTACCATTTGGTCAGCGTAGCCGTCATATGCATCTTTTCGATGATATTTCTCCAGCCTACCCCGGTGTTATAAGCGCAGAAAGAGATTTCGCCTTCCTGAGTCGCATACGGAATAATGCACTGCTCGGTACGGCGGAAATCGTAGTTAAACAGATCCTGAAACCACATGCCGGCAATGAACAGAAAATTCCAGCGGTCCTTGCGGCGCTTCTCGATATCGTCAATGGTGCGGTCGCCCGAAACTTTGCCGTAGTTCCGGCCTGTTGCGCCAAAGCACTTATCGAACTTCTGCATCAAATCCAGCATCTTGAAGTTCGAA
Source organism: uncultured Bryobacteraceae bacterium (assembly GCA_964247975.1). Lineage (GTDB taxonomy): Bacteria > Acidobacteriota > Terriglobia > Bryobacterales > Bryobacteraceae > KBS-96. The sequence continues at coordinate 43,572 of CAXTWH010000035.1, read as the reverse complement.
GGAGCTTGGAACGGGTCGTAGTTGCGCAGCAGCGAAAGCGCCACGCCGACTACCGACAGGAACTTGCCGCGCGCGCCATCGTTTACCCTGGCAACATCTTTCGAAAGCTGTTCGGCGTTCAGAAACTGCGTTACCGGACGGAATTCCTTGGTTTCTTTATCAATCATCACTGCCATGCCGATACCGCAGTTCGGATGGCAGCCGCAGCTTAACTGACCCCATTCCGCATTCGGCCCGTGTACCAGGTCGGCCCAATCAGAGAAGGTGCTCATGAACGAAATCGGGAACCAATCGCGTACCGGTTCGCCCATGCCCACCTGGTTCTTTACGTCATGTGCCAGATGCGAAAGCGTGTACCGCTGCGCTTGGCGGCGTTCCGGGGTCACTGCTTCGTCGCGGCCCGTGAAAGAAACCGGCTGGAACGAAAGAAAAGAAATTTTCTTCGGGTTATCCAGCGCAAACCGGATTACCGCGCCTACCTGCTCGTTGTTGATGCCGTTGATGATCGTAATAACCGGCACAATTTCAACACCCGCAGTATGCAGATTCTCAATCGCCCGGATTTTTACATCGAATAAGTTGCCGACGGCGCGATGTGAGTTGGCTGCGTTGCCGATACCGTCAAATTGCAGGTAAGCATAACGCAAACCCGCTTCCGCTGCTTTTCTGGCAAAATCAACACTCTTAGCAAACTCAATACCATTGGTAGCTGCTTGCACGCTGTTGTAGCCGACCTTGCGGGCGTAACGAACTGCGTCCAGGAAATAAGGCGATAACGTCGGCTCTCCACCGGAAAACTGCACCGACATCTGGCGGCGCGGCTTAATCGAAATGGCATTATCGAGCAGCGTTTTGATATCTTCCCAGCTCAGTTCATGGACAAAGCCAACTTGGTTGGCATCCATGAAGCAGGGATCGCACATCATGTTGCAGCGGTTTGTTAAATCGATGGTGAGAACCGAGCCGCGTCCATGCGTGATGGTGCTGGTGCCGTGGTTGTGCAGTTTTTCGTCGTTGTGGGCGCGAATATCGCGGCCTGGAAAAACTTCTTCCAGGTGCTGCGAAAAGGCCGGGTCCATCGACATCACGTCTTCGAATTGCCCATGAATCGGACATTCCTTCACCATCAGGATATGGCCGTCGCGCTCGACGATCTTGGCTTTGATCTCGCCGACCGGCTCATTTAACAGAATTTTGTAATCGATTTCGCCGTCAACAATCTTCTGCCGAATTTCGGGAATGCACTTCGGACACAGCGAATCGGTGTCGCGCGGCCAGCCTAAAGGAGGCTTCGGCTTTTCCCAACTCTTCAGCAATGGCTTATCAGACCATTTGGGAGTAAAGGAGGGGTTCTGGTTGATTTTGTTGAATGTGTCAAAAACATTCCAAGCAGCATTTGCGGCAACCGTGACCGCCTTCTCAACATATTTAATTGGTTTGTGCATTTCTGATGTGTCGCTTTCCTGTAAGGAAATAGAGTTTTCTTCGGCTTTCGTTTCGAAGAATGTGGTACGACGATTAACTCCCTTAGTATAGTTCGGCTTAGGAACAACCTGATGCAAAAAAATTAAACTGTAGTGTTTGACGGTTGATCGGCAAAAATTGCAACTGAGTGAAGTTCATTTCACGGGCGAATTTGGCTGACAAATCCTGTTAAATCTAACAGTTAACTTCAGATCGGTAATGAATTCTGCTCACCAGGCATGGTAAAACCCGTTTCGCTCGAATACATCAACTGGTACTCCGAACAGTTCCGAAAGCGGCTTCGATTGCAGCACATCTTCTTTAGCGCCATCGCCAAAAACCTGCCCTTTTCTGAGCAACACCACCCGGTCAATTTCTGGAATAATGTCATCCAAGTGATGAGTCACCAGCAGCAAACCGATTCCTGCCTGCGCCAGCCGCCGCATATCTTCCCGAACTTCGTGCAGCGCCGCCAAATCTAAGCTGGTGGTCGGCTCATCGAGCAGAAGTGTGCCGGGTTGGTGAATCAGCGCACGGGCAATTAACAGCCGCCGCGCTTCGCCCGATGATAATTCATCCAGCCATCGCGTAGCTAAATGAGCCGCGCCGAGCGATGCCATTGTGGTGACAGCTTTTTCCTCCATCTCGGTAGTGACGTGATGATTTGGGTAAATGCCGATGCTGCCGAAAAATCCGGAAAGCACCAGCTCGCGCCCGGTAATGTCTCTGGTGCAGCTTGCCATCAGATCGTTGCTGACCACCCCAATCTGCGAGCGCAGTTCAAAAATGTTCCAGGAATTTTTCCCCAGAATGCGAAATGAACTTTCCGGGCGAAGCAGCGGGTACACTTCGCGAGTGATTGTTTTAATGAAGGTAGATTTTCCGCTTCCGTTTGGGCCGAGAATGGCCACGTGTTCCCCTTGATTGATTGAAAGCGAGACGCCGTTTAAAGCGTAGCGATCTCCTCGCTGCACAAAAATATTGGAAAGCTCAAGAAGCGGAACGCTGGAAGACATGAAGTAAGTGTTGGATGCTGCCCAAAACAATGCGGCAAGAAATGAAACACTGAGAATAGCACTACTGATGCCCCTCCTGCCCACTGCCGAATACGTCAAAAACACTGCGCTTCGCTGCGGCTTCGATCTGGCCGGCATCGCTCCTGTTATTCCCCATCCTGATTTTTCTCGTTATCAGGAATGGGTGTCAGACGGAATGGCAGGCGAGATGAACTATCTGACCGATCACCGGGCTGATCTGCGCGCCGACCCCCGCCAGTTGCTGCCCTCCGCTAAAACCGTCCTCTGCGTTGGCAAGCTTTACAATTCTCCCCATCCTCACTCCACCCAGTTCAACGATGACGAGAAGGCTTGGATTTCCCGTTACGCCTGGGGTGATGATTACCACGATGTTCTGCGCGCCGGTTTGAGCGAAGTAGTGGAACAGTTGAAAGCTGGAATCGAAGAGCCTTTCGAGTCGCGCATCTGCGTGGACACAGCTCCTTTACTGGAGCGCAGTTACGCCCGTTCAGCGGGCCTCGGGTGGATTGGCCGCAATACCTGTTTAATCAATCAGAATGGCGGCTCCTGGTTTTTTCTCGGTGAACTGCTTTTGAGTCTTGATCTAAAGCCTGACACGCCTGCTCCGGCCCGCTGCGGCACATGCCGCCGTTGCATTGACGCCTGCCCAACGAGTGCGCTGGTTCCCCAACCGGACGGCAGTTGGGCGCTGGACGCCCGCCTCTGCATTTCTTACTTCACTATTGAAAAACGCGGGCCGCTGCTTCCTGAAGCTCATCCTAATCTTGGACAACACATTTTCGGCTGCGACATCTGCCAGGATGTCTGCCCCTGGAATAGTCGCGAACCGGTGAGCGATCATCCTGCTTTCCAGCCGCGGATGTTTCATCCTCCACTGGCGCAGTTAGCTGATTTATCGGAAGAAGAATTTCGCCGCTTATTCCGCCGCTCTCCTGTTTGGCGCACCAAATACGCCGGATTTCTCCGTAATGTGGCCGCCGCAATGGGCAGCAGCGGCAAAAAGGAATTTCGTGCTCCGCTCGAAAAACTGGCCCAGCACGGAAATGCGGTTGTAGCTGAAACTGCCCGTGCGGCTTTAGAACAACTAACGGCCTAAGCCTAAGCAGTTCGTTCTACGAAGAATATAAGTAAAAAGCCCTAATGGTTTGCATCTGTCCTGCCGATTGAAAAAACAGGAACATGATTCAACGGCATCTCCAATTTATCGCGATCGCCCTGCTCGGCTTGATCTGCTGTTCTTCTGCGGCTTTTTCCGCCGCTCAATCACAACTGGTTTATGGAGCCATGATCTATGTGGCCTCCGCGCCCGGCGATAATCTGGGCAGTTATCTCACGGCGGAACTTGCTAAACACAAGCTGCCTGTTCTCGTGACCCCGGAACGTCGGAACGCTAATTACGTTCTGGCCGGGTTTGTGCAGTATGAGGGGATCTCGGAAGCTGCTATCGATGCCGGAAAGAAGCCGAAACCAATCTGGCAGGGCAAGCTCGTGCTGGCCGATTCACAAACCCGCAACATCGTTTGGAGCGCCGAATATCGCGGACCATGCCCGCCTTGCGATGCTCAGCCTTCCGCTGCCGAACACTTCTTAGCGGCCAAATTTGTCAAACGTTTTCAGCACGACCTTTTCAACAGAACTTCGATCTCCGACCGGATTGATGATTTCATCGCTCCTTAGATGTAAGTAGCCGTAAATAGGTAACTTACACTGATTGGCTTTGTTTGTTCGCAGGTCCTGGTGTTTTCTAGAAAGCTCCTGTCGAGTTCAGCCTGCGCCAAGCTCGCCCATCTCGCCGCATCAATTCTTCAGCCGCCGGCGGACCGGCGGAACCGGCCTCATAGTTCGGGAAGCCTTGTGCTTTTTCTGCGCCCCAAATATCCAGCAGCGGTTGAACAATTTTCCAGCCGCCGTCTACCATATCCGCCCGTTGAAATAGCGTTTGGTCGCCCAACATGCAATCATGCAGCAGGCGCTCGTATCCTGTGCCTTGCCAATCGCTAAATTTTTTGGGAAAACAAAAGTCCATGTCAACGAACTCAACCTTAGTGACCGGCCCCGCTGCTTTTACGCCGAAACGCAAAAAGATGCCTTGGTCCGGTTGAATGCGAATCAGCAGTTTATTATCTTCCAGCGATTCCACCGGCGTATCCCGAAAGATCATAAAGGGCGTGCGCCGGAACTGAATCATCACTTCCGTTGTCCGCGCTGCTATTCGCTTACCGGTTCTCAGATAAAAAGGCACATCCGCCCAACGCCAGTTGTCAATCATCACCTTCATGGCCACAAACGTTTCGGTATTGGAATCAGGCGCAACCCCTTCTTCTGCCCGATAACCGGGAACCGGCTTGCCGTCGATTTCGCCTTTGCCGTATTGACCGCGCACAGCAAATTGCGATACTTGATCGGTCGTCATCGGCTGAATGGCTTGCAATACTTCCGCCTGTTTTGATCTCATGCTGTCAGCGTCGAATGAAACGGGCGGCTCCATAGCTGTTAAGCTGATCAACTGCGCCAGATGATTCGGCACCATGTCACGCAGCGCTCCGGCTGTTTCGTAATAGCCGCCCCGGTGTTCCACTCCAACCGTTTCGGCTGCCGTAATCTGTATGTGGTCGATATGCGCCCGGTTCCAGATCGGTTCGAAGATGCTATTTGAAAAACGAAACACTGCCAGGTTCTGCACGGTTTCTTTGCCCAGATAATGATCAATCCGGAAAATCTGATCCTCATCCAACAGTTTTGCCAGATCCTGATTTAACTGCATGGCGGATGGGAGATCATGTCCGAAAGGTTTTTCAATCACGATCCGCCGCCACTTGCCGTCTTCTTTTCTGGACAAAGTGGATCGCTTTAGCTGGTTCGCCACCGCTTCAATAAACCGGGGCGCAATCGCAAAATAAAACAGCCGGTTGCCCTCAGTCTGGTATTGTTGCTCCAGTTCCTGCACCTTCTGCTTTAAAGCATCGAACGCTGCGTCATTCTGAAAGTCACCTTTCACATAATGGATGCGTTCTTGCAGCCAGTTCCAAACCTCCGGATCAACCTGTTGAGTGGCGAATTGTTTCAAATTGTTGCCCAGGTTTTCGCGAAGGGTTTCGGTTGACCAATCGTCAACCGCAAACCCTAAAATCACAAAATTTTCAGGTAAAAGTTTTGCCTGCGCCAGATTGTAAATCGCCGGTGTCAGCAGGCGTTTGGTCAGATCCCCGCTTGCCCCGAAGATCACCATTAAACAAGGACCGGCAGGACCGTCGTGAGCCGGATGCGTTGAATTCATATATGGCTTGGTCCTTATTCGGGTTTGCTTTCCATGTGGCCGCCGAATTGAAAGCGCATCGCGGAAAGAAGTTTATCCGCGAAATCGGCTGCGCCACGGGACGCAAACCGCTCATATACTGCGGAACTGAGTACCGGCACCGGAGTTCCTTCGTCAATCGCGGCAATCAGCGTCCAGCGTCCTTCGCCTGAATCGGAAACATGGCCTGAAAATTTCGTCAGTTCCGGTTCTTCCAGCAAAGCAATGGCAGTTAAATCAAGCAGCCAGGAAGCCACTACGCTGCCGCGCCGCCATACTTCGGCCACATCAGGAAGATTGAAATTATACTGATAATGTTCCGGCGTGCGAAGCGGCGTGGTTTCCGCATCCATTTTGTATTTCTGCAATCCTACGTTTGCTTTCTTCAGAACATTCAGTCCTTCGGCGTAAGCGGCCATAATGCCGTACTCAATGCCGTTATGAACCATTTTGACGAAATGTCCTGCGCCGGATTGACCGCAGTGCAGATAACCGTCCTCAGCAGTGCTCGGCGCGGCTTTATCGCGGCCCGGCGTTCGATCAATGCTGCCTTTGCCCGGGGCCAGAGTTTTGAAGATGGGGTCAAGATGCTGCACAACTTCCGTTTCGCCCCCAATCATCAAACAATAACCGCGCTCCATGCCCCATACGCCGCCGCTGGTTCCGGCATCCACGAAATGGATGCCTTGCGCCGCTAACCGCTTACTATGGCGAATGTCATCCACATAGTAGGAGTTGCCGCCGTCAATAACGATGTCGCCCTTGGTGAGCTTTGGTATCAGCGTATCCAACATGCTGTCCACCGCTCCGGCTGGAATCATGAGCCAAACCGCGCGCGGCGTTTGCAGCTTTTGTATGAAATCGTCAAGCGATTGCGAGCCGGTTGCTCCTTCGCTAGCCAGTTTGTGAACGTTCTCCTGGCTCGTGTCAAAGACAATACAGTCGTGACCGCCTTTTGTGAGCCGGCGAACCATGTTCGCTCCCATTCGGCCCAGCCCTATCATTCCAAGTTGCATTGTGTTCGGTTCCTGTTCCACCTAAGTTGTTGGTTCAGCGACCGGGCTGATCCAACTTTTATAGACTCTTTTGATTGAAAATCTATTCGGAATTCTACACTTCCAAGGAAAAGAAATTGCGTTGTGAGGTGATGTGCGACCTTAAAAGTCCAGCATCTTCCCTAAAACTTTCAATAAAGAACAATATTCACTGAGTTTTAACCTGTGCCGTCGTGCAACGCGGATCATTCATTTCATTCGGCGCATCACATGAGAGTAAGGCGGCTCGTTCCTGAAGCCGAATGATTTGTGCCAAATTTATACATTCCTCAAGTTGTTCGATTGTTTATCGGCTTTCTAACGGTTATTTCTCTTTATGCAGCGCCGGTAAAGATACAAGATCCGCTGGCCTCCCCGGGCTGGCAGCATTTTTACAATAACGAATATGATCAGGCCATCAGCGCTTTCGAAAGCGATGTGCGCCGCGAACCTAACAATCCTGATGCTTACAACCACCTGGCGCAAGCGACTTTATACAGTGAGTTGTTTCGCAATGGCGCTCTGGAAAGCCAAATGGCGGCCGCAAATAATCCATTTCTTCATGCGCCGAAGATCAATTTTTCGCCTGCAGTCGGAGAACGATTTAAAGATGTTACTGAAAAAGCGATCACCCTGGCCGACGAGCGTTTAACTCGTGACGAGCAAGACTCCGGCGCGTTGTATTCGCTGAGCGTAACGCATGGCTTACGAGCTAATTATTATTTTCTGGTAGAGAAAGCCTGGGCGGAATCGCTGCGCAATGCCACAGCTTCGCGCCGGTACAGCAATCGCGTGCTGGAAGTCGAGCCGCGCCTCACTGATGCTCTGTTGATACAAGGCTTGCATGATTACGTAATCGGCAGTCTGCCTTTTTACGTGCGCATGATGGGATTTGTGGCGGGCTTTCGTGGCGATCGCAGCCGTGGCTTGCAGGAATTGAACGCTGTTGCTGCTAATGGCACTTTAAACAAATATGATGCTCAAATTTTGTTAAGCGTGATTTACCGGCGCGAACACAAGCCTGCGCAATCCATCTCATTGTTGAAGCAGTTGTCGCTGAATTTCCCCCGGAACTACCTGCTTCCGCTGGAGCAAGCGCAGATGTACAGCGATCTGGGCGATGAAGCCTCTGCTCTAGCGCTGTTGAACCGCGTGGAACAGTTGCGGACCACAGGCGCGGCGGGCTATCAGAGTCTGGCTTTAGAAAAAGTTAAGTACCTGCGGGGAACCGTTTTGTTTCGGTACGGCGATCTGCGTCCGGCGCTGAATGACCTGCAAGAGGTGACGCGCAAATGCAGCGATCTGGATCTGAACACCGCCGTGCAGGCATGGCTGAAGCTGGGGGAAATTTACGATCTGCAGGGCAATCATGCTAGTGCCGTGCAGGCTTATCAGAAAACCATGCAAACGGCTCCTGAGTCAGCCGCCGCCAACGAAGCGAAAAACTACATTTCGTCTCCTTATCGAAGAAAACCGTCCACCTTTGCCTTAATGGCGGGTTTATAAAACAGTAAAACCGAAAAGGTACTAAAAAGAGCCAAGTTTAGGGCTAGTCCGGCTTGTTGTTTACATCGTCTTCAGGGTTACACTGTGAACACGGCCTTATGAATACTATTGTTTCCGTAGCGCAGGGCACGTCGAAAGCGGAAGCCTATCAACAGATCTACGGTCAATTGCAAGAACTGGTGAAGGGGGAATCCGACTTTCTCGCCAATGCTGCGAACGCTGCTGCTCTGCTTTATCACGCGCTGCCGGATATTAGCTGGGCAGGCTTTTATTTATGGCGCGACGAGGAATTAGTGCTGGGCCCGTTTCAAGGAAAGCCAGCTTGCACGCGCATCCAGTTGGGCAAAGGCGTATGCGGCACCGCAGCGCAGAACCAGGAAACAGTGATTGTGCCGGATGTGAATCAATTTGCCGGGCATATTGTTTGCGATGCTGATTCAAAGTCGGAAATTGTCGTTCCTTTGCTGAACTGGGGAAAACTGCTGGGCGTGCTTGACCTTGACAGCGCGGCGTTGAACCGCTTTGACGAAGAAGACCAGGAAGGCTTGGAGTGCCTGGTTGCTCTTCTCATCTCGTCTTTTCCCACTGACGATATGCCTGATTTTGAGGCAATGGCCACCAACACTGCGGCTTGATCTTACCCGCATTCAGCATTCTGCAAATGTTCCCTTAGAGTTTGAGCAAGCCGCTGCGCTACAGTATGGTTTTACGCCATCCAAACCGCACTGCCTTGTTTAGTTCTATGCGCAAGGCTTTTGGCGAACTCTAAAGGAAAATCATGGAAATCAGCAAAGTAACCGGCAGGGAAATTCTGGACTCGCGCGGGAACCCGACTGTGGAAGCAGATGTTTATCTGGCGGACGGCTCAATGGGACGGGCCGCCGTGCCGTCAGGAGCATCCACCGGCGAGTTCGAAGCAGTGGAGTTGCGCGATAACGACAAGTCCCGTTACCTGGGCAAGGGGACCCTGAGCGCGGTCAAAAATATCAATGAGCCGATTGCCGCTGCATTGGCCGGCCTGGAAGCTGCTGACCAGACGCTGGTAGACCACACCATGCTGAAGTTGGACGGCACCAACAATAAAGGCAAGCTAGGGGCTAATGCCATTCTCGCCGTTTCGATGGCGACCGCCCGCGCCCAAGCTGCTTCTGAAATGACGCCGTTGTACCGATATCTAGGCGGTGTGAGCGCGCGAGTGCTGCCCGTTCCTATGATGAACGTGATTAACGGCGGCGCTCATGCCGACAATTCGGTGGACCTGCAGGAGTTTATGATTGCACCTGTAGGCGCAAAGAGATTTTCGGAAGCGCTGCGCATGGGCGTGGAAACATTTCACACTTTGAAAGGCGTATTGAAGAAACGCGGATATTCCACTGCGGTAGGCGATGAAGGCGGTTTTGCTCCCAACCTGAAATCAAACGATGAGGCGCTGGAAGTATTAATGGAAGCGATCACCAAAGCAGGTTTCAAAGCAGGCGAGGATATCTGCCTGGCGTTGGACCCGGCTACCAGCGAGTTCTACGACGATGAAAAGAAGAAGTATATTTTCAAGAAGTCGGACAAGAGTGAAAAAAGCTCCGAAGAAATGGTGGATTACTGGGCTAACTGGGTGCGGCAGTATCCCATTATCTCGATTGAAGACGGCATGGCGGAAGGCGATTGGGACGGCTGGAAAGCGTTGACCGACAAATTAGGCAAGCAGATCCAGTTGGTCGGCGATGATTTGTTTGTGACAAACCCGGAGATTTTACAGCGCGGCATTGACCAGGGCATTGCGAACTCGATTCTGGTGAAAGTGAACCAGATCGGCAGTCTGACGGAAACGCTGGAAGCAATGCGCCTGGCTGCGAGCGCCAATTATACGGCGATGGTTTCGCACCGCTCCGGCGAAACGGAAGATTCGTTTATTGCGGACTTGGCAGTGGCCACCAACGCCGGGCAGATTAAAACAGGCTCGGCCAGCCGCACGGACCGATTAGCCAAGTACAACCAGTTGCTGCGCATTGAACAGGAACTAGGCGAAGCTGCGCTGTACCTGGGTAAGAAAGCATTTCGCCAATAGGACAGCAACATGGCGAAACAACGACCTTTGGTGTTAACTATTCTCGACGGTTGGGGGTTTTCGCCCGCCACGGAGGGCAATGCGATTGCCGCCGCAAAAAAGCCGGTTTACGATGAACTGCTACGCAAGTATCCGAATACGCTGATCCATACTTCCGGCCCGTTTGTGGGATTACCGGATGGGCAGATGGGCAACAGCGAAGTGGGTCACATGAACATGGGCGCGGGCCGCGTCATTTATATGGACGTAACGCGGATTGACCTGATGATTACTTCCGGCGAATTCTTCTCCAACCCGGTGCTCGTGCAAGCCCTGAAAAAAGCAGAGGGCCATCAACTACACTTGATCGGCCTATGCAGCGACGGCGGCGTACATGCGCAATTGTCACATCTGTATGCGCTGCTGGAAATGGCGAAGCAGCATGGCCTGCGCGATGTGTTCGTGCATTGTTTTATGGATGGGCGCGACACGCCGCCCGAAAGCGGCGCAGGCTACATCGAGCAGCTTGAACAGAAGTTAACGGAGTTCGGCATTGGTCGAATTGCATCGGTTTCCGGCCGCTACTATGCGATGGATCGCGACAAGCGTTGGGACCGGGTGGAACGCGCATTCGGTGCAATGGTTTTGGGAAACGGGCAGAAGTTCCGCAGCGCGTCCGAAGCGGTCCGGCAATCCTACGAGCGCGGCATCACGGACGAGTTTATTGAACCGGCCACGATTGTGGATGAGCATAATGAGCCGATCGGCTTGATCCGCGACGACGATAGCATCATAATGTACAACTATCGGGCAGACCGGGCGCGTGAAATTACAATGGCGCTGACGGATGCGAAACTCGAACAGCCTTCGCGATCGCTGCTTCCCAAAAATTTGACGTACACGATGATGACGCAGTACGACAAAGCGCTCGGACTGCCGTTTGTGCTGCCGCCCGAACACCCGGATAATATTCTGGCCGATGTGATGGCGCAGGCAAACTGGCGCAATCTGCGGGTGGCGGAAACGGAAAAATATGCGCACGTCACTTACTTCTTCAATGGCGGGAATGAAAAGCCCTATGCCGGTGAAGAACGCGAAATGGTAGCTTCACCAAAAGTGGCGACTTATGATCTGAAACCGGAAATGAGCGCGGCGGGAATCACCGATAAAGTTGTGCAGGCGATTGAGCGCGGCGGGTTCGACCTGATTGTGATGAACTACGCCAACGCGGATATGGTTGGGCATTCCGGCAAAATGGAACCCACCGTGCGGGCTTGCGAAGCGGTGGATGCCGGTTTAGGGCAGATTTACCAGGCGTTGAAACGCGCTGGCGGCTCCTGGATTGTGACGGCGGACCACGGAAACGCGGAATCCATTATTGACCCTATCACCAAAGGGCCGCACACGTACCATACAACAAATCCGGTGCCGTTTATTGTGATGACCGAAGAAAAGATAACGCTCCGGCCAACAGGCGCATTAAAAGATGTTTCCCCCACCATCCTGGGAATGCTCGAACTGCAACAGCCGAAGCAGATGGCTGGCGAAGACTTGCGCGTGAAGAGCAGTTAAAACTCCGTCAACGCTGGTAGCCTGCCTGCTGCGCCATACGCTCAGCAAGGTTATGGGCGGAAGATAGGGCCTGGTTTACCGATGTGCGTCCGGCTAATGCTCCGGCCACAAGCTGGCCTACTTCGGTGCCGAGCCCTTGAAATTCCGGGATATCAACAAATTGAATGCCGGTGTAAGGCACCGGTTGAAGGGTAGGATGGTTCGGGTCCGCCGTAGTGATGGATTGAAGCACTAGATTGCTGAACGGGGCAGCGGCGCGATAAGCCGGATTGTTGTAAGTGGAATAACGAGTGCCGGGCGGAGCCAATCCCCATCCTTTCAACTTGGCAACGCGCTGAACGTAATTTTTTGACGTGGCCCAAGCCGCAAATTTGAGAGCGTTTGGTTTGTTGTTTGATGAGCGCGCGACCCCCAGCGACCAGGTCCATAAGCTATGCGCTCCCGCTGGAGTTACCCCAATCGGAGCCGGGGCAAACCCTACACTCTTCGCTACTGGCGATTGTTGCGGATTGGTTAGGATTCCAGCGGCGACCGTAGCGTCTATCCAAACGGCGCAGTGCCCGCCCGCAAACAAGGTAAGGTTTTCATTGAAGTTGTTGGCGTTTGCACCGGGTGGTCCATATAAAGTTAAGAGCCTGACGTATTCATTTACCGCTTGCTTCCAGGGCGGCGTGTTGATGGCAGCGTGCCAGTTCTCATCAAACCAGCGTCCGCCATACGTGTTCACCATTGTTCCGATTGTTAATACATTTGCGCCCCATCCCGGCTGGCCCCGCAAACAAATGCCGTACACTCCGGCTTCTTTATTGGTCAGCACGCGGGCGAAGTTTTCAATTTCGGCATAAGTAGGCTGATCCGGCATCTTCAATTTTTTCGCGGTAAACAAATCCTGGCGATAAAAAGTGATGGAGCTTTCGCCATAAAACGGCAGCGCATACAATCGCCCCTGATAGGACAAGCTTTCACGAATCGGCTTTAATAAGTCGTTTGCGTCGTAGTCGGAAGGAAGGGAATCGAACGGTTCAAGCCAGCCCTTTTTCGCCCAAATCGGCACTTCGTAGTTGCCGATCATCATCAAATCGAACTGTTTTCCATCGGTGGCAATATCGGTAGTGACGCGCTGCCGCAGCGCGTTTTCGTCGAGCATCACCCAATTCAGTTTGATATCCGGGTGGTCCCCTGCAAACTCAGTGGATAAAGACTGCATCAACACCATGTCGGCGTTGTTTGCGACCGCGACCGTCAGTTCCGTTTGGTTCTTTTTGCTCGACCCGCAGCCTGCCAATAACAAAACAAAAAGAATTGCTGCCGGCCCGTTGCGGCGATTTTTTATCTTTTCAGCCTTCATGCTTTTTCACAAGAATGCTTCAATGATATGCTTTTCGAAATACCGCGTGTTGCTTCCAGTGGCTGCTGACAAAAAACAAACCCGTTCTTCTGCTTCCTGGCGGCGCGCCATGTCGGGAATTCTTATATCTCCCTCTTTTCTCTTATTGTTTATCTGGATGGCGGTGCCTTTGGCGATGACAATCTACTTCTCGCTGGAGCATTACAACCTGATGAGCGAAAGCGGTCCACGATTCACAGGCGGACAAAACTACGCTTACCTGATTCATGATCCGGCATTCCTCGATGCCGTGATTAATTCGCTGGTGATTCTTGGTTCGGTTCTGGCGATTACCGTGGTGGGCGGCACGCTGCTTGCCTGGCTATACGATCAGGATTTCCCAGGAGCGAAGATTGCTCGGCTTCTGGTCATTGCGCCATTTTTCGTGATGCCGACCGTGAACGCGCTGTTGTGGAAGAACCTGCTTTTGCACCCGATTTACGGGTTTTTGGCGTTTCCCCTGCGCTTGGCCGGCGTCGGCCCGGTGGATTGGTTCGGGCATTTTCCCATGGCCGCTATCATTATTATTTTGTCCTGGCAATGGCTGCCGTTCGCGTTTCTGATTCTGCTCACTTCCATTCAATCGTTCGATCAGGAACAGAAAGAAGCGGCGGCGATTGACGGCGCGGGAGCGTGGACGGTTTTCTTTCATCTGATTCTGCCGCATTTAAAACGTGCTATTTCGGTCGTGGTGATGGTGGAAGCTATCTTTCTGTTAAGCACGTTTGCAGAAATTCTGATTACTACGTCAGGCGGTCCCGGAACAGCTACCACAAACCTAACTTTTCTGGTGTATTCCATTGGCCTGCTACAGTTCGATATCGGGCTTGCTTCCGCAGGCGGCGTGGTGGCGGTGGTGCTGGCTAACATTGTAGCTTTGTTTCTGATTCGTACCATCTCCAGCAATCTTAATCCGCCGAAAATGGCTGCCTGATGGGAAAAAGAACCAATTGGCCGGTGTTTGTTCTGGGCTGGAGCGTGGCGATCCTGATTTTCTTTCCGATTGCCTGGATGGCGCTGACCAGCATCAAAACAGAAACGGACGCTTATGCGTTTCCGCCGTTGTTTCTGTTTCATCCCACGCTTGAAAACTTTCAAGCCGTGCTGGCTCAATCCCCTTACCTTCATTACGCTTTGAATTCTTTCTACGCGGCGGCGGGCGGCACTTTGGTAGCCATGCTGCTTTCTATTCCGGCAGCCTACGCGATGGCGTTTCATCCCAGCCCCAGAACGCCTTCCCTGCTGATGTGGATGATGTCCACAAAAATGATGCCGCCGGTCAGCACGCTGGTTCCGATCTACTTAATTCTGGCTCATTTCGGGCTGGTGGATTCAATTGCGGCCCTGATCGGCGCGTATGCGTTGATTAACGTTCCGATTACCATTTGGCTGGTTTATTCGTATTTCCGGGAAGTACCGCACGAAATTTTGGAAGCGGGCCGGATTGACGGAATGACGGTGGCGCAGGAAATCTGGCATCTGCTGCTGCCTATGTCACTGCCCGGCTTGGCTTCCACGGCGCTGTTGTCGCTGATTCTCTGTTGGAACGAAGCTTTCTGGAGCATCAATCTTACCGGCGCGAAAGCGGGTACGCTCACCGTGTTTATCGCCGCTTATTCCAGTCCGCAAGGTTTGTTTCTGGCCAAGCTTTCAGCGGCTTCCGTGCTGGCGATTGCGCCGATTCTGGTGTTCGGCTGGACAGCGCAGCGGCAGCTTGTGCGCGGTTTAACTTTCGGGGCTGTTAAATAATGAAGTTCAGGCGCGCAATGTGCGCCGCTCACAATACTCACATGTACCTTGAACAAACAAAATTGGATGGCAGAATTGCAGTGGTGACGGGAGCAGGGCGCGGCATCGGCTGGGAGATTGCCCGCGCTTTGGGCGAAGCCGGAGCAACCGTGATTGTGGCGGAAATCAATGAGCAGAACGGCCAGGAAGCAGCGGAGAGTTTAAAAAAATCAAACATCAACGCGGAATTTTTTCCGCTTGATGTAACCGATTCAGCCGCCGTCAACCGTACCGCGCAAGCCATCGTTTCCAAGCACGGCAAAGTGGATGTGCTGGTGAACAATGCCGGTTATGCGAACAACATTGATGCCGCGGAATACTCGGACGAAGATTACTACAAGCTGATGCGCATCAACCTGGACGGCGTTTTCTTCTGCTGCCGAGAGTTTGGGCGGCACATGACGAAAGCAGGGCGCGGCGCAATTGTGAACATCGGATCGATGTCGGGCTTGATCACCAATAAGCCGCAGCCGCAGGCTCCGTATAACACCAGCAAAGCCGCCGTTCACATGTTGACAAAATCGCTGGCTTGCGAATGGGCCAAGTTGGGTGTGCGAGTGAATGCGGTTGCGCCCGGCTATATTGCTACCGAAATGACAATGCGGGGCCGTTCTAATCCGGAATGGTTTAATTGCTGGCTGGAAATGACGCCGATGGGCCGCTGCGGCAATCCGCAGGAAGTGGCGTCCGCGGTTCTGTTTCTGGCGAGCGACGCGGCGAGCTACATCACCGGATCGGTATTAAGCGTTGACGGCGGCTACACCTCTTGGTGAGGAGCGAACAAAGCAGCGAAGAAATTCATGGCGAAAGTTGAGTTGAACGGAATCACCAAGCGCTTCGGCGCGCATACCGCCGTGGGCGACGTCAGCTTCATCGCAAACCACGGCGAACTAGTGGTGATGGTGGGGCCATCCGGCTGCGGCAAAACTACGGTGCTGCGGATGATTGCCGGATTGGAAGAAATCACTGAAGGCGACCTTTACATTGACCAGGCGCGAGCGAACGACTTATCGCCTGCCGCGCGTGGAATCGCCATGGTGTTTCAATCCTACGCGCTGTATCCGCACAAATCGGTTTATCAGAATATGAGCTTTGGGTTAAAGCTGGCCGGAGTGCCGAAGCAGGAAATTGCGGCACGAGTGAGCCAGGCAGCCAAAGTGCTGCATATTGAACATCTGCTGGAGCGGTCCCCGGCGCAGTTGTCCGGCGGACAGCGGCAGCGCGTCGCGATTGGCCGCGCTATCACCCGTAAACCCAAAGTGTTTTTGTTTGACGAGCCGCTTTCGAATCTGGATGCCGCGCTGCGCGTTTCCATGCGCGTGGAGTTTGCCCGGCTGCACCAGGAACTGGGAGCCACCATGATTTATGTGACCCACGACCAGATTGAAGCCATGACCCTGGCCGACCGGATTGTTGTGTTTTCCGCCGGCCGCGTGGAACAAATCGGTTCGCCGATGGAGCTTTACCATCAACCGCGAAATCTGTTTGTGGCCCGTTTTCTCGGCTCGCCGCGCATGAATCTGCTGGAAGGCACCGTAACTGAAGGATCAGGCGATAAGTTAATCGTGGAACTGAAAGGCGGTTCTAAAATCACAGTGAATGCCGATACGGAGCGGCTGCCAACGGGTGCGTCGGTTACCATCGGCATCAGGCCGGAACATCTGGAATTGGGAACAAGCGGAGCGAATGTTCTGCCTGTTGTTTTGCGGCTTGCCGAGCGCACCGGCGACGCCACCGTGTTGTACGCGGACCTGCCCAGCGCTCCAGAAGGTTTAGTGTGCCGTGCACCCGGTTCGTTCAGCGGTTCACCTGGCGCTTCTATTTCGCTGCAGGCGAACGAGAATGCTTTTCACGTTTTCAATCAAGAAGGGGAAACCGTCAGCCGATCCGCGGCGAACCGGATTTAAGGTGATTGTGTTCTTACAATATGCAGTACGCCTCGACGTTGATGCAGCGAATGGTAAGCCGTGAGCTCCACTACCAAATCGTTTTCGGCAGCAGGGATAGCTATTTCCCCGGTGCTTTTCTCGGTTGCTGACAGCACCCGAAGGGGGTGGCGCGAACCGCTGGATATAAGTAAAGTGGCTTGGGCCGCGCTATTCGTTTCGTTCGCAGGCCAGTTCACGACCACGCTCGTTTTAGTGATCACCGCGTGCATCTCGACAGGAGCTTGCAGGTGGTTCCAATAAAACCAGGAAAAGCAGATAAACAAACAGAAAGCGGAAACAACTGCTCCCAGCACAAGGAATAAACGCAGATTGCGCGGCAGAGGCGGAATCACTGCCGGTAGCTTGGACGGCTGCGCTTCCGCCGAGGCAACCGGAATAGACGGCAGCGTTTCGGCTATCTGTGCTTGAACATCCTTCACATCGGCAGCAGACACCGCTTCGCTTAATGCTTGCAAAGCAATTACTTTCTTGCGGGAGCGTTCGCGTCTTTCCTTAACTGGCTTGGGTTCCGCAAAGGGCTCTGGTTTGGGCGGCTTAATTAAGGCAACTTCTTCGCTCGCTGCTGTACGACGCGGTTTTCGCTCGGCGCGGCTCGGCATCGGCAACTGAAAAGCTTGGGATAACAGATCGCGGTTCACAATCTGTTTGCCTTCCCGCAGCGCAAAACTGAATTGAGAAGGCTTGAACTTTTCCGGCTTCACCAGCAGCAGAACCTGCCAGGATTGGGGAAACAGAAGGTTCAGCAGATCCGCTTCCTGGTCGGTGACGCGCAGGTCGCGGCGGGAATGCGAGATAAACAGTCCTACCGGTTCAAGGCCGTTTAAAGCTTCCTCTGTTTGGGAATCGGCAAGCTGTTGTTGAATGTGTTTTATATCGTTTTCGGAAAGCGAAAACGAAGGGCCTGCCGCGTGTTCACATTCGATCGGGCGAAATGCCTCAATTTGAACAACATTTTCCTCATGCTTGCCAAACAACAAACCGCCATGCTCGATTCCGCCGTAGGGGATGCGCAGAAAACCTTCGCCCACCCAGAAATCAACGCTGTGCAGGACCGAAAGAGAGTACTTGATGGTGAGTGGCGATTCGGGCCGGTTCCAGGTTTCGAGGTCAGTGTCTGACTGAATTTCCATCTCCGGAAAAATTATCTTTCTGGAAAATTCGGGTTGATCAAAAGTGAATGAAGCGAAGCTGCATTGTCCTGTTCGTCGCTTGAATCGTTTATCGCCACTTTCAAAACATAATAATAAGTAACTGCGCCCATCGCCAGCAACAAAACAAGCATGAATGCCAGCCATTTTGCTGTGGAAGAATTCCAGATGGCATCGTTCGCCAGCAGTGCGGCGCTGTAAGCTACCAGGCTGAGCGATAAACTTAAACCTAAGCCGAACTTCCAGCCCCAAGGCATCAAGTCCAGCGCGGCCTGTCCTCCAATTTCAGACCAGGCAGTGAAAACAGCGATGACCGCGATGAGGAACTCGACAACGAAGACAAGTCGTAAGTATCGGGGCGGCATCCAAGAGAACCTTCATTCTACGACGTTTGTTCCTCAGAACGTTTACGCGGACGCGCGTATGGAAAACGGGTTACTGCCTGCCGAGCTGCACCAATTCTGGCTTGTCTTCGGCAAAAAAGCCGGATTCTTCGCGGCTTTCTTCCAGATTGAGATATCTGGTATCGAGTAGGCGGCTGGTTTCAATATTGCCCATCGCCGATAATAAACTTTCTTTCAGGTGCGGGTAGTCGCGTTCCAGATCGCTGAAAATATCCCGCAGCGTTCGGCGCACCGTGCCTGTTTTTTGCGAGCAGCCGCAAGGCACAATCGGCGCGCGGAGACTTTCGGCAAAGGCTTTCGTTAAATCTTCCGTGACAAAAACTAGCGGGCGAATTAAGCGAAACTCGCGTTTGCGGGAATACGTGACCGGCGGCAGCGAACTTAGCCGGCCTGTAAACATGGCATTGCGGAGAAACGATTCGCAGAAATCATCGGCGGTATGGCCGAAGGCTACTACATTTGCGCCCAGGTTCCGGGCTATTTCATAAACAGCGCGGCGGCGAAACCGGCTGCATAGGTCGCATCCATGCCCAGGCTGTTCTTCCAGTAAACGGAGCGAAGGGTTATCTTCCACATAGGTCCAGGGAATGCCGCGCCCGGCCAGGTAATCGCGAAAAGGGTGAATGGGCGAAAGAAATTTGCCCTGTTCCACCGTGAAGGCCTGCACCGTGAACTCAATCGGCGCTCGTTTCTGGAGTTGCACCAGAGCTTCAAGCAAGGTAACGGAATCCTTGCCGCCGGACAAGCCGACCGCTACGCGATCTCCTTCGCGGATCATGCGATAACGGCTGATCGCCTCGCCGACCTTGCGAAGTACTGTTTTTTCCAGATCCACTTTATACCAGCATAACGAAAAGCGGATAGAATACGTCCCAACCGGCGCGAAGGAAAAGCGGTAAATGCCGCGACCGGAAAGCCGCTGCTGCGCGCGATGGTGACGGTTCGCCCCAAAGTGCAGGCGTCAAACATGGCTGAAGTGCCGTAAGGAATTGAATGCCAGCAATGGACAGACCCGGACATGCAGAAAGCTTTGGAAAGCTACGGCGCGCAGGTGGAAGTTGCCGAAAAAGAATCCAAGCAAGTGCAGTTGAAGTTGATTCCCGAAGCCACGGTGTCGCAGGTATTGGAAAAGCTGGGCTGGTAGCCCGATAATCAAGGATTGAGCCATTCTCTTACTGTTGTCTCGCCTGCCCGCCAGGTAGCCTACGACATTTTGCAGCTTGTTGCCGAAGGCGGGTATGCTTCCGATCTTTTATTAGAACGGACCCGAGGCATTGATTCCCGCGACGCCGGGTTAGCCGCGCAACTGGTGTTCGGCTGCCTCCGCTACCAGGGGCAGCTTGATTATCTGATTCACCATTATTCGGGCCGCAAGCTGGAGGACGTGGAAGCGAAGGTGCAAATTCTTCTGCGGCTCGGCATTTTTCAGCTTCGCTATTTAGACCGCATCCCGGTTCATGCGGCGGTGCATGAAACTGTGGAACTGGCAAAACAATATCGGCGGATCGCTTCCGGTTTTGTGAATGCCGTGCTGCGAAAGGTGAAGCGTACGCCGATTCGCTGGCCGGACCGCTCAATAGCGTTGTCCTGCCCGGAATGGCTGTTGGAGCGATGGACGCATCATTTCGGAAGAGCGCAAGCGGAAAAAATTGCCCAAGCTGCTTTGACTGAACCGGAACGCTACCTGCGGGTGCCGTCAGGCCAGGAACCGCCTGCTTCCCTCCGGCTTGCTCCAACAGACGTAACAGGCGGGTTTCGCATTTTAGAAGGGGATGCGAAAGGGATGCGACTGCAGGATGTCGGCTCCCAGGCGATTGTTCCCTTGCTCGATCTGCGTTCTGGGCAGAGCTTCCTGGACCTTTGTTGCGCTCCGGGCAATAAAACGGTGCAAGCGGTTGAAACGCCGCTGTTGGGAATTGCTTGCGACATTAGTTGGCGGCGTTTGCGTGAAGTGCCGGCAGTTTGCCCGCGCGTGGTGCTGGATGCTACGGCTCCTTTGCCGTTTCGGAAGAAATTCGAGCGCATTCTGATTGACGCGCCTTGTTCCGGCACCGGCACACTTTCCCGGAACCCTGAGATAAAATGGCGCGTCACACCCCAGGAACTTTTAAGGATGCAGGAGCGGCAAGCGCAGATTTTGAAGCGTGGGCTGGACCAGCTTGCGCCGAACGGCATTCTGGTTTACGCCACCTGCTCGCTCGAAAGAGAAGAAAACCAAGAAGTAATTAGAATGGTTTTAAGTAATAAACCTAACGTAAGAGTGACAAAACAACAATGGCGATTGCCGGGCCGGGAGCCGGGTGACGGCTTCTACGCAACCGTGATAACATCAGGCAATTAGCCCAATTTAAAAGTAAGCGGCCTGCTGCAACCGGAGCGGCAAGGGTCGTAGAGTGGTGATGTGGTTCAAATTGTTCCATCAATCTTAGCGGCGGATTTTGCGCGTTTGGGCGAGCAGATCGGATTTGTTGAACGCGCCGGCGCCCGAATGATTCATGTCGATATCATGGACGGGCATTTTGTCCCTAATCTCACGATGGGGCCGCCAGTCACTGAATCGCTCCGCAAAGCCACCAGTTTGAAGATGGATCATCATCTGATGATTGAAGATCCCGACACCTACGCGCCGATGTTTATTAAAGCGGGAGCAAGCGCGGTGAGCGTTCATTATGAAGCCTGCCGCAATCTGGACCGCACGCTGCGCCTGTTGCGGGATGAAGGCGCGCAGGCCGGGGTTGTGATTAATCCGCATACCATTGTTGATCTGCTGGATGATGTGCTGGACATTGTGGATTATGTGCTGGTGATGAGCGTCAATCCTGGTTTTGGCGGGCAGAAGTTTATTCCCCGGTCGCTTGATAGAGTTCGTCATCTGGACCGCAAACGTCAGGAAAGAAACCTCCAGTTTGCGATTGAAATTGATGGCGGAATCGGGCTGGAAAATGTGGGCGAAGCGGCGAAAGCCGGCGTGAATTGGGTCGTGGTAGGATCGTCGATTTTCAGTAAACCGGATCCGGGGGAAGCTTACCGTGAATTGCAGCGGAAAGCAGAAGAAGCGTTATTGGTCAGGGTGTAATGAAGATTTTGAATTCAGTTGAGCTTTCAAAAAGAGCGTTAATCGCCGTTACTGTTTTGGGAATGTTTTCTTCCTGCATTCACAAGAAGTACGAAACGCCGATTACCAAGAACACACAACAGCCGGACAAGGTTCTGTTCGATAAAGCAATGAAAGACATTGAGCGCGGCCAATATGAAGTGGCCCGCATCGAACTGAACACGCTGATGAATACCTACGATTCCAGCGAGTACCTGGCAAAAGCAAAGCTTGCTTTAGCCGATAGCTGGTTCCGCGAAGGCGGCGCGAACGGGATGGCGCAGGCCGAAGCAGAGTACAAAGACTTTGAGCTTTTCTATCCGACGATGGAAGAATCCGCCGAAGCCCAGTACAAAATCTGCATGATCCATTACAAGGAAATGGATAAGCCGGATCGCGACAGCAGCCAGGCGTTGCGCGCCGAAGACGAATGCCGAAACCTGCTGGTGCAGTATCCCAACAGCAAACACGCGCCGCAAGCCGCGCAACTGCTGCGGAACATTCAGGAAGTGTTAGGCGAACATGAGTTCCGAGTTGGCACTTTTTATTACACGAAAGGCGCAAACCCGGCAGCAGCAAACCGTTTAACTTATACCGCCGATCAGTATCCATTGTTCAGCAATACCGACCAGGCGTTGTGGGAAGCAGGCAAAGCATACCTGGGCATGGGACCAAAGTACCGTTCGAATGCGGCTGATGCTTTCTCCCGGATTGTGCGCGATTATCCTTTAAGTGCGCGCGCGGAAGACGCAAAACTGCAACTGCAGGACATGGAACTGCCGGTTCCGCAATCCAATCGGGACGCTTACGACCGTCAAAAGTACGATAGCGAGAACTATAAAAAGCCTTCGATGGTCAGCCGCTCCGCCGGATTCTTATTCCGTGGACCGGACGTAAGCCATGCCGCGCAAACCGGCCAGCCGCCGATGCAGGATAAATCATTCCCCATTCCGGCCAGCGTGCCGAAAGCAAATAACAATTTGGAAGCAAGCACCGGGGATACCGGCGGCGGAACTACTGATGTGCAGGGCGGAGTGGCTACGGATGGTTCCAAGCTGGACAAAGGGCAGGATGCCCGCCAATCCAGCGGAAACAGCACGGCAACTGCTGGCAGCAATGCTCCCGCAGCGGCACCGGCTGAAGCGATGCCGACTAATCACGATGCCGAGTTGAAAAAAGCTCGGGAACGCGCGGCCAAAGTAGCCAAGAAGAAGAACAAGAAAAAGACAACGGTGGAAGCGCAAGGAACTCCGGCCACGCCTGCCGCTGCTAATCCGGGAGCAGCCACACCGGCAGCGCAAACGGGCGTTAATACCACTCCGTCTGATGCTCAGCAGCCGACCCAAGTGCAGGCCCAACCCCAGGCTCAGCCGCAAACGGCGCAGTAACCGGAACCGATGAAGCGCATTCTGCTGGCGGATGACAGTCCGCAAGCTTTACGGCTCGGTGAACAGATTCTGTCCGGGCAGGGAATTCAGGTCGTTAGCGTTGCCGATGGGGCCACTGTGCTTCGCCGCATGACTGATGTTGACCCTGATGTTCTGATCACGGATGTTTACCTGCCCGGCAAGAACGGTTTTGAACTGGCCCGGTTCATTAAAGCGCAGCCCGAATGGAAGCACGTCCGCATTGTGTTTGCCGCTGGATTAGCGGACGAGTTCGACGAACAGGACGCAAAGAACGCTGGCGCCGAAGCGATTCTCCATAAACCGTTTGAAGCTTCCGTTCTGTTAAGCACTGTTCAACCCTTGCTGCAACAAGCGCAGAAGGAACGGGAAAGGCGAACCGGAACTCTGCCTCCCGGCGTAGACCGTAGCATGGTCCGGGCGGCAGTTGTGTTGGCTTTGGAGAGCGCCATGCCGGCCATGATCGAGGAGTTGACCAATCGGGTAATGATTGCTGTTCAACAACAATTGGTGGCTCGTGCTGAACGAGTGCTGCCAACCCCTCCTGAACAAACGAACCCAACGCCGCCTTCTAGCGAGAATAAACCGCAAGACTGAACATAGCCATGATGCAGGCGCCGTGCGATCATGCGAAGAAGAGGTCCGCTGTTTGAGCCGCAGCGGATTATTTACGTTATGCCAGACAACAGTTTCGACATTGTTTCCAAGATTGACCTGACCGAAGTAGCAAACGCTATTCAGCAGGCTTCCAAAGAAGTGCAGACCCGGTACGATTTGAAGGATTCCAAGTCCAGTATTGAATTAAACGAGAAGGACAACAAAATCCTGCTGGCCAGCGCGGACGAGTACAAGCTGAAGTCCGTAATTGAAATCCTGAACCAGAAGCTGGTGAAGCGGGGAGTGCCTTTAAAGGGATTGCAATACGGCACGATTATTCCGGCATCGCACAACAGCGTGCGCCAGGAAATAACGCTGCAACAAGGCATTTCCACCGAAAAAGCCAGGGACATCACCAAACTGATTAAAGACAGCAAACTGAAAGTGCAAGCCTCCATTCAAGGCGATACAGTGCGCATTAGCGGCAAAGACCGCGATACCCTGCAACAGGCCATTGCCTTGCTGCGCGGCAAGGACTTTGGCATCGACATGCAGTTTACGAATTATCGGAGCAATTAGAACAGCGCAATGGCCCGGCGCATCGAAACGCTATTTGTGGCAGGACCGGCAGGACGGCTGGAAGCGGTTCTCGAAGAACCGGAAGACCGCGAACCGCTGGAAGCAGCCCTGGTCTGCCATCCTCATCCGCAGGGCGGCGGCACGCTGCATAATAAGGTGGTTTATCGCTTGGCGCGCGGGTTGCGCCAAGCCGGATGCGTAGTGCTGCGCTTCAATTTTCGCGGCGTTAACTTAAGCGAAGGAGTTTACGATCACGGCATAGGCGAAGTCGATGACGCGCGCGCGGCATTGGCTGAGCTGCGAAGCCGTTATCCATTGCTGCCGACCTTGGTTGCTGGTTTTTCTTTTGGATCGCGGGTAGCGCTGCGGGTTGCCGCTTCCGATCGGAGTTTAAGCCGCGCCCTGGCGGTAGGATTTCCAACTACTTATCCCAATCGCGAGTATGTTCATGAGGTCAGCATTCCGAAGTTCTTCGTGCAAAGCACCCATGATCAATTTGCGCCGGAAGCCGACATGCGGGAATTTTTCGAATCACTTCCGAACCCCAAGCAGATTTCGTGGGTGAAAGCCGAGGACCATTTTTTCAAAGGAGATCTGGATGGCTACGAAGCGGAGATTATCCGCATCGGTAATCTGAGGTAATATGACTGCTGAAGAGAAACAACACGTGGACGCATTTCACCAGGCGGTAAACATGACCACGCATGAACTGACCGAATGGTTGAAAACCGAAGAATCGAAAACAGTCGGCCAGAAAGAATCAGAAGGCAGCGAATCCACCGGCCATGAATCGGGCCGCCATATTGTGCAGCTACTTGGTAAATCGCGCGACAAGTACAGCGCCGACGACATACACCAGATGCAGCGGGTAGTCAGTTATGTGCATCGCCACATGGCGCAGAAGCCAGATGGTAATATCAGCGAAACGCGTTGGCGGTACTCGCTGATGAACTGGGGTCATGATCCTTTAAAAAAGTAAAAGCGGCTCTTATGTGGAAACAGCTTCCGCCGCCCGCAACCCGGAAATAATCGCTCCTTCAATCGAAGCGATATCGGTGTAATCGCCACATAAGAACAAACCCTCTGATAACCTTACCGGTTTTTCTACCGGCGTAAGATAAGGCGGCTCCTGCAAAACAAAAGCCTGCGGAATCTGAAACGTGCGGAGATGCCGCCATTCGGAAACACGTTTGCCGTACCAGGCTGTAAGCTGTTCTCTGACCAGCAGTTCCAAATCACTTCGCTGCTGATAAACAGGATCAATGACAGAAACGGAAATCAAAGAAGTATTGCGGGGCGCATAACTTCGCTGCACTTCGCTCGGCACGCAAAGATTGTTAATCGGACCGGACGCTTCGCCATTCAAAACCAGCCACGGACCTTTTACCGGCGAGCGAGGAGCAGCATAGTAAAAGCAGGTTGTGCTAGTAAATTTTCTCTCGACCGGGCGATTCAGCAGTTGCATAGCGTTGGCATGATTCACGGCAATAATGGTCCGTCGGGCCTCAATGGTTTCACCGCTGCCAAGCTGCACGCCGGAATCGGTCAGGCTTGTGACTGCGTTATTCGTTCGCAGAACACCGGGCTTTAAACGGTCCGCTAACTGCTGTGGAATAGCTCCCATGCCCAGCGCCGGTAAGACAGCACGGCCCAGCGCAAACATGCGAAACACAAATTCGAATTTACGGCTGGACGTGGACAGATCAGTTTCGAGAAAAATACCGCCGAGAAATGGTTTGAAAAACTGAACAATGATTTTGTCTGAAAATCCTAATTCTTTCAAGCGTTGGTAGGTGGTGACTTCGGGCCTTTCCAACACTTTCTTTAAAGAAGTCCAGCAAACACGATTGCGCAAGGCGACAACGCGAAGTTTATCCCCGAACGTGGTAACTGGGTTTATTAAAGTGTTGAACGCTTGCGTGGGATGGCGGGTCGGGTCAGCAAGGGCGTAAAACTTGTTCCGAGTGCGGACCAGTGCGCCGGCGCGGAAATTCTTCAAATGAAGTTTGCGCCAATCAAGAACATGCTTGGTTTGCGGGTAAGCGGTTAACAGAACTTGAAAGCCGCGATCCAAGCGGAAACCATCTTCTGTTTCCGTTCGCACACAACCGCCTGCTACGGAAGAAGCCTCAAGCACGATGCACTCCACGCCTTTTTTCTGTAATCGAAGCGCGCAAGAAAGTCCGGCAAGTCCGGCTCCGATGATGACAACGGGACGATGGGCCATAGCCACAAAAATGAGATGTTCCGTCCAAACTTGACAGCTTAATTTGTTTCGGCAGTTTGGTTGAATTTGAGGACAATCTTAAGCGAAGCTGCAAATTGAAATGGATCTACTCGAAGTTTTTATCGTTAGCTAAGACAGAGCAGCAGTGACTCTGAAGAGATAGGTTTTCGAAACCAATCCATAGAACTTATACAAAGATTCAGGTTGCCTCAATCGGCTGGCCGTTGTAGAATCGTTTTCACCGAATTGATTCCGGCATCTTATGCCAACGGTTTTTAAATCCGTTTTGTAAGTTGTCCCACAAAGTTTTCCTGTCTCTAGTTATTCTTGTCCCTTGTTCGCCGGCCACGTTCCGCCAAGAAAGGAGAATTGTTGCGATTTTTATTATTGCTCGCGTTCGGAGTGTTGGCCTCGAATCTTACCTGTGCCCAGACGCTTGATCCCAAGGGCGGCGGAGTGCGTTCGGGAACGCTGCCGCATAGCTGGATTCAGGGAGGCCCGAAATGTATGGAATCTCCCGAATGGCAAGTGCATGAGTATAATCCTGATTTCTTTATCATCCGTGAATCGGGATGCGTGAACTACGAAAAGCCGTTTCTGTATCTCCTGTTCGGAAGCAATCAGGCGATTTTGTTTGATAGCGGATCGGGCGAAACAACTATCGGAACGATGATTACGAGAACCGTCACCAACTGGCTCACTCGTAATCAAAAAAGTTCAATTGAGTTGATTGTGGCGCATACCCATGCGCACGAAGATCACATTGCGGGAGACGCGCAGTTAAAGGCATTGAAAAATCCTGCGATTAAAACGACCGTCATTCCACTGGAAGTGAAAGCCAGCCAATCGTTCTTTCACATCTCCCGCTGGCCGGACGACTTGGGCAGCGTGGACTTGGGCGGCCGCGTCATTGATGTGATACCCATACCCGGCCATGATTTTCTCAGCATTGCTTACTACGACCGCCAAACCGGAGTGTTGATCAGCGGAGATACATTGTGCCCCGGGCGCTTGTATGTTGACGTTGCCGATTTCCGGGAATTCAAGAAAAGCGTGCAGCGAATGGTATTGTTTACTGAAAGTAAAATAGTAACTCACGTATTTGGCGCGCATGTGGAAGAAACGCGCACTCCTTACTTGGAATATCCTTTCGGAACTATCTACCAGCCGGATGAGCATGACCTTTCGTTGTCAAGAGCTCACCTGCTGGAGTTGAAGATGGCGCTCGATGAAATGGGCGACAAGCCAGTGACGCGGGCCATGAGCGATTACACCATCTCGCCTTCTGATGCGCAGGGCTGGAAGGAAATCGACGCTCGATTGCTAGCCACGCAAAAAGAACAGCGGGCTAAAATGTGGGATCAAACGGCGCCTCCGGGCGCGGCCCATTAATATTGTTTGTTTAAGAATTATTCCTGATCTTTATCCTTCTCCCTGCTGAGAACAAGCCGCTTTGTATGCGGTGTCAACCCAATCAGTAAATGCGATTTAGCAGTTTAAGGAGAAGTAGCAATGAGTTTTTTCAGTCGGCCTGTTTGGGTCTTCTGCGTATTTCTAGGTTTATCCTCTTGTTTGCTCGGCCAGGCAACCACCTCGCTTCGCGGAACAGTAACGGATGCGGGCAATGCCGCAGTGGTGGATGCGGCCGTTACGCTTTCCAGCGCCGGCACTGGGTTCACGCGAAAAACTCTCACCAACTCGGCGGGAGAATATCAGTTTTCGCAGGTTCCTCCCGGGCCATACAGCGTAGCGGTTGAAAAAACCGGCTTTGTGAAGTACAACAACAATGCAGTGAAGCTGGAAGTCAGCACTCCGGCAACGCTCGATTGTCACCTGGAAATCGGCTCAGTAACTACCACCGTTGATGTGCAGGAATCCGCCACCGCCATTAATACTGTGGACGGCTCAGTGGGAAATGCCTTTCAAGAAAAACAAGTGAAAGATTTGCCGCTGCAAACGCGCAATGTGGTTGAATTGTTAAGCATTCAGCCGGGCGTGACACAAACCGGCGAAGTGCTGGGCGCGCGCCGCGACCAGAACAACATCACCCTGGACGGCGTGGATGTGAACAACAACCAGACTTCCGGCATCTCGGTGGCGCAAACAAACGGTTCGGCTTCCGTTGGAGCCGCAGGCAGTCTAGGTAATACGCCCGGCTTTAATGCCGCGATTCCGGTGCCGCTCGATTCCGTGGAAGAATTCCGCGTCACTGTTGCCGGGCAGGGAGCCGACCAGGGCCGTTCTTCCGGCGGCCAGGTGACCTTAATTACTAAAAGCGGAACTAATAATCTGCATGGCACGCTATATGAATACAACCGCAATACGCTGCTGGCGGCGAATGATTTCTTCAACAACGAAGCAGGCGTTCCCCGGGCGGCGCTGGTGCGAAATCAGTTCGGCGTATCGCTCGGCGGACCACTGATCAAGGATCGTTTGTTTTTGTTTGGAAATTGGGAGCGGCGCATTGATGCCAGTTCCCAGCCGGAAACCGCCACAGTGCCGTCACAAGCCTTGCGGGCAGGAAATTTAACAGTAAAGTTAGCGGACGGTTCTACCCAGGTGCTAGGGCCGGCAGACGTAACTGCAATGGATCCGCTTCACCTCGGTTACAACCCCGCCATGCGGCAGTACTTGAATGCTTTTCCGGTGGGCAACGATCCGGCATTGTCGCTTGACAACGGCTTGAACTTCACCGGCCTGCGATTTAATACGCCGCTCGATTTAGATCAATCGGCTTACGTGGCGAAACTGGATTTCAATATCGACAAAAACCGAAAGCACACGCTTTCGGTAAGAGGAACGCTCAATGATGGAAAAACCGATGTAGTAGGCGCGCAGTTTCCGGGTCAATCGGCCACACAACAATTGCTCGACAACAGCAAAGGAATTTCTGCTAACTACACTTGGGTGATGCGGCCCAACATGGTGAACACTCTCACCTTTGGATTAACGCGCTTGGGGCTGAACAATTCTGGAACGGAAGGAACGGCGCTCACCTTCACCGGAGTTAGTTCGGTACAAAATTATAATTATCGGCCTTCCATCCAGATTATGCCGACTTATAACATAGCCGATAATTTCACTTGGACTAAGTCAAAGCATACAATTACAACCGGTTTCAACATCCGTTACATTCGAAATACCCATGTAAATTACGCAAATTCGTATCCGACTTACCAGTTCCAACACGATGCATTAGCTGGGTTGGGCGGCGATGCCGGTACGTTTATTACAAGCTACATCAATCAAAAACTGGGAACCACTGATCTGAAGCTGGCTGATCCTACTGCTGCTGAGGATGGCTTGGGTAATCTGCTCGGTTTAATTAACGCTTATTCCGGAACTTACCAGTTCACCAAAACGGGATCCGTGATTCCCTTTGGCAGTCCCGCCAACCGCGAGTATGCGGTGAACGATTATGAGGAATTCATACAGGATTCCTGGCGCGTGCGGCGCGACCTCACCATCACTGCTGGCTTGCGCTACAGCAACCCGACCGTGCCGTGGGAAGTGCATGGAACAGAAGTCATCACCACTGTTCCTTTGCAGAACTATTTTGCGGAGCGCGTAGGCGCAATGAAATCCGGTGTTCCCAATTCCGCGATTCCGGACGCGTCCTTGACGTATAAATTAGGCGGACAAGCAAACGGGCAGCCCGGCTGGTATAACCGCTCTAACTTAAACTTCGGGCCTCGTTTCTCTTTTGCGTATGCGCCCGAAAACAACGGCCACTGGTGGAGCCATATCTTCGGCAAAGACACAGTGTTTCGCGGCGGATTTGCGCTTGTGTATGACCAGTATGGCAATGATATGGTTTACAACATTGACCAAAGCGGGTCGCCCGGGTTAGCAAGCACTGTGACGCAGCCCATCAATACTAATTTCACTACTTCGGCCCGGTATAACGGCATGAACAATCTGCCTGCTCTGCCGGCAGCCCCAAGCGGCGGTTTTCCATTTACGCCGGCGACGATTACGGGCGGCTTCAATGAAGGCGTTGGTGTTGTGTCGAACCTGAAAGCGCCGTACTCGATGGTGTTAAATGCCAATTACGCCAAGCAGCTTCCCGGCAAGTTGACCATTGAGATTGGCTATGCCGGGCGTTTGTACCGGCGCGGGCTGCTGCAACAGGATTTCGATCAGCCGTTAACGCAGTTTAAAGATCCGATCTCCGGTACAACTTGGTCGCAGGCAGTTGGAATTTTGCATAGCGATTATCTGGCGGCAGGGCAGAATTATGGCCCGGTTGCGCCCATTCCGTTTATTGAAAATATGTTTCCCGGCTTGAAGAATGCCTATGTGCCGGGCAGTGCTACGCAAAATTATTACCAAGGATGGGTGGTGCAGAACGGATTAAGCGATGAAGACAACTTGAATTTATCGGACCGGCAGCGTATTCCCGGCACTAACTCCTGTTACACGAGAACCGGCTGCAACACCTTCTACCCGCTTCAGTTTGCCGGACTTCCCACCTGGACCAACGCTGCGTTTTCGAACTATCATGCGGCTACTTTCACGTTTCGCCGACCGTTATCGAACGGCATAGCATTTGACTTCAATTACACCTTGTCGCATTCCATTGATAATTCTTCCGGCGCGGAATCGGGCGCGGGAACAGGCGGCGCAATTCTACAGGATGCCTTCAATACCAGCTCGTTTCGCGGATCATCGGACTTTGATATGCGCCACAACATCACTGCCGACGTGACCTATGAACTGCCTTTCGGCAAAGGCCAGAAATTTCTCAGCAACGCTAACAAATACGTAGATGCGGTGATCGGCGGCTGGCAGGTTTCCACCATTGCGCGCTATCATTCCGGTCTGCCCACCACCATTGGCGCAGGCGGCGTTTATCCGACGAATTATTCTTACAGCGCAATCACAAACCTGCTGCCCGGCGCTCCAAACAACTATGGTTTATACACCGACAACAATAGTCTTCCAAGTCTGTTCAGTAACACTTCGGCTTCTGGTAATTATTTTCAACAAGCGGGCGGCACAACCGGCACGCGCGCGATTGTGCGGCTGCCTGGATTTACCAACTTCGACATCGCAGCGATGAAGAATTTCAAGATGCCGTTTGAGGGCCACCGCTTGCAGTTTCGCGCCGAGGCTTTCA
Organism: uncultured Bryobacteraceae bacterium; assembly: GCA_964247975.1. GTDB lineage: Bacteria > Acidobacteriota > Terriglobia > Bryobacterales > Bryobacteraceae > KBS-96. Next base: position 11,925 of record CAXTWH010000035.1, on the reverse strand, counting down.
ACGCGTTTAATCAGGTGAATTTTTACAATCCTAGTTTGAATGTCAATAGTCCGGCTACTTTCGGCGAATTTCAAAGTGCTTACCCGGCGCGGGTCGTGCAGGCGAGTCTTCGCTATTCGTTTTAATTCGGCGCTTCAACCAGCGTGTTCCGTAGGGATGCCGGCTTTGCGGAACACACTTTCTGATGCCTGCAATCCAAGCTTTGCGGCTTCTTCCGGCGTTTTGTCTTTCAACCGCCCGAACACTTCCACGCTTAGAGCATCGGTGTAGCCGATTTTTTGCAGAGCTTGCAGAAAGCCGGCTAAGTTGATAACGCCTTCGCCGGGCAGCAGTCGATGGTCGTCGCGGATCTGGTCCGGCGGCAGGTCCGGCGAGTCATCAAAATGAACGTGAATAATGTTTTCACGCCCGGCCGCGATAATGTCTTGCGTAGTTGCTCCGGCATGATGCCAATGCCAGGCGTCGAGCAGCAAACCAACATTCGGACCGCATTCCTTGGCAAATTCCAGCATCTCCGGCATGCGCCAGATAAATTCGTTCGGAAATTGTTTGCGAATATGAAGCGGACCGAGAAATTCCAAACCGAGCCGCACATCGGATTCAGCCAGAACCTTTGCGCTTTCCGAGAAGCGTTCTTTGTAAGTGCGCCGGAGTTCCGCTTTCGGCGTTTGGCTGGAAGACATAATCCAGGTAATCATGCGCGGGCAGCCAATGGCCTTTGCAAATTGGGCGGTAGCCGCTAAACCCGTCAAGCTTTGCTTGAAAGCCGCGTCATCTTTCCGAAACTCTACCGGAAAGTTAATTACAGCGGGTTTTATTTCCAATTCAGACAATAGCGAGCGAGTGGCGGGAACACCCGCTTGCATAGCCTTTTCCACCATCACGTCCACGCCGGGATAACCGGTATGGGCGGCCAATTGGGCAAACTCCGGCCACGGCACACGATTTGAGACCAGGACGGAGTTCAGGGCCAGATACATGGTTTTCCGCTGACCCCAGGCAAGCTTCGGGAACAATCCGGTTCCGGCTGCGGCAACAGTGGTCAGTGCGTCGCGTCTTGTGATCACAGGCATGTTTGCTTAGTTTATCCGGCTGCAGGGAACGATAAATGACAAAAACGGAAATCCGCTATTTGGGTAGCACCACGTTCGCTACACTAACCCTGAAATGCACCGAGTGAATCTACTGTTTCTTTCCGCTCTAGCAGGCCTGTTTCCAGTGTTGTTGATTGCACAGAATACGCCATCTTTAAACGGGCGTTGGGATTTAACTGTGCAAACGCCCAGGGAAACTTATCCTTCCTGGATTGAAATTGTAGATCAGAATGGAACGCCAACGGTGCGCGTGCAAGGCAAAGTATCGAGCGTTCATCCGGTTCAGAATTTAAAGATCGAGAGCGCAGCCATTTCTTTTCAAAGCTCCGAATGGTTTGATGGATTTAAAACTGTTACCTGGCAGCTTATGCTCAAAAATGGAAAACTTTCCGGTACGCAGAAACGGCAGGACGGGGTAGAAGGAACCATCACCGGCGTCCGCGCTCCGGCTTTGCAGCGACCCATGCCGAAGCGTTGGAACGCGCCGCAGCCTTTGTTCAATGGTAAGGATTTAACCGGCTGGAAACCGGATAACCCGGCAGCGAATCACTATCAAGCGCAGAACGGAGACCTGGTGAATGTCAGCCCCGGCGCAAACCTGATTACCACGCGCAAGTTTAACGATTTCAAACTGCACATTGAATATAACTGCCCGCAGGACGGCAACAGCGGTATTTACCTGCGCGGGCGCTACGAATTACAGGTGGCCTATGAGCCTCCGGGCAAGAACGACAAATTTCATGGAATGGGGGCCATTTACGGCTTTCTTGCGCCTTCTTCTGTGCTGCCCGATCAGCCCGGCCAATGGGAAAGCTTCGATGTTACGCTCGTGGGCCGCACTGTCACAGTGATCCGCAACGGTGTCACTACCATTGATCATCAGGAGATTCCAGGCATTACCGGCGGAGCTTTGGATAGCCGCGAGGCCGAGCCGAATTCGCTTTACATTCAGGGCGACCATACCGGTGGCATGAAATACCGGAACATCACCATCTCAGTACCGGCGCAGCAGTAATGAAACAAAGCGGCTAGTACTAAACTGGGCGGTCAAACCGGCTTGGCTGCGCACCACCGGTAGAACGAACGGAGAAATCCACGTCTATGTAAGTTGCTTTAGGGCTAAAGTAGTTATTTGTTTTTGAAATGCCAAGTTCCCTCGATCTAAAATCCGGTGCGCCCAATTGGACCACCCTGCAAGACACTGCGGTGGATGACACTTTTCGCCTGCAATCGTTTCTCGGAGCGGATGAAAACTCAGCTTCCTACAGCGCCAAGCCGCTGCACGAGCCCGATTTGAACGCCGTAATCCGGCTTTACGCAGCGCCAAACGAAGAAGCCGCTCAGAAACAGATTCAACTCTGGCAGCAGGCGAAAACATTTGACCACCCTAGCCTGATTCGCGTGCTAGGCGCAGGCCACGTAACAAACGGACAGCATTCTTTGATTTACGTGGCGCTGGAGCCTGCCGATGAAAGACTGGAAAGCGTGCTGCGTGAGCGGCCACTGGACGCCAATGAAGCCGGAGAAATTTTAAAAAGTCTTAGCGGCGCCCTGCAATACCTTCATGAGCGCAATCTTGTTCACGGCGTTCTTTCCCCGGAACAGGTGTTTGCCGTGGGCGACCGGATCAAAATTTCAACTGAAAACATGCGCGCTGCCGATGCGCCGAACGCAGCATTGTTTACCCATGCGCGTTATCTTGCGCCGGAAAGCGCGGAAGCCAACAACAGCGTAGCGGCCGATACCTGGTGCCTAGGCGCAACCGTATATGAAACTTTGACGCAGGAAGCGCCAAACAGCGAAAACACAAAACTTCTTTCCCTGCCTGATCCTTTGAAAACCATTGTTGAACGCCTGCTTGACCCTGACCCGCAGACCCGCGGCACACTCGCTGAGATCAATACAATTCAAAAGGGAGAAGCTGCCGCGCCTGAAAATGAACAGCCTATTGTGGAATCCGTTTTGCCGGCGAAAGAGGAGGAACAGCAGGAAAGCGAGCCGGAACCCGTAAAGCCGAAAATGGAGCCGATTGTGATGCCGCAGACCCGCGCGGCAGAACTGCCGAAAACGCTACATCCGGTGAAAGCAAGCAGCAAGCCGATTCCGTTGGCAGTTTACGGGTTGGGAATCATTTTAGTCTTATCAGCTTTAATTTGGTTGTTGTACCCGAAGACTTCCCTCAGGAAAGAAGCAACTGCGCCCACCCAACCGGTAACTGCCGCGCAGCAAAAGATTGTTCCGCCAGTTGAAGAGAAAAAGCAGCCTGCTGTTAATGCTAACCCTGCCGTCCCCGAAACCGATCAAGCTTTGGCCAAGAAATCGCCGGGTGTTCGGGCGCATGACAAATCAACTTCCGCGCCGGTCCGGTCCACTGCGCTGGCAATTCAAAACAGCGGCATTGCGGAGAATGGAACAGTTTGGCGCGTGATTGTTTACACCTACAATCGGCGCGAGGACGCGCAGAACAAAGCGGACCAGATCAACAAAAAGCACCCGCAATTGAAAGCGGAAGAGTTCACGCCTAAAGACCAGAACGGACCTTATCTGGTTGCTCTTGGTGGCAGCAGCATGAACCGCGATGCCGCGAAAAAATTCCGGCAAACGGCGATTCAATCCGGCATGCCGCGCGATTCTTACGTGCAGAACTACACTCATTAAGCCCGTTGCCAAGTGTTCTGACCAGATAACGGTAAACTATACAGGTAGCGGCAGTACACGAACATCTACCTATTGGTCATGAAAGCTCTTGTGAAAAGCCGCGCTGAACGCGGTTTGTGGCTGGAAGAAGTTCCCAAACCGGAGATCGGCATCAACGATGTGCTGATCCGGGTTCTCCTGACAGGCATCTGCGGAACGGATCTCCATATTTACGAATGGGACGCGTGGGCTAGCGCTGCCATTCCAATTCCGATGGTGATCGGGCATGAGTTTGTCGGCGAGATTGCGGCAGTCGGCTCCAACGTCAGCGATTTTCATCCGGGCATGATTGTAAGCGGCGAAGGGCATGTGGTCTGCGGCCGCTGCCGGAACTGCCTGGCCGGGCGGCGTCATCTCTGCGCTCATACCCGGGGCGTGGGTGTCAACTGGCCCGGCGCATTTGCCGAGTATGTTGTTTTGCCGATGACAAACATCTGGAAACACGCGCCCGGCATTCCGTTGGAAATTGCGGCCATCTTCGATCCGTTCGGCAATGCCGTTCACACTGCGCTTTCTTTTCCGGTGCTGGGCGAAGATGTGCTGATCACCGGCGCTGGTCCTATCGGCTTGATGTCGATTCCGGTTGTGCGCCATGCCGGTGCAAGGCATGTGGTGATTACCGATCTGAATCCGGCTCGGCTCGAACTGGCGCGCCAACTCGGAGCAACGCTGGCGGTAAATCCAATGGATAAATCCCTGCAAGACGTGCAACAAGAGCTGGGGATGCATGAAGGTTTCGATGTGGGTTTGGAGATGTCCGGCAGTCCCGCCGCGTTCCGGGGAATGCTGGATAACATGAGCCACGGCGGCAGGATTGCGATGCTCGGTATTCCGAACAGCGAGATGGCAATTAACTGGCGGCAGGTGATTTTCAATATGCTCACCATTAAAGGCATCTACGGGCGGGAAATGTATGAAACCTGGTACAAGATGACCGTGATGTTGGAATCAGGATTGAATCTTGCGCCGGTAATTACGCACCGCTTTCCCTGGTTTGACTATGAACAGGGTTTTGCCGCCATGAAATCGGGCAACTGCGGAAAAGTAATTCTGGACTGGAGAAGTTAACAATGTACGGAAGCATGGAACAGTACCTGACGGCGAAGATTGAGGACATTACCAGGGCCGGACTGTATAAACGGGAAAGAACCATTGTTTCGCCGCAGAGTTCGCATATCGGCGTGGCGGAAAAAGAAGTTTTAAATCTCTGCGCCAATAACTATCTGGGTTTGGCCAATCATCCGGAAGTGGTGCAAGCGGCGGAAAACGCGCTGAAAGATTGGGGCTACGGCTTAGCCTCAGTGCGCTTCATCTGCGGTACGCAGCAGGTTCACAAACAGCTTGAAAACCGCATCAGCCAGTTTCTCCGCACAGAAGATACAATTCTCTACGGCTCTTGTTTCGACGCAAACGGCGGTTTATTTGAAACCCTGCTCGAAGCGGAAGATGCCATTGTTTCCGATGAACTAAATCATGCGAGCATCATTGACGGCATTCGGTTGTCAAAAGCAAAACGCTTCCGCTATCGCAACGGAGACATGGCTGACCTGGAACAAAAGCTGAACGAAGCAAAGCAGGCCGGTTCCCGCCATATCCTGATTGCCACCGATGGCGTTTTCTCAATGGACGGCTACGTAGCAAAGCTGCCGGAAATCTGCAATTTGGCGGACCGCTACAACGCATTGGTGATGGTGGACGATTCGCATGCAGTCGGCTTTATGGGCGAAGCGGGGCGCGGCACGCCGGAATACTGCGGCGTGGAAGGGCGCGTCGATATCATCACCGGAACGCTCGGCAAAGCCTTGGGCGGAGCCAGCGGCGGCTACACCAGCGGACGCAAAAATATTGTGGAATACCTGCGGCAGCGGTCCAGGCCGTATCTGTTTTCCAACTCCGTTGCGCCGCCAATTGTGGCAGCATCCTTAAAAGTTCTGGACCTGCTGACCTCTTCTTCCGCGCTGCGGGAACAACTGCGCCGCAACACGTCTTTTTTCCGTCAGGAGATGGTGAAGCTCGGGTTCAACATTCTGCCGGGAGATCATCCGATTGTGCCGGTCATGATCGGCGATGCCGCGCTGGCCAGCCGCATGGCGGACGCTTTGTTAACCAAAGGAATCTACGTGGTTGGATTTTCTTATCCGGTTGTTCCGCAAGGCAAAGCCCGGATCAGGGTTCAAATTTCCGCCGCGCACAATTTGGAAGATTTGCAGTTTGCGGTTCAGAAGTTTGGCGAAGTGAAAAGAGAGATGGGAATTTAATAGGCTGTTCATCGATCTTGTTTCTTTGCTTCGGAGCGCAGCCATTGATGCAACGCGTGTTGATGGTGTTCCCGCGCTTCAGTCCTTGTTCTTATCACGAAACCACAAACTAAAACAAGAAAAATAGCACGTGCTCCGAGCGTGAACAGTTCTAGCGAACTGACTTGATCTCGTTGTTCCTCGCCAGTACGAAGAGCGAAAAAAAGCTTTCACATTTTTGTTGACACTCTCCCTGCCCATCGGCCATGATGTATCTCACAGATTCACTGTGGGCGACACAGAACCAGCGCGGAGGCTGTCTTCTGTCACGGTGTTGTTATACACCGGAAGCTCCCACCATCATCCATTTGCTGTTGCTGTTTTTATCTATTCGGAGGGGTAGATGAATTCTTTGCTGACCAGACTGACGCTGGACGTGTGCCGACAGGCCGACGTTCTTCCCGACTGGCGTATGAACTTCATTCATTGATCAAAAACACCCTCGACGGCCGCTGGCCGTCGGGAACGCATTCTCAAACGAACTTCCTGTTGGAACACGGAGGTGGGGACTGGTTTAGTGCCACGCTTCCCTGGCTGATTTTTTTCTGGCTGCTGATGTCAAAGGCAGTCAGTGTCTCATCACTGGTTACACAATAGTCCACCGCGAACTCGGAGGCGCGGTTCTCTATGAAACAGTCTCTTTGCGCGACCCTGCTCGGCGTGTGTCTGCTCGCCGCAACACTGAACGCTGCCCCCGGCAGCAACCCGAAAGTCATTTACGAACAGATCATTGCGGTGGTGCCGATGATTGGCACGGGCACCTTCCAGGATCCCAAACGACCGCTGTTTACACCCGGTCGCGGCTCAGCAGTATTGCCTACTGTTGTGCCGCCTTCCCTGGGCTTTCTCCAGCCGCCTCGCTTGGAAGGGTTCACCAGCACGTTAAGCGACGATGGGCAGTCCGCCATTGTGCAGTTTGTCGCGCGGGATCGGGCGGCGTTCAAAAACATTCTGGCGGCGCAGGCCCTCGGGCAAGTCAAAGTGTTTGACCGCCATCGCGACTCTCTGGACGCGATGCTCCAGGAACTGCGCAAGGTGAAAAAGAACTTTGACCTGGCTTCGTTTCTGGGAGGCGCACGATGAGACTCCTTCGTTCTCTCCTGTGGGTCTGGGCCGTGCTGCTGCTGCCGCAAGCCGGCTTCGGCGCTTACCAGTATTACGTCACCGACACTCTCCAGAACAGCAGCACGTCCGCTCAGTCCTGGCGCATCAACGGCGCGACGCCTTCGCAGGATGCCAATGGTCTGGCCACTTGGGACAGCACGGCCCTGATCTCCACCGTCGCCGTGCCGGATGGCAGTTCTCATTATGAAGTGGCCGCCAAGATTCACTTGAACAACGATGGCGGCTACTACACCTTGTATCTGAATGCGTCGCCGGACGCGGTGCTCGACAACAACCAGATCACCGGCACCTTTTACGCTTTTACGGTCGGCAACATTCAAATCAATAATGGTGTTTGCAGCGCCACCGTGTGGCTCGATCGCGTGGTCAACGGCAATGACACCACCGTCGGCTCGAACACGGTGCCCTGCGGCGACGGCATCGTGTATCATGCGGTGTCTGACTCGATCGACGGCCTGCTCCGCTTTTACGTGAATGGCGTGCAGCCTTTGTACTACGCCGATGCACAACCCTTAACCGGCGGCGCGGCCGGCCTCGGCGCTGCCTGCTTGTGGGGCGGCGATAGCATCACGCTGGCCGAGATCGGCTTGGCCGATCACGTGGCGCCGAACGCGGTCAACAACGGCACCCTGCAACAATTTGCCACGCCGAACCGGGTAGACCTGCGCGCGGGAGGCGTGCAGGATGACCCGAACGGCATCGGCGTGCTGGCTTACTTCTGGTATCGGGACGGGGTGGCGGTCAGCACCAGCGAACAGCCGGAATGGAGCGATGCCTCGGTGAATCCCGGCGAAACCCACTCTTATGGCGTAGCCGCCCAGGATTTCCACGGCAACATTGCTTCCTACTCTGCCTTTTCCGTTACTGTGCCGAGCGGACCGGCGCTCGATCCGCGACAAGTGGGCCGGCGCACGACCGGCACTTATTGGGGCGCTCTGGGCGAGCAGATCGACGTGCGCTCGGGCAATCTCAACTACACGGCTCCGCTCTTGACGTTGCAGGGCCGCGGCTGGACCGTGCCGCTCGGCTTAGCTTACAACTCGCAGAACTGGTGGGCGGACCACCAGAACCGGGCCTGGAAAGCGGGCGACGATGTGGGCTACGGCTTCGGCTGGCAACTGCAGGCCGGGTCGCTGACGCCCTTTTACAGCCGCTACTGGTTTGTGCACCACTATGAGTTCCGCGACGGCTCGGGCGCGCAGTATCGGCTCGATCAGAACAACAACGGCGTGTGGACCGCGAAAGACAGCTCCTATGTCACTTATGACGCCAACCGGCAGCGGTTGTACTTCAACAACGGCACCTTCTGGGTGTTCGGCTGCACGTCCGCCGGCACCGAGCAGGATACCGGCACGATGTACCGTAAACGTACGACCAACCCAGGGGCGATCAATTAGCGCCGAGCGACGGTCCATCGAGCGGGCGTGAGAGCCGTGACCTCACGCAGGGTCCGCCCCTGCAGACCAGGCAATACGGAGGAGAGATACTTCTTTACGGGCACACCTAATCGTCGGCACGACTCCACCACCGAGAGAATCGCCGCCACTTTGGGACCTGCCTGCGGGCTGCCCACATGAAGCCAGTTTTTCCGGCCTACCGCGACCGGACGCATCGAGTTTTCCGCCAGATTATTGGACAACTCGACCTCTCCATACTCGAAACACCGTTCGAGCTTCTTCCACAGCTTCAGCGTATAGGCCGCTGCCTTGCCGAGTGCACTCTGTGGCAACACTCTGCGCGAGATTGCCAAACACTCCTGCCGGATCTCCTTCACCCAGGACTGTGAATGCTCGCCTCGCCAGCACAGCCGCTCAGCATTTGACAAGCCCTGCTCACGAGCTTGACGATCGACCAGGAATACCGTATCCATGCGCGTGACCATCCGGATCGCTTCGCTGTCTTGCGGATTCACTTTGACCGCCTCGACAAACTTGCGCCGCGCGTGCGCCCAACAGCCGACATGGACCATCTTCGGCCCGCCCACGCCGTCATAGACCTGGTAGCCGTCGGTCTGCAAAATGCCTTCCCAGTTTTCCAGGAATTTCTGCGGTCCCGCGCGTTCGCGTCCCAGGCAGAAGTCAAACACCGTTTCACCGCCTGGCTGGCCATACTGCCATAAGTAGGCTTGGTGATTGCGGCCGCGTTTGTCGTGCCTCTGCACCGGAACGGTGGTTTCATCAGCCTGCAAATACGTTCCGCGCAGTAGATCCTTGCGCATCGCCGCGATCACTGGCTGCAGCAGTTCGCCCACTCGCATCACCCAGCCGTCGAGTGTCGCGCGTCCGATCTGCAGACCCGCTTCGCGCTCCAGCATCACCGCCTGGCGATACAACGGAAGATGATCGCAATACTTGGAAACAACCGTTTGAATCACCACCGCATCGCTTGCCAAGCCCTTTTCGACAATGCGCGGTTCTAAGGCTGCCAGGGTGACTGTGCCAGGCTGACAACGCCGGCAGGCACGCTTTTCACGCTTGATGACGCGGACGAAGTAGCGAGCTGGCTCGACCGCGAGTTGTTCGCTTTCGTCATAGCCGATCACTGAGGTTTCCTGGCCGCACGCACTACAGGTTTGCTCCGCGCAGGTCAACACCTTCTCCACCCGCGGCAGAGTCTCGGGCAATCGTTCCCGACCGGGATGAGCTTTGCGTAGGCGAGGCGGCGCCTGTGTCACCGGCTCGCGGCGCGCTTCAGCTTCCACTTCCTCGGCCGTGACGCTCGGCTCTTCTTCGGCCAACAACTCCAGTTGCAGATTGTTCAGCGTTTCGCTTTTCGAACCGAACATCAGGATGCGTTGTTGGCGAAGCCGTTGTTCGAGCACTTGGATTTTTAACTGCGCCCAGTGCAGTTGCTGTTCCAATTGGGCGATGCGAAGTTGTGGGTCGGGAGCGCTCACGGGGAACTTCTATTTTAAAAAGAAGGCCGGGAAAAGGCGAGTGTTTTCTGCCTTTATCCAACTCACGCGAAAGGCCGAAAATGTTCTATGCTGCCGGAGTACGGCGCAGCCAGTTGCGTCGCGCTCGACCCTGCGACAGATCCATTCCGTTCACCAGCATGGCCAGTTCTTCGGACCGTAGCAAGAGGCTCGAAGAGTCTTTTCCGTCGGGCCACCGGAAACGTCCGCGTTCCAGCCGCTTGGCGCAAATCCACAATCCACTGCCATCCCAAACCAACGCTTTCAGCCGTGTGTGAAAGCGATTCGTGAAGAGAAACAAATAACCGCTGAGCGGATCGTGCCCAAGCTGATCACGCACCAATCCGAAGAGTCCTTCGAAGCCTTTGCGCATGTCCACCGGCTCGGTGCCGAGATAAATCTTGGTGGCCGGTCCCAGCCCGAACATGCTCTAGGCGGCCTCCACGATCCGGATCAAACGCGCCAGTTCGGCATCGGTCCAATTCCCGGCGCTCTCGATCCGGCGCCCGTTGCGCAACACGACAGCGAACACGCTCTGCATTCCCTCAACAGGTGCTTTCACTTCTACCTTCACCAGCTTTACTGCAGCTCTTTTGTCTGCCGCGGCTTTCCGTCCCTTGCGTTGCCGGTAGTAGTCGAACGTTGTTACCGGAATCCCCAGTTGTCGGCAATATTCTTGGCGTGGCAACCCGCTCTCCTGATAACCTCTCAGCCACTGTCCCACTTCTTCGGCACTTCTCTTCTGCATTCCGACATCTCAGCAGCTTCCGCCCTCAATGATCAACAGGGAATCGCTTGACGCTTACGTTGTTTTTGGGATGGATGTGCCATTGAAGGATTCGCAACATATGAAGCTGCTACGGCGATTGCTGCGGGAGCAACATACTTAGCTTCGCCCCAGGGCCAACAAGCTTTACGCAATTTTGGTGATGCAATTACCGGAGTTGTTGTCAGTCTAGCAAAAACTCTCCAACCTGGTCCGTATGCTGGTGGTTCAATTCCCGCGAGAGGACCAGGACGTGATTTCACACAGGATGAACGAGAAAAAGTCAACAATATCGGAAACACGACTGGGTGTCACACGTGTGGAACAATGAATCCGGGAACAAAAAGTGGTAACTGGGTTTTAGATCACCAGCCTCCGACTGGAGTAAACCAGGATAATAAAGACCAACAACTCTACCCCCAATGCCTTAAGTGCAGCCAAACACAAGGCGGAGAAGTCAGAGGGGCACAGCAGCAGCAAGCGTTCAGCCTAACTGATATTATGCCAACGCTTCTGAGCGGATCTCAGTCCGTTACCATACCAACCGTGTTTGGAACACAATCGGTGCCGAGCGCAGGTGGCGACGAAATTGTAAAGTCTACAATCACATATGGCAGTGAGGTCGTTGAGGAAAGCGTTCCTCCAAATGTAGGTAACTACCTTGGTGGTGGTGGTGGTGGCGACACACACGAGGAAGAACCTGATAATGAGTGACATCATATTCTAAATCATGGTGTAAGCCGGACACTAGCTTTTAACAGTGCTTCTGCACAAACCAGATAGCGAATCTCAAAAGCTCACGTTTGTAGATTGAGGGGCTTACGGCAGATTGCCGCGACAGCTATCATAGTTTTAAAAGTGTCCGGCTTCTTTATAAAGTTCGGTTTAGATTCCTTTACAAGATCAGACTGATTCAAGTACAAACAATTCAATGAGCGAAATCATTTTAAAAGCTTTATCTCTGCAATTTAGTACTGTAGGGATGCAAGAGCAGGGGCAAAAAGAGCTACGAGTAACGGTAAACAGTTCTGA
>CAXTWH010000034.1:0-60762 GCA_964247975.1 uncultured Bryobacteraceae bacterium | reverse complement strand
GAAATGGTTGTCTTTAGATTCCTGAAATGGATGAAGAGAACCGGAAGAATGGACGGAATCTCCAACACTACCTCGTACAACTGTTGTTTCCAGAGATCGGTAAGATCGATATGGGAAAGCAGCTTTTAACTGTGTGACTGTGCTTTGAAGTCCAGAAGGAATAGCGGCATCTTCATTTCCGTCCGATGCTTCTAAAACATAAGCCGTCAACTCCACATTACTGTCCGGCGTCTTTGCCATTTCGGAATCGATTTCATGAATAGTCTGTTCGAGCGAAGCTACATCGCTGGGTGTCCCCGAGATAACAATTACTCGCAGCACATCATCAAACCGAGCCTGCGCTCCTGTTCCAGCTAATAAGTTAAACACCTGATGTGAATCGGCATGCTGCAGGCGAATCATACGGGTGACAACATTTCCAGGCCGCGTATAAGTAGGCTTTTCATCTGCTTTAGCGCAAACTACCCACAGCGCAAAGCTGAATAACATCACCGCTTTAAAGACCTTTGCCATCGTTCTTCTCCCCTTCCGAACCGCCGCTCACAATCCACAAAATCACTACGTTCGGGTCAGCCGTTTTCATGCGGATCACCGGCGATCCGTTGTTTTGCGCTATCACACTCATCTGGGTAATACCCGGACGAATAAAGCCGTTCTTTTTACGTTTCCAATGCGCTCTTGTTATGGGCTTGGTCAACTGAGGCAACGGCTTCACTTCAGGATTCACTTTCACGTTTGACACTGGCTTTGGCTGTTCAGTATGCACAACCATCGGCAGCCGACCGACCAAAATCAAAGCGATCATCGCAACGACTACACCAGCGGAAGACCAGATCAACTTCACACTCTGCTTTTCCGCCGTGCGCTGCCTAATCCTGTTCTGAACCCGCCGCAAACTTGCTTCACTCGGCTCCGGCGCAACCGATCTGATCCAGCTTGCCGCCGCTTCAAACTCCGCAACACTGTTCCGGCACGCTTCGCAAACAGCAAGATGCCGCGCCACCGACTCCTGCTCAACAGTCGGCAAATCATGGCCGACAAACAAAGCCAACTGAGATTCGGGGATGTGCCTCATAAACCCTTTCTCCCTTTGCGCATAACGTATTCTTTCAATTTTGCCCGCCCTGTGGAAATCTGCGAGCGAACTGTTCCTTCCGTAATTCCTAACGTTTTCGCGACCTCTGCCGTGCTTAATCCTTCCAGATCGCGCAGCACAATCGCCTCGCGTTCCCGGTCACTAAGCGTTTCCAGTGCCGCAGCCATCAGTTCCCATTGTTCCGCCACGTTCATTTCTTCTTCCGGCGAAAATCCTCTTGCTATCGGCTCACTGATGGATTCCATCGCTAGATCCGGTTTTCTTTTGCGCCGCAGATCATAGCAGACGTTCACGGTAATCCGGTACAGCCACGGCAGCAGGTCGCGTTCCTGATTGAACCTGCCGAACGAACGATGCAGTTTCAGGAACACTTCCTGCGCCGCGTCCTGCGCATCGGCTTCGTTCAGGAGCAAACGCTGGGCTGTCCGCAGAACCAAAGGAGTGTGCAGCAGAACAATCTGCTCAAACGTGGAACTCTCGCTCGGCTTGGCTTGCGCCATCCACCGCCGCCGCCACGTAGGTTCGTCCGCTGCCATATCGATCGGAACTGCCGGCATGTGCTGTTGTCGCTCGCTTCCTGCCTTCATCCGATATACGTAGCGAGACCTCAAAACGTTGAACGAAACAAACGAACCCAAATAAAAAACGGGGACTTTCCTCATTACAACAAAGGAAATGTCCCCGGAATTTTATAGAGGATGATAATTAATGCGTAAAAACGACCCGTTCTATAAGCAGAGCAGTACGAACTTCTAAGCGGCTTGTTTCACCGGAAAGGGAAGCTGTTTGCCCTTGTCCGCGTCCTCCGCCGATGTGGCTTCAAATCCGCAAACGCTCGGAGAAACGGCGTGCTTATTGCCCCGGAAGTACTCATCAAGCGGAAACAAAGCATAAGGCTCCAGTTCTTTGAACACTCGACCCAAGCGCTCCTGAATTCGATAAATCTGGTGATAGAAGGTGCCGCGATCAAGATTCAAGCGCGTGCAGCACAACTTCCAATCCGCGCCTAAGAGGAAATGGAAGCGGAAAATCTGATAATCGCTTTCAGAAAGAACCCGGCGGCCAATTAAGCTGAAATCGGCCAGGTATTCTTCTTCCTTGCGGCTGTACACGCCCTTGTACTTCTTTCCGGGAATAGCCTCCAACGAGACTTGCGAAATGCGGCGTTCTTTATCGGCGCATTCACGAAAACGATTGAAGCAGGCGCGGAAAACAGCGCGAAAAACACAGGAGCAAGGAGTGGTCGAGCCTTGCCGTATTTCACGATAGCCCATTCCATAGCAGAGCACGCAGGATTGTTGGGCGAGAGCCAGGGTTTCAGAACGAGTCCATTTCATAAGTTTATTGTTTTGTTTAATTTAGGGACCGGTAAATCGTTTAAGTTTTTCTTTCAGTCTGCCAACTCAGCAGTACTGGTACTACGATAACTCACCTGGAAAATTCGTCAACAAAATGCGCAAATAGCCGGAAAAATTTACCAAGGCTTTTCGGGTAGTACGTACGAAAGCATAAGAAAATACTGTAGTTATCGAAATTTTTTCAGTCAGCAGAATCACGGTAAAAATTCTCATATTTTCTAAAATGCCTGACCCCTATTTCAGCTTGGAATCACTCCGGCAATTAACTTTTGCGGAGATTCAGACCAGGTTAATTTCATTCGTCATCGCTAAAATCAGAAACGGCGAGTTTACAGAACGCGGTTTAGCGCGCATTCTGGGCGTTTCGCAGCCACAGATGCATAACGTTTTAAAGGGTGTTCGCCCACTAAAACCGGAATTCGCCGACGTTGTTCTCCGGCAGTTTGGCATGGGAGTGTTGGATCTGATTTCCCCGGCGGAGTTGACGGCTCAACTGAAACTGTACGAAGCAAAACAGATGGAATTCTGGCTGGAAACGGAGCCGGAAACAGAAACCGCTCTCCCGCCGCGACGAATCACGACTAAAGAGAGCGGTCCCAAAAGCAATCTGCGGCGAATCGCGAGCTAAAAACAGTTTACTGTTCTAGTTTACGCCCACTAACTGTTGTTTATGCGCGTATAAGGGAAAACGCTCTGTTAAAGCATTCACCCGCTGCCGCACCGCTCGAATTGCTTCTTCTGAACCGGCACTGGTCAGAACCTGGACAATCAATTTGCCGACTTCCGCCATTTCCGGTTCCTGGAAACCGCGGGTCGTAACAGCCGGCGTGCCAAGCCGGATGCCGCTTGGATTTAAGGGCGGATTGGAATCAAACGGAATGGCGTTTTTATTCGCTGTAATATAGGCTTCGTCCAGGAATTTTTCGGCTTCCTTGCCGCGGACACCTTTGGCAAACACGTCCATCAGAACCAGATGTGAATCAGTGCCGCCGCTTACCACCCGGAAACCTTCGGCTTGCAGCGAGGTTGCTAACGCCCGCGCATTTGCTACCACTTGCTGCTGATAAATTTTGAAATCTTCGCCCAACGCTTCCAGAAAACAAACGGCTTTGGCGGCGATCACATGCACCAGCGGACCGCCTTGGGTACCGGGGAACACAGACTTATCAATGGCGGCTCCGTATTTTTCTTTAGCCAGAATCAAACCGGAGCGCGGACCGCGCAGAGTTTTGTGCGTAGTGGAAGTCACAATATCGGCGTAATCACACGGATTAGGGTACGCTCCAGCAGCGATTAAACCGGAATAATGAGCCATGTCCACCAGGAAAATTGCGCCTACTGAATCCGCTACCTGGCGAAAACGGGCAAAATCAATCACTCGCGGGTAAGCGCTGGCTCCGGCAATAATCATTTTGGGCCGGTGTTCTTCCGCTAGGCGCGCCAACTCGTCATAATCGATCAGTTCGTCATCTTTGCGAACGCCATAAGGCACGATTTTGTACAGCTTGCCGGAAAAGTTCAAGTGATGCCCATGAGTCAAGTGTCCGCCGTGGGCTAGATTCATGCCGAGGATAGTGTCGCCCGGCTGAATGACGGCGGCATAAGCAGCGGCATTAGCCTGCGAGCCGGAATGCGGCTGCACGTTGGCGTATTCGGCGCGGAAAAGCTGTTTGGCGCGCTCACGAGCCAGGTTTTCCACTTGATCGGCAAATTCGCAGCCGCCGTAGTATCGCTTGGCCGGATAGCCTTCCGCGTATTTGTTGGTAAAGACGCTGCCGGTCGCTTCCAGTACAGCTTCCGAGGTAAAGTTTTCGCTGGCAATCAGTTCCAGCCGGGAGTTTTGGCGGTCCAATTCTTTTTGAATAGCCTGATAAACATCAGGATCTACTTCGGCCAAGGGACGGCCCATGCGCTGCTGTTCGTTCATGGTGATCTGATCTAATTGTCTTATAACAGCCTCATGCATTGGAGCACTCTTTTCATTCCCACTCTGCGCGAGGTACCAGCGGAAGCGGAAGTGGTTAGCCATCAACTACTTCTACGCGCAGGCTATATCCGGCAATTATCAGCGGGCATTTACAACTACCTGCTTCTGGCGCAGCGGTCTTTGTTGAAAATTCAACAGATTGTGCGCGAAGAAATGAACGCCATCGGCGCGCAGGAGATGCTGCTGGCAGCTTTGAACCCGGCGGAAGTCTGGCAGGAATCGGGCCGCTGGGCGGTGATGGGCGACAACATGTTCCGGTTGAAAGACCGCTTTGGCCGCGATCTTTGTTTGGGCATGACGCATGAAGAAATCATGACGTTTATTGCCCGCGGCGAACTCCGCAGTTATAAACAATTGCCGCAGATCTGGTATCAGATTCAAACCAAATTTCGCGATGAACCGCGCCCGAAATCGGGTTTGCTGCGCGTGCGCCAATTCCTGATGAAAGATTCTTACTCTTTTGACCTGGATGCGGCAGGACTGGACAAGTCGTACCAGAAGCACCATGACGCGTACTGTCGGATTTTTGATCGCTGCGGCTTGGAATACATGGCGGTGGAAGCCGATTCCGGCGCGATGGGCGGCAGCCAATCGCAAGAGTTCATGATCGCTTCGGATGCGGGCGAAGATTTCGTGGTGCGGTGCAAAAGCTGCGGCTATGCCGCTAATCTGGAAAAAGCGGTGTCGAAGCCGAGCGCGCCTGCTATGCCTGACCCGGAAGGCGATCTCGACCCGGAAGAATTCCATACACCGGGTTTTAAAACTATTGCGGAAGTGTCGAAGTTCACCAAACTGCCCCAAACTTCGCAGATGAAAAGCCTGGTAATGACAGGCGATAACGCACCGGTATTAGTGATGCTGCGCGGCGACCATCAGTTGAGCGAAGCCAAACTCAGTTCGGTTTTGAAAGCCGCAGAAATTCGTCCGGCGCATCCGGCGGAAATTTACGATCTGCTCGGAGCCAATCCAGGTTCGCTCGGCCCGGTCGGTGTCAAAAAATTGCGAGTGCTGGCTGATCTTGCGCTGCAAGCACGACGCAACATGATCAGCGGCGCAAACAAGGACGATTACCACCTACGGAACGTCACTCCCGGCGAAGATTTCCAAGCTGAATTTTTCGATCTGCGGCAGACGGTGGAAGGCGAAGCCTGCGTGAACTGCGGTGCTGCATTGGACGTGGTGAAAACGGTGGAGATCGGCCACATCTTTAAGCTGGGCTATCGTTACTCGGAATCAATGGGGCTGCGCGTGCTGGATGAAAACGGCAAAGAAGTAACGCCGATTATGGGGTCGTACGGAATCGGCATCGAACGCATTCTCACCTGCGCCATTGAGCTGTACCACGATAAAGACGGCATGTCGCTGCCTGCGGCGATTGCTCCTTTTACGGTGGTGATTACGCCGGCAAATTACGCGGAACCCTTGCAGCGCGAAACAGCAACGAAACTGTATCAGGAGTGCCGCCAGGCAGGTATTGACGCGCTGCTTGATGACCGCGACGAGCGCCCGGGCGTGAAGTTCAAGGATGCTGACCTGATCGGCATTCCCTACCGCATTACCATTGGGAAGAAGTTGGCTGAAGGAAAAGTGGAGTTCGTGGAGCGGCGCACCCGGAAATCGAGCGATGTAAACATAGCGGACGTGTTTTCCGTTTTGCAAGCGCGATTGCAGTAGTTTTTTGGCCTATAAAAGGCATAGGCGATGGTTTCCGCGCTGAAACAGTGCCGCTTAAGCACCGGGACTACCTTCGCCACCACTGCGCCGTTCCTCAACGTGTCTAACGTCTGAGTGACCGGCTTCGGACGCAGCCTTCTCAATTTCAGAGTTCGCTTCGCCGCCAATAAAAATCGCCGCGCCCGTGACATAGAGCCATAACAAAACGATGGCCACTGCGTTTAGCCCTCCGTAAATCCTGGAAGAATGGAAGTACTGCTGGTACACCCGAAGCAGCAATGTTGAAATAAACCATGTCGTGACGGCTATTACAGCGCCGGGTACACTCCACTGCCATCGTCGATCTTTCAAATTGGGCCCGAAACGATAAAGAACGCTCACTGAGAAGAGCAGCAGGAGCAAGATCACCGTCCACGGCACGACGCGCCAGAACAATGCGAAAGAAGCAGGCATCCCCAGATGCTGCCCGACGATGTTGGCAGCGCGAGTACCGTAAACGATGGCAGCGAGCGCGATCAGGCCCAGAGCGCCCAGAGAAACCGTTAATCCGAACAAGACAAACAAGACCCGCCACCAGGGACGTTGTTCTTCCACCTCATAGGCTTTATTCAGGCCGGTTATCAGAGCCCAGGTTCCATTCAAAGCTCCCCAAACGGCATACAAGCCTGCCGGTACGGCACCGGCGCCGAGGACGGCCTTCGCGTTAAGCTGCTCAATTGTTTTTGCAATTAGCGCTGACGCTTCCGGAGGAAGTACCTGCTGGAAAGAATCGCGCAGGGCGGTGCGTTCAGCAGATCCGCCGCCAGCGAATTCGCCAAGCAGAATAAGACCTGATAACAATACCGGGAAGAGGGCAAAGAAAAAATAAAAGGCCAGCCGAGCGGCTTGTCCGAAAACCTCATCGTCCCAACTTTTGCGACACGTGCGTTTCACCAACTCCCGCCAGGAAAGTCCTCGCAGGTTCCATAACTGTGCCATCATTCCAGTTTTGAACGCGATGCTTCCGCGAAGGCGAATCCTGAGCACGTCACCGATCAGAAGAACACTCTACCCAGCCATGTTCTTCTGGAAAACGTACTCATTGAGCGGACCATTTATGGTATAAATTGAGCGGGTCTTGCTAGGGAAGTTCACGCTTACAAGGAGATGACACTCACAAATCGCCGATGCTCCCACTTCATCCAAGCTCATTGGGGATTTCTTATTCCTGGGGCTCTCATGAAGTGCTTCAGTTCTTGGCCGCTCACGAGACTTTTCGGGATTGTTCTTCTGCTACAAACCGGTTTACTATCAGCCGAACCAATCCGCGTCCGTTATTTGGAGGGATCGGTTCATGGCTTCTTAGCCTTGCGTACGATGGAAGGTAAACTCCTGGCGCAAGGCGATCTCATTCAGGTTGTTAAAAGCGATCGGATCACCTCCCAACTGATATTCCACTTCAAAGACGGCTCCGTTGATAGCGATACTGCCGTTTTTTCTCAGCGCCTTCACTTCCGGCTGATTACCGATCACCACATTCAGAAAGGCCCGGCATTTCCCCAATCAACGGATATGCTGATCAACGCTTCCACTGGGCAAGTGACGGTTCGTTTTCAGGAAAAGGGCGAGGAAAAGGTTGAGACCAAACATCTTGATCTCCCGCCTGACTTGGCTAACGGAATCATCCTTGACGTGCTAAAGAACGTCTCGCCTGAAACAAAGGAAACAAAAGTTTCTTTTGTGGTGACAACGCCGAAGCCGCGACTCGTCCAGCTTTCCATCTCCCCGCAAGGAGAGGAAACATTCTCGGTGGCCGGTGTCCGTCAAAAAGCGATGCGTTTTACCGTAAAGGTCGAACTGGGCGGGATAACCGGGCTTTTAGCACCGATGATAGGCAAACAGCCGGCAGACTACAACGTGTGGATCGCAATCGGGGAAGCTCCGGCTTTCGTCAGATCCGATGGCCCCTCATATCTTGGCGCCCCGATCTGGAGCATTCAGATGTCCAGCCCCGATTGGGGGCAGTCGCAGCCGGTGGGTCGTTAAGTGGGGGCCAAGTTAGCGTTGTTGCCGCCAGCAGATCAAACGTAATCAATAATCACGCTTGTTGCGCTACTTCGGAAAGTTTACTCGCGCGATTGCGCCGTACCTTCCATTGCGCACCACCCAAAAGCGGCAGCAGAAACAGGTTTGCCAGAATGTCGATCACCGTTCCGGCAACAACAACCAGCCCGAAGCGCTGCGTAGGCGGAAAGTTCGACAGCGCAAAGATAGCAAATCCGGCAGCAATAATAACATCTGAATACACTATTCCGCGCCACTGTTCTTTTCGCCCGGCTACCCAGGCGTCCCAACCTTGTTGGCCTTCTTTTTGCGCGCGCCGCACGCCGAACACCAAATGAACCATTGAATCGATGGCCATGCCGACGCAAACATTGGTGGCAGGCGCGGAAATGATGTCAACGGGGATATGCAGCAGTCCAATGCCGCCAAGCATACAGATGGGCACTAAACTCAAACTGAAAATCATCGCGGCTGCTATTCGCAGACTCCGGCCCACAATCCAGGCAACCCCCGTGAAAAACACCAACAACCAGAACAGGCCGCTGATCAGGCTCGACTTCACTAATTTTGCCAATGCTCCCTGCAATTCGTACACGCCGCCAATGAGAACAGGCTTAAAGCCATGCCGCCGCACGATTGTTCGCAGATCGTTCACAACCTCCACCCGCGGCTTACTTCTTCCCCGTTCGACCATCCGAATATAAAATGCCGCCAAGCTGCGATCTTTTGTCACAAAAGTGCTCGCGACCCGCGAGTGCTTCGGTTCGTTCAGGATCTTGAGCAAGTGGTCCCAACTGAGCAGAAAAGCGAATAAATGACGATGTCCTTCCGCCATCAGAACCGGCAGCGAGAGGGTTTCTCCTACGCCCCTGTGTTCTTCGAGCGCATCCTGCAAGGCCCACATCCGCTCATATTCTTCTTTGGTATCCAGCCTGCCGCCATCAGCAGCAGCAACTACCAAAGTCAACGGATTCGAGCCGCCATTCCGGTCCACATACGCCAGTCCTTCGCGCGGCTGCTCGTTCTTCTGGAAATAATCGAGCAGGCTTGGATCGGTGTTCAATCGCGTCAGGCCGAAACTTAACCATGCGCTTGCCAGCACGGTAGCAATCGACACCCACACAAACTTCCGCTCCCCAAAGCGGGACTTGCTTTCTTGGACCACCGCCTTTGTTTTCTTTGGCCCTGCCCAGTTTAAGAAAGCCGGATACATCAGATAAGCGCACACCAGCGCTACTACCGTTCCCACCACGCCGCCAAGGCCGAGTTCGCGCAGCGGCTTCGCCGGTACAAGCAACAGGCTTCCGAACCCAAGCGAAGCGCACACCATGGACCAGAATGAAGCAGGCAGCGTCATGCGCCAGGCTTTTGCGCCCAGGTCGTGCGAGTTTTCATTTTCCTGGCCAGCCAGCGTTTGCCAGTTGAACGTCATGTATACCAGGTGCGACAAGGCCACCACAAACACAATCGTGCCGAGATTTGCCGTCAGGATGCCGATTTTCTCCCCAAACACGGACTGCACCAGGAGCGTTACTAGAACGGCGCTCGTACACGTTCCCAGCATTCCCAGCGTGAGTTTCCATGACCGGAAGAGAAACCACATCGCCACTCCGAACAGCAGAACAGAGGTGAGGCTAAAAGTATGAAAATCATGCTTCAGATTCCGCCGGACCATTTCGGCCACGTAGGGCGCTCCCGCAATTTGGACATGAAAATCTTTTGCATCGAACTTATTGGTAATTGCTTCTATCCGGCTGATGAGTTGTTCGCTGTCCCGGTTCGAGGCGAAAACGATTACGTTGCTGGAACGCCCATTCTCCGATATCAAAAGCCGCTTCCAGAACGGGCTCTTTTCAGCATCCTCAAAATTTTTCGGGCCGTCTGCCAAACTTTGAACGCTGGACACCGTTTTGATCCTTTGGAGCTGCTGCGTCAATTGCGCCAACCGCTTCAGATAGCGTTCCGATGGGATGCGGGACGAGGCCACGTTAATAATTAGTTGGCTACTTGAAGGGAAAATTTTATCAATTTTGGCAGATTCTTTATATTCCGGGTCACTGGAGGAGAAAAAGAAGTTTTCATCGACCTGTGGCTTCAAATCCACAAAAACTGATACCAGAACGAACAAAACAGCGGTGAACGCCAGCATCAGCCAGTGACGCCCTGGAAACTTACTTCTGAAAACATTCATTTGGTGAGAAAATGGTCTTTGCCGTTAGAACACGTTGAAGAGTGACTCTAGTTTGACTACCAAGCGAGTAGCTGAGTTGCTGCTAAATACCCCCGAAAGTTTCCTGAGTTCGGTTGTTTTAATGAGCAGTTTTCTTTTTCGAGTGCCAGAATTCCTCGATTTCTTCAAGTGATTTGCCTTTTGTTTCCGGTACATACAACCAGGTAAAGATCGCCTGCAGGAAGCACATGGCTGCTAGAAAACCGAATGTAGCGGGCTTACCCAGGCGATTAAAAGCTAAAGGAAAGAACAACACTACCAGGGCATTTGTGACCCATTGCGTGAGAACCGGCGCGGACATCGCGGTGCCGCGCAGATGATTCGGGAACATTTCCGGGATCAGGGTCCAGAAAACGGGTCCGATGCAGGAAGCAAAAAAGGCCAGGTAAACCATTACGAGCAGCGGAACCAGTTTGCCTTGAAACCCGCCGGTAGCCGCCAAAAATAGCAGCGCCAGCAGACTTGCGCCCATTGCAACGGAACCAGCAATATACAAGGGCTTGCGACCCAAACGATCAATCATCCAGAAGGAAGCAAGCGTAAACACAAAATTGGTTATGCCGACCAGAAACGTAGCAAGCAACGCAGCATCAATGCGCCAGCCGGCGGATTGAAAGATGATCGGCGCGTAGTCAATTACAGTATTGACTCCTGATACGTGAACCAGAACCGCCAGAATGCAACTAATGAGAATGGCGCGGCGCAGGCCCGGCGCAAACAAATCCTTCACTCCATAACGACGGCTGTTGAAGCTGGCGCTGATTTTCGCTAATTCCAAGTCCACCTGGTCCGGCTGTATTAAGCGGCTAAGAACGCGCTGCGCTTCGTTCTGCTTGCCGGCCATCACCAGAAAACGAGGAGTCTCAGGCGCGCGCAGAAGCAGAACGCAGAAAAGAATGGCGGGAACAATTCCAGTGATAAACATCCAACGCCAACTTTCCGTTCCCGCGCTGCGCAGCCAGTAGTTGATCAGGTAAGACAACAGAATGCCGGTGACGATCGACATCTGATAGAGTGCGCCCAATCTGCCCCGGCTTTGCGGCGGCGAAATTTCCGCAATGTAAATGGGGGAAAGCACCGAAACGCCTCCTACGGCCAAACCGCCCAAGCCTCGCGCCAGTATGAACAGGGCAAAGGTAGGCGCTAGTCCGGTTAACACGGAAGCGACTGCAAAAAGCACCGCCACCCATAAGAGCATGTTCTTACGACCTAAGCGGTCCGTCAATCGTCCGGTGATCACTGATCCGATCACGCAGCCGAACAGAAGCGAACTGAAAGCCCATCCCAGATTCAGCTCGTCAAGGTGGAATTGACGAATCAGGAATGGCCCGGCTCCGGTGATGATCGCAATATCGAAGCCGAACAGCAGTCCGCCCAAGGCAGCGGCAGCAACGGCAAACAACAAGAAAGACCCTGGCGATAACCGGGTCGGCTCAACTGTTTTAGTAAGGGATGACATTTATGTCCTGGGATGAGCACTCAGCGCAGCACTCTGATTGTACGCACCATAAGTTCCTGTTTGCCGGTGCGCGACAACTCCAATTTCTGCATCTTTTCGCGTTGGTTGGCTGCCAGAGGATTCTTGGTCCGCTCATATAAGTAAAGCAAGCTGAAATTCGCGGCGTAGTCTTGCGGATCGAGTTGCAGCGCCCGATCAATCTCCTGCTTGGCTCCGGCAAGGTTATTCAGGTGCGCCTGCGCAAGCCCCAGTTCAGCATGGGCATTGGGATAGCCTGGTTCGGCGGCGATGGATTTTTCAAAATGCCCCGCCGCTTCCGCCCACGCGTTTTCAGTTTTAGAAATTCGGCCCAGAATGTATTGGGCTCCGCCCGTTGTATCCTTTTGTTCTGCGATTGCCGTTAATTCTTTTCTTGCTTCCTCATAGTTTCCGCTGGCGAATTCGGCCGCTCCTAGCGCGAAATGATATCTGGGGTCGGTTGGATGGGCGGCAATCGCTTTTTGAAAATAAGGGATAGCTTCTTCGGCGGAGCGGCCTTGCAGTTCCACGGAGCCTCGCGCATAGTTGTACCAGGGGTTAGCCGGATCAAGCTTTAAGGCCTGCTCCAGTGACGTTTTTGCTTCTATTGGAAGATCCAGTTCAATGCAAACCACTCCGAAGAAGAAATGAACGGGAGCGGCATCCGGCTTCAGCTCGCGCGCATGAGCCAAATATCCCAACGCACCGGTGAGGTCATTTTGTTCACGGGCCAGTCGCGCCAGTTCCAACAGAAGATCCACGTTCTGCGGATCTAATGCTGCTTGTTGTTCCAGAACCTTCCGGGCTTCTGGATACCGTTTGAGCGCGACTAGATCCGCGCTGCGTACCGAAAGCGTATCCAGATCATCGCGATCTGCCATAGCAAGGCCGTCAAGAATTTTCAATGACTCCGTGAAGTTTCCGTTGGCAGCCAGCAGCTTTCCGAACTGCACTTGCGCTTGATCGGAAAGCGGCTTGCGCTGCGACAACGAGCGATAATTTGCCACAATACGACTGAGCAGTTGTTTATTTTGACTGCCCGACATTAAACAAATCCTGCCGAGATTGAGATAAGCGCTTTCCAAATCGGGACTGAATCGAACAGCGAGTTCGAAATCTTTTTCCGCTGGTTCCGTTTCATTATGGCTGGCGTGAACCACGCCGCGCAGATTGTATAAACCGCCGTTATGCGGATCATTTTTCAGCGCGGCATTCACCATGGAACCGGCGGCGGCGAGATCGCCTGCTTGTATGCGGTCCTGAATGCGGAGAATCGTGGCTTCAGGAGTGATGCTTCCGGCCAGCAGACTTACAACCACGCCGAATAGCAACACGCTCGCGAGATAATGCCCGGTTTTCATCAAATAATGACGACTGTTCAGAACGTTATCTTGCCGCCAAGCTGCAGATTGCGCGGCGCGGTGATTGTGCCGTTCCAGTTTCCGAAGTTCGGGTCCTGAATGTCAGTCACAAAGTTGTTAAGAAACGAATGGTAATTGAGCGCGTTGAAAGCTTCGCCGCGAATCTGAATATTGAAGCGTTCCTTAATGGTGAAGTTCTTCACAACGCCGAAGTCGATATTGAAGAAGCCAAAGCCCCGAATGTTAGACACTCTTGGACCATTGCCGTAATAAAAATTGAACGAATCGACCGGCTGAAAAGCCGCCGCGTTGAACAACGGAGCATTGGGATTGAAACTGCTCCGGCTCTGCGCCAACGGATTCGCGCCGGGCAAAAGCCCTGGGATGCAGGCCGCGGCGAACTGCGAAGGCACATTGCAGTAGCTGGAACGGAACGCCAGCGGCTGCCCGGAGTTGGCGCGAATAATGGTTTCTAAGTTCCATCCGGAAACTAGAAAATTGAGCGGAGTTCCTAAAGAGTTTGCAAATGCTTTGCCTCTTCCAAACGGCAACTGGTAGCTGCCGGACACGGTTAGGGAATTGGGCGTGTCTTGTATGGAAAGAGCTTTCTGCCGTTTTTGCTCAAACGGAGAGATCGCGTAAGTCGGCCCCTGCGAAGACTGCGAATAATCCGCATCCGTTAACGTTTTCGAAAAACTATAGGAAACCAGAAAGTAAACTCCATTGGAAAAACGCTTTTCTGCCAAAAGCTGCAAGGCATGGTACGTCGAGTTGCCCTGGTTTTCGTTCTGTCCGTAGATGTTGCCGCAGTACTGCGGATAAGGCAGTAGGGCTTGGGCCACGGTTGGCGCGCAGCCGGTCATCTGTTGCGTCCAGCCTGCATAGGGAATCGGCACTCCATCGAGACTGGCCTGCCCCGGCACAAACTGGTCGTTCAATTTGTTGCCAAACCCCAGCAGCGAAGGCGGAAGAGCGTTGATCGCGTTGATTTGCGAGAGCAGGCGCGTGCCTTTATTTCCGACATAGGCGGCAGTCACGCGAATGTTCGAGCCGATCTGGCGTTCAATCGTGAGATTCCATTGCTGCGTGTAAGGGCGACGGTTTGCATCCACGGGGCGGTAATTTGGAGCGTTCTGCCCATTCAAGAAAGTGGAATCCAGAAACGGCGGTTTCGTAAAATTCTGCGGAAGCCCGTTTTGCAGCAGGAAAGCCGGTTGAATGCCGCCGAGCGTGCTGTTGAACGTCACTGTTTTGTTAAACCCATCGGTGGCGATTCCACCGTTCCAACCCGGATAATAGGCTTGCTCAAGGAAAATGCCGTAACCGGCGCGAACCACGGTTTGCGGCGTAACCGCATAAGCGAAGCCGACACGTGGACCGAACCCTTTGTAATACGTTTTCTCAGGCGCATCAGCACCGTAGCTGGCCGCGCCGTATTTATCGCCTGCAAAGGCCAGACGGCCTGGACGGTTTCCGGCGCCTGGATTTAACCCTGTCGGGTCAAAGAACGAGGTTTTATTGTTTTCTTCGACGGAGGGCGTGAACACGTCCCAACGCAGCCCGAGCGTGACGCTCAATTTTTGCGTGGCCTTCCAGGTATCGCCCGCAAACAAACCATAAGCTTTAGCCTGCGGCACAAACGCGGGAAGCGAGTAGAAGCCGGCATTTGCCGAGCCGACCTGCCCCAACAGGAAACTCGCCATCGCGTTGCCGCTGCTGATTCCGATTAAACCGGTGTTGGCGTTAGTGAAATTAAATGTTCCTGATGCATTCGGCTGTTGCGCGGTCGGGTAAGCCAGGCTCCGATATTCGCCGCCGAAATGAAACGTGTGCCTGCCCTTTACCCAACTCAGCGTATCTGTCGCAACATAAGTAGGCCTCGTGCTTAATAGATCAGCGTTTCCGCCGTAGGAACTGAAATTGTTGAAGTTCAGCACCGGCACATGAGTATGGCTGTAAACGCCGCCAATTTTCGGAAGCTGATCCACGCAGCAATCGCTGGCATTGTATTCACCGGTTCTCAGATCCAGATAGCCCCAGGCAAAATGGTTCACCAGCGTGGGTGAAAAGATATGGTCATAGTTGACCCGCGCGATGTGGCTGTAGTTGGGAATGCGCGTGTTATTGGTATCGATTACGGCCGGAAAAGCGCTTTGCGTGTAAGGCAGCGTTCCGCGGTAATGATATGTACCGAAAAGGTGGTCGTTATTGCCGAAGTATTCATCGCCGCGCGTGTCCCATTGATTTGTGTTTGCGTTCAGGGCGTTGGCTAACCCATTCGGCGCAATGTAGTTATTCGACAAGCCAGCGCGGTTCGGCGCGGGAACATATTTCAACCACTGCGGAGCAAGCGAAGCAGCCAGGCGCGGATCGTTCGCGCAGAT
Source organism: uncultured Bryobacteraceae bacterium (assembly GCA_964247975.1). GTDB lineage: Bacteria > Acidobacteriota > Terriglobia > Bryobacterales > Bryobacteraceae > KBS-96. The sequence continues at coordinate 45,152 of CAXTWH010000034.1, read as the reverse complement.
TACGTTCGGATGCTGGCCATCGCAACCCATAAACTGATCGCGCAGATACGGCAGATTGTTGGCGCTCGTCGGCTGGCTGGAATTGTAATTGGGATTGGCGCGGGTGGTGTCAGGATCGTAGATCGGATTGGGCCATTCGCTGAAATCGCCGGACCGCATTTTCGCCGTCGGAACTGTTAAAACAGGTTGGGTAGTAGCCCCCACTGAGCGATATTGCTCGTAGTTGACGAAGAAATAAGTTTTGTTGAAATTGGTCCAGAGTCCGGGAAGCCGGGCTGCGCCGCCGACAAAACCGCCGTAATCGTTTTCCAGATCGCGCGGAGTTCGGGAAGAGCCCCACGGTCGCGCATTGAAGAAGTTATTGCGCTGAAACTCATATCCGCCCCCGTGCAGCGTGTTGGTGCCTTCCTGGGTGCTGGCAACAATCACAGCCGCGCCGGAAGCTCCGTACTGCACGTCGTAGTTGGATGTGAGAAGGCTGATCTCGCCCACTGCTTCCGGCGAGATCGGAAAATCAGCTTGGATGGCCGTCATGCCGCTTTGGCTGAGCAGACCTTCCTGCATGGTGATGCCGTCCAGAATCGCTTCATCCGAACGTTCCTGGCCGCCGTTGAAGCGGGCCGTGGCGGAACTGGACGGCGAGTTGCCTGTGTTTACGCCAGGCAAAAGGGTGACGAAAGTAGCGGCGGAACGCTGCCCTCCCGCGACTTGCAGCGGAAGCGCAGTAATTTCCTGCTTGGCAATTGTGCCTTTCACTTCCGCGTTTTCAAAATTAAGCGGCGACGCATTGGCATTCACTTCCACGGTTTGGCTGGCCGAGCCAAGTTCCAGCGACACCGGAATGCGCACATTGTCATTAAGGTGAACGGCAATTCCGCGCTGCACAAAATCCTTGAAACCATTAGCGGAAACGCGCAGTTCGTAATCGCCTTGCCGCAAATTAGGAAACGAGAAAAAACCTTCTGATCCGGTGACGCTGGTGAGGGTGGATGATTCATCAAGGCTTTTTAGCGTTAACTGCGCTTGGGGAATGGCCGCGCCGGAAGAATCGGTCACAATGCCGTTCAGGATGGCGTTGGCATTTTGGGCGGCAGCGGTGGATGGGTTTAACAGCAAGCTGAACAGAAAGCTTACGGTTGTTGCGCTCACGAGAACAGTCTTCAGGCTTTTAGTCCCCGACATGGTTAGCTCCCTTCGACACGGAACTGCAAACGTTCTCAGTGAACTATATGCCTGGTCATTACCCCTGTCAAGAGAGAACTGGAAATAAATTTTACAGATTAACAGAGTTGTGCGAATTCAGTTGACAGCAGAACAAATTTTAGGATAGGCTCAGTTTGGTAACGTTTGCAGAATTGATTGCAAGGAGATTCCATCATGGCTAAAGGCTGTCTTTCCGATGAAGAGGTTCGCCAGTATCATGAAGCCGGCTTTGTGCTGGCAAAGGGTTTTTTTGACCGCGAAGAGATTAATTTGCTGAAACGCGCGGCAAAAGAAGATCGTGCGCTGGACCAACACTCTTTCAGCCGCAATGACGGCGAGGGCGGCAAAGTGAGGCTGTCGCTTTGGAACCATCCTGGCGATACGCTGTACGGAATGTTTGCGCGCTGCGAATCCATTGTGGATTCAGCAACAAAGCTGTTGAACGACGAGGTTTATCACTACCACTCCAAGATGATCATGAAAGACGCGAAAGTGGGCGGCGCTTGGACCTGGCACCAGGATTACGGCTACTGGTATCAGAATGGCGTACTGTTTCCCAACCTCACCAGCGTTTTCATTGCAGTTGATCCAGCCACCAAAGAGAACGGCTGTATGCAGGTGATTCCTTATTCCCATAGTTTGGGCCGCATCGAGCATATTTTGAAAGGCGAGCAGGCCGGGGCCGACATGGAGCGCGTCAACGAAATTCTGAAACGGCTGCCTTTGGTTTACGTGGAAATGGAACCGGGCGATGCATTGTTCTTTCATTCCAACCTGCTGCACCGCTCCGATCAGAACACTTCTGAAAATCCACGCTGGTCCATGATCTGCTGCTACAACGCCAAGCAGAACGATCCCTACAAGGAAAGTCATCACCCGCGTTACACGCCGCTCAATAAAGTTCCTGATTCAGCCATCCTGGAAGCCGGCATGAAGCGATTTGGCGCTAACGATGAAGCCTGGATGAGCGATGCCGCCGACCAAAGCGCCAGCGTTCTTGCGCTGAAGGAATAGCTTCGTTCTTGCGCCTAGAAGACGTCGCCTTTAAGTCGAAAGTTTCGGTGTCCACAGTATCGCGCGTTGTGAACGGATACGGCGCGGTAAAGGCTTCTACGCGAAAGCGGGTAATGGCAGTTCTGGAAGAAATGAACTACCGCCCGAATCTGCAAGCTCGTTCGCTAGTGGCAGGGCGTAGCAACACGTTAGGAATTATCGTTTCCAACTTGGAGAATCCTTTCTTTGTTGACATCTTTCATACGCTGGAAAGAGAAGCCCATGCCGCCGGATACGAGGTGCTGGTTGGAAACACGAACTATGAACCGCCGCGTTTAGCCGCGTGCATTGATTTGTTTCTTGGCAGGCGCGTGGCAGGCTTGGTGCTGGTTGTTTCCGAACCAGTAACCCCGGAACTGAAACAGCTTGTTCAGGCGGATATTCCCGTGGCAGTTTATGACGGTATGCTGCCGGGCCCACGCCGCAGCAGCGTGAGATTCGATTACGCAAAAGGCATCAGACAACTTGTGCAGCACTTATGCGGATTGGGGCATCGGCGCATGGCTTATATCGGCCATCGCCTGCAGCTTGGGCCGACCAATGAACGCCGGGATGCGTTTGTTGCCGCTACTCATGAATTTGGAATCGAGCAGCGTTATTTGTTTATCCGGCAGCTCAGCGATTTCAGCGCTGGCCGCCAGGCGGCGCGCGAATTACTAGCGTCCGGGTTTGAACCGACCGCGATTCTTTGCGTGAATGACTTATTCGCGGTGGGTGTGCTGCGCGAGCTTCGCAATCGGAACATTTCTGTTCCCGCACAGGTGTCCGTCACCGGATTCGACAACATTGAAATTGCTGAGTTCAGCAGCCCTTCGCTGACCACGATTAACATTCCGCGTGAACGAATTGCTACCACGCTTTTTGGAAGTTTATTTGATGCCGACATGGACGAAGCGGAGCAGCCTTCCTGTTATACGCTTGATCCTGAATTAATTGTTCGTGAATCCACCGGGGCCGCGCCTCGATAATTTAACACTAAACCAGGAGAGTCGAATCCATGAGATGCTTCCTCCCGCTTGGGGCGATGCTGCCCTTGCTTGCCTTTGCTGCGCCGCAAACCTGGACAATCAGCAACAACCAGATTAGCCGCACCTTAAGTTTTGATTCGGATAAAGGGTTCTACACATCCCAGCTTTCCGATCTTTCCACGAAGACCGATTTCATTCAGCCAAATAAGCTGCCCTTAAGCAGTGCGTCGGAATTTTCTTTTCAATGCAACGGCCATACCTATACCGGAACCAGTTCGGATTTCTCGTTCGTAAGAGCGGATGAGGCCGCGCTTTCAAACGGGAAGTCGCTCCGCATTCAACTGCGCAGTAAGCAACTGCCGCTGGAAGTTTCGGTGGTTTACAACGTCTACAACGGGCATCCGGTGATCCGCAAACATCTGGTTCTGCGCAACACCGGCTCCGGCGTTCTACGCATCACGCATTTGAATATTGAAGCGATTGCACCCTCGGTCGGGCCGGAAAATGAAGTAACCCTCAAAACACAGTACGGCGCGATACCACGCGAAATCTTTTACACGGGACGTTCGGAAGATGCCGGTTTATTTGTCACAAACGGACGCACCGGCGTTGGCTTCGCCATTATCAGCGAAGTTCCCGGCTATATGAAGCGCACGGAAGTAGCCGGTTGGGATGATGCGGAGCGGGTACGCATCGGAGTGCTTTATGATACGGACCTGATGCCTTTCGAACGGGCCATCGCTGCCGGCCAGGAATTTACAACAGCCAGCGTTTCGCTTGTGACTTTCCGGACGGGTGATGGTTTTCACGATCCACATTGGGTGCTGCCTTCCTATACAGCCCAAGTCTTGATGCGCCGTGTTGACCAGCGCGGTGCGCCCTGGATTTATAACACCTGGGAGCCGTTTCAGCGCAGCATCAATCGCGACACTGCCATGCAGTTGATAGAAGCCGCAGGCAACATGGGCATGGACATTTTCACCATTGACGACGGCTGGCAGCAAGAATATGGCGAGAACACTGTGAATGAGGCCGCTTTTCCGGGCGGACTTAAATCGATACAGCAGGCGGTTGAAGCCAGAAATATGCGGCTGGGCTTGTGGATCCCTTTAGCTGCTATCGGCACCACCACGGCTGACTATCGAAAACACCCGGAATGGGCAGCGCAGGACGAAGAAGGCAAACGGAAAATTACTTCCACTGCGGCAGGACCAAAAGCCGTGATGTGCATGGCTACTCCGTTCCGCGATTCAGCCGCGAACCGGATCAACGACGCTATTGGACAATTTCACTTAGCTTATGTGAAGCTCGACCTCACCACGATGTTTAACACCTACGGTGAAGCTCCGGGTTGCTGGGCGAAGGGGCATGAGCACGGCGATTGGGCGCAGTCACTAAATGGTATCTATGAAAGCATTGCGTATGTCACCAGCAAGGTTTATCAGAAGCATCCCGATGTGCTGCTGGATTTAACGTTTGAATTATGGGGGCAGAAGCATGTGATTGATGCAGGTTTATTGGCGGCAGGCGATCTGGATTGGCTCAGCAATGTGGATGATAATAAGCCGGATTCAGCAGGACCGTTGCAGGCTCGAACTCTTCTTTACCAGCGTGCGCTGTCGATGCCTGCAGAAAGCATGCTGGTCGGCAACATTCATGGCGAGATGGCTAGTATTCAGGAACGATTTGCCACGGCGATCGGCTCCGCGCCAGTGTTATTAGGCGATCTGCGAAAATTGAGCGCATCCGATCAACGGTGGTATCACGAAAGAATCACCTGGTTTAAACAACTACGGCAAACAACAAAAATCAGCGAAAGCTTTTTTCCTTTAGGAAGCTGGCTTCAGCCTACGCCGAACACTTGGGACGGCTTTGCGCGTTTAGCGCACAGCGGAAATGGCGTGATTGCAATTTTCCGCAACAAGTCGGAATTATCTTCCGCAACTGTGGCGCTACACTTAATGCCCGAAGGAAAGTTCAAACTGCACTCGGTGATTACCGGAAACGATTTAGGCACATTCACGAAAGCTGATTTCGATCACGGCGTGCTAGTCAGCTTTCAGAACCCTGAAGCAGTGGAGATACTGCAAGTGATTTCTAACCCTTAATTACTAAATCTGAACAAACGAAAATTGTTTGTGTGTTTTCGTTTGTTCAGAATGCGAAACAGCTATTGTTTGCGGGAAGAATATTTATTCAGATCAGCCATAAACCCGCGAGCCGCTGCGGGAATAGTGACGTTACCGGTGACAATATCTTTGTTGCTCAGGTCACGCCCGTACAGTTCCTTGTTGGCTTCTTCATCGGGCCGCAGCGTGGAACCGGTGAGCGACAAGCCGCCAAAAACGCCACGCTGCCGCGAGTAACTGAGAATTTCCGCCCTCATCATCGCATCGGTTTGCGCACTGGAGTCACGTCCTACTGGACCAGCCGCTACGGAAGCATCGCCGCCCAGGGTAAATTTCGAGTTAAGTAGTGAATCTGCGCCTTTCTGGTTCATCACCAGCATAATGACATCTGTTTCCGCGCCGCCTACAAGCAGTCCGAAGCTACCGCCTTCTGCTTTTACGCCTGCGGGTCCTGTCCAACCGACACCGTTTTTATGGCGGCAGGAAAAGAAGCCACGTCCATATTTTGCGCCTATAATGAAGCCGCCCTTTTTCATGTTGGGAATCACAATCACGCACGAAGCTTTTTCCAGCAGATCCTGAGGAATTCCCTTGTCATCGGCCTTCATGATGTCGTTCATCACGCCCGTTGCAGCTTGCAAGCGGGCATCCGTGTCCTTCTGAGCAAAAACAGGAGCCGCCGCCAGTACGGGAAGCAACCATAGGAACAGCCTTTTCATTTATATGTCATCCTTCCTTATAAGGGAGGAGTGCTACGCACCCATCCTAGTATTTAGACGTAATTGGGTTCGAAGATTGAACAGAAGATTATTCATTTTGTTAGCGGGAATTACCGTTTTTATAGTCGCTTCACTTGGTGCCTCCTGGAACGATTGGCAGTCCGCGCAGAGAAAGGCGCAGTGGATTGAAGCGAACCGGTGGCCGCCTGCTCGCCAAATTTATTTCAGCGCGCCGGAACTGCTGGCACTGGGCATGTCGGAAATCAACGCCGCCGCGCCGGGCGCCATCAAGAATGCTGTTCTACAACTTCAACGGAAAGGCGCTACCGCCACCGGGATAGTGGATTTTGATCTTCTTCGGCGATTGCAGAAATCAAGTGATTCCAGCACTGATTGGCTGCTTTCAAAGCTGCTGACCGGCCAGCATCCGATCAGCGTGACAGTGCAAGTAAGTTCAGCGAACGGCCAGATGACGGTACACCCGACCCTCGTTCAAGTTTCCGGAGTAACCTTAACCGGCAGAACCTTGCACTTCATGATCGACAATTTTGTCCAGCCGCACTTTTTAAATTCAGTGATTGACCGGCCTTTTCCGCTTTCGCCGCACCTGCGGGAGGTGCAAGTGACTCCTGCCTATGCGATCGCTATTGCACGGTAAGCGCGGGAGCGGGCGTTAGCCGTTTTGTTCCGATCTGCTGCGCTGCCGCGCGCGCCAGGCGAACGCAATCAGGAACACCGATACCTTCGTAAGCGTTTCCGATCAGGTATAGTCCTTCCTGTTCCGCGATGATTTGTTTAATACGCTCGTAGCGCGCTGCATGTCCTACCACATACTGCGGCATGGACAAAGGCCAGCGATACACCGCCTGAAAAGCAGGCGGCGCGGTGATGCCCAGAGTTCGTGAAAATTCTTCTTGCACAATGCGCCCTAGGACATTATCGCTTTCACCCATTAACTGGTCCGCGTCTTCAGCTACCACGAAAGCGCGTAAAGCCACTAGACCGGGCGCAATGCGCAGCGGAAACTTACGATGAATCCAAGTGCAGGCCGCGACTCGTTTCCGTTCGGAAGAAGGAACCAGATAACCGAAGCCTCCCAGCGGGTGCGCCACCGCATGTTCGGAGTAAACCAGAGACACAACAATCGAGGAAGCGTACGGAATGGCGACCAGCTCGCTACTCAATGCCGGAAGAGAACGGGAAAACAGCGAAGCGGCGGAATGAGCAGGCAAGGCCATAACCAGCGATTGTGCCTCATAATGATTTTGTCCCGCTCGAACGCGCCAGCCGTTCTCGCCCTTGGTGATCTCGGCTGCTTTCTCCTGCACGTGGTTCATATGCGATTTCGCGGCAGGCACCAGAGCGTCGGTTAACGCCTGCATACCACCTTTGAACGAAAGGAACATGCTTCCGCCGCTGCTAGCGCTGCGCTGTTTCTTTTCCGCCCGCACAGCGCGAATGAGGCTACCATACTGTTGCTCAAAAGCAAGAAAGCGCGGCAGAACGCTTTGCGCGCTGAGCCGACCCACATCGCCGCCATACACGCCGGTAAGCAGCGGTTCGGCCACATACTCCAGAATGGCCTGGTCGAAATGATCAATCACGAAGTCTGCCACCGAAACATCTTGCTGCCGTTTGCGCGGTTTAAAAAAACGCTCCTGCACAATACGTTTTTTGGTCGATTCGGAAAATAAAGGTGAAGCTAACGCGGTTCGCAGATTGCCCGGAACCATCATCACCATTTCGGAAGGCAGCGGAACCAGCACGCCGTTTTGGACAAGAAAAATCTGGCGAACAGCATCGTTAGTGCCGATCACTTGATCTTGCAGGGAGGGCAGTTCTGCGGCTAATTGAGTAACTTCCGGCTTGGAAGCAATATAACTGTCGGGTCCCGCTTCCAGTTGGCAGTGATCGATGCAATCTGTTTTGATCAACCCGCCTAAGCGGAATTCAGGTTCAATGAGGGTTGAAGAAATACCCTGACGCGACAAGAAATAAGCCGCGCTTAAACCGGAAACGCCGCCGCCAAGAACAAGAACATCGGACACTTAGTTTCATTGTCTCACTGCTTCCTGAGATCCGACCACATGATTAGCCCAGCCGAAATTAAGCCGCAATGCATCATAATTTCTGAATTATGAAAACAATTCAGGGCGAAACTTGTAAGTTCGCGGGTGAAGACAAGGGAATGGGCACGAAAACTCCCATTATCCTGGTGCATTCACTAGGCGGAAACATGTCGCATTGGGATGAGTTTGTGCGACCTTTGCGGGTGCAAAGGCGGGTGGTCCGGTACGACATCCGCGGTCATGGCCAATCGGGAATGCCGTCCGACAAAAACTTCTCTGTTGAATCTTATGCGCAGGATATCGGAACAATAGCAGATGCGCTGCATTTGCAGCGATTTATCCTGATCGGCCATAGCATCAGCGGTGGCGCAGCTTATGTTTACGCGGCGGAACACCCAGACCGGGTAGCAGCTTACATTGCGCTCGACCCGATTGTTCATCGCGATGCTCACCCTCCTGAGATCCGTGAATTTGCCCGATCTCTGCTTGCAGACCGTTACAAGGAGCTACTACCTCCCGTTTGGGAACAGTTAACCGGTCCCGATCCGGAGATAAAAGCCCGGCTGTTAGCTGACGCGAAAGCTGTGCCGCAGGAAACAATGGCCCGCAGCTTTCAGGCTTTTCTTGATTTTGATGCCTTGCCTTACGCCGACAAATATACGGGTCCGAGCTTGTTAATTGTTACTCCATACAACCATAACTCTTACAGCTTGCAAAATCTTCCGCCCGGGTTTCCGCATACCGTGGTTCATGGCACCGGTCATTGGATTCAGCTTGAAAGACCGGAAGAAACGCAATCCATTTTTCACGAGTTCTTAAAACATGCCGAATCCTAAACTGAGCGCAAACAAAGAACAGTTATCATCGCTCACCCTGCGGCGCTATTCACGCAGCGGTTACGAGCGCGCTGTAGACCAGGTAGCGGTGGAAGCGCCGCTTGAGATTCGGGTGGAATATCAGTTTAAGAACACTCGCAATATTGAGAGCGCGGCCATGACTATGCGAACGCCCGGAAACGAGAAAGAACTCGCGCTTGGGTTTCTTTTATCGGAAGGCGTAATTCAAAATCTGGACGATGTGATTGAGGTCCGACTGCTCGGCAGCGGCCAATGCCATGAAGTATTGATTGAATTGGCTCCGCAGGTGGATGTGGAAGCGTGGCGTTTCAGGCGTGCCACGCTTCTCAATTCAGCCTGCGGTTTATGCGGCAAGCGCACAGTGGAAAGCATCGCTTCTTTTACGCAGCGAGCTACTGACAACCTCACCATTGCTTCGGAACTGATTTACAAATTGCCTCATCTTTTACGAGCAGAACAGGCCGCCTTTACCGCGACTGGCGGATTGCATGCCGCGGCGCTGGTTTCATCAAGCGGATTGCTACAGGCTGTTTTCGAAGACATTGGGCGGCATAATGCCTTGGATAAGCTGGTTGGCCACAGCCTATTGACCGGGCGCGTGCCGCTACGGCAATACGTTCTTTTTATGAGCAGCCGGGGCAGTTTTGAACTGGTGCAGAAAGCGTTGGCCGCCGGTGGCGGGATGCTGGCCACTATCGGGGCGCCTTCCAGCTTGGCTGTGGAATTTGCGCGCGATCGGGGCATGACGCTGATCGGTTTCATCAGAAACGATTATTTCAACGTGTATTCCGGGGAATGGCGCATCAGCTCGTGAAGAATAGATTTGCGAAGCATTGGAAACGGCTGACCTAGCATAGAATTATGAAGTTGCGTTTTCGAAATAACTCGCTGCGGCTGCGTTTAAACCAGCGGGAAGTATCCGCTCTAGCTAAAGGCGAATCGCTGGAGGAAAGCATACAGTTTCCCGGCAATGCTGTTTTTGCCTACCGTTTGATGCCGAAACCGCTCACCGAAGCCAAGGCTGACCTGGCAAATAACACCATCACGATTCAGCTTCCCGCGCAAGCGGCAAAAGCCTGGGAAGATGCTGAAGAGATTGGACTTTACTACCGACTGGAAGGGCTTGACCTAGCCATTGAAAAAGACCTGGAATGCACCGACGCTACGCTGGAAGAACAAGACCCCTATGCTTACCCGCGAAAGGTGGCATGTTAAAAGCGACCCTGTTATATTTACGGATGCGCCGTCCCGCTAGCAACCAGTATCTATGGAGAACCGTCACACTGTTACTTGTATGACTCGGCGCGAATACTTTCTTTCTTTGGTTGGTTTGGCAGTCGGCAGTTCCGCTGCAAAAGCGGTGACCACTCCGCACAATCTGACGCCTGAACAGACGCAGGATATCATTCAGAAGTTCGCCGCTAAAGAAACCGAATTCGCCCAGGCAAGAGAACAATACACATTCCGCCAGGTGTCGAAGATTATTGAATACAACGACGACAATCAGCCTGGCGGCAAGTATGAGCTGGTTTCTGACGTTACGTTTAACAATCAAGGTAAGCGCAGCGAAAACGTGGTGTATGCCCCGGTAACTACGCTGGAGCGTATTCAAATGACGCCGGAAGATGAGCAGGATCTACGAACGGTGCTGCCCTTTGTACTCACTTCCAAAGACGTTTCCGAATACGATGTTCGCTACCTGGGCTGGCAGAAAGCAGATGATATCGGCTGTTATGTGTTCGCGGTGAAGCCGAAGCAACTTGATAAGTCCGGCAGGCGCTATTTTGAGGGTGAAATCTGGGTGGACGACCGCGATTACCAGATTGTGAAAACTTATGGCCGCTCGCTAGGATACTTGAAGCGCAAAGGACAGCAGTTCCCGAAGTTTGAAACCTACCGGGAAAACATCGACGGCAAGTACTGGTTTCCGACTTACACATACGCTGATGACGTGTTGAACTTTGAAACTGGTCCGCAGCGAATTAAAGTGATTGTTCAATACAAGGACTACAAGAAGTTTGGCAGCGAAACCACGATTCAGTTTGGCGACCAGGAAGTAACAACGCCTCAGCAAAACGGACAGCCGAACGCTCCCGCGCCGAAAACTCCCCCTACTGCGCCGCACCAGTAGGTTACACTGAAAGGAACGTTGCTTCGCATTCCATGCTTATCACCCGCGATTTCAGCGTATTTACGCTTCGATCTGCGCCATTTACAGGCAGAATAATGCGCGATGCGGGGCAATGCATTTAAAATAATTCCTTCGTTATCCATGTCAGATTCTCATCAGCTCCGCCAGAAACGGATGCGCATCCTGAGCAGACATTTGCGAGAAGCGGCCCTAGTCGCTAAAGGCGCGGCTTCCACGTCTCATCCCATCATGGCGCATATCATCCCGATCAGACGGTGTAATCTTTCGTGCGCTTACTGCAATGAATACGATGATTATTCAAAGCCGGTGCCGCTCAACACCTTAAAACACCGGCTTGATCTACTGGGAAGTCTGAAAACGGGAGTAATTACGCTGAGCGGCGGTGAACCGCTGCTGCATCCGGAACTGGATGAAGTGATCCGCCACATCCGCAGCGTGGGCGCATTAGCTGGACTTATTACAAACGGCTATAATTTGATGCCGGACCGCATTCAGCGGCTGAACGAAGCCGGGCTGGATTACCTGCAAATCAGCATCGATAACGTTATGCCCGATGAGGTCTCAAAGAAGAGCCTTAAGGTGCTGGATAAGAAACTGCAAATGTTGGCCGAACACGCGCACTTTCACGTAAACATCAACAGCGTCTTGGGGGGCGGCATTCACAATCCGGAAGATGCCTTAACAGTGGGCAAACGCGCAATGGAGTTGGGCTTCACTTCCACGGTGGGGATTATTCACGATGGCGACGGCCAGTTGCGGCCTTTGGGAACACATGAACGTGAAGTGTTTCTGAAGATGAAAAGTCTTGAGAAAAAGCACTTTTCGCGGCTGAACTACTTCCAGGAAAACATAGCCAATGGACAGCCCAGCGATTGGCGGTGCCGGGCCGGATCGCGCTACTTATATATCTGCGAGGATGGCCTAGTGCATTACTGCTCGCAGCAGCGCGGGTTTCCGGCCAAGCCGCTGGAACAGTACACGGTAGCGGATATCAAGCGCGAGTACATCACCGAGAAATCCTGCGCGCCGCTTTGCACAGTTTCCTGTGTTCATCAGATTTCTTATTTTGATTTCTTTAGGGGTAAGCAAACGCTGAAAGTGGAGCCAACCCCAGAACACCAGGAACGCCTGGTTACGATTAAATCAGCCGGAGCTTAGTTTACCGGGCGGCGGCTTGCGCGGCACTTACTTCAGCAGTTTGCATTTCTTTGCGGGCGGATTCAAAACGGATCGGCTTGGATAAAGTCCGCCGCACGGAGCAGGCTTTTCCAACCAAAAGCAGTTTTTCCCGCTGTTCCCGAGTTAACTGTTCTCCCTGCAGTTGAATATCGTATCGGAACACAGCTTCTTCCGGCGAACTGGAATCCAGTTGAACTTCGGTACTCACATCTTCCAGGGGAATATTGTGCTTTTCGGCGTACATCCGCAGCGTGATCGTGACGCAAGCGGCTAAAGCAGCTTCCAGCAGTTCAGTAGGCTGAAAGCCGGTGCCGGTTCCGCCGTGCGCAGCGGAAACATCGGTAAAGCCAGCGCCGGTGCCGTTCGTGAATTTAGTCAGATAATGAGGTTCTTCAGTGAGTGCGCGTATCATTGGGAATCGTTATAACCAAGTAACATCCCATTATGCTCCCGAGGGCTCCTTATCCGAACTGCCCTCTGGTACTTTTCACCGGTTCCTGCGCTAAACGGGAGAAAACTTCGTCTTCAAAAGAAAAGTCCGGTTTAGTAAAACAGCGCTGCTTAATGTAGGCTTTGTAGGTAACTTTCAGACCGGTGGCAAAGTCGGTGGGGCGGAACGACAACATACGCTGCGCTTTGGTAATCACTTCCGTTATCGCCGGCAGGTCAAAGTAATAGCCAAAATATAGCCTTGGCCCCATCGGATGTCCGCCTGAGCGCAGAATCCGGTCTCGCGGAACCGACACCAGCGAAGGCTCCTTTGTGCCAGCAGCCCGAGCCAATTCATGTACAACTTCGTATTGGGTAAGAGCGCGAGCGTTGGCGGCGTTGAAAGCATGGCCTACGGCATTTCTCAATTCCAGCACCTTTAAAGCCAACCGAACCAGGTCTTCGACATAAACAAACTGCATTAAGCGGTGGCCTTCGCTAGGAAGAATAATTTTTCTTCCACAGCGCAGACGGTCCCAGAAAAATGCTTCCCGGTAATACGGGTTGCCCGGGCCGTACACAAACGGAGGCCGAAGCGTCACGATGGGAAATCCGGTTCGCTGGTACAAACGAAACAGCGAACGCTCGCTCATGGCTTTGTTTCTGACGTACGGATCAGGATGGTCATCAGGAGCCAGCGCATCGCCTTCATGGTGATTTAAACCATCTCCGTAAGCGGCAACGCTCGACATAAATACATAGCGGCTGACGTTCCCATCGAACAACAAAGCTGTTGCTTCTACCTGCTGGGCGCTTGTGCCGCGCTCCCAATCGTAAGCGAAATCATAAACAACGTCGAATTTCGACTTGCCTACGACGTTCCGCAAACCTTGAACGTCGTTTCGGTCAGCGATAAGACTCGCTACCCGCTTATGGAAGCAACTGCGGTTCTGGCGATGCAGAATTGTCACGTCATGGCCCAACCTGACAAGTTCAGTAACCAGCAGCTTGCCAATAAAATTGGTGCCACCGATAACCAGAACTTTCAGGCAGGGTCCATCGCCCGGAACCGCAGTTCCGTTTCTAGTCGTAATATTCGAGGCCGAGGTGTGTGATGAGGTCTTCACCTTGCATCCAACGAAGCGTATTCTTCAGCTTCATTAATTGGATGAAGATATCATGCTCTGGATACAATCCTACAGCGGTCATTGGGCCTTTAAAATAAAAGGAAAGCCATTCCTGAATTCCCTTCATCCCGGCTCGCTGCGCCAGATCTAGAAAAAGTACTAGATCAAGCACCAAAGGAGCCGCTAAAATCGAGTCTCGGCACAGGAAATCAATCTTGATTTGCATAGGATAGTTCAACCAGCCGAAAATGTCGATGTTATCCCAACCTTCTTTGGCGTCTCCCCGGGGCGGGTAGTAGTTGATTCGAACAGCGTGGTATAGGTCTTTGTAAAGCGTCGGATACAAGTCAGGCTGCAGAATCTGTTCCAGCACGGACAGCTTGGTTTCTTCCTTGGTTTTGAAAGAACCCGGATCTTCCAGCACTTCGCCGTCCCGGTTTCCCAGAATGTTAGTGGAAAACCAGCCGTTCACGCCCAACATGCGAGCTTTAAAGCCGGGCGCCAGCAGGGTCTTCATGTAAGTCTGGCCGGTTTTAAAATCTTTACCGCAGATCGGCACTTCATTGTCCCGCGCCAAATCGAGCAGCGCCGGAATGTCGGTGGTCAGGTTGGGCGCGCCGTTTGCGAAGGGTACGCCCAGCTTTAAAGCTGCATAAGCGTAAATCTGGCTGGGCGAAATCTCAGGATCGTTGTCGCGCAAGCCTTGTTCGAAAGTTTGCAGATTTTGGTGAACGGCGGCGGGCTTATGATGCACTTCGGTGGAACCGCACCAGATCATCACCAAGCGGCTGCAGTTATTTTGCGATTTGAAATCGCGAATATCCTGCATCAGCGCTTCGGCTGATTCCATTTTGCTTTGGCCTTGTTTTACGTTTGGACCGTTAATGCGCCGCACATAATTCTGGTCAAAAACCGCTTTCATGGGGCGAATGGCTTCCAGCGGCTCTTTCAACTGCTTTAACAGCGGTTCATCCAGCACGCGGGCATGGGTAGCCGCTTCATAAGCGTTGTCCTCATAAATATCCCAGGTTCCGAAGCGCAAGCACTCCAGCGGCGTTAAGGGAACAAATTCCTTGATGGGCGGAACTTTGTTATCGGTCCGCTTGCCGAGGCGGATGGTGCCTAGCTGCGTGAGTGATCCAACAGGCTGACCCAATCCTCGTTTGATGGCTTCCACGCCGGCAATAAACGTGGTGGCCACCGCTCCCATTCCAGGAATCAGAATTCCCAGGCGCCCGTCAGCAGGAGCAATCTTTATATTAGGCTGCGTCGACAAATGAACTTCCTTTTTCACAAAATCTACCCTGTACCTGAGTGCAGGAATAGCGAAGACGTGAAATAGTCTGCGCCTTCGATATACTATCATTCAAGATGTCTCTGAAGGCTTCTGGGACCATCTCAGCGTTGATTGTTGACGACGAGCAGCTTGCCCGCGAAGAGCTTGCTTTTCTGTTGAAAGACTTTCCGGAAATTGAAATTCTGGACATGGCTTCCAACGGAATTGAAGCGTTGCGCATGATTGAGGATCTGGAACCCGATCTGGTGTTTCTCGATGTGCAAATGCCGGGCCTGGATGGCTTGGGCCTGATTTGCCAATTGCAGGAAAAGAAAATTCCGCTTCCGCATTTTATTCTGGCCACGGCTTTTGATCAGTACGCGGTGGAGGCTTTCCGGCTGGAAGCAATGGATTACCTGCTGAAGCCGGTAGAAAAAGATCGTCTGGCTGTTTCAGTGGAACGGGCCGCAAAAATTGTGGAAGCGAAACAAGCGGCTGAACCCAAACTGCCTGATGGACCCCGGCCCGGTTTGCAGAGAACAAAACTGCTGGTTCGCAGCGGCCAGCGCAATCTGGTGGTGGACGCCAATGATGTAATCTATGCCACCATTGATGATGGCCTGATTACTGTAGTCACAACCGGCATTGAAGGACAGCTTAACTACCGGACCATCGAAGAACTGCAATCCAATCTCGACCCGGATGTTTTCTGGCGCGTGCATCGCTCGTTTCTGGTGAACATCAATCGGATTCGTGAAGTTGTGCCGTGGTTTAAATCCAGCTTTCAACTCCGCATGGAAGATAAAAAGCAGACCGAAATTCCCGTGAGCCGCATACAAACCAAACGCCTGCGCTCCTTGTTGAAGTTGTAAGCGGATTTCTACCAGCTTAGTTCCACTAACGAGATACCTTGACGCGGCAGCGAAAAACCCAGTTCAGCCTTTGCGCCGTTATTGGCGATCCATTTTGGCGATTCGAGTAGTTGAAGCTGACCGGCGGCTTCCAATTTCGCGTATTGTTCCGCAGTAGGATGTTGCGGAGAACCCATCTGCTTCCAAACATTGAAGGAGTTGCTATGGTCCGCGTCAATCCGGTAATGGCGCACGAGCAAGCGCTGTGATTTTTCGGGAAGCCCGGTTAAGTGGAGATTGACGGCTGCCGGCGCGGCTGGCACGTCATCATCGTGATAGTTCCATATCAATACAGAAAGCTTGTTTTCTGAAACAACCGCCAAAGCATCAATATCAGGATTCCGGCGCGCTCCTTCATTGAGAACTGCATCGAGCGGCAGCGCGCCATCGCTTTGCACTTTTACGAGGTCGCCTTTCATTAATCCGGCCATTCTGAAAATGTTCAGCACCGGCTTATCTACGCCGTTTGTCGCCAAAGTACGGAACCCGTCGAAGTAAGGCTGATCTTCAAATTCGAAGGCCCACGTCAGCATTCCTTTAATGTTGGCGCGATCGCGCGCAGCCAACTTCAAAATGGTATCCATTGCGACCGCGACATAAGCCGGGTATAAAGCGCCGTTGCGATACGAATTTTGCGGATAGGTGCGAGCGGAACAGGCGGCGCATCCTTCGGGATCGGATTCCGTTAAAACAATTGGCAGATCGCTAAATTTCGGAAAGGAGCGGACAATCTCAAACCCTTTTGCCACGTCTTTCATGTTCTGGGCCAAGCCCATTTGAATGTGGTCTCCTATCACGCGCGGGCTGCCCTTAGCGTGATATGTGATGAAATCCAGCGGCGAACCCGTTTTGCCGGTCACATAATTCCGGCCCGTAGAACAATGCTCCAGAAACTGCTGCAAAAACGCAGCCGCTTTCGCGTTAGCAGGGCCGGTAGAAGCAGGACCGCCGATCTTAGCTTGGGGCAGAGCGCGTTTTACGGCAGCGGCAGTGTGATCGTAAAGCTCGTTAAACTGTTCCGGCGTGCCGTGCCAATAACTGATGTTCGGCTCGTTCCAGACTTCCCAATACCACAACTGCGCTTCTTCCCTGCCGTATTTTTCCACGCAGTGGCGCACTAGCTGGTAAACAAGCTCGCCCCATTTCCGGTAATCGTTGGGCGGGTAAGTCCAGCCCAGATACAAATCGGTTTTCGGCCAATCGTGCTGATACGGTTCGGGACGCGAAGAAAGCGCTTTCGGCATAAACCCGATCTCCACAAACGGTTTTGCTTTCAAGTCAAGATAAGTTTGCAGAATTCGATCAACAACCGTCCAGTTGTATACCGGATTTCCGGCGGCATCTTCGGTGTAAGCATTGGTTGATCCCCATTTCAAGGCTGGTTTCGCATCGCCGCTGGTGAGCAGGTTGTGCGCCCGAATGTAAACGGGGCTTTCGCTTAGGGACGACAATTCACCAATTAATTTCCGGCCATTTTCGGTGTAAGTGTAATTCGGCTCGTCATAGCCGAAATATTTCCAGATGGGCCGGAACCGTTCTTTTTTCACGGAAGCGTCCACCTGGATATTGACCGGCGCTTGGGCGTAAACACATAAACTAGTCAGACAAAACATTCCGAACGCAAAACTCTTATTCATTACTTTTCTTCGCCGTTGAACAATCATATAGTCAAGGAAAAACACAGAATGAATCTTGTTCAGATGAGCCGCCGGGGAGAACGGCGGGTCGCGGTGGTGGACGGCGCTAGCCTCCAACTGCTAAACCGGCATCGCACGACTTACGATTTAGCTTCGGAAGCAGTGGCTGCCGGAACATCGCTAGTTGACTTCATCCAACGCGCGGAAACAAACGAAGCCATTTCTTATGACGAAGTTTACGAAGGAACATCGGAATGGCAACTGCTTCCTTCGTTTGACCACCCGAACGACCCGGCGCATTGCCTGGTGAGCGGAACCGGCCTCACGCATAAAGCCAGCGCGGAAAACCGGGCCGCGATGCACAAGCAGACAGGAACTGAAATCACGGACAGCATTCGCATGTACCGGATGGGGCTTGAAGGCGGGAATCCGGCGGCAGGAACGATTGGAGTTCAGCCGGAATGGTTTTTTAAAGGCAATGGTTTCCTGCTGCGGGCACATGGCGAACCGCTCGAAATCCCATCTTACGGCGAAGATGGCGGCGAAGAACCGGAGATCGCGGGGGCTTACCTGATTTCGCCCGAAGGCGAACCGCTGCGGGTGGGGCTGACGATCGGCAACGAGTTTTCTGATCACAAGATGGAAAAGCGAAACTATTTATATCTTGCGCCGTCAAAACTTCGCAACTGCGCCCTCGGCCCGGAACTGGCGGTAGGTGATGTCCGATTTGAGGACGTGGCGGGAACAGTTTCGATTCTTCGCAACGGACAGCCTTTCTGGAATAAACCCATCTGGACAGGACAGAAAAATATGTCGCATTCGGTTGCCAACCTGGAACACCATCACTTTAAATACGAAGCGCACCGCCGTCCGGGCGATGTTCACATTCACTTCTTTGGAGCGGACGCTTTCAGCTTCGGCGAGGATATTATTTTGGAAGAAAACGATGTGATGGAAATTTCGTTTCCTTCGTTTGGACGCGCGCTGCGCAATCCTTTAGTATTCAGCAAGCGTTCTGATCTGCTCCACAAAGCGCGTGCGCTTTAAGAATTCAACCTCATTCAGATTTTATGCAAAACACGGCTACGGAAACATGGATTGATCTGCGAAGCGATACCGTAACACGCCCGACTCCAGAAATGCGCCGGGCAATGGCGGAAGCGGAAGTAGGCGATGACGTGTATGGCGAAGACCCAACCGTGAACCGGCTGGAACAACGCGCCGCTGAACTGTTCGGCAAGGAAGCGGCGTTGTTTGTGCCGACCGGCACAATGGGCAACACCATCGCTCTTAAGATGCACACCCGCCACGGCGAAGAAGTTATCTGCGATGCCCGATCTCACGTTTTTGATTGGGAACTTTCGATGATGGCTTGGTTTGCCGGATGTTTGGCCAGAACAGTGGAAACAGAAAACGGCATTCTCAGTTGGAACCAGATTCAAAGGGTTTTTCGCAAAGGCGGCCCGCATAATGCACGCACTTCACTGGTAACGCTGGAGAACACTCACAACATGGCCGGCGGTTCGGTTTATCCGATTGATGTCATTGAGGAAATTTGTGTTAACGCGCATGACGCAGGCATGAAAGTGCATATGGATGGAGCGAGAATCTTCAACGCTTCCACCGCTTGCGGAATCCCCGTAGCCAAAATCACGGAGCAGGTCGATTCCGTTATGTTCTGCCTTTCAAAAGGATTAAGCGCGCCGGTAGGATCGTTGCTAGTAGGCCGCCAGGATGACATTGCCACAGCCCGGCTTTACCGGAAGCGTTTGGGCGGCGGAATGCGGCAAGCCGGCATTCTGGCCGCGGCCGGGCTGGTTGCTTTAGAAGAATCGCCTAAGCGATTGGCAGAAGACCACCGCAATGCGCAGCTATTGGCTCAACAACTTGCCGCGATTCCAGAGATTGATCTCCATCCGGCGCAGGTGCAAACCAATATCATCATTGTCGGAATTCAAAGATCAGGTTTAACAAGTTCCCAATTCAGCGACGAATTAAAAAAGCAGGGTATTTTGGCAAACGGAGTTGGTCCCGCTCACCTGCGGTTCGTCACCCATTGCGATGTAAACCGAAGGAAATGCGAACAAGCGGCGGAAGCGGTAGCGGCTATCGTGGCGGCGCAAATCAATTGCGCTGTTTAATTTTATCGACAAATTCCGCGAACAGGTAGACAATAAGAATCTCAGCGGTTTCGCGTCCCCCGCCCAACTCATGCTTGTCCGCACGTTGGCATGCGAATTGCAAATAATCGCATCATTCACGAGAAGTAATCACTTTTCAATGAAACTTTTTGAAAAAGCTTAGGAGGCTTACCATGAGTGACACGCAGTGTGTTCCCGTTCCAGGCAGCCACAGAGAGCTGATACCGGGCGCAAAATTGCTCGGCGCAGTTGATAACCATGAAGAGATCAGGGTTACGATGATTCTCCGCCGTCGCGGAAACGATCCAACGATTCACAATTCTCTTCACCCGCATTCCCTTCAAAGCCGTGAAGCCTTCGGACATGCGCATGGCGCGGACCCTCAGGCCATCGCTGCCGTGGAAGAATTTGCTCATGAAAACGGCTTGACGATTGTGGAACGGCACGAAGCGTCCCGCAGAGTTGTTCTGGCTGGTTCAGCAGACTTGATGCAGCGGGCGTTTGAAGTACAGTTGGGGCAGTATGATTTACCCGCCAGCGGATTGCAGTACCGGGGCCGCCAAGGTTCTGTTTGTTTGCCGCCCCAATTAGAACCGGTTGTGATGGCCGTATTGGGACTCGATAACCGGCCCATTGCAAAACCACACATGCGGCGCAAAAAAACTTCCACTCCGGGTTCGTTCACGCCGCTGCAACTGGCTCAACTTTACAAATTCCCCACCGGACACACAGGCGCAGGCCAGACCATTGCGATTATTGAACTAGGCGGCGGCTACAAAACAGCCGATCTGAAAACATATTTCTCGGGTCTTGGCGTGAAAATGCCTCCAATTAGCGCGGTTTCCGTTGACAACGGAAGAAACCAGCCCGGCACCGATGCCGATGGCGAAGTGATGCTGGATATTGAGGTCGCGGGCGCGGTAGCTCCCGGCGCGAACATCGTGGTTTATTTTGCGCCAAATACCGATCAGGGATTTGTGGACGCTATCTCCCAAGCGGTTCACGATCAAACCCGTAAGCCTTCCATTATTTCGATCAGTTGGGGCGGCTCGGAAGATACTTGGACAGAACAAGGGCGCAATGCCATGAACGCAGCGTTTCAAGATGCCAGCGCAATGGGGGTGACCGTAACGGTAGCAGCCGGCGATGACGGATCAACCGACGGCGCTGGCGATGGCGAACAGCATGTGGATTTTCCTGCTTCGAATCCTTACGTGTTGAGCTGCGGCGGCACAAAGCTGCAAGCATCCGGCACAACGATTACCAGCGAAACCGTGTGGAACGAATTAGCTAGTAACGAAGGAGCAACCGGAGGCGGCGTCAGCCGTTATTTTGCGCTGCCGAGTTATCAAACTTCAGCAGGTGTTCCGGCGCAGCCGCAAACGCAGTTTGTAGGGCGCGGCGTACCCGATGTGGCCGGTGATGCCGACCCGGTAACCGGCTACACTGTGCGGGTGGATGGCAAGGACACAATTATCGGCGGCACCAGCGCGGTGGCTCCTTTGTGGGCTGGCCTGCTGGCATTGATCAACCAAGCTTTAGGCAAGCCGGTAGGCTTTGTAAATCCGCTGCTTTACCAGATCGGCTCACCGGCGTTTCAAGACATCACGCAGGGAAACAACGGGTATTACCAGGCACGCTCAGGTTGGGACCCGTGTACCGGTTTAGGCACTCCGAACGGCACGGCGCTGCTCAGCGCACTACGAAGTGGCAGCACTTCCACACCCACTCAATCGCAACAGCCGGAATCGAGCAATCAGGCTTTTGCCAAATCACAATCCCGCTAAACAGAATAAGAAGGGGCCGGGCGAGCAGAACAGCAGACTTGGCTCCCCCTGTGTTGATTGCCATATTAATCCACACCACACAGCCGGGATGTTTCATGAAAAAGCGGTGGAAAGCTTCCGTGGCAGGCTGCACGACCGAAACTTGAATATTAGTTGGCTCTGCAACCTGTTCGACTCACCCTAGTTCTGGATATACTACTATGCGGAATTCGCGCAGATCACTCCAAGACTATAGGACAACATCAGGAAGCAATCTTATGAATAAGAATCGTACACGTATCACTGACATGTTCAATCGGTGCCGCTTCAAAGGATGGTTTGTTGTGGTGATCGCCCTGCTTTCCTTCTCTACTGGATCGCTGATTAGTGCTCGGTTTATGCAGTTAATTGCGGTGAGGGCTGACAACAATCGTGTTTTCGAACTCATGATCTATCACGCCAAGCCGGGAAAGGTGTTGGAACTTGAGTCGATCTTTCGGGATGTTTCGAAGCTACAGGCCAAGCATAATCTCAACGCCGTAGGTTATTGGATACCCAGTGATGATCCTGCTTGGAAAGACACGTTCATCTACCTTTTAGCTCATCCGAGTCCGGAGGAAGCGAAGAAAAATTGGAATGCACTTCATACCGACCCAGCCTTTCTGCCCTATAGAAAAGCGGCGGCACCCTTGATCGAACAAGTAAACGCGGCTTATCGAGTTGATGAAATCTTCATGCGCCCGAGCGAATATTCAGCGATGAAGTAGCACCCACAAGATGAGGCTTAGACTACGGTGCTTCCGTGCTGTATCATTCTCCCGGTATGTCTCGGCTCATCGCTTAAGAGTTCTTGCCTTTGCCGCCGTCTTGCCTTCTCCGATCTTGGTCCAAGACCATCCAACAGGATCAGCTCCCCCGCCGTCGACAGAAATCAAAAGCTTATTAGAAAACCAGGTGCAAGATCAGCACCTGGTTGGTATCGCCGCCCTCGTGTTCAGGTAGTCACCTCATCTAACCGAAAACCCCTGTTAAGGGACTGGTCAGGCCACTATCAGCCGGAACCAATTGTCGGTGCATTCTCGATGCGCATTCGTCAGCAGTAAGTAAATTCTTCGTGACCAGCCAAGAGCCATCACACGCCCCAACCGTTTTCTTACCTTCTCGGCAGAAGGTTTAAGATGTTGAAGAGACCTCCGTGAAATTAGTTTTGCTCTTGTTCGCAGCAGTTTTGGCTTGTGACGCGCAGTCGCGCACTCACGACGAGGTTTTGGTAGCTCAAAACGAAGAGCGAACTAATGCACCCGTCCATTTGGATGCCGGACCATTGAAGCTCGACGTCTACATCTCCGAGACCGCTCAACTGTTTCACGTAGTCGATCAGATCTCGCAATGGAGCGAATTCTCGCACCCGCAGTACGTCCGCTATTTTGAATCGCAGGATGGCGGACTGAATGAAAACGACCTGAGAATCCTCGTTGAACATGTCGCGATTCGGAAGAAGTATGGTTGGGGGCGAGGGCCGGAACAGGTTTTCTACACTCCGCTTGATTTGGATGAAGCGCTGAAGGCAGGAGTGACGAGCGGCTATCTGACAGAGACGGAGGCCGATACCGAGCGGAGGGTCTTAACTTATTTTCGACCTCGTGTGAAGCGACTGGTTTCGGAGTCGAAACCTCTGGAGGAGTTCGTTCACGAATTCGCAAGCCAGCAGTCGACGTTGGCGACATTTGCCACGGAAGTGGCGCGATTTGTTGGCAAAGCTCCGGCCAAGCCGATTCCGTTCTACGTGATCGCCGATCCTGACGACCAAGATATGGGCGGTGGCTACAATGGCGGAAAACTGACTCTAGAAATCCCGCGAAAGAGGGATGTCTATCCGACAGTGCTCCACGAGCTGTTTCACGCCTTTGCGGAAACGAAAAAAGCGGAGGTTGAGACGGCGGCCCGCTCCGTTCCGGGGCTGGATTTCCAAACCTTAAATGAAGCGTTAGCCTATGCCATGAGCCCCGGTCTCCACCATGCCGGCGATTCGGACCCATTACAAGCGAAGGTCAGCGCTTGTATTGCCAAGGGGTCGCCCCTGAGCGATTCCATCACGCGATTCAACTTTTTTGCGCTCGCCCTACGTCCGCTTCTCAAGGAGGCACTGGCGGATCCACATCAGAATCTGGAAAGCTTTCTTCCACGAGCTGATGACGCATGGCTCGTGCTTGTGGAACTAGAGCGGGCACACAAACCGCAATAGCCTGCAAGCAATGGCGATGCGTTTACCGATCGCTTGTACACCCTGGACCGTGCAGGCGTAAACTGATGTGACTACCCCTTCTATTTCTCTTAAAAAGGGCATTCAACGACGGACGTGAATCCTTCCGTCAACCTTTATCACTGGCCTGGGGTCCCGGTTGCTATTGACAAAAGGCGGGGACTCCAACATCCTAAAACTACGGACGAGTTCAACGGCCTTTAACTTCTTTACTGAGTTGGTTTTAGGGAACTAACTGAGCAGCGAGCCTCTTTCCATTTGTTATTCTGGAAGTTCCAGTGCCAGTGTTTTTTCTGGCGCTGAACGTGTCTCCCGCCATGTACATCCGAAAGCAACGTTTACTTACACCTGGTCCTACTCCCTTATTGCCGTCTGCCTTGCACGCAATGATGGGTTCGGACATTCATCATCGCACCGAAGATTTCCGCAAGCTTTATAAACAAGTTTTGGGTGATCTGAAGGAAGTTATGGGTACGTCGAACGACGTGCTGGTGCTGGTTTCTTCCGGCTCCGGCGGTTTAGAAGCGGCCACGCAGAATTTCTTTTCGCCCGGTGACGAAGTGCTGGTGTGTTCCGCCGGCAAATTCGGTGAACGTTGGGCGGACATCATGAAAGCATGGGGCATGAAAGCCACCGTGTTGACTGCGCCCTATGGCGATGTTGTGCCGTCGGAAGCGGTTGAATCCGCGCTCGAACAGAACAAAAATATTCGCGGCGTGTTTGTGCAGGCTTCGGAAACTTCCACCGGCGCGGCGCATGATATTGAAGCGATGGCAAAGGCCGTCAAAAAAACCGATGCCATTTTTGTGGTAGATGCGATTACCGGCTTAGGCACCATGCCGCTCGATATTGATGGATGGGGCTTGGATATTGTGATCGGCGGATCGCAAAAGGCGTTTATGATTCCGCCCGGCCTGGCGTTTATTTCCATTAGCCCGAAAGCCTGGGCTTTTGCCGATACCGCCAAAGCGCCGCATTTTTACTTCGACCTGAAAAAAGAGAAAAAGAATGCGGCCAATGGCGAATCCGCTTGGACGCCGAACACTTCGCTGCTGCTCGCTTTGGCGGAAGCGTTGAAATACATCAAACAGCTTGGCATGGATCACCTGATTGCTAACGCGCAACTGCTGGCGAAAGCCACCAGAACGGCGGCTGTTGAGCTTGGCCTGGAATTGTTTTCCAGTTCGCCCGGCTCTTCCGTTACAGCCATCCGGCCTCCGTCCGGCATGGATTCCGGCGTGATTGTGAAAGAGTTCCGCAATCGCTTTAACGCCATCATTGCCAATGGGCAGGGTTCCATGAAGGGCCAGATTTTTCGCATTGCCCATCTCGGCTTTTTCGATTTTCACGACTTGTTTGCGGTGATTGCGGAACTGGAAATCATTCTGGGCGCCAACGGTTATCCCGTTCAGTTCGGCAAAGGCGTGGCAGCCGTTCAGAACATCTACGTGGAAGCTTCGCTTCCCAAGGAAATGCTGGCGCTCAGCTAGAAACGGCGTTTTCAGCTTTCAAATTTCCGCTTTGTCATAAACCAGGTCGTTGACCAAAGGACACTCATGAAAATTCTTGTCGCTGAACCCTTGGCTCCAGCCGGGATTGAGCTGCTGCAACAACAAAACAGTTGGGATGTAGTGATTTCAAATCCCAAAGATTATTCAGCGCACTTGGCCGATTGCGATGCGCTGATTGTTCGCAGCGCGGTGAAGGTGACGAAAGAGGTGCTGGCCCAATCGCCCAAGCTGCGGGTGGTGGGCCGCGCCGGGGTGGGCGTCGATAATGTGGACCTGGAAGCGGCAACAGCGGCGGGTGTTCTGGTGATGAACACACCGGGCGGCAACGCGATTTCGGTGGCTGAACATACGCTCGCGCTGATGCTTTCGATGGCCCGATCCATCCCCCAGGCGAATAGCTCCACCAAGGCCGGCAGATGGGAAAAAAAGAAATTTCTGGGCAATGAGTTGCGCGGCAAAACGCTCGGCGTCGTGGGCTTCGGCAGCATCGGGCGCGAAGTGGCGCGGCGGGCCAAAGCTTTCGACATGAAAGTTGTGGCGCATGACCCGTATGTCAGCCCCCAAAGCGCGTCCGCGCTGGAAGTGCAACTGCTTACTCTGCCCGACCTGTATAAGCAAAGCGATTTCATTACGCTGCACGTGGCGCTGACGCCCGAAACCGATCACTTCTTCAATCGGGAAGCATTCGCGCAAATGAAGCGCGGCGTCAGAATCGTGAACTGCGCTCGCGGCGAGCTGATTAATCCGGCGGCGCTAATTGAGGCTGCTCAACAAGGCATCGTGGCCGGAGCGGCGCTGGACGTTTTTGAAAAAGAACCTCCCGGCGAAGATCCTATGTTCGCGGTGGAATCGATTCTGGCTACTCCGCACATTGCCGGTTCTACTGAGGAAGCGCAGGAGATTGTGGGCGTCCGCATTGTGGAACAGATAGTGGAGTACCTGCAAAACGGCGCAGCTATTAATGCGGTCAACATGCCTTCCATGACCTCCGAGCAGTACCGCACACTCGGGCCGTTTGCCGATTTAGCGGAACGCCTAGGATTATTTCTAAGCCATATTGCCCAAGGGAATCCGCATACGGTACGGATTCAGTATCGCGGACGGATCGGTGAAAGCAATACGCAACTGCTGCGGAACGCGGCGATTGCGGGCATTTTGAGCCGCTCGCTATCTACTAAGGCTAATGTAGTGAACGCCATGCAGATTGCTGGAGAACGCGGTTTCTCGGTGGAAGAACGGCGCGAACCTCGGCAGGGCGCGACCGATTCCATTCAAGTGGAACTGGTAACGGATTCCGGCAGTTTCGCGGTGGAAGGCGGCATTGTGCTAGGCCGTCCGCGACTGGTGCAAGTGGAAGGCATTGCCTGCGAAGCAACGCTGGACGGCAACCTGATGTACTCCAAGAACGAAGATGTGCCGGGCGTGATCGGCTATTTGGGCAATGTGCTTGGCGCAAACGGTATTAATATTGCTAACTTTGCGCTAGGCCGGGAAGAAAAGAAAGTTTCAGTTCAACCGCTAACTGCGATCTCTATCATTCAAACTGACGAACCAGTACGCGATGAAGTGATTGGACAATTGTTTCAAAACAAAGCAGTGAAGTTCGTGCGGCGCGTGACGTTCCGCAATTGAAACACTCTCTTGACAACTGGCAGTGCTAACGGGGCAGTTCACACGAGCTTTACGCCTAATACTCGCTTATCCCGAACTAGCTTGGGTCTCCGTATGCACTAACCGGAGTTATCGTGAACTCTCGCAAGCGCGGATCGGTAGAATGTAGATCCCAAATCGCCTTTTCAAACATTTTGGTTGATCCCGCTTGAATGATGAATCTGACTTCAACATTAGCCCAGCGACGGGCAGGATAAACTCGCGTGCCACTAAATGTGAGTATTTGGAAGTCGGGGTATATTCCCTTAATGGTGTCAAAGTCGAAGCTATATTTTTCTTTTGCTTGATCAAATTTCTGGTTTTGCAGTAAACGGTTTAGGCTCACCGTCAAATCAATAGCTTTGGACTGCGAATTCTGACAACCCATAAGGGTGCCACAAACTGAAATGGTCAGAAACTTCAACGTACGTTCAAGCCAAATCACCTTAACCTCCTAAGGATTACGGGGCTCGCCACAGCTTCATCTAGCTTATCGCGAAAAGAGCCGTTTACCTGCCTACCAAGGAATACGCTGGTGATTCGATATCAATTCTTGGCGGACGACCGCTGATAAAAGCTGACCGTTACTCAATCATATTTCTCGTAGATGATCTGTTTCCGGTCAAACCCTTTCTGCTTCAACAATCGCCGGACATCATCCACCATCTCCGCCAATCCGCAGAGATAAACATCCACATCGGTACGCCCGGCTAAAGCTTCTTCCAAATGCTGCTGCACGCGCCCGGAGCGCCCCGTCCAGTCCGGTTTAGGCCGGGTAACAGTCGCCCAAAAACTAAAGTTGTTGTACCGCTGCTCAAATTCAGCCCATTCCTCCTGGTACAGAATGCCTTCCTCGTAGCGGGTTCCGAACAACAGCGTGGTCCGGCCCGTAATTTCATGCAAGGAACTTTGCAGCATGGCCCGGTAAGGCGCGATGCCGGTGCCGGTGGCAATCATCACGGAATCGCGGCTGCGGCTGCGAAGCGTAAAGTACCCGAGCGGCGGAATGATTTCTAACGCAGCACCCGGTGAAAGCTCAAACAAATGGGCGGAGAACACGCCATCGGGAACCAAGTTCAAACACAATTCAAAGCGATTTCCATCCGGCGCTGCCGCCAGTGAATAAGCGCGAGTGTATTCAATTTCATTCAGAACGCCTTTAAATGAAACAAACTGCCCTGGAACGAACGTGAACCGATCCAGTTCAGGAACCTCGAAACAGAAATGCCGCGTATTAGGCGCTAGTTCTCTAGTACTAACCAGAATTGCTTTCATGGATGCTCCTTTTCAGTTTAAAAGTTTCCCGGTTCTGGTACGCGTTCGCCAAGCCGCTAAAAAAATTTGGCGTTAGAGTGTTGAAGTATCCGAAGAGAAGAATATGTCCCAGACTCACGAGATTCTGCCCATTCTGGGTGTAGTATTCACCTTGGTCGCGGGTGGAATCATCCATCGCCGTATCGCTGCAAAACGAGGAAAAGCGCAGTTGCTTTCCGGCATCCGGCAATGGGAAGCAGCGCAGCGGAGGATTGTGTCGCTGCCGATGGAAAGCAAGTTCAAAAAATCGGAAACACCGGCTCGCAAATGGGCCAGCAATGTGAAATCATAACTGCGCTTGCAGGCTAAACGCCTGATACGGAACTAGCAAAGCATCCTTAACCTGCGAAATCTCAAAGAAATTTCCGGTCAGGCTAAGGATTTGGATGGGGCTGTTGTGAGAGAAACTATACCGATTCGCCCACTCCATTTATGCAATGGCCAGCGCCGCCGCATTAGCAGGTTTCATCAACGCGATCATTATCGATCGCAATTCAAGAACGCCGTTTTATCAGCAACTGTACGAGGCAGTTCGACAGCAGATTGAAAGGGGTTCGCTTCGGGAACAACAGAAGCTGCCCACGGTAGGAGAAATCTGTAGCGCGCTGGAATTAAATCGTGCCACAGTTCGCCGCGCTTTTCATAAACTGGAAAATGAAGGCTTTCTTGAAAGCTCCACCAGCGACGAATATCTGGTCTGCCGTCAGAACGGAAGCCGCGTCATTGCCAAGCCTTCCAGCGCGGAAGCTGTTATCTGGCCGGTCATAGAAGACATCAAAGCACCCCATAAAGCCGATTACGAAAAAGCTTTAACGCCAAAGATTGAACCGGTTGTTACCACTTTCTCCAGCCGTGAAGCTCATCCGGCACCCGCCACTGAAATAAAAACTTACACGTTCAACCGGGTTTCTGTTCTTGATCAGATTGACCTATCGCGGCTGCACGCTTCCGGGCCGCCCCGGCCGTTTCGTCCTGGTTTGCCTGCTACTGAAGAATTTCCCATTGAAATCTGGGAAGGGCTGCGTAATCGATTGTTGCGGCAGCGCATGGCTGAAATGCTGGATTCCACCGGCACGTTCGGGCATCTTCCGCTGCGCCAGGCGATTGCGGGCCGGCTCCGCAATGCTCGCGGCGTGAAATGCTCGCCGGAACAGGTTATCATCTGTGCAGGCGCGCAGCAGGCGTTAAATTTAGTAATTAATACGCTAGTTTCGCCCGGCGATTCGGTGGGTTTAGAAGAGCCTGGGTACTACGGAGTTAAGGCCGCTTTCCTGCAAGCAGGAGCGAAAGTCGCGCCGCTGTTAGTTGACGATGAAGGCGTTACCGTGCCGGATTCGCGACGGCAGAATCCTCCTTTGCTGGTTTACACAACTCCGGCCAATCAGTTTCCTTTAGGCGCATCATTAACGCTGCCCCGGCGCATGGCGCTGCTTGAGTTTGCGCGAAAAACCAGCACCTGGATTATTGAAGATGATAGCGACGGCGATTTCAGTTATCAAGGCCGTCCGCTGCCGAGTTTGCAGGGCGCTGATGAACAGAACCGGGTGATCTACCTGGGAACAACCGGCAAAACCCTTTTCCCTTCGCTGGAAATTGGTTATGTGGTTGTGCCGCTTTCGCTGATGGAATCTTTTTCCAAGACGAAAGAGATTATGGGCGGACAGCCTTGCGTGATTGACCAAGCCGTGCTGGCCGCGTTTATTGATGAAGGCTATTTCGACCGGCATCTCCAAAGAATGAATGCCATTTATCGCCAGCGTTTGCAGACTTTGGGCAATGCGGTTGATGCTGACCTTCGCGGCTTCATCGACCTGGAACCGGCCAATGCAGGACTACATGCTGTCGGCTGGCTGGCCCGTGGTTTGGACGAAAACGTAGTTGCTAACGGAGCGGCCCGCGCCGGAGTGGAGCTTCCTCTTTTATCGAGCTTCGGCAAAACAGCCCTGGTGCGCCCCGGCGTTGTGTTCGGGTTCGCTTCTTTTGGCGAACGAATGATTCAGGAAACGGTACGCCGCTTCAGCCACGCTTTAAAATCGCCTGATAAGTACCAAGCACCATTGCCTCCGCCGCTACCGCCGCCGGAAGCGCCGAAATTCGCCATGATCGAAGCGCCGAAAACCGGATTTTTTCAAAGGATTTTGTCCGGGCGTTTTGGGAGTAGGTAGGCATTCTGGTTAGGTCGTTACACGCTTTTGGGTTCGTTTGGTCTTTCGAAGCTTCAAGCAACCGCAGCTTGGGAAAGCACTTCGTTTAAACGCCGGGCCACAATGTTTTCCTGGCCTGGCTCCAGCATCCAAACGCCGACCACAATCGTATTTTCATCCGTACCAAGGCCAGTTCGGTCCTTTTTCCCCGTTTCAGGATTCAGTTCAATGCTGGGCACTCCGGAACGTAGTTGTTCCGCCACTTGCAAAGGAGTGATCTTCACTTTGCTTTGGTCATAGCGCAGCAAAAGATGAGGAATTTGGTTAGCTACCGGCATCTGAGCGGTACGCGCCGTCAGTGTAGGAATGTGCTTTAACTGCGAAGCGATGCGGTCTGCCCGTTTCTGAAACTCCGTTTGCATCGCATCATCCGATTGCGAAAGAAACCAATCCACCGCCGCTACCATGCCGACGATTTGTTCTTTCGCTACTTTCATGCCGCGCCCGACGGTTTCTGAAATGGGGCTGTTGTTGCGAACGGCGGCGTCAATCAAATCTTTTCGCCCCAACAACAGACCGGCATTCTGAGGCCCGCGCATCCCCTTTCCGCCGGAAAACGTTACTAAGTCGAAGCCCATTTTGGTGTAGTTCCACAAATTGGAAATCGGCGGCACATCGGCTGCCGCGTCATTGAAGCACGGCACGCCGTGTTCATGGGCAATGCGAATCCATTCTTCCCGCCCGATTCGGCCTCCTTCGGCGGCATTGAAGAAATGCGTCATTACGGTTTTATCGGTGAAGGCTTTGCGGTATTGATCCGCCGTTTCCACTTCCACGAAACGGATGCCGCAGTTCAACAAGGCATGGTCGTAATCGTAGCGATGAGCTTTCTGCACAATCACTTCGTTTTTCAAACCTGCCATGTCGTTCGGCATGCGAACAACTACGGACAAATCGTTAACGGTCATGCAAGCAGCCGTGCCGAGCGTGAGAGCGGAAGCCGCTCCTGCCGTTACCAGCGCACTGCCGCATTGTAGCTTCTTTGCCAGATACTCGCCGGAAGCTTTCTGCAGGTCAGCCAAACGCACCGGATGCCTGGCAGCTTCTGTTACGGCGGCACGCACGGAAGGCGGCATCAGGGATGCCGTCAGAAACGTGTATGTTCCGGCAGCATTGATGATTTTGGTCACGCCCAGTTTGTCGTAATAATCCAAAGCAACACCATCATGGCCGGATGGCTGTTCCGCGGCGTTAGCCGGAACTGCTTGCGCCGCGCCGGCCAGCGCCAGTAAGCCTTGGCTTAAGCCAAAGAATCTGCGACGGGTTTGTAGACTTCTGCTCATGTTGTGTTTACCGATGCTTCTAAGCATGATACTTAAGTTTTGGTTGAATGACCTAGCCGTTGATCGAAGATTTCGTTATTATCAAACCTTATTCGGTAACGCGATTTTTATGAGACTCTTTTCCCGATCTGCCCAAACGTTCTTTTGTGTTGCGTTCTGTTTTAGCATGTGCGCTGCTTCCGCTCAAACCCAATATGACCTGCTTTTGCAGAACGGTCACGTGATTGACGGGAAAAACCGGATCAGCGCGGTACGCGACATTGCGATTAAGAACGGTAAGATCGCGGCTGTGGCAGAACACATTAATGCTTCCACTGCTTTGAAAACTGTCGATGCTAAGGGCTTGTACGTCACTCCCGGCCTGGTTGATATTCACGTGCATGTTTACGCAAGCACCGGCGAACTGCATTCTTATGCAGGCGACAACAGCGTTTGGCCCGATTCATTTACGTTTCGGACCGGTGTGACCACGGTGGCCGATGCAGGCTCTTCCGGCTATAAAAACTTCGAAGATTTCAAAGAACATGTGATTGATCGATCTAAAACCCGGGTCTTCGCTTTTTTGAACATTGTGGGCGCGGGTATGCGCGGTCCGCAGTATGAAGACAATCTGGCCGATATGGACCCGGTTCCCGTCGCAGCGATGGCGAGAAAATATCCGAACATTATTGTCGGTATCAAAACAGCCCATTATTCCGGCCCGGAATGGACGCCGGTAGAACATGCGGTTCAGGCCGGCAACACCGCCAACATTCCCGTGATGGTGGATTTCGGCATCAACAAACCGGAGCGCCCTATCACCGTCTTGTTGCGGGAGAAACTTCGCCCCGGAGACATCTACACTCACTGTTATTCAGGGCTGCGGAATGAATTGGATGCAGCGGGCCATGTGAACGCGGGAATGCGGGATGGCCGCAAGCGCGGCGTTATCTTCGACGTGGGGCATGGCGGCGGAAGCTTCGCCTGGCGCATCGCAGTTCCGGCCATTCAACAAGGGTTTCTGCCGGATTCCATTTCCACCGATTTGCATATCGGCAGCATGAACGCAGGCATGAAAGATATGCTGAATGTGATGGACAAATTTCTGGCGATGGGAATGACGGTGGATAACGTGATTCTATGGTCCACCTGGAACCCGGCGAAAGAAATTCACCATGAAGAGTTAGGTAATCTTTCGGTCGGCTCACCTGCTGATGTAACGGTGCTGAGCGTGAACCAAGGCAACTTCGGATTCACTGATATGTACGGCGCGCGCATGAACGGCAACCGGAAATTTGAATGCCAGATGACCGTGAGAGATGGAAAAATCGTTTACGACTTGAACGGCTTAAGCCGACCGGACTGGCAAACGCTGCCGCCCGGCTACACGGCAATCGGCGATCCGCAATGGGATGGATTAAATCCGGCGAAGCATGATGGCGAGAGTCATTAACCGATTCGGTTGCGCAGGTTAAATATACGCAATCACATCAATCTCCACCAGCGACTTGCCCGGTACACCAGCTACTGAAACCGTGGTTCTGACCGGAGGTTCGGTTCCGAAACGGCCTTTGAACACTTCATTCATGTCGGCATAATCCTTCAAATCTGCCAGATAAACTTGCGCTTTTAAAACTTTGTCCATTGAGGAACCACAGGCTTTCAATTTTTGTTCAATCTCATCCAGAACATGTTTTGTATGCGCTTTAACGTCGCCTTCAAAGTGCGCTCCGACGCCAGACAGGAACAACAAATTGCCGTAGGACACGGCGGGGCTGAACAACGGCGTTTCAGCGGGCTTTTTACCATCTGCCCACCACACTTTTTTCGACGCTGCCGATTGCGCCGCCGCCGGAGTAGCGCCTACGCCAGCAGCAGCCACGGCCGTTGCTGCGCTCTTGCCAAGAAAATTTCTTCTATTTTGTTTTGCCATTCCATTCTCCTTATTTAAATATTCTGAGCTGTTAAATAGCACGCTAAATGCGTGTTGCTGAATGATCTACTCACCCGTTTGCGAACTGAACGGTAGGGATTTGATATAGGATTGCATATATGTCCAATCAGGTTTTCCCGATGCCGTGACCGGCAAACGGATAATGGACGAAGGCATTCTTATCGGCCTCCACTTCCGCCCGTAGCTCCATCGATATTTCTCAGCACGAATTACCGTCGCAAGGAAAAGTCCTATCGAACTGGTCATCTTAACTTCTTTGTCCTTCAGGTACAGCGGATTCACGTCATGCGTACAAGTAAAAGGCGATTCTTGGTAGAAAGCCTCCGCAACTGATGCTCCGTTATTTGGGACAGTAACGGCACCGCCAGGAAAAAGCTTTTTTTCAAGGGGTTCATCGGGATTTTTGCTGCCGTCCCTAGAATAATTTTGAAGGTCAATTAAGGAAACAAATGAAGTTCTACCGTTGTTGCTTTCAGAAGCTCCGATGAAAGGAATATCTGAGGGATCATTTCGACCTGAATTTGGTGGTTTCTTGTTGTAGTAACCCTTTTTAATCAAAAAAATTTCGTCATATCTAAAGGACTTCCAGGTAATTGGGTTTCTGAGCGAAACAGGCAAAACGGAAGCGGGGACATCGGCTCCCGCAAACATTGCCTGATTGAGGGTATTAATCCATTCGGGAATGTCTTCAGTTGCTGGAAGAGAAAGATTCCTTAAGCTGCGGTTTGCTTGGCGACCATAGCTGTAGCGATAACGATTGGCCTTGATGCACATACATTAGTACAGCATTTGAGGCTTACTGAGGGTAATCTTTGGAAGCAGGCAAGCAACATGGAAGGCAGTATAGAAAGGCTGTTCCTGAATAAAAGTTGATAGTACGCCGTTACCACTCAAAGCGCATGTAAGCTGCCCAGGCGCTGCGGGTTCAATGCCGGGAATAGGTTTAACATAAGCAGCAATCCCGTTGTCGCCAGCCTTGCGAGAAACGAAAGCTATGCCCTCGTGACTAGAACATTGTTCAAGACGGTTCAATTCGAGGCTGTGGCCGTACCGAACCTCGAATAGATCATTCACCTTCAGCATTGGGGTTGATCTCGCTTGGAGTCGTTCTGCCCAAGAGGCGGAAGACAGCGTAATTTTTCACAACCTCCTCGAAGTTTTCAGCGGTTAGCTTGGAGTAGTCCGTTTCTATATAAGCCTCAGCACACCATTCGTCTTCATGAGTCACATACTGAGTAATGCACTCGCCAGCATGTACTTCACGGTTTCGGAAATGCTCTACCCAGCGGTCCCGGATCGAAGGCCACAAATTATTGATATCAATGCGCCCTTTATGTTTGGTTTTTATGAAGCCGTCGTTTTTCCAATAGCCGAACCAAGTCTTTCTGCTGCTAGTAGAGTGTGGGATGTGGGCGGTGAACACCATTACGCAAGTGATAACCCCAACTGGATAGAAGAGTTCATCGGGCATTGACATAACCGCTTCGAGAGTATGACTATTGAGTAGTTCTTCCCGGAGTGGATGCGGCGAAATTGCACATGACATTGGCACAATGGCAATTCCTGTGCCGCCTGTCTCAAGACAGTTAAGCATGTGCCCGACAAAGGTGAGTTCCTGTAAATCCTCGTCGCCTTGCGAATAGGGAGGATTTAACATGCCTACAGTGCAATGATGCCTTTTGAGAAAGGCGGTAATTGCCGGATCGAAACAGCTTCCTTGATAAAGATTTGCTTTACCGTCCCCGCGAAGGATCATATTGCTTGCCCCTAAAGCGTACATATTGGGCTGTTGCTCAACCCCAATCAAGCAGTGTTTCCGAATGTCTTTGCGGTCTTGCTCGGTAACGGCTTGCTTCATCATCTGTTGCATTGCAGAAATCAAGAAACCACCCGTCCCGGCACAGATGTCGAGCACCCTTGTATCTTTTTTTAAGTTGGCAATTTCAGCAAAGAGTTCCGTAACGTGCCGGGGTGTCAGGACGATCCCAAGTGCTTTCTTATCGCCACCTGTGTACTTAAGAAATTCGCCGTAGAACTGCCCAACAACATCGAAATCTTGGTTAATACTGACAAAAGGCCATACTTTCTCATACAAACGCTTAATAAGTTCATGAAGGGCACCCTTGGGATATTTGATCGTTGCTTTTCCAAGCTCTGGATGAACAGCAATACTCGAATACGGCTGTGTCATGCTGTTTTTTTTAGAATTTGGAATTTCCGCTTTCTCGATCTCCTCTTTAATGACATGCATCCACTGTTTCTGCAAGTCTTCCGGCGTGTAGTCGCCAAAGCTCTTGGCAAATGGTGTATTTCGTAACGCGATCAACGTACCACTCACCAACAACGGCTTCTCACTTTCTGTTAACTTGGCGTGGTCTCTCATAAAGTCGTGCAGGTCACGAGAAAATGACATCAAATCACTATGACGATTGCGTGTAACCGCAGGATCATAAGAAGCAAGGCGGATCAAGTCCTCAAATGGGATTAGCTGAGTGACTGCTATGCCGCTTTCGTTTGTCAGCACCTTGTAGGTGTCGGCGCTTTTCGCAAACAGAAAAGTGGAGATCTTCAGTCCAGATGCGGTCTGTCCACTTGCACCGATGGCAACTACGTTGTACGAACGTGATAAGAGACGTGCGTAGTGAAGTGCCCCATCGACAGCATACTCAACCGGTTTGGAATGGTCTACACTTTCATGGTGTTTGGGTAACGCCTTGCATTCAATGACTATAAGAGAATCCGGTGTTGATGGAGAACTGATGATGAACTCTGGATAGCCTCTACCACCCGCACCCGCCTTTCCGCCATTCTTAAGCAGCCGCGTGATCTCTTGAATCTGACTTTTCTGTTCTTCTACGGCAATGTCATTCAGATCCGAGTAGTAGCCAAAATCTCGTAAGCGATCACGCACCAAATTCTCTGTTATTCGCTCATTCAGCGGCATCCCTATCCATTATAGGAAGATGCTGCTTTTCTTATGTAAGGAGTACATTGCCAGTTTGAAAAAGTATCTGGAATACCAGGAAACCACCCTACAGTGATCTCAGCCAAATAGCTCGAAATTTATAACTTTCGAGCAACACACCTTTAGCGCACTACCAGCCATTACGCTTTTTTCACTGGACGAGCTACCCCGTTCGGGCTTGCGTAATGGTGGCGTTCCGCCGTCCATTTAGCGGAACCGTATTCACCTAAACTCACTGTGCCGGACATGTTTTCACCTTCCACAGTTCCGGTAAATTCGTAGGATAACTGCTGGCCTTCAATTTTCTGTGAACTGCGGAAATGCACTTGGTTGGCCGCTATGCTCCCGCTCAGGTCGCCGGAAACAAACTCGCCGTAATGGGTTCCCACCAAGCTTCCGGCGTTCTGTTCAAAAACTAAGGTATGAACAGCAGATCCGCGATCAAACGTTAGCGTGGTTTGCCACTGCCCTGCTAGCGAATCTGGCTGGCCCTGCGGCACGGCAGGATTCTCAAATTTGGGGTGCTGCATTAAGACAGCAGTTAAGCGTTCAGCCACAATTTTGTCATCGCCGGGCATCATCATGTAAGGCGTCACCAGAACAGAACTGTCCATCCGGTCGGGCCTGCTGCCATAGCTTGCTCCGAGAACGATGCGCGGCTCGGTGTCGAGCAGTAGCTTATAAACTTCCTGGCCGGTAATTCCTAGCTGCTCGGCATCCCATTTGATGCGCAAGCTGGGCGTGTGATTGGAAAGCCCTTCCGGGTCCTCCACCTGGGCGGTAACGCCAGGAACTTTCGTGACCCGCGTTGAAATCAATTCAAGCTGAGCTTGCCAACTGCGCCATTCGGCTTCGTGGTCGCGAGTTTTCCAGGCTTCCACCGCCGCCAGCATCCCCATAATTTCTTCTTTGCCGACTTTCAAAGAACGGCCAAAAGCATGATGCGGCGCGCTGTTGGCCCAAGCTGCCTGCAACAGATTTTTGTCGCCTAGCAGCAAGCCAGCCGCTTGCGGACCGCGAATGCATTTGCCCCCGCTATAGGCCACCGCTGTTGCGCCCCGCTGCAGATGAAGGTTCGGGAAAGTCAACTCTTCGGCAGCGGCATCCACAATCACTGGCACATTGTGGCGGCGTGCTGCATCGGATACAGCCTGGGTTCCCAATGGCCCGGTATCGCCCGGACCTGCCAGAATGTAAATCAAAGCCGTGCGCTCGCTGAAAGCTGATTCCAACTCGGCTGGAGTTTGCACTTCCTTCACTTTTACACCCAGCATTCGAATCGCATGGTCGTAAACATTGCGCGAGTATTCGGGAATGATAACTTCGTCTTTCAACCCGGCAAGATTGGGAAGACGCTGCATTCGCTCCGGGTTGGTTCCCGCAATGCAGGCCGCCGTGAAATGGGTCAGCGCGGCGCAGCATCCCGCCGTGATAATGCCCCAAGGCGCGCCGGTGATTTCTGCTAGGCGCTGGCTTACCCCGGCCATCAGTTCGTCCATTTGAACGTAACTGCGGGAAGCTTCTTCCATCGCTTGTTTTACCTGCGGCAAGGACTGCGAACCCGTAATAATAGTGAAGGTGCCTCTGGCATTAATCACCGGTCGCACTCCAATGGAGCGGTACAAAGCGGCGCTTTCGATTGCGGCGGCCTTGGTGGGTTCTTTTGTTGCGCTCTGGGCGATGGGGACCGCGCTGGCTAAAGTCAGCAAACCGCCTTGGCGCATCAACTCGCGGCGATTTAAACCCGCGCCATTCTTTCTGATTTTTTGGAAAAACGATTTTCTCATTCTGTGATCTCTTGCGCGAACAAATTCTTTCGTCCGCCCTGCGGCTTAAAACAGCAGCTTTAAAGCAAACTGTATTTCTCGATTATCGTGCTTAGTGGTTGTAATGCTACCAAAAGTGGTGGTTCCTAGCGTTGCATTCGGATTGCTGAAAGCCGGAGTGTTAAACAGATTAAAGAATTCCGAGCGAAACTGCAAGCTGGTGCGCTCCTGAATGCGAAAGTTTTTGAACACGGAAAAATCGACGTTGTAAAGCCCTGGGCCGTACAGCAGATTCCGACCCGCGTTGCCGTAAGCGTAAGTGGCAGCCGCAAAAGCAGCGGCGTTGATGCAGTTCGTCAAGTGACTGTTTCCGCAGTTTGAACTGGGAGTGGAAACCAAGTTGGGCCGCTGATTGCTTCGGCCTGTGTTGGCCGGGTCTCCTGATGCCACAACGTTAAACGGAAATCCGGTTTGCAGCGCCACGATGCCGTTGGTCTGCCAGCCGCCCAAGACTTGACGCACAAAACCGTTTGACGCGGAACTGAAAAAAGGGAGCGCGTAATTGAAACTGGCGATAAACCGGTGGCGCACATCCCAATTTGAATTGGCGTAATCGGCTCGCCAGTTGTAAGGATTCTGCGGGTAACCGCTGCCGTTGGAATCCGTGGATACGTCCAGGGCGTGCGACCAAGTATAGGACGCGAGCAGCGTTAAGCCGTGGCTCAATCGCTGGCGCAGTTCGACGCTTACGCCGTTGTAGCTGGCGACTTCATCATTCTGTATGGTGCGAATATCGCCGAATAAAGGATTAGGGCGCCGCGCATTCACCGCGCCTGGACCGGGCAGCGGCGTGTTGTTGTAATAGCTTCGGTCCAGATGAGTGCTTTCAGAGCCGAGGTACTGAATATCCAAAGCCGCGTTTGTCCACAACCCTCGCTGCAGGCCGAAGCTCCATTGGTTCATGTAAGCGGTCGGCAAGTTTGGATTGGGCGTGATGATGGACGTATTCGACAGCGCGTTCTGATGAGCGGCCCCGGCAGTAGGATCGCTGAGGCTTACCAGCACAATCGGCGCTTTCGTGGAAGAATTGTAAGTCGTGGTTGTGCCAAGGGGAGGGTTGCTGCTAAGAAAGGTAAATGTGTTTGTCTGGTTGGGATTGTAGTAAATTCCGTATCCGGCCCGAATCACTGTTTTCTCAGTCAGCCGATAAGCCAAACCAAGGCGCGGCGCAAAATCCTTGTGGTTCGGATTGATAAAGCTGAATCCGGGTTGGGGCAAAGTGGAAGGAATCAGCGCGGTTTGCGTAGCGTTCAAGATAGTGGCGTAACCATTCACCGTGTAAGGAACCGTGGGCAGTTCATACCGTAGCCCCAGATTCAGCGTCAATTTTTTTGTGGCCTGCCAGGTATCTACTACAAAAAAACCGTCGCGCCATTCCGCCACTTTATTTCGGATCTGCGGTCCGGGCGACTGGCTATTTTGCGCATAACCAAGTATGAAATCGGCTGGCCCATAACCGGTAAACGATCCGGAAAAAGTAAACTGTCCGTCAGCCTGGTTCACTGCCGAGCGGGAAGTAATCAGCTTGCGCAGTTCCGCTCCGAAGATTAAAGTGTGCGGCCCGCGCGTATAAGTAAACGAATCAGTCCCCTGCCAAGTGGTGTCGTATTGAAACCAGTTTGTGGCGGCATTGCCGATGCTGGCAAAGCCGGTATTAGAGAACACCGGCACGCCGGGATTATTAAACGTGGTGTCGCCGGTAAACCCGGGAATGCCCAAGTCCGTGCCGGCAGTTTTCAGGTTATTCACATACCAGTAGTTCAGGGCATTGGTTACCAGATTCTGGCGGCCCACGCGAAAATCGTTTACCATGTTCGGCGTCAGTGTTTGGGTATAGCCAAACACCCAATTCCTGGTGTAAACCGGAATTGCCGTTTCGTTGTAAGGGTTGGTTGCGCCGGTCAGGTACTGCTCATTGTTCCAGGCGTAGCGGAAGAAGAGTCGAATCTTATCGCCAATGTTCTGATCAAGTCTGTCAATCGTCTGGTTATAGCGGTCGTTGTTCGGATAAGTTGATTCCAGATTTCGGGTAGTGCCGGGCAGATTCGGCAAGGGCAGGTACTGCAAGGCTCGTAAAGCCTGGGGCGACAAGGCAGAAGCGGGAATGATATTGCCAGGAAAGGATTGGCCGTTCACCGGTTTCAGTTGCGTCTTGTACTCGGAAAAATTTCCGGCGCGCATGAGCGGCGTCAACACCGTATCCAAAGCCGTTATGCCTTTTATCTGGCGCAACCCTTCATAGTTCACCATGAAAAAAGTTTTGTTGCGGCCATTGTAAAGTTTGGGAATAATAACCGGGGCTCCCGTCTCAAACCCAAACTGGTTTTGCCGCAGCGGCGCTTTTTGCGAGGTTGCGCTTTGAAAGAAATTCCGCGCATCCAGCACATCATTGCGGAAGAATTCATAAACTGCGCCATGCAGTTCATTGGTGCCGCTTTTGGTAATCAGGTTCAGGTGCGCTCCCAGGTAAGCGCCATACTGCGCCGAATAAGTTCCGGTTTGCACTTCAAACTCCTGAATCGCATCCACCGAAGGATGGTAAGGCACGGTGGTAATCAGGTTGTTCATGATGGCGATACCGTCGAGCGAAACGCTGTTCTGAATTTCGCGAGTGCCTGCGCCGATAAAATCTTCGCCCGGCGGCACGCCATTGGCCGACTTCTGCCCCGGCAGCACGCCCGCAGCAGTGGTCGCCAATTGCAGCGGATCGCGGCCATTCAGCGGAAGATCAGCCACGGTCTGCTGTGGAATCACTTCGCGTACGCTGGCGTCATCCGTCGAGATAGGAGGCGTGCTGGCGGTGAT
The DNA here is from genome assembly GCA_964247975.1 of uncultured Bryobacteraceae bacterium. GTDB lineage: Bacteria > Acidobacteriota > Terriglobia > Bryobacterales > Bryobacteraceae > KBS-96. Next base: position 3,782 of record CAXTWH010000034.1, on the reverse strand, counting down.
AACCACCTGCTGCGAAACCTGCCCGATTTCAAGAACAAAGTCGGTGCGGACAGTCTGGTTGTAATCCACCGTCACACCCGTTTTCGTGAGTGTTTGAAAACCGGGCTGCGCGGCAGTGATGCGATAATTGCCTGTTTTCAAAAATTCAACAGTGTAGCTACCTTCGGCATTGGTGACGGCTTTGTAAGTGTCTTGCGAGTCAAGGTTCACGGCGGAAACAGCCACGCCAGCCATTGCCGCCCCCGCGCTGTCGGTCACGCTGCCGACCAGCGAAGTTGTGTTGGCAAGCTGCGCTTTTAAAACGCTGCTTCCATAAGTCAGCAAACAGAAACACAAGCAAAACAACTTTTGCATTGAAGCGCGCTCCCGAATTTGAAAACTACCGCTGTTCGTATTCAGCTATTTATGAATGAAGATTGAAACACGCACCCGAAAGATTGTCAACTCTGTCTGTTCGTTTTATTGACTCGCACCCGCTTGGGCCAGATAGCGCAGCAGATCATTCAGTTCACTGCGGCTCAGGGTTTGGCCGTAATTTGAGGGCATGAGGGATCGCGGCAGATGGGTAAGCTGCTTTAATTCGGCTTTGTCGAAAAGATGAAAAGCTCCGTCAAGCGTTTGCAGTTGCAGCGAGAAATTATCTTCATTGCGAGCCAAGCCGGAAAACGTTTTGCCATCGCGGGTGGTTACCTCTACCGCTTGTTGGCTAGGATCTAGATTGTTATTTGGATCGGTGATAGCCTGTTTCGTTTCTTCCGTTGTGTGGCTGCTTCCGTAGTCGGACAGATCAGCCGCGAGAAAGCCGCCGCGCCCTTCCATCGCGTGACAATGAGCGCACTGCGCTTTTCCAAAGAAAAGGATGCGCCCATTTTCCGCATTCCCGGGCAAAACCAGGGCCGTTTGTTTTCCTTGCAGAACACGAAGGTAAGCCACTACAGATTGGATCTGGTCGCTATTCCAGCGAGATCCGAAACTGGGCATCCCGGAACCGGAAATACCGTTATGAATAACATGCAAAAGATCGGCATCTGCCAGCTTTTGAATTCTTCCGTTTGTGGCGATATTGGGCGCATGTTCCCCGCCTCGGCCATCCAAGCCGTGGCAGCCGGCGCAGGTTCCGCTAAAAAGCGACTGCCCGGCTTGCAGCTTCGTTGCGGAAGAGGATTGAAGGGTTTGTCCTATTGCGGCGGCAGCAAAAACAAGCGCCAGCGCTGCTACTAAAATTCGCATGTAAATTCAAACACAAACTGCCACGCGGATTTATTCATGCGATATTGACAACATACTAGCAGAATTTGATGATGCGCTCTTTCATTCTTTCTGTTTTTCGCGGCATTGTTTTATGCGGCTGTTTTTTCCTTTCCGCTGCGCTGCCGGGAACGGATGAACAGGCCCCTCCGTTCGCGGTGAACAGTGCGGCGCTGGCCGCCCGGCCTTCCGGCGAAAACTGGCTTACCTACCACGGCGATTATTCAGGCCGGCGCTATTCCAGCCTGTCGCAGATAAACACTGACAACGTAGCCCAACTGCGGGCGCAGTGGGTTTTCCACTCGCCTAATTCCAACAACCTGGAAGCAACGCCCGTTGTGGTCGATGGAATCATGCTTATGACATCAGCTAATGATGCGTTTGCCCTGGATGCGCGTACTGGCCGCGAAATCTGGCATTATTCGCGCCCGGTAACGGAAGGCTTAGTGGATGACGCTTCCTCGCATCACAACCGGGGCGTTGGCGTGTGGCATTCGCGAGTTTACCTCGAAACTGACAATGCGCACTTATTATGTCTGGATGCACGGTCGGGGCATATCATCTGGGACGTTCCTTACGCGTCGGGTAATAAAAACTATGGCGCTACCAGCGCGCCTTTAGTGGTTACAGATAAGATCCTGGTCGGCACATCCGGCGGCGATGATGGGGTGCGCGGGTTTGTGGCCGCCTTTGATGCCCAAACCGGAAAAGAAGCCTGGCGCTTCTGGACCATTCCTGCTCCGGGCGAGTTTGGCTCGGCAAGCTGGCCGGGCGACTTGTACCTGCGGGGCGGCGCTACTACCTGGATGCCCGGCACCTACGACCCGGAACTGAATACAGTGTATTGGGGAACCAGCAATCCGGCTCCTGATTTTGATGGCGCTCCGCGACCCGGCGACGATTTGTATTCGGCTTGCGTTTTGGCGCTTGATGCGGATACCGGCAAATTAAAATGGCACTTCCAATTCACGCCTCACGATCTTTTTGATTACGACGCCACCCAAACCGCCGTTCTGGTTGATGCCGTAGCGAATGGGAAAACACGCAAGCTGCTGGTAGAAGCCAATCGCAATGGATTTGTGTATGCGCTGGATCGGACCAACGGAAAATTCTTGTCAGCTATGCCGTTTGTCAAGAAACTGAATTGGGCGAAAGGCATTGACCAATCCGGCCGCCCGATTCGAACCGAGGTTGCGCCTTCGCCGGAAGGCACGCTGGTCTGCCCCGATATGACCGGCGCAACAAACTGGTACTCATCGTCTTATAATCCGTCCACGCATCTGCTTTATTTCATGGCTCACGAAAACTGTCAGATGTTTTTCCTGAAACCGCAGCAGTTTGCTGAAGGAAGCGATTTTTATGCTACCGGCGCGAAACACGCTCCCGGTCATTACGGACAAAAGATTTTAGTTGCTTACAATCCGGAAACATGCCGCTTTGCCTGGCGTTATCCGCAGGTAGGCTCCGCGCAGTCCTGGGGCGGCACCATGACCACCGCCGGAGGGATTGTGTTTTTCGGCAACGATTCAGAATCGTTTGAAGCCGTAGATGCCGGAACCGGAAAATCACTTTGGCATTTTATGACCGGCCAATCCATGCACGCTTCGCCCATGAGCTACGCCGTGAACGGAAAACAGTATGTGGCGATCGCTGTTGGCAGTGATTTGTTTACTTTTGCGCTGCCGTAGAGTGGCGGCTAACGCCTTTGGTAAGTGATGGCGCCGCCCACCAGCACGAGTTGAACGTGGCTGGTGTATTCAAACGGATCACCGTCAAATACGGCGATATCAGCATCCTTGCCCGGGGCCAGCGAGCCGACCCGGTCATCAATACCCAGAATTTTTGCTGCTGAAATTGTAATGGCTCGCAGGCTTTTCTCTAGGCCAAGCCCATTCGCCGCAGCAATTCCTGCTTCAAACAGCAGAACGCGGCTTTTGGGAACATACGCTTCATAGCCGGTCATGATCGCAATCGGAATTCCTGCTTGGTCAAGCAGTGCCGGGTTCTCATAAGTAGCATTTGCTGTTTGCAGGTCTTCAAAAGGCTGCATCACGGCTCCCACCAAGCAAGGCACCCCGGCCCGCTTAATAGCATCGCGCATTAAATATCCATCAGTTACTGAGGCCAGCATAAACTTCAGATGAAACTCAGTTCCAATGCGAATCGCCGTGTCGATATCGTCCGCACGGTAAGCATTAAAGATTGCCGGCATTCTTCCGGCTAAAACACCGGCCAGTGTTTCCAATTTCGCGTCGCGGGCGGGCTGCTTCGCCGCATCGCTTCCTTCCTGCTTCCATTTGTTCCATTTTTCCTGATACTGGCCAGCTTCAAAAAACGCCTGACGTATCAGTTCGGCGGTTTTCATGCGTGTTCCCGGAGCCTTCCGCCGTGCGCCATAGGTTTGCTTGGGCGCATCACCCAGGTTGAACACCATTGCTGATTCGGGTCGAACCACAAGCTGGTCCACGGTTCGGAAAGACGATTGCGGACCCGCCGTTTTAAAAATTCCTGCTACTCCTGCAAGCGGGTTGCGC
>CAXTWH010000033.1:53224-60831 GCA_964247975.1 uncultured Bryobacteraceae bacterium | reverse complement strand
TATTGCCGATTAAGTGCATCCAGCCGCCGTGCAGAAACATGGAAGTGACCAGCGGGGATAAAGTATCAAGATGCACTTGCGCCGGAACCAAGCCGTACTGGTAAACCAGATAACGCTGTGATTCAGGATCGAGCGCTCGTTCAAATAAGAAACAAAGCGTATTTACCACAATCAGCAGCAGCGTTGTGGCCGGAAAAGAATGGACCCGTATCAACGCGCGCAGCGGAATCATGTTTTATTTCGCTTGCTGCGTGAGTGCTTTCACCGGCTCAGCGACGGTGTTTGCACAACGATCGGCAATTTCCTGGTCGATGTGCCTGCTCACTTTGCCGTCTGCGGCCAGCGCAATCAAATAGTCCACTTCCTGGCGGGTGGGAATATGGCCTCTCGCGCCGATGGCGGTGCAATTGAATGCTGCTGCTGCGTTCGAAAACTCCAGCGCTTTCCCAATCGGCATCTGCTGCAGCATGGCGCAACAAAATGCGCCGTGAAAAGCATCACCCGCGCCGGTAGTGTCAGCGCAGTGAACGCGAAACGCCGGTGAATACACAAACTGCCCGTTCTGCAAGGCCATTGACCCGTACTCGCCCAGCGTCATGGCCGCCACCGCAAAACCGTATTCCCGCTGTAATTTGGTAAGTGCCGTAAACGGGTCCGCTTCCCCGGTCCATCTTTCCGGCCACACGGAACTGGCTACCAGATAATCCACATTGCGCAGCACGGAATCGAAATGCGGGTAAAGCGTATCTACATCAAGCGAAACCGGAATGCCAGCTTGACGGGCAATCGCCGCTGCCTTTGCCGCCGCTTCCGTGTCGTAGCCGTCAATATGAAGCAGCCGCGCGGTGTTGATATCTTCCGGCTGAATGTCATCGGGCGTCAGTTGCAAACAGGAGGGCCGCTGCCAAAGCACGGTGCGCTCCCCCGTTCGCTGGTCAATCAGGATGTAGGCCGTTTGATTCAGACAGTTTTGCCGGACGATAATTCCGGAAACGTCGACGCCAGTTCCATCCAAGCTTTCCCGCTGAATGTTTCCCCGAATATCATCCCCGATCGTGCCGATGTAGCGGCTGCGCAAGCCGAGCCGCGCGCAAGCCACCACCGCCGTGGCTACCTGGCCTCCCGGACTCAGAATTTCCTCGGAAAACGGAACTTTGCCCGCGTAAGGAGGAAATTCCGGCAGTACGATCAGCGTGTCGGTGGCATTTAAACCAATTCCAAGAACATCGAACGGCGTCAACAGAACCTACTTTTTTTCAGAGTTGGGTACTTGGTACAGGTAGATGGTGTGTCGGTTTCCTAGATGGCTGGGGTCGGTTTCGTTCTGGCTGATCGGGTTCCAGCCGGGAATCGGGTAATCGTAGGAAACAACACGGGCATCTTTTTTCAGGTACTTTTCCAGGTTAGGGCGCAAGTTTTCATTCGCCGTGGTAACAAGGTAAAGCGTCACCACATCCGCCGTGCTGAGATCAATCTGCATAAAATCTCCGCGGATAATTTTCACCTGATTCTCCAATCCGCTTGATTTTACGTTAGCTTCCGCCGTGCGCGCCAGCCGGTCGGAAATTTCCACGCCCACAGCTTTGGCGTGATACTTCTGCGCGGCGGTGATTAGGATGCGGCCATCTCCGCAGCCCAGGTCATATAGCGTTTCGCCCGGTTTCAGATTAGCCATATCCAGCATTTTTTCCACTGCCCGCTGGGGGGAGGTGACGTAAGGAGCCAAGCGATTGCGCAGATCCGGCTTGTAGCGCTGCGCATAGCCCAACGAAGACGCTGCCAGAAACAGAACGGCTAATAGTAATCTGCTGCGGAGAAAGCTTGACATAACCCGAGTTACTCTACAGGTTAGCGCGATCCTTTGGAAGAAAAAGCATCGGACAGCCGCAAATGCTTGGCCCGCGACACGCGGCTTAGCATTTCGCTGGTGGCATACCACAAATCGCGCGGCCTGGTGATGGTGTACTCGGTGCCTTTCATGACGCGAACCGCATGGCTGATGGAATCCTTCCAGGGCACCGCCTGCGGGTTCGGATTGTAATTCATGTAGAAAACCGGACACTCAATTTCTCCGATGCGCCGGATGTCCTCCTGGGGTACATCCGCGTCCAGCATCGCTTTCGGGCCGGCAAAAATCACTGCGTCGGGGCCGCTGCTGGCACCCACTTCTTTTTCGATCAGGCTGCCCAGAAATTCCGTGTCGCCGTGTTTTGCGCCTAGGTTCTGTACCGTCACAGTGCCTAGCTTCAGAGTTTGCAAAGCATCGCCCAGAGCCGAGAAATTAATCTGGTCCGCCGCTTCCTGGCGGTACAGAATCCGGTGTTCCTGCATATTGAATGCAATCAGCGAAACTTTTCCCACTCGTGGATCATGCGCAATGGTTTTTAAGATCCCCATCATGGCCGAAAGGTCCACCGGCGTCAACGCCGCCGATGCTTTCGATTGAGGAGCAAAATTCACCAGCAGTTTTACGTTTACGGGCGCAGCTACATTCTCGTGCGGACGGATTACCGATTCATCCCGAAACGGGTCGAACTGCGCTTCGGCTACGGTTTTCGGGGAGATAAACGGCGTAAAGGCTCCATCCTTGGCGGCTAAAACAGCTTCCGTGTCCCAGGAAAACGAACAAGGACGCTCCTGCCGGTCCCGGACAAACCAATCCACGTGGTAGTTTCCTTCCCCTACATCGAAAGCGCCTTGCAAAACCGCATCGCCTTTAGCATCTTCTTCCACCTGCGGAACGCGGATATGCTGCGAAAAGTAAGCCGGATGATCCCGATCGTTGTCCGGATACACCCGGAACACCACCGTGAGCAGTTCGCCGTCGCCTTCCAGTTCCCGCAGCGGAATGGCAACCTCGTAGCCGGCATGGAATCGCAGATCAAAGCCTAATTCTGTTTTACGCGGCGTTACCGTACAGGACAAATCTTTCCGCTGCACGGAAGATTCCAAGATCGCCATGTCCGAAGGCAGCAGTGTCACCGTTTCCCCCGGCGATGCAGGCTTAATCACTGTCTGCGCCGTCAAGGAAAAAACGCCAAAAGTCATCAGCAGCAGCGCTGCCGAGACCATTGAGTAAAAAATCATTCGTCCTCCCGCCAGTGGATAGAACAAGGAACGCGCTCGCAAAGCATACGCACTTTATTTACAACCCAGCCCGCAATGTTTACTGAAAATACTGAGTAGAACAAGTTTACTCTTGATTGAGCCACTAATGACAGATTCCTTTTGAACTCGGAGCGATGGGACCGGTTTCAGTACTTATTCCAAGATATTTACTGGGTGATATTTACCAATGATTAATCTCAACCAGTGAGAAAAAGAGCAGAATAAACAGAAGTTCCGTTTTTCCTCGACTCCCCTGTTCCCCCATTGATGCGGTTTGGGTGTGTTACATTTCGGGTGAGCCATGCCCCGCAGTGTTAACAAAGTAATTCTAGTAGGCAATCTCGGTCGGGATGCCGAAACCAAGTTCACTCCTTCTGGAGCTTCCGTCACCAAGTTCTCGGTCGCCACTACCCGGAACTGGAAAGATCAGCAAAGCGGCGAATGGAAGGAAGAAACCAATTGGACCAACGTTACCTTATGGCGACAGGAAAACCTGGCCAATTATCTGACCAAAGGCAAACAAGTGTACGTGGAAGGACGCTTGCAAACGCGCTCCTACGACGATAAAGACGGCAAGAAGGTTTACGCCACCGATGTTGTGGCCGATGATGTGATTCTGCTCGGCGGCAGAGGAGAAGGCGCGCCGGGCGAAGGTGCTCCCTCCATGAGTTCCGGTTCCAGCAGCGGCGGTGGCGGTAATTTCGGTTCCCGTCCCGGCGGTGGCGGTGCGTCGCGGCAAAAACCGGCCACGCCTCCGGATGAACCCGGCTATGACATGGGCATCACCGACGATGACGTTCCGTTCTAGAACTATTTCGCGGGTTGAAATCGACTTCAAATCGGCAGCAGACTTAATGCGGCTTCGATTTCAGCTTTAGTGTGCGCATCCCCTTTCAGGGAGCAAGCCGCCATTCCCTGCTCGTACATCGTTCGCGCTTCATCCAGTTCACCGGCTTTTTCAAGCGCCTGCCCGGCATGGTAGTAAGCAGCAACATAAGCTGGATCAATGCTAATTAATGCTCGATATTCCGTGATTGCCTGGTCTAGCTGACCGGCTTTGCCGTATTCCATTGCCAGGCCGTAGCGGGCAAATGTGTTTTGGGAATCTTGCGCGATCATCTGCTTCAGCATTTCCAGACGGTTGGTAGCCATACCTTTTGATTGTCGCAAGCAGCCTACCATTTTACTATCGGTGCGCTGCTTCACTTTTATACTGAGAACAAACGCGATGCCTTGTCCTTACTTCGAGCCGGTATGTTCCGATCCTTCACCGGAATTTGTAAATGTGCGCTTGCCTTTAATCCGGTTTTATACCGGACGATGCCATTGTTTGCCGCATGAAGCGGAAAACGTAAACGGGTTTTGCTGCAATCAGGGATATGCGTCAGGAACCTGCCCGTATTTTCCGAAAACAGAAAAAAACCGGGCTTATCGGTATTCGGTACTGAGCCGCAGTTCCGAACAAATGCAGTTTTTACTGATCGGTGAGGAAGAATACTTTCCTGCTTTCACGCGAAAACTCCATTTTTCTGTCGGGCGGAACTGCCTGTTGGAAACGGTGGAACCAGTTATCAAGGCGCAGGCTACTGCCTTCTGCCGGAATTACCTGGAACGCTGCAACGCACAATTAAGGCAGCTTGGCCATGACTGAACAAACTCCTGCCGCAAACGGCCAGCGGATCCGCACGATGCAGGAATCGCAGGCTGAATACTCAGAAATCTGCCTTCCGAATGACACCAACATGCTCGGCAATATGCTGGGCGGACATGTTATGCATCTGGTAGACCTGTGCGGGGCGATTGCCGCCATTCGCCACGCGCGTGGTCCGGTGGTAACTGCTTCGGTAGATCAGATGAGTTTTCTGCATCCGGTGCATGTGGGCGAACTGCTGCTGCTCCGGTCTCAAGTGAATCGCGTTTTCAGGACCTCAATGGAAGTGGGAGTTAAGGTTTGGGTGGAAAATCTACAAACCGGCGAAGTGAAGCACACTTCATCCGCTTATCTCACCTTTGTTGCCGTCGATAGTTCCGGCCAATGCACTCCGCTCCCTCCAATTCAGGCGGAAACGGAAGAAGACCAGCGCCGCTACGAACAAGCCGCGCAGCGCCGCGCTTATCGGCTCGCTCTGAAAAAAGAAGCGAAAACAAAAGCTTGAAAGCAGATTTGGAGAAAAGTTTTTACTCAGGATCAGCCTTATATAAATACTTGATGCAGTGCTTATAGAGGAGCAGGTTCGGCTCGCCTTCGCGGTTCAATTTGATGCAGGTGCGGTCATACCACTCCACCACGCCTTCTAATCGCTCGCCGTCAGTTAGCACTACAATCATGGCAGTTTTGGACTGCATCTGCTTTGAAAAATAAAACTGCTCGGCATTGGTTTGTTCCGGGGGCGCGGACTTTTTAGCGGGAGGCCGCTTCAAATTTTCTCTGTTTTCCATGCGTCGAATTTTATTGGGTTCAACCAGCGAATAAGGGCTTGCCAAGTCGCTCCTCCAAGTGAAGAAAAATGAGTGCTTTTGCTTGTTAGGCGCTTTCGTTTGGCAACTGGTTACGTAAATCCATAATAACCGCATCGAGCGCGATGATTTTTTGTATATTTCTGCGCGACATAAAAACCAGCTCGTCAACGGCTCGCACTGCCATCTCAATCCACTGAAAATTAACGCGCGAAGCAATTCCGGCAATTCTTGTTCTCACATCGCTGTTGCGTATTCGGCTGATGCCCTGCCAAGCGGCGAGAACATCGGCCAGCACATCGTAAGCAGGCCGAAGATAAAAATCCAGCTTTTCTGTTTTCCGATTGGCAAAAGATTCGGAATTCTGAATCCAGCTTGAAAACGGCGCTGCGCCCGAAGCGGTTTCAAACAAGCTCAAAACCAAGCTGCGCCGTTCCCGGTATTTTTCCAGATCCAGGCTCACCGCTGTGCCCGGGCAGCCTTCGGCCAGCGTGAATCGCACTTCGGCATCTTTCAGCGCCCGTGTTTTCAGAAAATCCCGCATCTCCTCGTCCGACAATCTGGACAAAGAGAAGACGATGGAACGCGACCGAATTGTGGGCAGCAGATCGTAAAGATTTTCCGCCGTGGCGAAAATAATGAGGTAGGGAGGCGGCTCTTCGAGCAGCTTCAATAATGAATTGGCGGCCTGATCGTTAGCGCGGTCCAGATGATCAATCAGAAACACCCGGCGCGCGCCATGCAAAGGCTGAAACTGCGCCCGTTCTTTCAACAAACGCATTTGTTGAATGGAAATTTGCCGTAGTGGCCCATCCGGCGCAAAAGTCAGGAAATCGGGATGGCTGCCGAATAAAAGCGGATCTTCCGCGCGTTTTTCCGCCGGCCATTTTTCCCGCGCTTCCACCAGCTCCATGTTCTGCGGAAGGCTCAGATCATCCTGTTCAATCTGCCCGGAATTGCCTAATAAATGCGCGGCGAAACGGCGCACCAAAGTTGCTTTTCCGACCCCTTCCGGGCCGCCCAGCAGAATGGTTTGCGGAATACGCTCGCCGGACACCATGTTGCGCAGAACTTGGGCTATCGGCGTATTTCCCCAAAATTGAGCAAAACCATTATCACCTTTGCATTCCTGATCTTCCGACACAACCAAAGGATAACGCTCAACCCGAAAGCATCATTTTTGCGGGATTTCCGGCAGATAGGAAATCAGTACTTCCCAGACTTAACCCATTGCTTACGTTCTTCTAAACTATGGGAAGAGGCAGGATTGTTCCATCCATGAAGCGACTGGTTTCGGCACTTTTCCTTTTCGGCGTTTTCGGCTTCCGGGGTGATGCCATTACGCTGACTTTCGACGAATTTGCAATCGACAGCGCGCACCAGTTCATCGATATCAGCAATTACTATAACGGGGGCTACGCGCAGGACGCGAAAGGCAAAAAAGGACCAGGGCCGAACTACGGTTTAACCGCCTACCACGGCAGTCAACTGGTTGCCTGGGGCTATCCTTCGAACCCTTCCGATGTGGGCCTTCGCATTCCTTCCTTTCCGTCTACGCCCGGCCAGTCCGCGCCCGGCGGCTACGTCTTCTCGCGCGGCATAATCGGATCGTTTTCCTTTGTTTCGGAAGGCGACACCGGGCATACGGCGCTGCTCGTGAGCGCGCTCGACGCCAACGGCCATGTTCTGGCGGAAAATTTCGTCGGCCAGGACGTGACTACCTTTACCCTGCAATTTCCCGGGGTGGCGCGTGAAATTCTGTTAGGCGCTCCTGATGCAAACCATCCGGGTCCGCTGGATGCGCCCGGCTATTGGCATTTTGATGCCGTGAATTTTACGCCTGCAACGGGTTTTCCGGCAGTGTGGCGACCAGTCGACGGCACCTGGTACACCTTGCCTTCCAACAACGGAAATAATCCGGTGCAGCAGCAGTGGGGCTTGCCTGGGGACGTACCGATTCCCGGCGATTACGACGGCGATGGGCAGATTGACTTTGCGGTGTGGCGACCGTCCGAGGGCACCTGGTACATCATTCCGAGCGG
>CAXTWH010000033.1:0-53124 GCA_964247975.1 uncultured Bryobacteraceae bacterium | reverse complement strand
CCGTCCGAGGGCACCTGGTACATCATTCCGAGCGGAACTCCAACTACGCCGATCGTTCAACAGTGGGGCTTATCTGGTGACGTGCCGCTCACGGGTGATTTCGATCTTGACGGCAAAACCGATTTCGCGGTGTGGCGACCGGCGGACGGCACCTGGTACATCATTCCGAGCGGCAACCCGACTACGCCGATCATCCAGCAATGGGGCTTGTCCGGCGATGTGCCGCTTGTAGGCGATTTCGACGGCGACGGCAAAACTGACTTCGCGGTGTGGCGACCCGCGGACGGCACTTGGTATGTTATTCCGAGCGGCAACCCGACAGCGCCAATCATAACCCAATGGGGACTTTCCGGCGATGTTCCAGTGAATCGCGCTCCAGGCAGCTAAACGATTCCAAGCGTATTACGGCATCAGCGGCGACCGGCCCGCCACAAAGCCTCGTTCCGACGTTTGATGGTGCATGGCCAGTAAGTCTTTCAGGACTGCTTCGCACGCATCAGCGCTCCGGTCGCCGCTGGAGTTAGCAACCACGGCCACACCGATGTCCCGGCTTGGCTGCAAAGCGACAATGGCATAAAAGCTACCTGCACTGCCGGCGTGAGTGCTGGACGGTACGCCCTCCATATGACTCACTCCCCAGCCCAAAGCGTATCGATCTTGCATCGGCGAAGAGTGGAGCCGCTTGATGGTTCGCACGGGGAGAAACTTATCTTCTCTGCCTTCGAGAATTTTCAAGTTCATCTGAAGAAACTTGCCGTAGTCGCCGAGCGGTATAGCGATACCGCCGGCCGGAAGCAACCACGAAGGCAGTTGCGAAACTTCGTCCGATTGATCGACAGCCTTGAGTCCTGTCCTGGTTTCCCGGTGACCCCAGGGCTCGTGTCTGTCCGCAGTTAAGGGCCAGCCGTAAATGGCATGCATTCCTAAAGGCTCCAGCACCAGTGAAGTAACTAAGGCTTCCCACGTCGAGCCGGTAACACGTTCCGCCATCGCTGCCGCGATCACAAATCCCGCATTGGAATACAGGGCCTTGGTGCCCGGCGGGACCGCGGGCGCATGTTGAAGCACCCACGCAGCGAATCCGCTCCGCTGTTCGGTTGCGCTGCCGCTCAGTTTAGCCCGCGCCTCGATCTTCTTAGCATTGAAGTGCGTAAACGGAGGGATGCCTGCGTGATGAGAAAGCAGTTGCTCAACGGTAATTTGCTTGAAAGCGGGATGGATCGTGTCTTTTAACTCTGGAAACACGTCCAGGGGAGTCGTGGTCCAGAACAGCTTTTCTGCTTCAACCAGACGAGCAATCATGGTTGCCGTGATTGCCTTCGTGTTCGATCCTAGATGAAACAAGTCGCCAGTGCCGATGGGTTCGTTTTCTCCTTGTCGTCTTACACCCGCGGCGGCAATACCGGCAATGTCCTCCGCCCTGATCATGATGGCCGCCATGCCAACGAAATGGCTTTCGTCGATCTGTTTCCTTAACAGCCGCGCCATCTCCTGCGATAGTGCCGAACCCGGCGGTGATTGTATCCCTTGCCCTGAAATCGTCCGGCAAACAAGCACCATCGCCCAGAGCAGGATGGCTACCCCAATATTGCCAACCCTTACTTCTCTGAAATGCGTCAAGCGGGCAGTTCCCGCTTTTCCCGTTGGGCGAACCGTTGCACGCTAAAGGAAATCGGCAGGCCCACCACAATCATATGCACCAAAAGCCCTTGCACCAAAGCACGATATTGGTAAGGGCCCACGGCGTGAAGCGCGGAAAGCGGCAGCACAATCAAGCGCATCACAAGCTCAACAGCCGCGCCGAAAAACAAGCCGCAAACCAAAGCATGTTGAATTAAGAACCTCAGTCTCCGGCTTGCCGCGTAATAAGTGGCCGCCGCTCCGAAGGCAATCAGGAAGTGCAGGAGCACACCAAGAACGTAGATGGCCGCGCCGCCATGAAAAGCCCGTGGCCCGAGTAAGCCGGCAGCGATCGCCAGCGGAATATTCGATCCAAATAAGATGAGAGCTTGCGCGAGGTCCAGGATCCCGGCTATCAGACCGCCCGCTGCGATTGCCAGAACAGCATGGCTGATACCCGAGGACTGGTGTGCGGAAACATCGGAGATGGTGCTTTCGTGCATGGAATGTAACCTCACCCATGAGCCTAAGTCCGGTCGGCGCGGACGCCAAAGCATAGGCGACAAACAGTTGCGGCTTTGCGGCGAATCGTGCATCGGATGCGCCGAATCGGTGCCGGCGAAAGGGCCTCGATCTATAGAATGGAGAGGTTGTTCCGGAATGCGATCCAGCGCCGCGCGCCTTCTTTTTGGCCCCTCCAGATCGGAGGCTGGCTGCTTTATGGATTGGCAACAGCCGTGTCCTACATCCCGTTCCGTCACATGCATGGGGCAGTGATTTACCGGTTCGCGCTTCTCTGCTCTACGTTCCTGGCCAGCTTCGTTCTTTACCTTTCTTGCCGGCTTCTCTGGCGCAGAGCGACCCCGTTAGCTTTTGCCCTGTTTCTCTCGGTGGTGCTTTCGTACGTTCTGGGCTTTATTTGCACCGTGGTATCGGCTCTGGCGGCGCTCCACTTTACTAACAGTAAGACGCCGCTTAGCTGGCCTACGGTCGGCGCCTCAGCCTTCGAGGCAACCATCGTGTTGATCGCCTGGAGCGCGCTCTACTTCGGGATCAAGCATTATGAAACCGTCCAGGAGCAGCAGGGCAGACTGTTGGCGGCGGAAGCGACCGCGCGCGAGGCCCAACTTCAGGCGCTCCGCTACCAGTTGCAGCCCCACTTTCTGTTTAACACCCTGAACGCCGTCTCGTCACTCGTTGTCATGAAGCAGCCCGAACTGGCGACGGAGATGATCGCCAAGCTTGCCGGTCTGCTGCGAAATACCATCAACCTTCCAGAAGCTCATACCGTAACCCTCCAAGAAGAATTGGCCGTCATCGAGGAGTACCTTTCCATCGAACAGATCCGTTTTGGACCTCGCCTTGCCGTCTCGTGGGATGTCGCTCCCGAGGCATGTGAAGCTCAGGTTCCCCGGTTTATCCTGCAACCCCTGGTGGAGAATGCTATTCGGCATGGCATCGCACACTGCCTGACCGGTGGCGAAATCGCAATCAGAGCTTCCGCTGGCGGAGGGCGGCTCCGCATCGAGGTAGAAAACGACCGCACGGCCAGCGCACAGCAGTCCGATGAAAAGGGCCATGGACTTGGCTTGGCGAACACCAGAACGCGACTGGAAAAACTCTATGGAGAGCTTGGCAGTCTGACGGTCTCAACGGCGCGGCACGACCGATTCTTAATCTCGATGCGGTTTCCTTTGACCAGGGAATCGCTGGTAGCTTCTGAAGGAGTTGGCTGATGAACGTTCGGGTTCTGGTGGTTGACGATGAGCCTTTAGCGCGAGCCGGAATTACGGCGCGCTTAGCCAACTACTCCGACATGTTGGTGGTTGGGGAGTGCGGCACCGGCGAGGAAGCGCTTATTTCCATTCCGCGCGTGTCGCCCGATCTGATTTTTGTCGATGTTGAGATGCCCGGCATTTCCGGATTGGATCTGCTGCGAAGATTGCCGAAGGAGCAGGCCCGGTGCATTGTGTTTCTGACAGCACATGAAGAATACGCCTTGGACGCGTTCGACGTTGAAGCGCTCGACTACCTTCTGAAGCCGATTGAAGAGGCGCGATTCGCGGCCTGCATCGAACGGGCGCGGCGCGCGTTATCTCTCCATCGGCAGGAGGCTCATCTGGAGAAGCTTTATGGACTTCTAGCAACCACCGACAAACAGAACAACGGAGGCACGATTAAGCGTTTCCCGGTCCGCCGAGGCAATGACTTTACATTTGTTCCGGTTGGGGAAGTGGATTGGATCGAGGGGTTGGGAGACTATGCCGGATTGCACGTCGGCAATAGAACCCATTTGGTGCGTGAACCTCTCAATGTATTAGAAGCTCGCCTGGACCGGACGCAGTTCGTACGCGTTCACCGCTCAACGATTGTTCAAGTGGAGCGCATTGTGCGCGTGGAGCCTTCGGCGAATCGAGACGCGGTTCTAACGCTGCGCGACGGCAAGACGCTGCGCGTGAGCCGAACCTACCGCTCACGCCTGGCGGAAGTCCTGCACTCTTAACGGGCGCTGGCGCGGGAAGCCGGCAAAGAGGTCCGCTCCACCGCTGCGTCCGGCACCGCCCAGGAACACAAAACACCGCCGCTGCTGGTTACCACGTACTGCCGCCCGTCCAACTCGTAAGTGATCGGGGAGCTTTCCATTCTGGCTCCTGCGCCGGCGTGCCAGAGAGTTTTACCATCATTGATGTCGAGTGCCAGAACGTTGCCGACTGCATCACCGGTGAAGATTAAACCCGAATCGGTCGTCAGCACCCCTGCGCCGGAACCGTCCGGGCCAAGCTCGTGGCTCCAACGAATTTTTCCGGTTTGGTAATCAATCGCATCGAGAACGCCCTTGCCCCAAACGCCATAATCCGCGCCGGCCCAGCCGAAGGTTCCATCTTCCGGCTTAGCGAAATAAATGCCATAGCTCGGGTGCGCATCGACAATGAATAAACCGGATTTCGGATCAAAACTCGGCGACCGGTAGTTGGTCAACCCGCCTTCATCGGGCGCAATCAAACGTCCGTCGCGGGCCGGTTCCTTCTCGGGATTCGGAATCGGGCGGCCTTGCTCATCAATCTTAGTGGCCCAGTTCACCGGTCCATAAGGAGTCGTTAACAAGCTTTTGCCGTTAGTTCGGTCCAGCACAAAGAAGTAGCCGTTGCGCGAAGTCTGCATCAGCATTTTGCGCGGCGCGCCGCCGAAATCGGCATCCACCAGCACCGGAGTTTCCACCGCGTCCCAATCGTGAGTGTCATGCGGCGAAGGCTGAAACGCCCAGGCCAGTTTGCCGGTATCGGGATTTAGGGCCACAATGCTGCACGTATACAGGTCATCTCCCGGACGGGACTGCCCGGTCAGCACCGGCGTCGGATTGCCGGTTCCCCAGTAAACCAGGTTCAGGTCCGGGTCATACGTTCCGGTCATCCACGTCATGCCGCCGGTGGTCGCGTTAGGTGTTCCATCGGGCGGCGTGCTATCCCATTCCCATTGCGTTTTGCCGCTGATCGGGTCAATAGCTTTCAGGAATCCGTGCAGGTTATCGAAATCGCCGGAAACGCCCACAATCACGTGGTTATGCACCACCAGCGGCGACATGGTAGTCCAATAACCTTTCCCGGCGTCGGCTATCACCACGTTCCATTTCACCGTGCCGTCTTTGGCGTTTAAACAAATCAAGTGCGCGTCAGGGCTCAGGAAATACAGCGAACCCTTATACATCGCTACGCCGCGATGTCCGATGTGCAAGCCTTTGTTGGGCGGGTAGGTGTAATGCCAAATCTGGTGACCGGAGCGGGCGTCCACGGCCCAAACGTTATCCGGCACCGTGAAATACAGAATCCCGTTCACCACCAGCGGCGAGGATTTGATCGTGCTGCTTTGGCCGGTCTGGAACATCCAGGCCAAGCCCATTTCCTGTACGTTCTGCGGCGTAATCTGTTTCAGGAGGCTGTGCCGCCGCCCGGAATAATCGCCGTGGTAGCCCGGCCAGCTATCGGCAGGCGGATGAGCCTGAATCGCGGCATCAAATTCCTGGGCGGCTACCCGGGACGAACTCGCACATAAAAGCGCCAGCGCGCTTGCTGCGGCTGAACAAATGATCCGGTGCAGCTTCATATTTAATCCTCGGAATCCTTTCCCGTTTATTCAGAAAATTGGTTTAGCGCAGCGTTTGCAGGTACGCCATCAGGTTATGGATGTCGGCATCGGTGTATTTGCCTAGCAGTTCCGCATGAGCTTCCACCGGCGCGTCTATTTTGTACTTCACCTGGCTCACCGGCCAGGAGCGATACCAGCCGGAAGCATCGCGCAACCCCACCGTAAACTCATCGTGATAGGCCAGCTTGCCGGAAACACTCTGCCCTGAAGATAAAGTCACAGTTAGCTTCGATTCCGCATGGGACGGATAAAGCAGCCGTTGTTCCAGTTTCAAGCCCTCGTAGCGCGTGGCCACGCCGGCCAAGTCCCCGCTTGGGGAATGGCACGACGCGCAGCCGCCTGCGCCATTGAAATACTGCTTACCGGCTTCTAAATTTCCGCTTTGCAGATCGGCCACTTCCACGCCGCGGCGTCCGCCTTGCTGTGAGTCGGCCTTCAGTTTTTGTGTATGTATGTAAGCCACCAGTCCGGCAATTTCCTGGTCGGATAAAGCAAAGCGCGGCATTCCTTTTTCCACCCGGCCATTGCGCACGATTGCGCCGATCTTGTCGCCTTTCACGTCATCGGCCACCAGCTTTGAAGCGGTCAGGTCTGGTCCGGTTTCGCCGCCTCCGGCATCACGACCATGACAAAACGCACAGTTCTGAGCAAAAGACGCTTGGCCGCTTTCCACCAGCGCGGCAGGAAATGCGGGAGAGGCTGTTTTAGGATTTTGTTCTGCAAACAAAAGACTACCTACTAATCCTAATAAGCTCGCGCACAAGCTACGCTGAATGCAATTCATCATAAAAATCGCCTTTATTAGTTTATTGAAACCGAATTGAAGCGGCGCCAGAAAATAAATCAAACACCTGTTCTGATCCGTTGGGCGGATCAGAACAGAATATATTCGTCCAAAAACAATTTAAGATTGCACTTTACGAATCAAGCTGCCCCGCGTTTTGGCGCGTTCTTCCGGAGTTAACCGGACGTAGCCGGCAGAAGATGATGAGCTGGCCGGAGGACGCTGGGCGCGAACAGGAGCCGGCTGAACCTGAACCTTGTTTTCAGCAATTTTGTCGTCAATGGCCCGGTTTTGGGCGATTCTGGCGGCAGTTCGTTCCGCAGGGGTCATTAGATGAAATGGTTTGCTCATAAGGGTCACCTGTTTTGATTATCTCGCAATGATACGTAAACGGCGCTTGCGCCGGATGGGAAAGGTTTTAAACCGATCGCAAAAAGTAACTGTTCAACGTGCCATGATGTTTTACGGAGAACCCAGCTTATGCCAACGGACCCCAATGCCGGTAAACCAGCCGACCCTTCGATACTCGTCAACGTTCCGCGATTAATCACCTCGTACTACACGCTGCACCCGGACCCTTCCGAGAAAACGCAGCAGGTCGCCTTCGGCACATCCGGCCATCGGGGTTCGTCATTTCAGAGTTCTTTTAACGAGGATCACATTCTCGCCATTACGCAGGCGATCTGTTTGTACCGCGCCCAGGAAGGCACCAACGGACCTTTATTTCTAGGCATGGACACTCACGGGCTTTCCGAACCGGCCTTCGCCAGCGCCCTGGAAGTTCTGGCTGCGAACGAAATCGAGGTAATGATTGACCAGGATTTGGGCTACACTCCGACGCCTTCGCTGTCCCATGCCATTCTGGTTCACAATCGCGGCAAATCGTCCGGTTTAGCTGACGGCATTGTGATTACTCCCTCGCACAATCCTCCTGAAGATGGCGGCTTTAAATACAATCCGCCCAGCGGCGGCCCGGCAGACACATCCGCCACCAAATGGATTGAAGAACGGGCCAACGCCTTGATCGCGGAAGGGCTGAAGGGCATCAAGCGCATTCCTTTCGATCGCGCCCTGAAAGCTTCCACTACCCACCGTTACGATTACATTTCGGGATACGTCGGCGAATTGAACCTCGTAATTGATTTCGACAGTATTACCGCCGCAAAGCTTCATCTTGGCGTAGATCCTCTAGGCGGAGCGGGTGTCGCTTACTGGCCGCGCATTGCCGAACAATATAAACTCGATCTGCACGTTTTAAACACCAACGTCGATCCTACGTTCCGTTTCATGACTCTGGATTGGGATGGAAAAATCCGCATGGATTGCTCGTCGCCTTATGCAATGGCCAGCTTGATTGCGTTGAAAGATCGCTTTGACGTGGCATTTGCCTGCGATACTGACCATGACCGTCACGGCATTGTCACTAAAAGCGCGGGATTATTGAACCCGAACCATTACCTGGCGGTAGCCATCAACTATTTATTCGATAACCGCAAGAACTGGCCGGAAAAAGCGGGCATCGGCAAAACGCTTGTTTCGAGCAGCATCATAGACCGGGTTGCTGCGGCATTAAGCAAGCGACTGGACGAAGTGCCGGTCGGCTTCAAATGGTTTGTGGACGGTTTGCTCGATGGCTCGCTCGGCTTCGGCGGCGAAGAAAGCGCGGGAGCCTCGTTTTTATCGCTCAATGGTGAAGCCTGGAGCACCGATAAAGACGGCTTAATTATGGGCTTACTCTCAGCGGAAATCACTGCCAAAACCGGACGCGACCCGGGAACGCATTATCAGGAGCTAACAGAAAAATTCGGCGCGCCGGTGTACCAGCGCATTGACGCTCCGGCCACGCCCGACCAGAAAGCGATTCTGCAAAAGCTATCGCCCGATCAGTTGAAAGCTACTGACATCGCCGGTGAAAAGATTGAAGCGATGCTGACCAAAGCTCCGGGCAACGGCGCATCCATCGGCGGATTAAAAGTAGTTACCAGGAGCGGCTGGTTTGCCGCCCGACCCTCCGGCACTGAAAATGTTTATAAGATCTATGCGGAAAGTTTTCTCGGCGAAGAACACTTGAAACGCATTCAGCAGGAAGCGCAGGAACTGATTTCGCATACGTTCGCGGGAGCGGCGCAGGCGTAATTAGAAACGTTCACGAAACGAGCGAAAGCGGGAGTAATAAGAACGAAATGACAAAAAGTAACGTGGCGCTTCGTTTACAAACTTCGCTGTTGGAAGAAGCACGCCGGATTGCCAAGGCCGAAGGGGTTGCCTTGAATCAGTTCATAAACGTAGCAGTGGCCGAAAAACTCTCAGCACTTAGAACGGACGAGTATTCTCGTGAGCGGTCCCAACAGGGCGATATCGAAAGAGCAAAGGATATCCTGAAACGCGCTGGCAGGGGCAACGCTCCTTTACCGGGTGATGACTTAACGCAGGCCCTTGAGGAGGGTGATAAAGTGATCTGAGATTACGGACTGATGATAAAATCGTCCGCATGAAACCGGTAAAGAAGATGTAGCTGATTGATCCGGCACTGGTCCAGCGGGCCGGAACAATTTGCAGCGCACGAACCGAAACCGAGGCGGGCGCTCATGCGCTCCACGAACCGATTGCTCGTGATGAGATTGATAAGGCATTTCGGAAGCATGGCCCCGTGTTGGCCGGATCTTGAGCAGATATTTCCTGATTCTCCGTTCTCACGGCAGCAATGAAGCTACTGCTCAATACCAATGTTCTAATCGGATTCTCCGTCACCCTGAGCGCAAAGAAGGGTTCGAGTCTCGAACACATCGTCCATTGTTATACATGAGTTCGGTGATGGCGATTGAGCCTTTCGCCGGTTGCCGGACAACCCGGCAAAAAATCTTTGGAAAGTTTTCTCAAGCCGTCTGAGAAAACTGGCTGCCTGACAACTCCGGATCATGAATCGTTCCGCGAAACCGACGCTTTCAGGGGGCAGATCACTACAAGCAAGTTTCGAATTCGCAACAAACAATCCCAAAACCGGACACAAATCAAATAAAAATCGAATTTACCTGTTAAAAACAAAGGTAATATCGCTTTAGCAAAGGCACTCAAAGTGCCTGTGTTCATGTAAATGTCCGGCACATCGAACCTTACTTACGCCTTTCGTACGTTGAGCAAAAGCCCTGGTTTCACTTTGGCTGTCATCTTATCCCTTGCTTTGGGAATTGGGGCAAACACCGCCATTTTTAGCGTGGTGAACGGCCTCTTCTTCCACCCACCCGGCCTTAATCGTCCAACCGAGCTAGTCGCGCCGCGAATCAGCTACAAGAAATTAGGTCTTGAAAAGATTGTGATGTCAGCAACCGATTTCGCCGACATTCGTGATCATCAGCAGTTTTTCTCTAACGCGGCCATGCAAACTTTTGCTGGCTTCAACTACGCAAGCGGCAGCTCACCGGAACGGCTCCAAGGCGCGTTGGTGAGTTGGCAATGGTTCGACGTACTTGGCACTAATCCCCTATTAGGCCGTGGATTTCACCCGGAAGAGGATCAACCTGGCGCGAACCACGTGGTCGTGCTTTCGTTCGGCACTTGGCAGCGGCTGTTTAGCAGTGATCGCAGTATTCTTGGGCGCACTATTGAACTAAACAAAACTCTTTACCGTGTAGTTGGCGTTATGCCCTCGGATTTCCGCTGGCCTTCTGAAGCAGATCTTTGGATTCCTTTAGGATTGCCGCTGCAAGCATACGGTCCGGAAAATCGACTTAACGAGGATTACTTTGTTGTGGCGCGTCTTGCATCCGGTGTTACTTATGCTCGCGCTGCGAATTTTATGCAGGTATTATCCAAGCGAGTGCTCGATCAAGTTCCTCATGCAAAAGAATCTCAATGGAGCATGGTTTTAGAACCGCTTACCGAGTACGCTGCCGGAAATTTAAAAACACCCATGTTCATCCTGCTGAGCGCGGTAGCTTTAGTTCTCCTGATGGCTTGTTCAAATATTGCTGGTTTAATGCTGGTTCGGGCCACAGCAAGAACACGCGATTTAGCCATCCGTACCTCTCTCGGAGCATCTAAGGCCGACCTCATTCAACAAGCGCTTACCGAAACGCTTTTGTTATCACTGTTCGGAACAGTGTTAGGCTTCGCGACAGCCTCTGTTTTTCTGCGCACACTTTTATTGTTTGCACATACTCGACTCGCTTCCGACTTTATTATTCACATTGACGGATACGTTCTAGCTTTTGCGGCGTGTGTAGGAATTTTTTCCGCTTTTTTATTTGGATTAATGCCTGCTTGGCAAATTGCGCGATTAGGACAACATTACGATCAACTTAAGGCTGGCGGGCGGTCCGGAACAGAAGGGCGCCAGGGGCAAAATTTTCGCTCAATACTCGTTGTTGGTCAGATTGCGATGGCTTTAGTTCTACTTATGGGAGCCGGTCTGCTGCTGAAAACTCTCGCCAATTTACGACAGGTTAATACCGGCTTCGAAGCTCGTCGAGTTATGACGGCTTCCATCGCGCTACCCACTGGCGATTACAAAACTGACGATAAACAAACGGCGTTTTTCGTGAACGTTCTCAGCGAGCTTGCGCATACTCCCGGTGTAGCTTCGGCGGCTGCGGTTGATACGGTACCGTTCAGCGGCGGTGATCCTACGGCGTCTTTCTCTATTGAGGAGCGGATCGTTCCGTCAGGCGATCCCGGTTTTTATGGCTCTGCCAGGTATGCCAGCCCACAATACTTTCAAGCTTTGCACATCCCTCTGTTGGCAGGTCGCTATTTCAACGAAAACGATCGAGCAAACAGCCAGGCTGTCGCAATCATTGATGTAAGTTTGGCGCGCCGATATTGGCCCAATCAAAATCCTCTTGGGCATCGCTTACGCCGCAGTGATAATCAGCCCTGGGCGACGGTCATCGGCATTGTAGGCCACGTTAGGCAATCCAGTCTAGCGGCTGATTCGGGTCACGGCGCTTACTACTTTTGTCTTTACCAGCAGCCGCAACAGGAATTTTTCTTGATTGCACAAGGTATTACCCCGACTGCACAGCTTAGCGAAGCCATTCGCCATGCTGTGCATAAAGCAGATCCGGCGCAAGCTGTTTTTGATTTCAAAACAATGGAAGAGAGAATTGCTTTAGCACTAGGACCCCAGGAATTTGCCAGCAAGCTTTTAATTGTGTTTGCGGCCGTAGCTCTATGTTTGGCAATTATCGGTTTGTATGGAGTAATCAGCTATAACGTGACAAGCCGGAAACGAGAAATTGGCATTCGTGCTGCGCTTGGGGCGGAACGCACCCAAATACTTGCCCTGATACTTAGCCAGGCAATGCGATTAGTGCTGTTTGGCTTTTTTGCTGGATTCATTGCTGCCGCTCTTTTCGGACGCATTGTATCCACCCAACTGTTTCAAGTTGACCCGTTCGACCCTATGACATTCGCCATTACAGCATGTGTGATAACCATCGCAGCTTTCGCAGCTACTCTTGTTCCGGCATGGCGCGCTACGCGTATCGATCCCGCAATTGCACTTCGAAACGATTAAATTCGCCTATATTTGCTTCTCGGGCAAGCGATTGAGTTTTCTTCGAACCATTCACGGCAGAAGTTCGGCAAGCTTGGAAGGGGATAAGTCTTTCAAATACCGGTTGTGATTTTCTATTGTTGCCAGCGAGCGGGAGCGCATCCGGTCCACGTACAGGATGCCGTGCAGATGGTCAATTTCATGCTGTAGGATGCGGGCATACCAACCGGAAGCGTCAATAACGACCGGCTCCGCTTTTTCGTTCAGGGCTTCCACATGAACAGTTAGGGAGCGCGGCACAATCGCCATTAATCCGGTTAGACTGAGACAGCCTTCAAAGAATTCGGCGCGTTGTTCGCCAATCAAAGTTAACTTTGGATTGATGATGACATGAAAGGGAACCGGCTTGCGTTCGCGTTCCGCTATGTCCTTGGGCGGCAGTTTTTCGATGTAAGCGGGTTGGTCCTCAATCACGGCTAGTTGCAGGGGCAATCCAATCTGCGGCGCGGCGAGACCCACGCCGGGAGCATCGCGCACCGTTTCGCGCATGTGGTCGATCAATTGTTGAATCTGATTGGAGCGGATTTGTTCCGGGGTGAGGAGCTGCGCTTTTTGGCGCAGAACGGGTTCGCCGGCCTGCCGATTTGGCAATATCACTTTTCTATTTTAATGTCGCGCAGGTAGGCTGCTGATTGTTCCGGGGTGGTATGGTTGACGAAGTAGCCGGTGCCCCATTCAAAGCCGGCAATGCGAGCCACGCGGGGAATTACTTCCAAGTGCCAATGGAAGTACGGCAACTGCGGATCGTGGGCAGCGCCCTGGTGAAGAACGTAATTGTAGGCAGGATAGCCTAGGCCGCGATCAATCTGCTGCAACAGTGTTTGCAGAGCGCGGGCGAGCGATTGAATGAGTTCCGGGACGGCAAACTCGAAGTGCGAAGCGTGTTGTTTCGGGAGTATCCAGGTTTCGTAAGCAAGCCGGGGCGCGTAAGGCGCAATGACCGTTACATAGTCATCTTGATAAAGCAAACGCTCTTGATTCACCAAATCATGCTTCACTAGGTCGCAGAAAACGCAGCGTTGGTGAAGATTGAAGTATTGCTCGGAGCCTTTGAGTTCCTCCTGAACGCGCGCGGGAATCATGGGCAGCGACATCAGTTGCGAGTGGGAATGCTGCAAGGAGGCTCCGGCGGGTTCGCCGTGGTTTTTAAACAGAATCGTGTAGTTGAGGCGGCGGTCAAGTTTAAATACTTTGATTCTTTCTTGAAAAGCTAGAAACACGTTGGCGATGTTATCGGCGGTGGTGTCGGCCATTGAGATGACATGCTCCGGGCAGTCCACAATCACTTCGTGAGCGCCGAAACCATCTCTGCTTTGATAGAGGCCGGTGGAGGCAGCAGCAGGTTCAGGATCGGCGTTTAATTGCAGCGCGGGAAAGCGATTGGGAAAAACGCGGGTAGTCCAGCCGGGCTGATTAGGCTCGCCATTGAAGCGAAAAGCAAATGTTTCCGGGAGAGTTTCCTGTTCATTGCCGGGGCAGAACGGACAAAAGCCGGTGGAAAGGGCGGTCGTACTGCTTTTGGCGAGATCGGTCGGGCGCTTGGTGCGGTTCGGACAAAGAGTCACCCAGCTTCCGGTGACGGGATCTTGGCGAAGTTCCGGCAAGTGTTTTAATCCTGGACAGCCCAACGGAGCAAACAGCGGCTAAGAATGTCTGCTTGGAAAAAAGGCATCTTCAAAGTGAGTAACAACAGGCGGTTTTTCGAGCAGAACCGAAACAATGTCGAAGCGGACCTGCGACCAATCGGCTCCTGCTTTCAGGATATAGGAACGCGCCACGCGAACCAGTTTGCGCTGCTTTTCGGCATCGACGGCCCGTTCCGGGGCGCCGTGGGCGGCGGTGCGGCGGGTTTTCACTTCCACAAAAATGATGATGTCGCGTTCGCGGGCGATGATATCGACTTCGCCGGAGTTGTCCGGCAAGCGAAAACGGCGAGCCAGAATGTGAAAGCCGCGGCTGCGGAGATAACGATGGGCCAGGTCTTCGCCGCGACGGCCGAGCGCCTGGGTAGGATTCAACGCGAAACTTTCACGCCATTGGCGCGATGCATCGCTGAGCCGCCCGAAGACCTGCCATTTCTTCAGGAAGGCTTGATTGCTTCTAGTTGCCATTCGATCACCTTGCCCCTTACGACGTAGCAGAGATAGTATTCCCAAAATCGCCGGAAACGGGGAAAACGATTCACCAGGAACTCGAAGCCGAGATATCTCCATAGTGCCAGTAGCCTGACATGGACGGAAATCTCATGGAAGCGGGCCTGGGAATAATAACCAAAGCCGGCGTGATCGGGGCCGAAGTAGTGAAGCGAAAAACTGTTCAGGTGCCAGCGGTGGGTGGGATCGCAGAAGGAACTGAAATCGGTGTAATGTGGAGTGGCGATAAAAGCGTGGCCGCCGGGGATGAGCAGGCGGTGAACTTCTTCCATCATGCGGATGACGTCGGCGACGTGTTCGATGACGTGGATGGCGCGGACTTCGCGGAATGTATTGTCGCGCAGGGGGTAAGGGAAATGATCGAGATCGGCGATGATGTCGGCGCGGGTGTGGATGCTGCGATCAAGGCCGATGGCGCCGGGAAATTTATTGATGCCGCAGCCAATATCGAGAACAGGATGGGAGGTGTTCGGCAAGTTGTTTTTTAGATCTCGATGGAATTGTTATCAGTGTAGCGGTGTTTGGCGATGTGCCTTTGCCATGCGAAAGCGTGTTTAAATTGTGTTTGCCGGTTGAAGGAATGAAATGAGTATTTTGCTTGTGAAAATTGAGCCGCTTGCAATTGGAGTGCCGGGAAATCTCGGTGCCGCTGGTGTGGTTTCCACGTCTCGCACAAGCAAGCGCAGCGGAGCGGAAAACTTATTCTCTGATCAGCGGCGTTGGAATTCACGAGCCGCTGATTGATGAAGATTTATCGGTGAGCGGGTTGTTGCGCATGGCTTGAACCAGTCAGATGCTTGTGCATCCGGGCAGGAGAAATACCGCAGTTGATCTTGTCTCAAGACTTCTGGACACTATGAAACGGATATATAATCGGCAGATATGCTGATGCGCTGTGGCGTTCTACTGTTCGCGTCCGTTTCGTGCTTTGCCGCCACACCGACGCTGTGTGGTCCGAGTGCGAATTCTGCTGCATATGCGCGTTTTCTGAGTCAAGGAGAGCCGTACTCGCTGGCTACCTGCGCAGGTTTCGATCCCAAACTCCATTTCGAAGAAATGAAGATGGATCTTGAAGCGACAACCATAGAAACCATCAAACTGGAGCTGCTCGGGCGAGTTGCCAAGGCTGCCTTGGAAGCGGGTCTCAACGACGAAGCAAAAGCTTACGCCGAGCAAACGCTGGCGCTGGCATACGAGGACCGCTTCAAGAACGCCGGCCCGATTACTTTTGAGTCGGATGCGGAGGGGAGTGCTGTTTTCCTGGGCAATCTCGTACTGGGGCGGTTAGCGCTTTTGAATAACAACGTGGACGAGGCTGAGAAGTGCTTGCTTCTTTCCGGCCAGATTACCAACGGAGATCCCACATTCTGGGGGCCGAACATGACGCTGGCTCGTGAGCTGATGAAACGCAACCGGTCAAAAGTTGTTTTGCAGTTTCTTGAAGAAGAGGTGAAGCAGTTTTGGCGACCGGACTGTCATGGCCCGGAAACGGCCGACCAATGGATCGCGATGGTACGCGCCGGCAAACTGCCGGACGGTAATCTTACCTACTATTAACTACAACTTCTATCAAATATGCCGCGCAGGTCCACGGACAAGAATAAAGACCCGGGCGCGCCATTTCATTTTAAAAGCGAAGCGGAAGAAGCCGATTGACTGGCTAGCCTAGCCGGGCGGCGTTGGATGTCGCGACGCTTTCAAAAGAAACTGCGCGACGGAATGGTGGTTGAAACCGAAAAAACCGCGATGGATGATCAATTGTGCGACACTATGAAGCGCACGGGAGCGATGATTCACTTTAAGAATGGCTTAAAACTGAAGCGCACCAACCCGGCGATTATTCAGGAGATCAGGAACCGCGTGAAAGCGAAGCAGACGCAAGCCGTTTCGCTGCGCATTCCGGTGGCTGATTTGGAAGCGGCGAAAAAGCTGGCCGCGAATACCGGCATCGGCTACCAGACCTTGCTCAAAGAGCTGATTCATGAGGGACTGCGCCGCGCTGTTTAACGGCTGGTTGGCCCAGAATTTGTTCCTGATAAGAGCACCATTGGTGGTAAGCGGTAAGATTTTTCCGCTTGGAACTGCACTATCTAATCAGGAAAAGAGCCGTCAATCGAACTCTAAGTTCAAGACTTTGGGGGATACTGGTTTTTCGTGAATAAGTATTTTTTCATAGCCGCGTTCTGCCTCAGTGTGTCGGCGCAGGCTCAGTTCTTTCCCGATCCTCCTGATCCGGCTGGACCTACGATTCTGACCAGAGGACAGCTTCCCCCGGCCGATATTCACATGACTGAGGGATTGCAGGATTACGCGAACCTGTTTCTTGCGTTAAACGCCATTGACGATACCAGCCTGCCGTATGCGACCGTGACACCCAATGGCAACGTGGTGCAGGAGTATGGCGGTTGGGGCGGGCAGATAGGCGTGGGATTCAACCTGTACCATCGCATTCAGCATGGCGTGTTGTACCTGTCGTACAACGGATCTTACAACCGTTTCGATCGGCCTGAATTTGCTAACGGCACCAGCCAGAACCTGACCGCCTCTTATTCCCGGGTGCTGAACCATCGCTGGACGCTGCGGGCGAGCGAAGGTTTTGCCTTGTCATATAACCTGGGCAGCACGTATTCACTGATTCCTACGAGCGGTTTTTTCCCTTCCGTTCAGCCGTACAGTCAACGAGCCATTTTTAATAGTTCGTCAGTGACGCTCGGCTATCAGGTGAACCATCATTTGAGCTATTTTTTCGGCGGCGATTTGTTTATTTCCAGTTACCAGCCCACCAATGCAGCCAGTTATTACGGATTGAGCGGCGTGGCGGGCGCGGCTTATCGGTTTACGCGCCGCACGACGGTGAGCGGAAGCTATACGTTGTCGCATCTCGGCTATTCGCAGGGCGATATTACATCCAACATTCAAACGTTTACCGGCACGCTTTCTTACGTGCTGACCAGGCGGATTGAGTTAGGAGCAAGCGCGGGAGTAAGCCGCGTCAATTCATCCGGTACGGCTGAGCTGAACATAGTAGGCGTTACCGGCGCGACCTATGTGCGAGGCGCTTACAAGCAGAACACACTGACGCCGAATTACACCGGCAGCATTTTCCGCAATGGCTTGCGGTCCCGCTTCGGATTAACCGGCGGCGAAGGGATTTCGGGCGGCAACGGCTTGTATCTCACTTCCAAAAACATTTTCGTGAATGGAACGGGAAGCTACCAGGTGAACCGGAAGCTTTCCGTGAACGGCTTGTTCGGTTACAGCCGCTTGCAAAGCATTTCCAACACCGCTTCCAACTACAGCGCCACGAACTATAACGTAAGCGCGGGATATCAGGTGCGGCGTCATATTTTCGCCACAGGATCTTT
The DNA here is from genome assembly GCA_964247975.1 of uncultured Bryobacteraceae bacterium. Taxonomy (GTDB): domain Bacteria; phylum Acidobacteriota; class Terriglobia; order Bryobacterales; family Bryobacteraceae; genus KBS-96. The sequence goes on along the minus strand of CAXTWH010000033.1, from coordinate 35,505 downwards.
TACCGGCTGGCGCTTTCCCCATTATGGCGCGCTGACCAATTTCGATTCGCGCCGTTTGACGGTGGGCGTGACGTTTGCCACCCGCGATTATCCGCTGCCTTATTAATTAATAACCTGCGTTCGGCAGGGAACCGCAGTTCCCACAGTTGTTTTCAAACTTCCATCCTCCTTTCTTTTACAATTAAGCATGGCTCAAAACGAGACCCAACAAGCGCCGGCGTTCGAGGCGAGTCTCGACGAACTCGAACGGGTCGTGAAGGAGTTAGAGAAAGGGGAGCTTTCGCTCGAACGAAGCTTGGAACTGTTCGAAAAAGGAATGACGCTGAGCGCCGACTGCAAAAAACAACTGGAAGAAGCAGAAACAAAGGTGGAGCTTCTGGTGAAACGCGGCGCGAAAACAGTGACGGTTCCGTTCGACCCAAGCCAAGAAAACGCGCTGAAGTAGGAATGACCGGAATCGAACAGATCAGCCTTCAAGAATATCTAGGCGAGCAACAATCTGCCGTGGACCGCGCCTTGGAAGCCTGGGTGCCAGGGGAAAATGTAGAACCGCAGTCCATTCATAAAGCAATACGCTACAGCTTGTTTGCCGGAGGAAAGCGGATACGCCCGGCGCTTGCGATTACCGCTGCGCGCGCGGTGTGCGACGATCCGCGAGGAATTGAGAACGCGGCGGCGACGCTCGAAATGATTCATACGTACTCGCTGATCCATGACGATCTGCCCGCGATGGATAATGACGACCTGCGCCGGGGAATGCCGACCTGCCACAAGGTATTCGGAGACGCCATCGCGATTCTGGCCGGGGACGCGCTTTGCACGCTGGCGTTTGAGGTAATCAGCAGATTGCCGTTTCTGCCCGCTGAACGCAAAATCAAATTAGTAGCGGAACTGGCGCAAGCCTCCGGCACGGTGGGCGGGATGATCGCCGGGCAGGTACATGACATTGAAGGCGAACGCCAGCAGCCGACTGCTGAACTGCTCGAAAAAATTCATCGCGCGAAAACCGGGGCGCTGCTGCGGGCGAGCGTTCGTTTGGGCGCGATTTACGCCGACGCTTTGGAAACGGAACTGCAAGCCCTAACGAAATACGGCGAGCATGTGGGACTGGCCTTTCAGATTGTTGATGACATTCTGGACGTGGAACAAACGTCGGAAAAGCTGGGCAAAACCGCCGGTAAAGATCAAGCGCAGCAGAAGATCACGTTTCCGGCAGTTTACGGGCTGGAGCGATCGCGGGAAATGGCGGAAGAACAGCGTTTGGCGGCCCATCAGGCTTTGTTGAGCTTTGATGAGCGGGCGGATCGTCTGCGACAGCTTGCGGATTTGATTGTAAACCGCGAGGCGTAGAACGGCGGTGGCGGCAGGAAAACAGCGTTTGGATGTGGCGCTGGTGGAACGCGGCCTGGTTTCTTCACGCGAAAAAGCGCAGGCTCTGGTGCTGGCCGGCGAAGTTTTGTTGAATGGGCAGAAAGCCGGCAAACCGGGCCAGCCGGTGAGCGCGGAAACAAAACTGGAAGTGCAGCAGCCGCTACGCTACGTGAGTCGCGGCGGGTTGAAACTGGAAGCGGCATTAATGGCGTTTGCCATTTCCGTAGAAGCAAAAGTCTGCCTGGATGTAGGCACGTCCACCGGAGGATTTGCTGACTGCCTGCTTCAGCGCGGAGCTTTGCGCGTGCATTGCGTGGATACCGGCGCGGGGCAGATTGATTGGAAGCTGCGCACCGATCCGCGCGTGATTTTGCATGAGCGCACCAATGCGCGCTATCTGGAATTGGCGCAGATTGGTGAAACGGTCGATGTCATCGTTTGCGATGTGAGCTTTATTTCGGTAACGCTGCTCATTCCGGCGCTGGTCCCGTTATTAAAACAAGACGGTCGCTGGGTGATTCTGATCAAACCGCAGTTTGAATTGAGCCGCGGACAGGTTGGCAAAGGCGGAATTGTGCGCGATCCCATGCTGCATCAGGTTGCTTGCCGACGGGTACAGGAAGCGATGGAAGCGCAGGGATTTCAAACTGAAATCGTGGACAGCCCGCTGCTCGGCATGGAAGGCAACCGCGAGTTTCTGCTTGGGGCGCGGCGTTCAAGCCAATTATGATTCCGGCGTGGGCGATGGATTGCGATCACCGCTATTCATGCGCTGATGCCAGTACGGGTAAGCGGGCGTGACTTTACTGGCGCGATCCAATTTGGCGATTTGTTCCGCGTCGAGGTTCCAGCCTACCGCGCCTAAGTTCTGCTTCAATTGTTCTTCGTTGCGCGCTCCGATGATGATGTTTGCAACCGTGGGCCGTTGGAGCAGCCAGTTCAAAGCAATCTGCGGAACCGTTTTGCCGGTTTCCTGAGCGATTTCGTCCAGCGCATCCACCACTTGATAAACGTATTTATCAGGAATGCTGGGACCACCGCCGGATGCTTCTGTTTTCAAGCGGCTCGTTTCGGGCATGGGATGACCACGGCGTATTTTGCCGGTTAAACGCGCCCAGCCAAGCGGGCTCCAAACAATCGCGCTGACTTTTTGATCGAGGGCTAAGGGCATCAGTTCCCATTCGTAATCGCGCCCCACTAATGAGTAATAAGCTTGATGGGCGACGAAGCGGGCGAGTCCGTAGCGCTCTGAAACAGAGATGGACTTCATCAGGTGCCAGCCGGAATAGTTGGAGCATCCGATGTAGCGCACTTTTCCGGCTTTTACCAGCGAATCAAGGGCGGCCATTGTTTCTTCAATAGGCGTGAGCGCGTCAAAAGTATGAATCTGATAGATGTCGATGTAATCGGTACTTAATCGGCGCAGACTGTTTTCGCAGGCTTCGATCAGGTGATAACGGGAAGTGCCACGATCGTTAGGACCATCGCCGGTGGGAAACCCAACTTTGGTGGAAATGATCGTTTTGCTGCGATTCCCTTCAATTGCTTTGCCCAGTATTTCTTCAGACATGCCGTTCGAATAAGCATCGGCGGTGTCAAACATATTGAGTCCGGCGTCCAGGCAGATGCCGATGAGTTGTTTTGCTTCTGCCACATCAGTAGAACCGAAGCCTTTAAAGAAATTATTGCTGCCGCCGAAAGTCGCTGTTCCAAAGCTCAACACAGGCACTTTGAAGCCGGAAAAACCAAGTTGTCTCGATTCCATAGGGTTGTAGAACTTATCGATGAAACCCTGTCTCGATATGTTGCGTTTTTTCCTTGAAGGCAGTTGTACGAGATAAGCGGTTTTACGCTTGCTTGTAAAGATTTGTTCTTTGAAGTGTGGATATGCAACGAAATAGTTGTTTTCGGTGACAAACCGCTAGACTTGAGGCAGATCCAGACTTGTTGCTGTTCTTGAACGGCGAGAAAGCCTGAGTTAATTGCGATATGAAGTTTAAACAGATTTTATTGAGCGCGGTCTGTCTTGCATCGGTGCTCTGCTTTTCCGGGTTGCCGGTAAAGGCGTTCGGTGAGCCTCCTCGCCGCATTCACGGAAACATAGAAAACAATCAAGGCTTTGTGCTGGACGGCAATGTATCGCCTATCACATCATCTGCAATTGATCATGGCGAAGTGGAAGATTCATTTCAGGTTCCGAAGGTCACGCTGCATTTTAAAATGTCGGCTTCGCAGCAGGCTGATCTTGAGTCGCTCTTGAAGCGTCAGCAGGACCGCACCAGCAGGGATTATCACCGGTGGCTGACGCCGGAACAGTACGGAGCGCGTTTCGGGATGAACGCAAAAGACCTGGAGAAAGTGACGGCTTGGCTGGAAAGCCAAGGCTTTACAAACTTGGAAACAGCGCGGAGCCGAACTTCTGTTTCGTTTTCCGGCACCGCGCTTCAGCTTCGAAACGCATTCTCAACTTCGCTTCATCGCTATGTAGTGGACGGGCGAGAGCATTATGCGAATGCCACGGCGCCTGCGCTGCCTTCCGCCCTGCAAGGAATGGTGATTGGCGTGCGCGGTTTGCAGGACTTTCATCCGAAGCCGCGCGGAATTACAAGATTGTCGCCTCGATTTACTTCCACCATTACGGGCAACCATTTTCTTGCGCCTGATGATTTTGCCACTATCTACGATTTGAAAACGCTTTACAACAACGGCATTGACGGCACCGGTCAGAAGATCGCCGTAGTTGGGCAGACCGATATTAAATTGACTGATGTTGAAGCGTTCCGGCAAGCGGCAGGACTGCCGGCGAATGATCCGCAGGTGATTCTGGACGGCAAAGATCCAGGAACGAACACCGATGACGAATCGGAAGCAGATCTGGATATTGAATGGGCCGGAGCGGTAGCCCGGCAGGCCACGATCATTTACGTGAACTCCACGGACGCTTTCACTTCCGCTACCTATGCAATCACCAACAATCTAGCGCCGGTGTTGAGCATTACCTATGGAAGCTGCGAAGCGCAGACCGGAGCGGCGGAAGCAAATAGCCTTTCGGCTACGTTTCAACAAGCAAATGCCCAAGGGATTACAGTGTTGGCCGCGTCCGGCGACGCGGGAGCGGCTGATTGCGATGTTCCGTTGAATCCGACTTCGTCGCCGGTCACTTCCGCTTCACAGGGGTTGGCGGTTGATGTGCCAAGCAGCATTCCTTATGTGACCGGTTTGGGCGGCACGGAATTTACCGGCGACACAACAGCATATTGGAGCGCTACCAACAACAGCAGCAACGGTTCGGCGCTGTCCTATATTCCGGAAACCGGGTGGAACGATACGGCTTCAGTGGGCGACCTTTCTTCTACCGGAGGCGGCAAAAGCGTATTCTTCACGAAACCTTCCTGGCAGCAAGGCACCGGCGTACCCGCTGATGGAATGCGCGATGTGCCGGATGTTTCTCTGGCGGCTTCGCCGGAAGTGATCGGTTACCTGATCTGTTCGGCAGGTAGTTGCGTGAATGGATTTCGCAACACGGATACCACTCTGAACGTGATTGGCGGGACTTCAGCGGCAACGCCGGCTTTTGCCGGAATTGTGGCTCTGCTGAATCAGCACACGAAAACGACTCAGGGAAATATCAACCCGAACCTGTACTCGCTGGCTTCCATTTCCCCGGATGCTTTTCATGACATCACCACCGGAAATAATCAGGTACCGTGCAAAGCAGGTACGCCCGATTGTTCCGTCACCGGCGTGCTTGGATTCACCGCCAGTACCGGATACGATCAGGTGACCGGACTTGGCTCAGTGGATGCCTATAATTTGGTGAACGAGTGGGGCTCGGACTTCCAGGTAGCGGTAAGCCCCGCAACTTTGACGCTCAATACGGGTAGTTCCGGCACGGCGGCGGTAAACGTCGCCAGTGTTGGAAATTTTGCAGGAACCGTCGCCTTTACTTGCAGCGTACCCGCGACTCTCACTAATACGACTTGTTCCATTCCGGGAACAGTTGCGCATTCCGGCAGTACCACTTTAACGCTGACCAATTCTTCCGCTAGTGCCTCAACTGGCGTTTGGAACTTGGGCAGGCCAGGGACGATTCCGCCTTCATTTTGGGGTTATAGTGCGGTTTATTTTCTGTTGTTGAGTCTTTTATGGATGGCTTACCCGAAGCGCCGCAACCAGGCTTTGCTGTTAGGAACAACAATTTTTCTGGCTATCACCGCCGTGAGTTGCGGGGATGGAAGCAACAACAGCAGCGAGCAAACACCTAGCGTTACGGCTGCTGTGACGGTTACAGCAACCAGCGGCATCGAAAGCCACACCACAACCCTTACGGTAACTATTCCGTAGTTGATTTTTTGAATTATTAGTCATCGTCATTCGGTGCGCTATATCGTAGAAGTGTATGCAAACGCCGTCTCATGAATCCGCCAAGAACGTGGACCTGAAGACCACTTATGATGCCATTGTGGTCGGGTCGGGTGCCGCTGGAGGCATGGCTACCTGGGTTTTAGCCAATCACGGGCTCAAAGTTTTACTGCTGGAAGCAGGAAAACAGCAGGATTTAACCAAAGAACTGCATTCGATGGAGTGGCCCTACAACCATCCCCGGCGCGGCACGCTGCCCGCTGACTCACATGCATTGACTCACAACGAATATACATTTCGAAAGCCGCCGCTCGCCAAAGGGATGACGTACAACCACGTTTACTCCTATGTGGAAAACTGGAACGGGGCTGACTATTCAAAAAATATCGTGGTGGATGAAAAAGAAAATCCAACCACCGGCACCAATTATGCCTGGGTGCGGGCCCGCTTGTTAGGAGGCAAAACAGCTATTTGGGGGCGTTTGGCGCTTCGCTTGTCCGATTACGATTTTAAAGCCGCTTCACGGGATGGATACGGAATGAATTGGCCGATCACGTATTCCGATATCGAACCGTACTACGACAAAGTAGACCGGCTGCTCGGCGTTTCCGGGCATAAAGAAGATTTGCCGTGGCTGCCGGACAGCATCTTTCAACGGGCTATTCGTTTGAATGCGGCTGATGTGATGCTGCGTGACAGCCTCAAAAAGATGGGACGAACCCTGACGCCGTACCGCGCTGGGGTGATGACCGACCAGTTGCCTCATGCCAAATACCGGAGCCGCTGCTTCGGGCGCGGCGCTTGCAACCGTCATGTGGGCGGTTGTGACATCAATGCGTCGTTTGCTTCCCCTGCCTCGTTGATTTATCCGGCGATGGACACCGGCAACGTGACGCTGCGGACAAACGCAACCGTGTATGAAGTAACGGTGGACCCGCAAACGGGCAAGGCCAGTGGTGTTTCCTTTGTGGATAGCCAAACGATGCAGACTTATCAGGCCAAGGGCAAGGCGGTTCTGCTCGGCGCATCGACGCTGGAATCAGCTCGGCTAATGCTTTTATCTAAATCGCGGCAGCATCCGAACGGAATCGGCAACAACAGCGGACACGTCGGCCATAATTTCTGCGAACACGTCATGGGGCCGAGCGTCAGTGGATTGGTGAAAGATCAAATCGGCAAGCCGCGGACTCTGGATGATGGACACCCCGGAGGATTCTATGTGCCGCGATTCCGAAACCTCGACCAGAAAAGCAAAAACTTCATTCGCGGGTACGGATTCGAAGGCAGTTCCGGCGCAACGATGATTGCGGGCAATGCGTTTTCCACGCCGGGGTTCGGCGTGGATTATAAAAAACAGGTGCGCGACGAAGCAGGCGCTTCTATTGAGATGGGAGCTTTCGGCGAGACCCTGGCTCGTTATGAAAACCATGTGGAGATCAATCCTAACGTGAAAGACCGTTGGGGCGTGCCGGTGCTCAATTTTCACATTAAGTTCGGCGATAATGAAAAAGCAATGGCTGCCGACATGGCGGAATCGGCGAAAGAAATGTTCGAAGAAGCGGGTATTGAGATTCAAGGCGTAAACCGTGAAATTCTCACTGAAGGCTGGTCGATTCACGAGCTTGGCACCGCGCGCATGGGCAATGACCCGAAAACCAGCGTGTTAAATTCCTTTCAACAATCGCATGATGTGAAAAACCTGCTGGTGGTGGACGGCAGCAGCCATGTAAGCGCTTCCTGCCAGAATCCAACCTGGACGATTATGGCTTTGTGCTGGAGGTCTTGCGATAACTTAGCTGACCAGTTAAAGAAAGGGGAAATCTAATCATGTCGGAAGACTTCAAGCGACGCGATCTGTTCCGGCTGACTGCTGGCGGCTTACTGGTGGTCGGTTTAGGTAAAGCGGAAACTCCGGTTTTCTTTACTAAAGAAGAATATGCGGTAGTGGATGAACTGATGGAAACAATCATTCCAACGGACTCGCATTCACCGGGCGCAAAAGCTGCTCAGTGCGCCGCCTACGTTGACGGACAAATGGCTCAATCGCTCGATGAGAATCGTAAAAAAGAGTGGCGAAATGGGATCAAAACGATCAGCGCGCGCAGTCAATCACAGTTCGGAAAAGGCATTACGGAAATTACTCCGGAACAGCGTATTTCGTTACTAAAAGAAATCGCGACCAACGAAACGAATCCGAAAACCGACGGGGAGAAATTCTTTAACGATCTGAAGCAGGCCACCGCGTTTGCTTATTACACGTCCGATATCGGCATTCATCACGACATGGACTATAAGGGGAACGTGTACCTGAAAGAATTTGTCGGAACAGAACTGAAGTAGTGAAAGAGAGTGGCCTGAAACAGGCAAGCCACTCTTCTAATTTATTCCTTAGGCTTTTCTTCTTTTGGAAGCTTTGCTTCAGCAGCAATGCCAGCCGATGGCTTGCTCATTTTTTCAATCGCAGCTTTGTCTTTGGAGCTGACCGGAGCTTTGTCGGTCCCGGCATCAGGAACGTCAAGATACTGCACGACGAGCGAAACGCGGCGGTTAGCAGGATCCATCGGATTGTCCGGCTTGCGAAGCTGGCGATCAGCATAGCCGCGCACGTAACTGATCTGTTCCGGGTGAATGCCGTTGTCCTGCATCAAGCGGCGGGCGGAGTTGGCGCGATCCGCGGAAAGTTCCCAGTTGGTGTAAGTCACATTTGAAGCGTACGGCACTGAATCGGTGTGGCCCTCAATCAGCAAGTGATTCGGAATTCTGCCGATTTCGCCCGCAAGCGCGGTCAGAATTTCCGCTCCTTCTTTGGTGACGTTCGGACTTCCGTTCTGGAAGAAAAAGCCGCCTTTGGTTTCGATCAATTCGATACGCAATCCTTCCTGCGTGATGGTGATCTGCACTTGCTGATGAATTTTGGTGAAATCCTGCATTTTCTTCATCGCAGTTTCCAGCTTTTCCTTCAATTTGGACATGTCGTCCTTTTTGAGCGGCAAAGCGTCGCCAAGTCCGGCCATCTTCGTTCCGAGCTGCTTGTCATGCCCTTTCGGATCTTTGAAGTATCCGGCGATTTCATTGCGTACCTTGGCGCTGGTATTTAAAAGCCAGAGAACAATGAACAGGGCCATCATGGCAGTGACGAAATCGGCGTAGGCCACCTTCCACGCCCCGCCGTGATGACCGCCGCCGTGGCCGCCTTTTTTCTTGATGATGATAACTGGTGCGGTAGGAGCAGCCATGTTGATTCCTCCTACGCTGCCTGCTTCGCGCCGCCGCGACACTGCGCTTCAGTTTCCTGGAAGTTGGGGCGCACTGAGCTTTGAATGGATCGTCGGGCGTATTCAACCGAGATGATGGGCGAATCTCCGCGCACAAAGGAATGCACCGCCACCCGCAGAAACTGGAAGTAGGCGGCTTCTTCTTCCGACTGTTTGGTCATGTAAGCGGCCATAGGACCTAAGAATCCGTAGCACAACAGAATGCCGAGAAAGGTTCCCACCAGCGCGGCCGCCACTTTGTGTCCGATCTCTTCCGGCGGACCCCCAATAGCTCCCATGGTGATGCAAACACCCAACACGGCTGCCACAATGCCGAGGCCGGGAAGCGCGTCAGCCACGGTGCTGAGTGCTGCAATCGGAGCGCCGGATTCCTTATGATGTACTTCCAAGTCGAGTTCCATCAACTGATCCAGATCAAAGGCGGTGGAAGTACCGGCCACATGCGTTCGCAGCGTGTCGCAAACAAAATCTACAGCATGGTGATTCGCCAAAAATTTCGGGGAAGCCGAAAATACCTGGCTTTCATTGGGTTTCTCCAGGTCGCCTTCAAGCGCCGTCAGTCCTTGCCGCCGACCTCGCGTAAACAGATCAAAAAACATCTTCAGCGATTCCAGGTAGAACGCTTTCGTATAGGGGCTTGGTTTCAAACACCCTAAAACGCCCTTGAAGATTTTAATAACAGTTGGCAGCGGATTGGCAATCAACAGGGTTCCTAGCGCCGCGCCTCCGATAATAACCAGTTCGGCGGGCTGGAATAACACCAGCAGCTTGCCATGCTCCATGAGATAGCCTCCCAGGATTGCGCCAATAACTACAACAATGCCAATAATTACAAACATAGATTCCCGTCTGGATGCATTTCCAGGCCCTCTGGACAACTATCGGAGGATGGGTGGTTGTAGTTTAGAGCGAATCGGGAAAAAGGGAAAAACGGGAAAGAAGCCACCAGCCGGACTAGGTGTAATCCGGCCAGTGGGAAAGGGATCAACAAAAACTAAGAATTTTTCTCGACCGGAACGCAGAACTGATCGAAGGCTTCCTGCAAACGGTGGGCAATCTGCGGAGCCGCGCTCGATTCAATGTCCCGCCGATGAAGCATGAACACCGGTTCGCCGTTCCGGAAAAGCGCCATTGACGGAGAGGACGGAGGATAAGCGGCCAGTTTCTCGCGCACCCGGTTTACCGCTTCCAGATCGGCTCCAGCAAACACGGTCACTGCCGCATCCGGTTTATGAATGCTGTGCGTCAGCGCCAATCCTACTGCCGGGCGTGCTTTTCCCGCCGCACAGCCGCAAACGGAATTAATTACCATCAGTACGGTGCCGGTATTTTTTCCAAGAGCCTCGTCTACCTGCTCAGGGGTGCGAGTTTCCGTTACGCCGTACTGCGTAAGATCCTGTCGCATAATGCCAATTAATTGTTCAGGGTATCGCAAGCTAAACTCCTTGATTTCGCTAGATGCTTCCTTCTTAGTATCTCAGCTTTGCGGACTGCATTACGAAAATCCTGCCAAATTGTAATCTGGATTGCGTTTATGGCCCTATAAACTATGACTCCGATTCGGGTTCTTCTCATTGCGCCTTCCCTGAGCATTGTGGGCGGCCAGTCCGTTCAAGCGGATCGGCTGCTGCGCTTGTTTCAGGACCAAGAACAAGTTCAAGTGGATTTCCAGGCGATCAATCCCCGTTTTAGCTCTGCTTTTCAGTTTGTACAACGAATTCGTTATCTGCGGACCGTGACCACGGAGCTGATTTACCTGATTCAACTTTTGCGGCGTTCCCGGCATTATGATGTTCTGCACGTGTTTACGGCTGGTTACTGGTCCTTTGCCCTGACATTTCTGCCTGTGCTGGTCATGCGCAAGCTGTTTGAGGTGCGCGTGATTTTGAATTATCATGATGGCCGGGCGGCAGACCATTTCGCCAAGTTTCCGCAAGCCGTAAGATGGGCCGGATACGCTGATTGGATTGTGGTTCCGTCCCGATACCTTGTTGATGTTTTTGCCCGGTTCGGTTTAACTGCCCAAGCAATTTTCAATAATGTCGACCTCAGCCAATTCACATACCGGGAGAGAACAGTACTGCAACCGCGCTTTCTGCACAATCGCGGGCTGGAAACGCATTACAACGTTGCCTGCACGCTGCGAGCCTTTACATTGATTCAACAACGGTATCCGGAAGCGAGCCTCATTGTGGCTCATGACGGGCCGCTACGCGCGCAACTGGAAGCTCTCGCGGCGGAGTTGAAGCTGAAGCATGTTATGTTTCTGGGCAGCGTATCCCAGAAACGAATGCGCCAGCTTTACCACGAAGCGGATATTTATCTGATGAGCCCTGATATCGACAACATGCCATTATCGGTTCTGGAATGCCACGCCAGCGGGCTGCCGCTTGTTTCCACCGACGCGGGCGGAATTCCCTATATCGTGGAGAATGAAAAAACCGGCCTGCTGGTGCCCTTGAACGATCACCAAGCCCTTGCAGGGGCGGCAATTCGCTTGTTGGAAAATCCAGGCTTCGGCCAAAAACTGGCCAATATGGGACGAACGCAATGCTTCTCTTACGCAGGGGAGCGGCTGCGGGAAGAATGGCTCATGTTATACCGGAAACTCAGTTCGCAGCCGCGAGTTTAAAGAAAATCATATGCTGCCAGGGCAGAGTTTCCACGCTCTTCACAAAACGGTAGCCTTCCGGCTGCACTTCTGCTTTTACCTCTTCCAGGCTCATTTTGTGTTCCTGCCGAATCGGCACGCTAGGGTCCTCTTTTCGGTATTCCAGCAATACCAACTCGCCATCAGGTTTTAAAGCAGAACGGATATGTTGCAGCACGCGCTGAGGCCGGGAAAGCTCATGGTAAACGTCGACCATAATAGCCACATCAACGCTTTTGGGCGGCAGTTTCGGATCTGATTCTGTTCCGAGAATGGTTTGAACGTTGGCTATTCCGGCAGTCTTTGCATTTTCCCTTAAACGGTCCAGCATTTCGGGTTGAATATCCACGGCCAGCACGACGCCGCCGGGCTGAACTTGCTTCGCCATTCTGATGCTGTAATAGCCGGTTCCGGCGCCAATGTCAGCTACGGTCATTCCCGGCTTCAACTGCAATTGTTGAAGAGCAAGCGTAGTATTCTCCTCGGTTTGGCGATCAGACCGCTCCAGCCAATCCGCGCCTTGAAATCCCATTACTGGAGCGATGCGGCGTCCAGTCACCGGATGAACCGATTGGGCAAACAGAACAGTAAAGCTAGCGCATGCCAATAGGATTACTAGCCGGAAATAAATAAACAAAAGGCGCAAGAAATTTCCTTTCCCGATATTGGTTTGATGTTGCTTCGGAAGCGAAAGCGTCGACTTCGCTGCATTGATTAAGAAATTAGCTAACTTAGTGGTAGCACCAAAACGCTTGAAGATGATTCGGATTTGTTTGTGTTTATTCGCGCTTCTCTTATGCAGTGGGGCGGAAACCCCACCCGGCGGAACGCTTTCGCTGGTGGAAGCAGGTATTGAAAGTTCAGAGGACGCGCCTTTTATTGCTCCTGATTACGCTTTTGCGGCAGGCGAGTGGGTTTACTTTTCGTTTCAGTTGGCGGGTTTCAAAATCACGGAAAACACTGATACGCAGGTCCGTCAGATTTTGCTGAAGTATCAGGCGGAACTGCTGGATGCCCAAGGCATTCCCTTAGCGCAGCCGATTGCTGACACTATTGACCAGGAAATTTCACCGCAGGATAAGAACTGGCAGCCGAAGCGCCGGGCAGCGTTTCTGCTGCCTTCTTACGTGAGCGCGGGAAAGTATCAATTGAAATTAACAGTGAACGACGAATTGGCGAAATCGTCCTTGAGCAAAGTTTTTCCTTTTCAAATCGGCGGAACCGTAATTGCTCCAACAGCGGGTTTAAGCGTTCAGAATTTTCGCTTTCTGCGGGAGGAAGGCGATGGGCCGGCATTAGAAGTTCCCGCTTACCGGCCTGGCGATACAGTTTGGAGCCGTTTTGAAATGGTCGGCTTTAAAATGGGTGCTGGGCATTCGGTGGAACTGGAATACGGTTTTTCGGTTTTACGTTCAAACGGAAAGATGGTATTCGAGGAGAACACCGCAGCCAAAGAAAACCTCACGGATTTGTTTTACCCGCCGCAGTTTGTTCCCGGCGTTTTAAGCGTGAACACGGCGAAAAACCTGGCACCTGGCGAATATACCATCGTAATGCGCTTGCGGGATTTAGTGGGAAAGCAATCAACTGAATTTCAGCAGAAATTTCGCATTGAGTAAGTAAAACAGGCCGTCGGCAACGGCCTGGTAATTGAACAAAAGCTGTTATGGAAACTTAGCCGACGCTGACCGCGCGGTTCCGTGCTTTAATCTGATTCATTTCATCTTTCAGATGAAGTTTCAGCTTTTTCAGCCTTTGTTCTTCCAGTTCATCGGCCTCAGTGACATGGCCTTTTAACTCGATTTCATCGATGGCTTTACTTAATTGAGCATGCTGCTCATGTAAGCTGCGAAAGTTCTCATCCGCAGCAAGCAGATGCGCGGTAATTTCATCCTGCGTGTGGTTTTCCATCAGGTCGTCTCCTTGTGGACACCACGCCGAGTCGTTCTACTTGGTGTTGGCCCGGTGGGTGAGAGTTTAACAGTTCATCAGGTGCGATTGCCGGTTCATCAGGCAGCCGCAACCAATACTTATCATTATTTCCGTTGCATGACAATAGCGGTTTCCACTGGATTACGGTAGTACCCTTTACGTTTGCTGACATTTTCAAACCCTAAGCTCAAGTAAAGTTTTTGCGCAATGTGATTTGATTCACGCACTTCCAGGAAATGTTGGCCTCCATGAGCCAATTCTCCTTGCAGCAGCAAGGAAGCCGCGCCCAAGCGACGGAAATCAGGATGGACCGCTAAATTCAGAATTTCCCGTTCACCGGCATCATCGTTTGAGGGAGCAGCGACTTGACGCGCCAACAGAAAACCAATAATCTGCGGGCCGAGAGTTGCAACCAAACATTCGCCCTTCCGCAAGCTGGCCAAGTCCCAAGCTTCCCGGTGGAACGAAAGTTTTTCGATTTGTTGCACCGCTTCAAAATCTTCTTGCGTAGCGGGTCTGATCTGAATTTCAGGACGGGAAGAGATCATTCAAAACGAAGTGCTACCACATCGCCGGAAGTGCCGGTTTGTGAGTCGGAGCGGGACTGATAGGTGAGCGTCACTTTCTGTGGTTGAGCAGATACGCCGCAGGAAAGCTCTTTTTGAGCACCGTCCAGAGGCAGTTTAGAACGGTCCGCCACCAGCAGTTTCAACTTCTTCTTGCCGTTCACTTGCAAAATCAGCCGGGCTTTTTCTTCCTCCAAGCAGTCCACTTGAAGCAAGGTGGCTTCCACCGGATGTTCGCCTTTGTTCCACCAGGGCAGAGCAGCATTTGGACTGGCTGGATCGTCACTTTGACTAGCTGCGTTTGCTTTTTGTTCCGCAGCGTGAATTCGGTCAAGCTGTTCGTTGCGGAGCCTGTTTTCTTCCGCCAGGGCCGCGTTGTTTGCTTGTTTTCGGGCTTCTTCCTGAGAATCCAGACGCTCATTTTCCAGTGCTTCGCGGTCCTGGTGGATTTTGTCGCGCTCGACTGCGTTAGCAGCAGCATCTTCGGCGCGAATCCAACTGTTTTGCGCGATTAATCCTTTGCCTTCGCGCGATTGCATCCGCGCCAACTCTTCCCAAAGCGCGGCAGAACGCGGATTTTTCTGGCAGGCTTCGGCTAGATAAGCTTCTTTTTCAACGGGCTTTTCCGCCAGTTCCGCGAGCTTGGCCGACGGCACCCACCAGCGCGGATTTATACGCGCGGCTGTTTTCAACAGGGCTTCAGCTTCAGAGCGAGACCGGGTTTCTGCCGCTTTCACGTAAACCCAGGCATCTTTCGTGCCTGCTGAAATGGCTCCATCCAGGTATTCGCGCGGATCTCCTTTTTCGGCCAGAACCACCAGCGCAATTCCTTCCTGCGCTAACGCTCCGTAGCCTGCCGTTCCCGCTGCTTTATAGCTTTGTTCCGCCGCTTTCGGATTCGAATCCAGGATGGAATCAGCTAGATAAACCTTGGCTAAATTGTCGTCTAGAGTGTGTTCCCCGAAATCGCGCTTGGGGTCAAGCGGACGCCCGGAGATGGCGGCTTCCGAAATAGGACCGTTCTCGAAATATGTTTTTACCTCTGTTTCCAGCGTTTTTGAATCTTTGCCGAAAGCATTTGCTTCCGCGACCAGCAGCAGCGAGCCGCCACGTAGATTATTGATGAAAACAGGAAAGCGTCCGGCGTAACTGGTAGCCGTAGCGAAAAACTGCATTCTGGCCCAATCCAGATCAGGTTTTGCCGGTTTTCTGGCCCAGGTAACGCGGCTGCCATTTGCTTGGATATTTTCAAACAAACGGGGAAGATTCTGGTCTGCTTCAGTGGGAAAACGAGGCGTATTGTTCTCCAAAAATAAACGGGCCGTTTCCACGTAAGAAGGTTCAGTGCCGGGAGCGATTGTTAGAACATACTCGCCATGAGCTAGTTTGTAGGCACTCCCGGCAGAAACAGAGGCGGTAATCAGAATGCGAAACGGCCAGGTTGCTTCCAGGTCTTTATTTTCCAGAATACCGCCAAGAACCCAACGTAGTTGTTCTAAATTTGTGAGTACTTTACGGGCCTGAGCCAAGTCGCCGTCCGTGTCCACACGGAATGGTCCTATGTTCAGTTCCACCCAGCGGTCACGCGCCGCCCCGAGCCGGAACGGAAGGTAGAGAAAGAAGATGGCGGCCAGAGTTGCCAGCGCAAAATGCCGATAAGCAACGTTTTTCCGAGCTTTAAAGCCGGGGAGGAGTGGTAATAATAATTGCCTTTGCCGGACTTTCGGAATGGCCGTAATAAGAATGTGGTTCCGATCCATCAAAATACACGCTATCGCCGGTGTTGAGGATATATTCCTCCGACTGATAGTGTATCCCTAGAGTACCTTCGAGAACATGCAGAAATTCCGAACCGGCATGTACATGTTCCCGCACTTCTTTTTCCGAATGCTTGGGAAATTCCGCCAGATACGCGGATAAGCTTTTTTCGCTCGCGCCGAACGCCAGCACTTCAAAAAAGTAGCCGGGGGCAGGACTGTCAGGACGGTCCGGGAACCGCATCCGCTCGTCTTTACGAACAATGGAGAATGTACGCCGAAGCCGTTTATCAGCGAAAAAGTGTTCCAGCCCAACGTCAAATACCATTGCTACCCGAGCTAAGGTCGGCAGAGTGGGAATCAGCTTGCCATTTTCAAGCTGCGACAACATGGATGCCGACAAGCCGGTGTGTTTGCCAAGGTCTACCAACGCAATTTTCTTTTTTAAACGTAACTGACGGAGCTTGTGACCGATCTCATAACTGCCAAGGATACGGCGGACAGTTTGATCAGCACTTTCAGCTTCGATAGATCTTTCTTTATTGGGATTAACTTCTCCCTCGATTACTACAGTTTCACTGAAGTCATCTTTCCCAAGGCGTAGCATTTGGAGATCAGTAGAGCTAAAGTCGTGCATAGAGGCTTCACGTCATGGATTCCGAGAGGCGCTGTTAGATGCAAAACCAGCAAAATAATCATGAAGTACTGCCCGATGATGTGCTAGTCCGGCAGTGTCAAAGAGGCGATAACCAGGCTTTTGCGGAGTTGATGAAACGGCATCAATCTTCTGCTTTGAAGCTGGCGCTCTCCATTCTCCGTGACAAACAAGACGCAGAAGACGAAATTCAAAACGCTTTCTGGAAAGCCTTCGAACATATCAACCAATTTCAACAAGACGCAAAATTCAGCACCTGGTTCACGCGTATTGTTGTGAATCAATGTTTAATGCGCTTGCGGCAAACCCGACGCGCCAAATTTTACTACGTGGATGACACGATGGTTGGTGACGATGTGATGACTCTGGACCTGCCCGATCATGCGCTAAGCCCGGAACAACAGTTGAGCCAGGAAGAAATTGGGGTTGTGTTACAGGATGAGATTCGCCGTATCCCTCCGCTGCTCCGGCACGTTTTCCTGCTGCGCGACGTGGAACAACGGCCCATGCCGGACGTGGCGGCGGAACTCGGGATTTCAATCGCGGCGGCGAAAAGTCGGTTATTGCGCGCCCGGGCGGAACTGCGCACCCGTTTGCAGAAGCACTGCGGACGAATTGGGGCAGCAACTTTGTTTGCGTCGTAGTTTTCG
The DNA here is from genome assembly GCA_964247975.1 of uncultured Bryobacteraceae bacterium. GTDB lineage: Bacteria > Acidobacteriota > Terriglobia > Bryobacterales > Bryobacteraceae > KBS-96. Next base: position 18,287 of record CAXTWH010000033.1, on the reverse strand, counting down.
TGCTTAATTAAACACTCTGCTGTTTACGGCTAGCTAGAACATCACTCCATAATGCTGTTGGGCTTGTTCTCTGGTGATGTTCTTTAGCTGAGGCGGTCCGCCGCCATGCATATGGCTATTAGGATAGCTAAACTCCCAAAACCGGCTATCGTTAGGATCCTGATAAAGTACGTTCCACCCACTCGCATCCGCTCCGATTTTTTTAAGATGCGAACTTGTGAGATCACTTATTCTTTGACAAACATCATCTGCAACAATCTTTCCGTTTGAGAATCTCCATTGTCCAATCAAGATTGTTTCAGTTGGGCGCATACCCATTACGATACTCATTTTCGAGTAATTCTATTCAGTTCTGCAACAGCGAAGATTCAGCGCAATCTTTAATTTGCGTCTCGGGTGGTTTCCGTTCAACGGGTCGGATCGAAGCCGGTCGCAAAACTGGATAGTTTTTTGCGAACGTCCGCAAATCCTCAAACATCTTTTCGAGATCATAATCGAATTGCGCTGCGTATGCTTCCCGAAATGCATACAACTCATCAAGAATCTCATCCGATGTCACTAGATCCCGCAAGGATTTGTTCCGGTGTGCAGATGAATGAGGGTCGATAGCCATAAAATTGAATAATCTGATTCAGAGTTGGTTGCAAGAATGCATTGGCAATGTGTTTGAAATTCCATGTCAATAAGTAATTGCAACCATACACACTGGCGAACGCCATATGCGTGGCATCGACTTCTGCTTTGCGAGGCAAAGGTCCGGTTGGATCGACTAATCGCGCCCTCAAATCTATTATCTCGCGGTTTTCGGAAAGCAACTCGGTATTTGCGACAACCTAAAGCCTGTGGTGAACGGCGTCTTGATGACCGGTGCTGCATTCGCGGAGAACCGTTTCGGAGATAAACAGATTGAACTACTGCCGGTTCTGTGCCCACCATAAGTCGCTCACCATTTGCCGATAAGCGGTGTTTACATCAGTGTTATAACGCTGCTGCAGGCGGTAACCAAATAGCTAACAAAAGAAGTCTCCAAGCAAACGCGTCCAAGGCTCAATGGATTTCCTATTGTTGATCTACTCGGCTATCCGAATACCCCCGCTCATTTTCCTATTCCGGCAGTGATTCAATCTTCCAAATCTGCTCGGCGTATTCCCGGATCGTGCGATCGCTGGAAAACTTGCCGGAACGGGCAATGTTCAAAATGGCCCGGCGGCTCCAGGATTCCTGGTCAATGTATTCCCGCAGCATTCGTTCTTTGGTGGTCACGTAGCTTTCGAAATCGGCCAGGTGAAAATATTGTTCGCCATCGTGCAGCAGTTTTTCGATCAAAGGCCGGAACAGCCCCGGTTCACTGGCGCAGAAGCGATCGCCAGTTAAAGCGTCGATCACAGCTCGGATGCGGTCATTAGAGCGATACAACTGTGATGGCCGGTACGACCAGTTGCGTTTCAGTTCCGCCACTTCTTCCGCCCGCAGGCCAAAGATGTAAGCATTTTCGCTGCCCACCTCTTCCACAATCTCAATGTTTGCGCCGTCCATGGTGCCGAGCGTTAAAGCGCCGTTCATGGCCAGTTTCATGTTGCTGGTGCCGGAAGCTTCCAGCCCGGCAGTGGAAATCTGCTCGCTGATGTCGGCGGCGGGAATCAGCTTTTCGGCCAGCGACACGCGGTAATCGGGCATGAATACCACGCGGATGTGGCTAGCCGCTCTTTCGTCCTGGTTAATAACTTCGGCCACGCTGTTGATCAATTTAATAATCAGCTTGGCTGCCACATAGCCGGGCGCGGCTTTTCCGGCAAAGATATGCACTACCGGTTTGGGCGGATTTATCCCGCTCTCCACCAGTTGCAGATATTCATCAACGATTTGCAGCACGTGTAGAAGCTGCCGCTTGTATTCATGAATCCGCTTAATCTGAATGTCGAAAACGTGTTCGGAACTGACGCGGAGGCCCAGATTATGCTCAATCAGATCAGCCAGTTTTTGCTTGCGGCGGCGTTTCACTTCCCGGAAACGGCGGCGGAAATCGCTATCGCCGGAAAATGGCTCCAGTTTAATGATTTGGGAGAAATCCGCCAGCCAATCATTGCCGATCGCGCCACTGATCAGTTGTTCCAGTTCGGGATTGGCATAAGCCAGCCAGCGGCGATGCGTTACGCCATTGGTTTTGTTCTGGAACTTTTCCGGCCAGATTTCATAAAAATGCGGCATAAGCTGCGTTTTTACGAGTTCAGAATGAAGCTCCGCCACGCCATTCACTGCATGGCCGCCCACAATTGCCAGATTCGCCATGCGCACCGAACGCTCGCCTGCTTCTTCGATGAGCGAAACCGCGCTTAAGCGGGCTGGATCGTTTGCCCAGCGATCTTTCACGCTTTGCAGGAAGCGGTGATTGATTTCGTAGATAATCTGTAAATGGCGAGGCAGAACACGCTGAAAAAGGTGAATCGGCCAGCGTTCAAGCGCTTCCGGCATCAGCGTGTGGTTGGTATAAGCGCAGGTTTTACGAGTCAGTTCCCAAGCTTCTTCCCATTCCAGATTCCGTTCATCCACCAACAAGCGCATCAGTTCCGCAACAGTCAGCGCGGGGTGCGTATCATTAAGCTGAATCGCCACTTTCTGAGGCAGCAGAGAAATGTCGGAATACTCGTCGGAGAAACGGGTCATGATGTCACGAACCGCGCAGGCCACTAGGAAATATTCCTGAACTAAGCGCAGTTCGCGGCCCGCCGGCACCGCGTCCGACGGGTAAAGCACTTTGGAAACTTTTTCGGAATCAATCTTTTCTCCAACAGCCCGCAGGTAATCGCCGCTGTTGAAGATGTCCATATTGAAATGCGCGGACGCGCGCGCCGAATACAAGCGAAGATAATTGACTGTGCGCCCGCCGAAGCCTGCTACCGGAATATCGTGCGGCACACCGATCAGCAGTTTCCAATCCACCCACATCGGACTGTAGCTGCCCTGCCGCGCATGTTCGTGATCGATATAGCCGTAAATCGGAACGTAGCAAATCTGATCGGGATGAGGAATAATCCAGGGCGATTCCTCGCTGCGCCAGTAATCCGGTTCTTCCTTTTGGAAGCCGTTGTTGATTTTCTGCCGGAACAGTCCGAATTCATAATTCAGGCCATAGCCGAAGCCCGGCATGTCGAGCGAAGCAAGAGATTCCAGAAAACACGCGGCCAGCCGTCCCAATCCGCCATTGCCCAGGGCGGCATCCGGCTCCGAATCGATCAGTTGATCGAGCGAATAGCCCAGCGGCTCCACGGCTTGACGGCAGATTTCGGTCAGCCCCAGGTTGTTCAGCGTGCTGGCTAAAGTTTGACCGATCAGAAACTCCATTGACAGGTAATACATCCGCTTTACGCTGTTTGTTCGATGCCGTTCCGCGGTTTTGATCATGCGGTCGATGATCTGGGGCCGGAGAGCTAATCCTAATGCTCTGAACACCTCGTAAGCAGATGCGTTACCATCCCATTTGCCAATCGAATATCGCAGATGGCTTTCTAATGCCTCGCTGATCGAGCTTGAACTTGAACTGACCATGTTCGCCAACAGAATCCGCCTCCAACCAAAATCTAACATTTATGGATTACGACTCGGTCGCATCCCTCAAATTTAGTCAGTTTCGCGGAAAGGCTTTCTCAGAAAATACCGTTCGGATAGTAATGGGAACCCGGGGCCTTAGCGACCCCAGGTGGATTGCCGTTTGGCCGGAGCAGGAACGGGCGGTGGTGGAGGCACTGCTTCTACCAGCACCGCCTTTCGCGGGCGGGAATCGAGACGAGCGGCGATCAACTCGTGTTTGAGCTTGGCGAATTTCGGAGTATTGGGAGCTTCTCTGTTTTCCTGAATCAAAGCTTCTACCACTTCCTGCGCGGCAGGCAGATACTTTTGCAGGTAGTTGCGCAGCCGGTCTACCACAATTCGCTGGTTGGAGCGGATCAATAAACCCAGCATTTCCTCCCCGGGAAGACGGGAAAGCGCGTTATACAAAGCGGAAGGTTTTTGCAGTTTCGGACTGGTTAGGAGGCGTTCCAGCTTTTTCAGATTTCCATCCAGTTTGGCGGTTTGTTCCAGGTGTTCTTTACCTAAACCAGTGAGATTTAACAACTGCGCGCGCTCCCTGGGAGTCAGTTTCTCGGTCAGAAGGTGAAAAAACAGCAGAAATTCGTTGACGGGCAGAACCGCGCCGAACGGCATCAGTTGTTTTGCTTTTTGCAGTTTCTGAAAGCCGGTCAAATTTAATTTGGCGCCGGTCAGTTCCGGCGAAAACAGGGAAAGCAGTTTCTCCTGATCGAGCGCGCCCAGAATTTCCAGCACTGCCGGATCTGTAGCAATCTGGCGCAGTTCGCGTTCAAGCAGCGCGGGCGCGATTTTTGTTTCAAGCTGGGCCTCGCGCACGTTCTGATATTGGGAAAGCGTCCGCTGCGATATCTGATAGCCGAAGCGGGCTTTGAAACGGATCAAGCGCAGCAGGCGCGATGGATCGTCGTAGAAAGCATAGTTGGTGACGGTTTGTAGTTCCTTCCGTTCCAGATCCGCCAAGCCGTTGGTTGGGTCAAGCAGCAGCCCGTAAGAAGCACGGCTAAGGGATAGGCCGATGGAGTTGATAGTGAAATCGCGCCCACGCAGATCCTCATGGATGGTGGCTGGCTGCACCACCGGTTTAGAGGCGGCTTGCGGATAGCGTTCCTGGCGCGCCATCGCGATTTCCGCGGTGACACCGCTCGGAAAACGCAGTTCCACGCGCTTTTTATGGTCATCAGTCAAAAGAATTTCGGCAGAAGCGTCCGTTGCTAAAGCTTTGGCGAACTGAACGGCATCTCCTTCCAACGTGAAATCGAGGTCGCGGATGGGATGACCGCCCAGCATGTCCCGCATGGCTCCGCCGGTCAAAAACAGATTTAAGCTGGCACGCATCGCCGCATCGCGTATCAGCGTCAGCACCTTGCTTTGTTCAAAACCGAGGTGACTGTCGAGCATAAACATGTAATCGCTCATGGTCCGTCCTTTTTAATCTTCTGCGAGTCCCCGCCGCTCTCGGTCTGCTTCCGGTTCCAGCGCGGATGATGCCGGCGCACGGTTTGTTCCAAACGGGAGCGCAGCACGTGGGTGTAAATCTGGGTGGTTCCAATATCGCGGTGGCCGAGCATGGTTTGCACGCTTCTGAGGTCCGCGCCGCCTTCTAAAAGGTGAGTGGCAAAAGTGTGGCGCAGCACATGAGGGCTTAGATTTTGCGAAATGCCGACGGTTTGCGCGTGCTGTCGCAGCAGCTTCCAGAAGCCTTGCCGCGTCATCGGCTTTCCTTGAGCGGTGATGAAAAGAAAGGCGCTTTGGCGGCCTTTCAACAGTTTGGCCCGTTCCACGAGATAGCCGGAAACGGCTGTTAACGCTTGGCGGCCTACCGGAATCAAGCGCTGCTTGTTGCCTTTGCCAACTACCCGCAGAGTGCCGGCCGATTCGTCCAGATCAGACAAGCGCAGCGAAATTAGTTCGCTTACCCGTACACCGGTGGCGTACAACAGGTCCAGCATGGCGCGGTCGCGAACGCCGGTGGATTTTTCAGCTTTTGGCGCAGCAATCAGTTGATCGACGCGAGCCGCACTGAGAAAATTCGGTAGTTTTTCGCCCTGCTCGGGAAGCATTAGCAGATCGGCAGGATTGTTTGCCAGATGGCCTTCTTCGCAAAGAAAGCGGAAAAAGCCGCGCGCCGAGGTGAGATGCCGGGCAACCGACCGGCTGCTTAAGCCCGTGCCGCGCAGGTGATCCGCATAATTCCGCAGTTCAGCCAGCGTAATTTCCTCCACAGGAAGATGACCGAGAAACTGGGCCAGGCTGTTCAAATCACGCCCGTAAGCTTCCAAACTGTTGGGCGATAAACCCTTCTCAATCCGGCAAAAGCTCAAGTACGACCTCATTCGATGGGCGAATGTTGTCTGCTTAGGCATTTCAAATGATGATACAATATCTGCGAAATCGTTGAAACTATTAGTGAGGATCGTTCCGCTTTGGCCACCACCAACACCGCCAAGCGCGTAGTGGCGTATCGGTTTGGACGGCAGCCGCTGGAAGCCCATGTGAACGCGGCTACATTTCTGCGGGATGAAGGCGCGGAACTGTTGAGCACCGCCGGGGTCCTTCAGGTGATCTCCTATCAGGAATTAAAAGCAATCTGTTTTGTGGGCGAAACAGCCCGTTTCGATCTATTCCAAGCGCATCCGATTTTTGAGCGGCGGCCGCGTTTTCCCGGTCTTTGGGCCAGGTTTACCCTGAGGGACGGCGACCAGATTGACGGCTTGTTGCCTTCCAACCTGATTGAATGGCCCAAGCATGGATTTACCCTAACTCCGCCGCGAGCCTCCAGCTTGCGCCAGAAAGTGTTTATTCCCCGTGAAGCTTTGGACCGCACCGACCTGCAAGGCGTTATCGGCGCGGGAGGCAGGTGGAAACAAGGCAGAAAAGGGGCGGAAAACCAATTGGAGATGTTTGATTAACTACATCTTTGGTTTCTGCTCAACGGAACACGGCGGAAACATCGGTATACAGGCGTACCGAGGTAACTTGTCCCTTTTGGTTACGGTCAGTAAATGCAACGGCAAGCACCGTTACTGGCTGGCCGTCTAAACGAACATAGTGGTTTAAAGCTTCCAAAACATAAGCTGAATCCGTTCCATAAATATTCAGCAACTCGTGTTCGATGCTTTGGAACGTCTTCCAATAAGGCGCTGACATTCCAATAATGGCAGCTTTGCCTTCAATCTGTGGTTCGTTATTCATCCGCAGCACGCAATCTTCCGCCAGGAACTCTGCATAGGCTTGAACATCCTTGTTATCCATCGCTTGAAGGTAGGCGAGGTACTGCTGATAAGTCTCCGGCGAGAGTTGATTGATTTGTAAGGTGTCTGTTCTCATGGCTTTTGAGATGCGCCGCTCGCTTACGGCAGAACAACACTTGGTACAATCCTGCTGTTTTTCTGAAAACGAGCCGGAGTGATGCCGTTTACGCGAAGGAACGCGCGGGCGAAATGGCTTTGGCTGCTAAAGCCAACTGCTTGAGCAATCATTCCAATTGGGCTGCCGGCGCGCAGCATTCGCTTTGCTGTTGTAAGCCGGAGCTGGAATTGGTAGGCATGAGGCGAAAGGCCAAACCGTTGGGAAAACTGCCGGCAGAAGTGAAATTCGTTAAGTCCGGCTATATCCGCGAGTTGTTTTGCCGGTATCTTTGCCGAGAAATGTTCATGAAGATAATCGCGGGCCGCATTTAACGCGGAGCGGCTGGCTGCCAGAGTTCGGGACAAATGCAGGGGCTCACGGCTTGTGTTCCAAAGAGTGCAAACCAGTTCTTGTAAACAATAATCTTGGTATAACGGCGATTGGTCCTCAACAACGCTTTGGTGCAGGCAAATAAGCAGCCGGTGAAATTTGCCGTGCTGGAATACGGAGCGGGAGAAAGATAACGAACGAGAGCCTATCGGCGCGTTCTCCTGTTGAAAGCGGCTGAACAGTGCTATCGGCAAATGGGCGGTCACGAAACGCCAACAACTATCCTTTTCAGCAACCGTGGTGTGAACTGCGCCTGGATCAACCACGAAAATATCAGTCGGTGCGACAACTTGGCTGGAATCTCGCCAATAATGCCGCGACCAACCGGAAAGGCTTGCCACCACCTGCACTTCCTCATGCCAGTGCCGCGGCCAGTCGCGAGCAGTGCTTTCAAACTGCTGGATGTCTGCGGCGGCGAAATGCATGCTCAATTTTAAACGGGTCAAAAAACCAAAAACCCTTAGGGCATAGGCTCTGGTGCTGGTTTCGCCCCATCTCCAGCCGTTTCCGGTGAAAGCACCGGCGTCGTTTTCGGTTCGGGAACCCACCACTGGGCCGGTTCAAAGCCGACATACTTCACGATTTGCAGTTTGCCGTCCGAGTCTTCAAGAATATCGCCGGTTTGCAGCGGGCGCTTGGTGCCGCGCAAGCTACTCCAGGCTGCGTACACGGTCAGAGCTTCAATTTCACCATCGGTTCCATAGTCTTTCGGCTTAACCACGGTTGAATCGCTGGCATGAACCGCCCAGCGGAAATCTTCACGCGGCGCTTCCTTCATTCGATGAATCCGAAACAACATCGTCCACATTGTAGCGGAGCAGAAGGGAACCGGAACTTCGGAGGAGATCCGTTCATCTGTCACAATTAGAAAGAGTTTTTGATAATTCCGTTCAATGAAGAAGCTTTGGTTTTTACTGGTGATTCCGGCTGTTTTGCTCTTGTGGTGGGCCGTGGACCGGAAAGAAAGTGTTCCTTCCATCCACTTTGCAACCGTGAAGCGGGAAACGCTCGACAGCATCATTTCGACTAACGGCAAAGTGGAGCCGATTGAATACGCCACGGTTCGGGCCGAGATTGCCGGCGTGGTGAAAAATGTCGGGGTGGAACGGGGTCAGAAAGTGGCGCAAGGGCAGACGTTGGTAACGCTTGATGATGCCGCCCAGCGTGCTGCCGTTGATACTGCCCGGGCGCAACTGGAAGAAGCCAAAGCGGAAGCGGCCAACATTCAGCAGGGAGGAAAACTGGGTCAGCTTACAGATTATTCGGGGCGGCTGAATGCCGCGCAACTGACCTTAGCAGACGCCCAGCGAAGGCTCGATTCCATCCAGCGGCTTTATGCCAGACAAGCGGCCACGCACGCGGAAGTGCAGGCATCCCAAGCAGCCGTTGACGCGGCGAAGCAGCAGGTTCAAGCCATTGAAGACAGCCGTAAAACCTTGATTGCTCCTTCAGACCGCAGCATCAGCACGGCAAAACTGGAAGACGCCAAAGCCAACCTTGAATTAGCGCAGCACCGGTTGGATCAAACGGTGATTCGATCGCCAATGGCCGGAACGGCCTACCAGTTCGATATCAGGCAAGGCACATATCTGGAAGTAGGCGCTCAGGTGGCGACGGTCGGCAACCTGGGCCAAATGCGCGTTCGCGTGTATGTGGATGAACCTGACCTGGGCCGGGTTGCTCCTGCTCTGCCGGTGGATATCACTTGGGAAGCCCGCGCCGGGCAGCATTGGCAAGGGCGCGTAACGCAAACGCCAACTGAAATTGTGACGCTCGGCTCACGGCAGGTGGGGGTAGTGGTTTGCGTGATCGACAATCCCAATCAGGAACTGCTGCCCGGCACCAACATTGACGCCAACATTGTTTCCAAAGTGGTGCAGAACGCCGCCAGCGTTCCGAAACAAGCCCTGCAAACCACGGCCCAAGGCAGCGGTGTGTGGAAGCTGGGTGCGGGCGACCGCATCGAATGGCAGCCGGTCACTGCCGGCATCAGCACAATTACCAGCGTGGAAATCAAGTCAGGCTTGCAGGTGGGCGACCGGGTGGTGCTTCCTTCGGACGCAACGCTTACCAACGGAATGCGGGTAAAACCGCTGGGCGAGCAGAGTAATAATCAGCCTACGTAATCAAACAGAATATTTTGTTGCGTCCGATCCTTGATTCCCGGATAGAATCTAAACGGGGAGCTTGAATGGTTGTGCGGGGAACACTCTCCTTCGTTTTTCTATTTCTTTCCGGCATGGCGGGCGCGCAGGTGCTAGTGGACCCAGCCAACACTGCGAAAGTCGACCAGGCTTTTGCGGCGCATAACGGCAGAGAACGCTTGAACTGCACAATCAGTTCGTTCGCGCCGTTTTTGGATTTTGCTTTTCGTTTTGAATCCGGCTACACCATTGACTGCCCGGTTCGGATATTTAAAGGCAAGCCGGCCACGATGATGGCTTTGATCCGGGTAACGCCGGAAGGGCAAATGCCGGTGCTGTTCAAGGAACAATTTCGGATTCCCGGAATGTCCGACAAAATGCGCGATAAAACAGACCTTCGCAAGGTAAACGCGCGTATCGGAGGCAGCGGCGCATTTGCTTTGGGAGAAGGCCGGTACGCGGTTGAAGTGATGGTTCACGACAACCAGAACCGCTTCTGCCGCAAGGAATGGGAAATTAAAGCAGCGCGCAACCGGGAAGAACAAAAAGCCAATGTTTCCCTGCCGCCTTGGACGGCCGCCGCTCTCAATACTTCTCTGTGGAAGGATGTGTTTCAGCCGGCTGAAAACGGCGTGCGCTTAACCGTGCTGCTTGATGCCGCGCCGATGAACCCGCGTTCTCAGGCTCTACGCGCTTGGGATCAAGCGTTTCTGCTGGATTCAGTGACATCGCTAGTGCGCCGCATACCATGTCAATCCGTGCGGCTGGTGGCGTTTAACGTGGACCAGCAGCGGGAAATTTTCCGGCAGGATCAGCTCGACCGCAGCGGCCTAGCCAAATTATGGCAAGTGCTGCGGCAGTTGGAATTGGGCACGATTTCCTATCATGTGCTCAAGCGTCCGGAAGGCGGAGTTGACCTGCTGACCAACCTTTCCCATCAGGAAATCACGGCGGAAAACCAATCTGACGCGGTAGTGTTTGTCGGGCCTGCCCTGATGAGCGCGGAAAAGATTTCACGGCTGGCGGAAGCGAGTACCAAAGGAAAAACGCCGAAGTTTTTCTATCTTCAATATTTTCCTGCTTGGCGGCGCGGCCGCGAATTTCCTGATACCTTGCAGCATTTGACGGACCAGTACAAAGGAACCGTGCTGAAAATTCACTCGCCCGGCGAGCTGGCGGAAGCTCTTCATAAAGTTCGAGAAGAGCTGCGGATTAAACAAGCGGCAGAGTTGGGCAGCGGTGAAGAAACGGCCAGCACAAAGTAAGCAGGTAAAATCTTACGGCTGAATAACCGTTCGAGTTCGCCTTAGCAATTCATCGGGCAACCCGGAATCGCCTGTAACGTTGCACCTTTCTCACGGGTCATTCCTTGGGAGAACAAGAATTCATGAGCGACCAAGAAGGAATCAGCCAAGACCAGGCCGTTGATCCGGGAATTGACGTGAAACTAGCTACCGGCAATCTTTGGCAGCGGCTGCAGGGCATTGAAGAGTGTTCGCGGCTGCAGGAACTGGTTCGTTCCGCAGACCTTAGCTATATTCTGGAGCGCTCCGCATTGCAAACTTTGTTTGCGCCGACCAATGAAGCCTTAAATGGTGTTTCTTTGAAAGACGATACCGAGGATTTCCTGCTGAAACACATGGCTAGGGGCGGCATTATGACGTATGATCTGCGCGCAAACGGGAAAATGACTACGCTGGCCGGCGAAAGTTTGCCCGTGAAACTATCCGGCAATGAAATTCAGATTGGCGAGGCAGTGCTTTTAACATCTGACCTGCCTTGCACTAATGGCGTGCTGCACGTTGTTAATCATGATTTCGCAATTTAAAGGAGATTAGAATGCCAACTAATGCCAGTGAAGGAACTAATCAATTTCGCTGCAACGCTTGCGGACGATATTTCAACACAAAAACGGAATTGAGCCAGCATGAAACCGAATGCCGCAGCGCTAAATCCGCTACCGCTGAGGGACGCCGGGAACTGGCGGAACAAGATAGCGAACCTCATGCTCCGAACGATGCGGAAAGCAAAGAGCATCCGTTTCAACACGGCAAAACCGTAGGCAATTAATTTTTCGCGCCCTTCTGTCTAAACCGGTCGCCTTGCATACAATAGGAGGCGATCCATGAAAGAAATTGCGCTTGAGCAGGTTTTCGATTCCAGCCCTGACAAATGGGATGTTCCGACGCACGCCCCGGGACCAGTCGGCGTTTTGCCGCTGACACCGGATCTGCTTCGCTACGAGCCTTCCGGCAATCTGTTCGGCTTAACCCAGGACGTAGGCATGGGTTGGGACCCGCGTAGCGTGGGTAATCCTGAATTTCTGATTCTCAGCACGCATGGCGGCGTTCGCGCCGAAGACGGTTCGCCTATAGCTTTGGGCTACCATTCCGGGCATTGGGAAGTCGGGCTACTGGTGCGGGAAGCTGCTTTTGAGCTTAAACGTTTGAACGCGATTCCGTTTGCAGGCGCTTGCACCGATCCCTGCGATGGCCGCACGCAAGGCACTACCGGCATGTTCGACTCACTGCCTTATCGCAACGATGCGGCCACCGTGTTTCGCCGCCTCATTCGCTCTCTGCCCACGCGCCGGGGCGTGATCGGCGTAGCTACCTGCGACAAAGGATTGCCGGCCATGATGATGGCGCTTGCCGGCACTCACAATTTACCGACGATCCTGATTCCCGGAGGCGTCACACTGCTTCCGGAAAACGGCGAAGATGCCGGGCGCGTGCAGTCCATCGGCGCACGGTTTGCTTATAACCTGATTACCTTGCAGGAAGCCGCGGAAGCAGGCTGCCGGGCTTGCGCTTCACCGGGCGGAGGGTGCCAATTTCTGGGAACTGCCGCTACTTCCCAGGTGGTGGGCGAGGCGTTGGGGCTTTCGCTTCCGCATTCCGCGCTTGCGCCGTCCGGTCATCCGATCTGGCTCGATATGGCAACTCGTTCCGCACGCGCCATCTCGCGCATGGCTGCGCTGCAAATGACAACCAAAAGCGTGCTGACCGAGGCGGCGGTTCAGAATGCGATGGTAGTTCATGCGGCATTCGGCGGTTCTACGAATCTGTTATTGCATCTCCCTGCCATTGCTTTCCATGCGGGTGTGAAGCGGCCTGCCGCAAAGGATTGGGCAGCGGTCAATAAACAAGTACCGCGATTGGTGGATGCATTGCCGAATGGTCCGCGCGGCTTTGCCACGGTGCAAGTGTTTCTGGCAGGCGGCGTGCCGGAAGTGATGCTGCATCTGCGCCGCGCAGGGCTGCTTAATACTTCTGTGAAAACAGTGTCCGGCGAAAGCTTGAACGCTTCGCTTGACTGGTGGGAAGAAAGCGAGCGCCGCTACCGGTTGCGCAAACAGTTACAGGAAAAGGATTCGATCAATCCTGATGATGTGATCATGAATCCCGAGCAGGCTCGGTCGCGGGGACTCACTTCCACAGTTTGCTTTCCGCATGGCAATCTGGCGCCGGAAGGGTCGGTGGTGAAGAGCACTTCCATTGATGCTTCAGTGGTGGATGCGGACGGAGTGTACCGCAAGCGGGGACCGGCGCGGATTTTTCTATCAGAAGAATCGGCAATGGAAGCGATTAAATCGAAGAAAATTCGCGAAGGCGACGTAATGGTGTTGATGTGTCGCGGCCCATTAGGTTCAGGCATGGAAGAAACTTATCAGTTGACCTCAGCGCTGCGCTACCTGCCGTTCGGAAAAAAAGTAGCGGTTATCACCGATGCGCGGTTCAGCGGCGTTTCTACCGGTGCTTGCATCGGACATGTTTCCCCGGAAGCCTTAGCGGGCGGGCCGCTCGGAAAAGTGCAGGAAGGCGATCTGATTGAAATTGTGATTGACCGCAATAACCTGGAAGGCAGCATCAACTTCATCGGCGAAACCGGCGAAGTGTTCGACGCGGCGGAAGGCGAGCGGCGCTTAGCGGCGCGATCGTTTCGCGAGGACATGGCTCCTGATCCGGCATTGCCGAGCGATACCCGGTTATGGGCGGCTTTGATCCATGCGAGCGGCGGCATTTGGGGCGGCTGCGTGTATGATGCGGAAGCGATTACCTGTGCGTTAGGAGCGCAGGCGGTGAGAGGAGCGAAGTTAATCTAAGGTTATGAGCAGCCGGACAATTCAACTCCTTGAAGCCTTTGAAAGTCTCCCCGAAGAAGAAAAACGACTGTTTACTGCGGAATTTCTGCGTCGGGCAATTCCTTTTGATTCTGGTCCGTTGGATGACAATGAAACTGCTCATGCCGCTGACCGGATTTTTGCTCTGTTGAGCGCCGAAGAAGAGAATGACGCCGCAACGCGGTGAGGTCTGGTTATTCGATCTGGATATGGCTGGGAAAGTTCGCCCGGCACTAATTGTCAGCGTCGCTTATGGTGACCCTGATCGAGCTTTAGTGACAATCCTTCCTCATACAACGAGTTTACGCGGTTCTCAATATGAGATTCCTGTGAATGTACCTTTTTTAAAATCGGGCGCTTTCGTTGTGCAGAGCGTTGCAACGTATCCGAATATCAAAGCTATTCGTAAGCTTGAGGTGCTCAGAAAAGATCAGTTCGAGATTGTGTTCTCGGGTCTTCTCCGCTGGCTTGGTTATACCGCGCCCTAAGTTTTCTCATACTGCTCGTTTTAAAGATTTATGCTGGGTATGCTTTACAGGGCGGCATCAGCTTGGGCCTAATGAATCAGGTTTTGACTTCACCAAAGACGGCGTACACCATAGCTGTCAAATAGCTTTTCATTACTCACAATGGGTATGTTTTCTGCTTGAGCCTGCGCAATAAGCATCCGATCAAACGGATCTTTGTGAGAGCCAGGAAGTAATCCGGCTCGAATGGCGTGTTCTCCTGAAATGGGAAGTATTTGGAACCGTTCCCGCTCCAGAGAACCAGCAAAATCAGCCGTAAGCTCAACGGCAATAGGTAATTTGCCAAGTCGTACTTTTATGGCAATTTCCCAGGCTGAAGCTGCGCTTACGAGCACAACGTTTTCTGTTTTCTCAATAATTTTACGGGCGGATTTGGTTAATGCTTCATCGTCAGATAGCCACCAAAGCAGCGCATGTGTGTCCAGCAGAGCATGCATTGTCAATTATTCCCAAGCCGCTAATTCCTCAACCGGCAGGGGATCGAAAAATTCGCGCCCGACTACCAATTTGCCTTTCAGGGAGCCCGGTTGCCGTTTCCCTTTTATTTCGCCAATTGCAACCAGCCGGGCTACCGGGACTGAACCGCGCGAAATAATGATCTCTTCCCCGGCAGAAGCTTTCTGAAGCAAACGGGAAAGATTCGTTTTGGCCTCATGTATAGTCACGACCTTCGTTTTCATAATTAGCTAACCTATTTTAGCTAAACCAAGCTTGCTCTAACAACTTGTCAGCCTGAACTTCCATAATCCGTGTCTTTTGACTAGCAAACCGCTTCTTCCACCCGGTTTCCCGCCACAAACCCCGCAAACGTCATGCTCAACCGCGCATGGTCATGCGGAATCAGCAGATATCCCCAGTTCTCCCCAGTTGCTTCCGTCGCATAACGGCACCACAACACCGCCGCCCGCGCCTTGGCCTGCACTTCCGCGTCCCCCATCTCCGAAGCCTTCTTGGTTTCGCAGATCCACTTTCCGTTTTTTGTTTCCACGATAAAATCCGGCTCGTATTCTCGCTCCGTGCTGCCCAATTTATAGAAGATTCTGATGTCGCTCCGCGTGGGCCTAAACCACTTCCGTACGTCCTCGTCTTTTTCCAGCACCATTGAAAACACCCGCTCCGGGTCGCTTTGAAATTTGCAGTAAGTTTTTAAGCACTTGCGGAATCCGCCGAACAGCAGCGAGTTAATCTCCGATTTATCCTTCACTTCCTGCCGGAAGTCCCGCGCTCCTTCGCCCGCTTCCACCGCCACCAGTTGCGGATGCACCGTTCGGAATCCCGCGCTCACCCGCGCTTCGTACTCGCTCGCCGTCTGCTCGAAATGCTCTTCCATCTGCGCGTGAATCAACTGCGCCAGCGCCGGTCCGTGATGCCGCAGCACATTCTCCGCGTCCTTCCGCTCCTTTAAATACGATTGAACGTGCGCCACCGCCTGCCCCGCCAGCTTATATAACAACTCCGCCGTGTCGTCATAACTGATCGCGTCATAATCAATCAGCGCGGAAACCAGATAATCTTCCAGCCGCTCTTCTTGAACCGCCCCGTCGCTATGTACCAGCCGGTACTCCTCCTGGTCTTCCGTCAAGTGCCGAACAATAATGTCTTCCGCCACCGTCGCATAGCGCGGCCAGCGTTTCGTGTCCAAGTTGAAATCCAGATACCGCGCCGTCACGTTGCCCTTCGGCGTCACCACAATGCGCGGAATATCGATGGTTAATTCCGTAATCAATTCCGTTGTTTTCTTCACTACTTCTTCTACATCCACCGCCGCTGCATCCATCAGGGCGAACTGTCCGCCGCGCCCCGCGTCCATCCGCAGCCGTTCCGCAATCTCCTCCTGCACTTCCGGCTTCCGCAGGTCCGCCCCGCGCAGCACTCGCGGCAGGTTCTCAATCGTGCGCAGCACCTCCCGCGCCGCCTGTCTTTCCTGCTCCGTTCCAAACAGCGGTTGAGCATTTGCTTCATTCGCATCGGCCAAAGCCAACGCCGTTTGCAGCTTCGATTGCACTTCCACCGTCCGCCGCGCCTGCTCCGGAATGTCGCGCCCGATGATGACCTTCTCCCGGATAATCGAGTTCGGGTCGTTCGCCGCGTTCACAATCTCATCGAAGCGGTCATGCGAAACAATGTTCAAGCGGTCCACCGCCTTCACGCCCGTCCGCTTCCCGTAAGGCAAGCGCAACCCGCGCCCCACCGACTGCTCCACCAGCGTCCTCGAATTGGCCGCCCGCAGCGGAACAATGGTGTACAGGTTCGTCACGTCCCAGCCTTCTTTCAGCATGTTCACGTGAATCACAATCTCGGTCGGGTTCTCCGGGTCTTCCACGCTCAATAACTGTTGTACGGTTTCGTCCTTCTCCTCGCCGCTCTGGTTCGAATGCACCGTTATCACCCGCCCCCGGTACCGCCCGTCCAGAAACTCGCTGCCGGTCAGCTTTTCCTGCAAGCGGTTCGCGTGGCTCGTGTCCTGCGCCACCACCAGCAGAAACGGCTTCACCGTCGGCAGTTGGTTCTCCTTCGCGTAGATCGCCAGTTGCCCCTTCGTGTCCTCGTGTACCCGGATGCCGTCCTGCAGCTTCAAATCTTCCAGGCCCGCCTCATTGTCCTTGTAGTTTTCCGCTCGAAAATTTTCCTGCGTCACCACCGCCGGTATCTTCACAAAGCCGTCTTCCAGCGCGGTCGCCAGCGGGTAGCTGTAGATCACGTTCTTAAACATGGCTGGCTTGCCCCTGGCGCCGCCGCTTTCCGCCTGCGGCGTCGCCGTCAACTCCAGCCCCAGTATCGGCTTCAAATCGTTGATCGCCTTCACCCCCGCGCTCGCCCGGTAGCGGTGCGATTCATCCATCAACAGCACCAGATCGTCCAGCCCCGCCAGGTACTCGAAATACGATTCCCCGATGTACTCGTGCAGCCGCTTGATGCGCGGATTCCTGCCGCCCCGCACTTCGGAATTGATCTTCGAAATATTGAAGATGTTGATGTGGATCGGGTCGTCGCCCGCGCTGCGGTCTTGAAACGCGAACGATCCTTGCCTTCGCCGCTCTTCGCGCACGCCCCGCCCGCTTTCGTAGTTGTCGCCCGTGATAATCTCCGGCGCGTTCACCGCGAACGCCGCCACGCCCTGAAACACATACTTCTTCGTGTTCGGCGTGAAATCGAGAATCAGCTTGTTGTAAATCGTCAGGTTCGGCGCCAGCACAAAAAAATGCCGGATTCCGTGCGCCGAGTGCAGGTAAGCAATAAACGCGCCCATCAGCCGCGTTTTGCCTACGCCCGTCGCCAGCGCGAAGCACAACGACACGAACTCCCTGTCCTCAAATCCCGTCACCGTCGGAAATTCGCTGCGGATCGTTTCGAGCGCCCGCGCGATGTCCCGTTCTCCTCCCGGTGGAACCAGTTCGCAAACGCGATCCAGAATCTGCAGCGATTCCCGCTGCGGCGCGCGCAAGCTCAACCGCTGCGCCACCGACTGCGCCGCCGGTCTCACTGCGCCGTCTCCGGTTCGAATAACGTGGATTGCCCGCGCCCGTTCCGCCGTCGCTGTTCCGGCCCGGGAGCGTTCGGCGTTTGTGCCGGCTCAACCGTCCCTGCCGCCGCGGGCAGGTTTTCTATCTTCAAACTGTAATCGTCCCGGCCCCATTCGCAGCGTTGCAGCACGGCCGCCGGAATCTTCTTCAACTCCAGATTCGAAAACTGCTGCGACTTGGCCCGGAACGCCGTTCCGCACACCAGCAGGGACCGTTCCGGCCCTACCTCATCGCTCAACTGGTGCAACTGTTCCACCGACATCGTTTGCGTGGTCACGTAAATAAAATCCGCTTCGCTCGATCTGCCCTGCTGCCAGTACACCGCTTCGCTCGGCTCATACCGGAAGCCCATCAGTTTGCACATCGCCTCCGCCAGCATCGCCGCGTTGTACTGCTTGTTGATCACGCATCTGCCGAACCGGTCCCGGTCCAGCAAGGACGGAGCCAAACGGTAATACCGGAATCCGCCGCCGCCCTTCCAATCGACCGCTTCCGTAATGCCGCCCGGATCGTTCCCGTCTATCACTTTCTGCAAACGCGGAATGATGTGCGTATGGCAATGCTCGCCGAGTTCCACCATGATCCAGCGACGACCCATCTTGTGCGCGACTGCGCCGGTTGTGCCGGAACCGGCGAAGGAGTC
>CAXTWH010000032.1:0-61749 GCA_964247975.1 uncultured Bryobacteraceae bacterium | reverse complement strand
AGGGATACTTCGTTCTGCCGACCGTGATTGCCGATGTGGATGCGAAAGCGCGCATCTTTCAGGAAGAAATCTTCGGTCCGGTGCTGGCCGTAACCAAAGCGCGGAACTTCGATCATGCCCTGGAACTTGCCAATGACACGGAATACGGTTTAACCGGCGCGGTTTATTCCAACAATCGAGAACACGTGGAAAAAGCGCGTAAGCAGTTTTTCGTCGGCAATCTTTACATCAATCGCAAATGCACTGGCGCGATGGTGGGCGCTCATCCGTTTGGCGGCTTCAATATGTCCGGTACTGATTCGAAAGCGGGCGGCCCCGATTATCTGCTTCAATTTGTGCAGGCGAAGTCAATAGCCGAAAAGCTGCGATAAATCTTTTGCAAAGGTTTTTATGCGCGGAGTGAAGAAACAGAATTTGCCGTCTAAGATCTGTGCCGCCTGTGGGCGTCCGTTCACTTGGCGCAAAAAGTGGGAGCGGGATTGGGAGCAGGTCCGCTATTGCAGCGATCGCTGCCGGCGTGAGAGTTCGCTTCCTAAACGTTAACCTAAAGATCAAAGTAATCAGCATTTTCAGGCTTATAATGAGCACATGGCCGTATCACACAAGCGCGCCAACGCTGTTATACCGGAAGACCCACTAGCTGATATCGATGCTTTAGTCGGGCAGCGGGGGCGCAATGCTTTTCTGGTGGAAGTCCTGCGCCAGGAAGTGAACCGCCGCCGTTTGCTCCAGTTTTTGAGCGATCCTGAACCGGCTTGGAAAGACGAAGATCATCCTGAACTGAAGAATGGATGGGAAACGTTTGTGCGCTGTATGCGGGATGAAGGTGAACAAATCGACCAGGAACATAAGTCTGCTTAATGGCAACTTACCTGCCGGATACAAACGTCCTGATTGATGCATTGAATGGTAAACGCGGCAGAAAAGAGTTTCTAAGGCGTTTGGTGTGGGAAGGACACCAGCTTGCCTGTTGCGCCATCACTGTTGCCGAAGTATATTCCGGGATGCAGCCGCATGAGGCAAAAGCTACCGATCAGTTTTTATCAACTCTTGACTGGTACGACATACCAAGATCATTAACAGAGCGAGCCGGGCGATTACGCTTCGAATGGCTGCGCAAAGGCGTAACACTTGCGATGCTTGACATTTTGATTGCTGCTACTGCCGTGGAATACAATCTCACACTGATTACTGATGACCGTAAGCACTTTCCCATGCCGGAACTGAAGCTGTATGTTGAAAACAGCAGTTCTGCTTAGAACGGTGTAACGTGTTTGCAGGAAATCGGTATAATGGAATTGCCCCGATTAGAAGGGGACTATTTAGTCATAGCCTTAGGGTCAAACCTGTTCGACGCGACTAACGGGAAGGGCAACCTTCCCGTTTCGCTTATATGATGAAGCTGTTCCTTTGCCTGCCGAAACTGGTAGGCTAGACATCCTACACTGGTGTTATTGATTCATGTCCGATCGGCCCTTCGTTCATCTTCACTGCCATACCGATTATTCATTGCTTGACGGCGCTTGCGACATTAAGCAGTTGATGACCATTGTTGAGCAGCAGAAAATGCCTGCCGTAGCCATGACGGATCACGGCAACCTGTTCGGCGCGGTTGAATTCTACAACGAAGCAACAGCTCACGGAATTCATCCTGTAATCGGCTGCGAAGTGTATGTTTCGCAGAAGGGCCATAAAGTCCGCTCCGAATCCGACCGCTACAACCATCTGGTGCTGCTTTGCGAATCGCAGGAAGGCTATAAGAACCTGATTAAGCTGGTTTCTACCGGCTATCTGGAAGGGTTTTATTACAAGCCGCGGGTAGATAAAGAACTGCTCGCCAAACATTCCAAAGGCTTGATCGCCATGTCGGCGTGTCTCCGGGGCGATATCAACGAGACACTGCTTTCAGACAAATACGACCAGGCCCGGAACATGGCTCATGAGTACTGCGACATTTTCGGGAAAAATAACTTCTTCCTGGAGTTGCAGGACCACGGCCTGGAACAAGATAAGCTGCTGATGCCGCAGGTGCATCGGTTGGCGCGGGAAACCGATCTGCCTTTAGTGGTGACGAACGATGCGCATTACCTGACCCATGATCACGTGCGCGCCCACGAAATTCTGCTGTGCATCCAAACCGGCAAAACCATGTCCGACACCAATCGGATGCGCTTCACCACCCCGGAATTTTTCGTGAAAACCAGGGCCGAGATGATGAAGCTGTTTGCGGAAGTGGAGCATGCGCTTGACATCACCTGGGACATCGCGCAGCGCTGCCAGGTAAAGCTGGAGAAAGTAAAAAATCCGTTCCCGAATTTTGAGGTTCCTGAACAGCACACTGCCGACACCTATTTTGCCTGGGTTGCCCGACAGGGTTTTGAAAAACGGCGCGGTCACTTAGAATCTCTGCGAAAACAGAACCGGCTGAAGCACGATATTGCCGAGTACATCGAGCGGCTGGAATTTGAAATTCAGATGATCCAGCAGATGCGGTTCTCCGGCTATTTCCTGATCGTTTGGGATTTCATCCGCTATGCCAAATCAAGGGGTATTCCCGTAGGACCAGGGCGCGGTTCGGCGGCGGGCAGTTTGGTCGGCTACGCGATGGAGATTACGGATATTGATCCGCTGGAATATGGCCTGCTGTTCGAGCGATTCCTGAACCCGGAACGCGTGAGCATGCCCGATATTGACGTTGATTTCTGCACGAACCGGCGCGGCGAAGTGATTCAATACGTCACGGAAAAATATGGCCGCGAGCAGGTCGCTCAAATCATCACGTTCGGTACGCTGGCAACCAAAGCCGCCATTAAAGACGTGGGCCGCGCGCTTGATATGACGTTTGGGGAAGTGGATCGCATTTCGAAGCTGGTTCCCAAGCAACTGAACATCAAGCTGTCCGACGCCATGAACGATCCGAGCTTGAGGGAAGCAGCTAACGATCCGCGCGTAAAGGATGTTCTCGATGTCAGCTTAAAAATTGAAGGCTTGGCCCGCAACGCGGGCGTTCACGCCGCCGGGGTGGTGATCTCTTCCGTGCCGCTTCAGGAACTGGTGCCGTTGTTTGTCACCAACAAAAGCGAACTGGTGACGCAGTACGACATGATGGGTCTGGAAAAACTCGGCCTGTTGAAGATGGATTTTCTCGGCCTTACTACGCTCACCATTATTGATGAAGCGTTGAAGCTGATTAAAAAGCACTGCGGCGTCACGATTGATCTTCAGGAACTGCCGCTTGACGACCGGGAAACCTACGAGAAAATCTTCAGCAACGGCTTTACCAGCGGAGTTTTTCAATTTGAATCCGAGGGCATGAAGGATATTCTGCGCCGCTACCAACCGGATCGCGTGGAAGATCTTTGCGCCCTGAACGCGCTTTACCGTCCGGGGCCGATTCAAGGCGGCATGATTCCGGATTTTATTGACCGTAAGCACGGTCGCAAGCCGGTCACCTACGAAGTGCCGCAGTTGAAGGCGCTGCTCGAAGAAACCTATGGCGTCATTCTGTATCAGGAACAGGTGATGCAGATTTCCAACGTGCTCGCCGGGTATTCCCTTGGCGACGCTGACCTGCTGCGCCGCGCGATGGGTAAAAAAAAGGCCGATGAAATGGCCAAGCAGCGCGAACGCTTTGTGAAGGGCGCGGTGGCGCGGGGTCTGCCCGAAAAGAAGATCATCAAGATTTTCGATCTGATGGAGCAGTTTGCCGGGTACGGATTCAATAAATCGCATTCCGCTGCTTACGCCTATCTGGCTTTTGTCACGGCTTACCTGAAAGCGCATTATGCGGTTGAGTTCATGTCGGCCCTGCTCACTTCCGAATCAGGTAACACCGACAAAATTGTGAAGTACATCGCCGAGTGCCGCGAAATGGGCATCAGCGTTCTGCCGCCCGATATCAATGAAAGCGATCTCAACTTTACGCCGGCGGGCAAGTCCATTCGTTTCGGATTAGGCGGCGTTAAAAACGTAGGCCAAGGAGCGGTGGATGCGATTGTGGCGGCCCGCACCGAAGGCGGAAAGTTCAAATCCATTTTTGACTTCTGCGAACGGGTGAACCTGGGTAGCGTGAACCGGCGCGTGGTGGAAAGCCTGATCAAGGCAGGCGCTATGGATCTGCTGCCGGGCAACCGGGCGCAGTTAACCGAGGCGATTGACCGGGCAATGGAAAGCGGATTACGAGCGTTCCGCGACCGGGAAATGGGACAGGCAGGCTTATTTGGCTTTGCGGAAGAACAAAAAGAACACGAATCTCCTTTGGCTAATTTGCCGCCCTGGACTGCTCGGCAGATGTTGACGGGTGAAAAGGAGATGCTGGGGATTTATGTGTCCGGCCATCCGCTCGACGGCTATGGCGATAAAATCTGCGAGTTGGCAACTCACACCACTAACAAACTGGAAGAAGTGCAGAAAGCGCAGTTGGTTTCCTGTTGCGGACTGATTACCGGCATTCAGCGCAAAACCACTAAAGAAGGAAGAAATTGGGCGCTGATGAAGTTTGACGATGGATACGGTTCATTGGAGGCAATGGTGTTTTCCACGCGTTATGATGAACTTCTGCCGTACTTGAAAGAAGATGGAGCCGTGTTGTTGAAAGCTATTGTGATGCGCGATGAAGATGCGCCGCCGAAGTTGAACGTTCAGGATATTACCCCGCTGGACGACGCCAGGGTTGATCTTCCCACCTTGATTTCGATTCGCATCTGGATCAAGGAAGACGGTGGAAGCGAAAAAGCGGAAGCGTTGAATAATCTTTTTCAGCGCAAGCAGGGAAACACCGAAGTGCGGCTGCGGCTTGAAAAACCACGTGATTTTTCGGTCACGCTCGATGTTGCCAATAAAGTAAAAGCGGATCGGGAATTCCGTGGTGAAATTGAAAAAATCTGCGGTCCGGATTCAATGGAAGTTCTGGCAAGGTAGAACATGCTGGAAGACCAACCTAACGAAGTGACTCCTCCAGAAATTCTTTCAGAACCGGTTAAAGAAGCGGAAGAAGCACCGGAAACTGCGGAACCTTTTGATGATTCAAGCTGGCAGCGGGTACAACTGGCGCGTCACCCCAAGCGGCCCCAAACTACTGACTTCATCGAAAAGATTTTCACCAACTTCGAGGAACTGCACGGCGATCGCACTTTCGGGGATGATAAGGCAATCATCGGCGGATTTGCTCATTTTGAAGAACGTCCGGTGATGGTAATTGGCCAGCAGAAAGGGCGCGATACCAAATCGAAGCTGTACCGCAACTTCGGGATGCCCAAGCCGGAAGGCTATCGCAAGGCTTTGCGGCTGATGCGCTTGGCTTCCAAATTCAATCGCCCGATTATTACTTTAATTGATACCACCGGCGCTTATCCGGGCATTGATGCGGAAGAGCGGGGGCAAGGCGAGGCGATTGCTTGTAATTTGAAAGAAATGTCGCGGCTCGGCTCGCCGGTAATTGCGGTGGTGATTGGTGAAGGTGGCAGCGGCGGCGCACTGGCTATTGGCGTGGCCAATCGCGTTTACATGCTGGAAAACGCCTCCTACGGGGTCATCTCGCCGGAAAGCTGCGCGGCTATTATCTGGCGCGACGCTGGTAAAGCTGCTTTAGCAGCGGCAGCGTTGAAGATGACCGCTGAAGACCTTTTGCGTTTGCAGGTAATCGATGGCATTATTCCCGAACCTCCGGGCGGCGCGCAGAATGATCCTGATGCTACAGCTAGTGCCATGCGCGATACGCTGAAAACGGCCTTAGCTGAATTGGGCGCGTTCAACCGCGAACAGTTGATTGAGGACCGCTACAACAAATTCCGGCGCATGGGCAACTTCTTTTACGAGGAGCCGCTCTGAAAAATACGGGTCTTCTGATTACGGTTTTAGCTTTGGCATTGCTGGCCTACATCGTTTATTCCAGCCTCGGCCACCGAAGTTATAAAGTGCAGGTTTGCATGGTGTTTAACGGGCAATCAAGCTGCAAAACGGCTTCTGCTGCTTCCGAAACGGCGGCTGTTCGCACTGCTACTGAAGGAGCCTGCGCCGATATTTCCGGCGGTGTTACCGACACCGTTAAATGTCAGAATACGTCGCCGCAAAGTCTGCGCTGGCTAGCGAGGCCCTAAACTGCCGTCGCCGATGCGCATTGCGCTGCTGGGAACCCGGGGCATCCCGGCCAGTTATGGAGGATTCGAGACTTTTGCGGAAGAGTTGTCTACCCGGCTGGTGGAACGGGGCCACCATGTCACCGTATACTGCCGCGCTCCCTATCCGGAGCCGACTTACCGTGGCGTCAAGCTTGCTTACATTCCCACCATCCGCCACAAATATTTCGATACCATTACGCACACCTGCCTTTCCACTTTCGACGCATTGAAGCAAAAATTTGATGTGGCCCTGTATTGCAATGCGGCCAATGCGGTTTTCACTTGGATGCCGCGCCTCGCCGGAATTCCCACGGCCCTGAACGTCGATGGCCTGGAACGGCACCGCAAAAAATGGAATCAATTGGCTAAAAACTGGTATCTGCTGTCGGAATGGCTTTCCACCTGGTGCTGTACGGAAGTGGTGACCGATGCCGCACGCATCCAGGAATATTATTTTGAGCGTTACGGAAAAGATTCCACCTTTATTCCGTACGGCGCCGAAGTGGGAAAGGTTGAGCAGAAAGATGTGCTGGACCAATTGGGTTTAGAATCGGGCAAATATCTTCTTTACGTTAGCCGCATGGAACCTGAAAACAATGCCCTGCTGGTGCGTGAAGCTTTTGAGAAGGTAAAAACCGGCATGAAGCTGGCCTTGATTGGTAGCGCTCCTTATGCTGCTGATTACATCCGGCAGGTTCGAAATACGAAAGACCCGCGCATCGTAATTCCGGGCGCAATTTACGGCGATGGCTACAAGCAGTTGCAATCCCATTGTTTTGCTTATGTTCATGCCACCGAAGTGGGCGGCACGCACCCGGCCTTGATTGAAGCAATGGGGCGGGCAGCAATGGTGCTGTATCTGACAACTCCGGAAAACGATGAGGTAGCTGGTGATTCCGGCGTTTCGTTCACGCCAGGCAATCTGGTGGACAAATTGAATTGGGCAGTTGGCTTAACAGAACAGGAACGCTGCCATTGGGGATGCGCGGCGCAGAAGCGCGTACAGGTGCGGTACAGTTGGGACGCCGTGACCGACGTTTATGAGCGTTTATTTCAGAAATTGATCCGCCGCGCTTAAAAAGTTTCCTGCATTCCAGTACTAACAGTTCGCGTAAAATCAGCCTTCCGCCGTAGACCTTTCTATTCCGGCAAATGGATTGATGGCCGATTGGCGACGCCCAAAAACTCAGGCACAATGAGGGCATCCTATGCGGTTTGCTGCGCTGGCATTATGTTTGTGGCTCCTGAGGCCCTTGCAAGCTGGAGAAGCGTGGATCTGCGCTAGAACGCCGCATTTCGAACTTTACACCTCCTGCAGCGCGAAACAAGCTGTTCAAGCGTTAGCAGTTTTTGAACAGGTTCGTTTGTTCTTTCTGCAAAACGGCGGCAGCCGGAACATACCGGAAGCGCCGGTTCAAGTGATTGCTTTCTCATCGGAAGCTGAGTTTGCCCCGTACCGGGTGAACCGGAATTCGATTGCCTACTACCAGGAAAGCCGCGGCCGCGATTCTATTGTTTTACAGGATTTGAACCCCGAACATCGCCAGGCGGCGGTTCATGAGTATGCCCATCTGGTGGTTCACCATGCGGGAGGCGATCTGCCGCTTTGGTTGAGCGAAGGTTTAGCCTGCCTGTATTCATCGCTCGAAATGAAAAGCGGCATGGCTTCAATTGGCCGTCCGACACCGGCTTACCTCAACGTCCTGGCCCACCAACAATGGCTTCGTTTGTTCACCCTGTTTGGTGCTGTGTCCAACTCGCCTTTGAACAACGATCGGGAACAAGCCAATGTCTTTTACGCGCAAAGCTGGGCGTTAACCCATCTGCTTTCGATGAGTCCAGAATACGGACCGGCGTTTCCCAAATTCCTTCAATCAATCAGATCAGGCGCAACCACAACGGAAAGCTTGAACGCGGTTTACGGGAAAACACCGGATCAGCTAAAAGCCGATCTGGTTGATTATCTGGAGCAGAACCGGCTAGGCACCTGGACCTTTAAGATGAAATCATCACCAGCCGACACGCCAGCGCGCGTGGAGAACTTTTCTTCGCTGAACAGGGACTTAGTGTTGGCTGATCTTTTGTGTTCCCATCAAACTACCGCTTGGGAAGGCGAAAAGCAGCTTCAGAAGATAGCAGCGCCACTTTCGCAAGCTGAACATAATCCCAGAAGCGCTTTTCCTGTGTTCTACGCTTTGGCTTACTGCCATTACCAGCTTCATAATTGGCAGCAAGCCCGCTTTTGGGGACAGAAGGCTATCACTTCCGCCCACTCCACTGGAGAATTTGAGCAGATCAATAACTTACTACGCGATCTGGCTTTATTGGACTTGGCAAAGGCTCAACATTCCGATTCTGCTTCCCTTTGATAAACATTTCTTGCCCGATCAGAATTAATTTTTGCCAGAGGAAACCGAAAAAACGGGGTTGAAGGGGAAAATCTCAGGTAAAAACTGGCGAAGACAAGGCGAAACAACAACTTACAAGGAAATCTATGTAGAAATATATTGCAAACCTGAGATAGGCATGTAAAGATCGATTTTGGGTGGACTAAAGAGGTCCAAAGTGGTTCGAAGTGGAAAAGCCCGATGCTCAACCTGCATCATCGACGACGATCGAGGCCCCCAGAGGGTTCCATAGTGCCCGTGTCGATGAGAAAGGCCGGCTGAAGCTTCCATCAGCGATCGCCGATTATTTGGCGGCGCAGGGGGACCCGCGCGTATTTGTCACAACAGTAAACGGTATCACAGCACGAATCTATCCTATCTCGGTCTGGCGGCAAAATGAAAGTCTTCTTGAGGAAGGTGGGGAAGATACTGACCAAAAAGATGATATTTCTTTCATTGCGGATCATTTTGGAGCGGATTCCGACGTTGATGCCCAGGGAAGAGTATTAATGCCAACAGAACTGCGGCGGACATTGCGAATGGAAGGCGAGCAGGTATATCTCCGCTGTTTCAAGCAGCGTATTGAGGTGATCGGCAAAGAAGTTTACGACCAGCGCCTGCAGAAGGCAATGAGCGGATTGGACGCGAAGGTACAAAGTTTAGAACAGAAGGGGTTGCGTTAACCGTTATGTATGGACGCGGCACCCTGGCACTACCCGGTTTTGTTGAACGAGACTTTGCAGTATCTCGCAATCAAGCCGGAAGGCGTTTATGTGGATCTGACCTCCGGGTTGGGCGGGCATACAGGAGCGATTGCCGCTCAACTGAGTACCGGACTGGTGATTGCTTGCGATCGGGATGCGGAATCGCTTGAGTGGTCTCGTAGAAATACGGCGGAGCGGTCCGAAAAGATTCGGTTTTATCATGGAGCGTTCTCGGCGCTGGACCAAGCGTTGGAGGCCCGCAAAATAGATATGGTTGATGGCATTCTCGCTGATCTCGGCGTGAGTCGATACCAACTGAGTTCGTCCGAGCGGGGCTTCTCGCTGAACGAGGACGGCCCATTGGATATGCGAATGGACCGCAGCCAGGATCTTACTGCAGCGGATCTGGTGAACTATTTGCCCGAAAAAGAGCTGGCCGATCTGATATTTCAGTTCGGTGAAGAAAGGAGGTCGCGAAGAATCTCCAGAGCAATCGTTCGCGCACGGCCGATTGCTACGACTGTCCAATTGGCTCGCGTCGTAGAATCAGCCGTGCCGCGAACGGGGAGAATCCATCCGGCTACGCAGACCTTCATGGCGCTGCGGCTGCGGGTGAATGGCGAATTGGAAGAGTTGGGCGCTATGCTTCAGCAAGCACCGAAGCGTATTAAGAATGGCGGAAGGTTTGTGGTTTTGACGTTCATGTCTACTGAGGATCGAATGGTGAAACGCGCGTTTCAGCAGTTAGCGCGCGACAAACAAGCGACCATTCTGACGAAACATGTAATCACGCCCACGCCGAAAGAATTGTTGCAGAACGCCGCATCGCGGAGCGCAAAGCTGCGAGCGCTTGAAATTAGCAGCGTAATTAAAAGAAGGCAAGAGGACTAACATGGCATCGCTGGCAACGATTGTCAGGGGATTTGTTGGAGTACGTGAAGAAATTGAGTTGATGAACGTTTCCGTTCGACCGCGAACGGAATCGTGCCGCTTGCGCCCATTGGCGAACGAAGATGTTTATCTTTTCGTGAAGCGCATTGACAACTCGGCGGTGGTAAGGGCGGCAGACCCTGCGGCGCGCCGGAAGAGTTTAGGAGTGGTAGCAACCGGCTTTACAATGGCGCTGCTGGTGATTGCCGGATTGTTTCCGGCTGCCTACAACACAACTGAGGGCTACCACATTCAACAGTTGCGTCAGGAGCAGGATCGTTTGAAACAGGAGCGCGCTTCGCTGAACTATCAGCAGGCCAAACTACTCAGCCAGGAGAATCTGAGCCATCTGGCCACAAAGCTGAAGATGGTTGATCCGACGCCGCAGCAAGTGCAATTTCTGGAAGGCGCTCCCAGACACGAAGCTCGCAACATGATGCCGTTAGCCAGCGAGACGATTGTTCATTAAAGGTAAGGTGCGCGGTTCCTGCTGTTGAAGCAATGCTGTTCTGATAAGCATCTCGGCGGGACCGGGTAAAACCGATGGAAACGCCGCCTTTGCCTCCTTCCGCCAAATCCGTTGAGCGATTAAGCTATCTGGTGCTGGCGCTTGGCGTTTGGGCCCTGATCCTGCTTCTGCGCTTGGTTCAGCTTCAAGTGTTCAGCCATGAAAAGTACGCCCGCATGGCGGAAATGCAGCAGGAAAAACTGGATCTGCTGGAAGCGCCCCGGGGAGCGATACTCGACCGGAACGGCCATTATCTTGCCATCAGTTCAGAAGTCCCTATTGTTTGCGTTAATCCCCTTCGCATTCCCGATAAAGACACAGCCGCCGCGCTGCTCAGCAGCGTTTTAAGCCTGGACAAAGAAGAAGTGCTCGGAGAAATCATGCACGCCGTGGCCGCGCATCGCGGTTATCTGGTGATTGATAATCGCGCCACCGACCAGGAGGTGGAAGCTATCCGCAAACTAAATCTGGATTGGGCGGAAATCCGCCAAGGCAGCGCGCGTTCTTATCCGAACGGCCAACTCGCTGCCCATGTGGTAGGAAATGTCAATTCAGAACAGCGCGGCATAGCCGGTATTGAAAAAAAGCTTGATGCTGATCTGCGCGGGAAGCCCGGGCTGGTGCGTGTTGCGATTGACGTTCATCGGCGGGGCTACAACTTTGAAGTGGAAAAATCGCCGGTGATCGGCAGGAATGTAAAGCTGACCATCGACAGCCGCTTGCAGTACGTAGCTGAAAAAGCCATTGCCCAGGCGGTGCAACAGAAACACGCGCAGCGCGGATCAATTATTGCGATTGATCCCTACACCGGCGAAGTTCTGGCGCTCGCCAATTACCCGACTTACAACCTGAACGACCGTTTAAAACCGGGCGAAAAGCCGACAGGCCGCGAAGATTACGCAGCAGTTGCGCCGTTTGAACCGGGTTCCGTATTTAAAGTGATTACGCTTTCCGCCGCGCTGGAAACAACTCATCTGAGGCCAAATTCGATTATTGACTGTGGAAACGGCATTCTGCACATGGGCAGCCGGACCATTCATGATGAGCATCGTTATTCGGTGCTGCCAATGGAAGATGTTCTTGCTCATTCCAGCAACATCGGAGCGATTCACATTGGAATGCAGGTGGGCGAAGAAAACTTGTACAATTACGTCCGCAAGTTTGGTTTTGCCCGCAGGACCGGAATTGAGCTGCCTGCTGAAGCACCAGGCATGTTAAGGCCGCTGTCGCGCTGGCGCTCCGGTTCGCTGCCTTCTATTTCAATGGGACACGAAGTAAGTGTTACTTCAGTGCAACTCGCACAGGCTTGTTCCATTATTGCGAACGGGGGCTTCAAAGTGCGTCCTCATCTGGTGATGTTTGAACAGGCTCCGGGCGAGGAAAAAACGATTCCGGTGCAGCCGAAGCCGGTGCAGGTTCTTGATCCGAAAACCGTGCTGACCATGCGGCAGATGATGGAGCATGTGGTGATTGCCGGAACCGGGCAGAAAGCTCACGTGATGGGCTATTCAACCGGCGGTAAAACCGGAACCGCGCAGATTTTTGATTTCGCGCATCGTGTTTACACGCATAGCTACAATGCTTCGTTTATGGGTTTTGCGCCGGTCAGCCAGCCGGCGGTGGTAGTGGTGGCTACTGTATCCGGCACCACGGGATTGGCCGGCATGGCCGCGCAAGTAGCGGCTCCTCCTTTTGAAATGGTGATGGAAGAAGCGCTGCGGCTGCGCGGCATTCCGCGCGATCTGCCGGAAGAATTAGAGCAGAAAGATAAGGATAAAGATAAAAAGAACAAGAATTTGAAAGCAGATCCGAAAAATGAGGATGACTTGGCAATCGCGGATCTAGGCGAGCCTCCTACGCTTGAAGATCAGCGGGCGGCGCTGGGCGACTCGTCGGAAGACGGTGCAACTGCCGCTTTCGTTTCTGTCAACAACGTGAGCGCGCCGAAAACACCGGATTTTCTAGGCAAAAGTATTAACGATGTGGTGACTGAGGCGGCCGAGCAAGGTATACAGATCGAAACCAAAGGAAAGGGGCTGGCGCGAGTGCAGCGTCCTGCGCCTGGCGAGCTGCTGCCGCCCGGAGTACACGTTCGCGTATTGTTTGCACGATGAAAACCAAAACCCCAGAATCAATAGACATGTGGCGGAGGAGAGCGGGACGGGTTTTATCCTGTCCCCCGCGCATCGGAGCTGAAACAACAGGCAAGCCGTACAAAGAATACAGGCAGTTCCCGTTGTTTGGCTCCGATGAAAGCGGATGCTCTTTGCGATTCAGATGACAAAAGGCCAGGGCTAGTTTTCATGCAGTTAAAGGATGTTCTGGAGGGCGTCCAACTCACATCAAAAGCGGCAAACGATGTTCTGGACCTTCCGGTGAGCGGCTTGGCTTACGATTCGCGGAAGGTGTCGGAAGGCTTTCTGTTTTTTGCGTTTTCCGGGGCAAAGGTGGATGGCGCTCAGTTTGCCCAAGCAGCCGTATCTAAAGGAGCAGCAGCGGTGGTCAGTGATCGCCCGAAGCCTTCCGGGTTTACTTCACCCTGGGTACAGGTGGCGCATGGCCGCCAGGCGCTGGCCCTTGCGGCCCGGAATTTTTATAACAAACCTGATGAACGCATTGCCTTAATTGGGGTAACCGGCACAAACGGAAAAACAACCTCCACCACGCTGATTGATGCCATGCTGCGAGCTGCCGGCAAAACCACGGCGCTGATCGGCACCATTGAATACCGTTTGGGCGGACGCATTCTGCCGGCTGTAAACACAACTCCGGAATCGCTGGACCTGTTCAGAATGTTCCACGAACTGCAGGAAGCAGGCGGCACTCATGCCGTTCTGGAAGCTTCTTCTCATGCGCTTGATTTAGGGCGCATCTACGCCATGCGTTTTCACACGGCAGCTTTCACAAATTTAACTCGCGATCACCTGGATTATCACGAAACAATGGAAGCTTACTTTGCCGCCAAGCAGCTTCTGTTTCAGCCGCGATGCGCTTCCGCTCCGCGTTTTGCAGTAATCAATATGGATGATGACTGGGGGAGGCGCGTTGTTCCGGCGGCTGAATCCGAGGTGTTCTGGTACGGTATTGACCAGAACCCGCCATTGTCCCGGGGAAAAGTGGTGCGCGCTTCCAATATCCATTCTTCTTTTAAAGGATTGCGGTTCGATGTGGATGTGAATGGCCGTAAATTCTCCTTGAAATCGCCGCTGGTGGGCCGCATCAATGTGTACAACATACTGCTTGCTTGTTCCGTAGCGCTGGCCCAGAACCTGACCGCAGAACAGATCCAGAAAGGGCTGACGGCAATGGAAAGAGTGCCGGGACGATTTGAGCGGGTGGAAGAAGGTCAGGCTTTCATGGTGGTGGTGGATTATGCCCACACAGACGATGCCTTGCGCAACGTGATTACAGCGGCCAGGGGATTGAAGCCGAAACGAATCATCACTGTGTTCGGATGCGGCGGAGACCGCGACCGAGCCAAACGCCCGCTGATGGGAATGGCGGCTGCGGAAACAAGTGATTTTGTGATTCTCACTTCCGATAATCCGCGCAGTGAAGATCCGCTGGCGATTATTAACGATGCGATGGTAGGGCTGCGGCGATTCGACACGCCATATATTGCCGAGCCGGACCGGGAAAAAGCGATTCGCAAAGCAATACAAGAAGCTAAGCCGGGCGATATTGTGATTTTGGCTGGCAAAGGGCATGAAACTTACCAAATTCTCAAGGACGGGCCGATTCCTTTCGATGATCGTGAAGTGGCGCGGCGCATTCTAAGGTCAGCCGGATACGGCTTGCGAAAAAACTAACAACATGGGTATCCTGACTCAAACACACGGTTTGGCGCTGAAATCTACGGAGGAACAGGCTGCAATTCACGCTTACTGAATTTCGCGATGCGCTCGGACTGAGGGAACCCTTTAAACTACCTTCTTATTCTGTTACAGGCTGGAGCATCGATTCGCGCACGGTAAATCCGGGCGATCTTTTTTTTGCGATTACCGGCGAACATTATAACGGCCATGATTACGTACAAACGGCTTTTGACCGGGGAGCTGTAGCAGCCGTGGTCAGCCAACCGGTAGCCGCAAAAGGATTGCTCTTATTTGTTCCAAATACGCTGGCGGCCTTGCAACATTCCAGCCGTTGGGCCAGAAAGCGATGGAACAAGCCGATTGTAGCCGTAACGGGCAGCGCCGGTAAAACCACTACGAAGGATACGATTGCCGATCTGTTGAGCGTGCGCTTCCGCATCGGCAAAACAGCGGGCAACCTGAATAACCATCTTGGTCTGCCGCTTTCCCTGCTTCGCCTGCCGTTCAGCGCGGAAGTCGGGGTCATGGAACTCGGCATGAATCACGCCGGGGAGATTCGTTTTCTCGCTTCAATCGCGCAGCCGCAGATTGGTGTCATTACTAATGTGGGTTACGCTCATATTGAGAACTTTGAATCAATTGACGGAATTGCCGCCGCGAAACGTGAACTGGTAGAAGCTTTGCCGACGGACGGCGTCGCAATTTTAAACGCGGACGATGAACGCGTGGCGGCCTTCAAAAGCGATCACCCGAACCGTGTAATCACTTACGGTGTTTCGTCGCAGGCCGATGTTCGAGGAGAAAAACTGCGGCTCAGTCCGAGTGGAGTTGAGTTTTATGTGGAAGGAACCCGCTTTCGCAGCGTACTGACCGGCCAGCATGGAGCGAGCAACATCCTGGCCGGTATTGCGGTCGCGAGGATTTTCGGAATCGCAACAACGGAACTGACGGAGGCGGTGAGAAATCTTCAACCAGGCCGAATGCGCGGTGAGCGCAAACACTGGCGCGGAGCCACTATCCTGGATGATTGTTATAACTCCAATCCGTATGCGGCGCGTTTCATGATCGACGTTCTGCGGGCGGAACCGGCGCAGCGCAGGATCGCCGTTCTAGGCGAGATGCTCGAACTGGGTGGATGGACAGAAGCTTTGCACCGGGAAATCGGCCAGTACGCCGCCAATGAAAAGATTGACGTGATAATCGGCGTTCAGGGCGCGGCCCGTTACTTAGTGGAAGCAGCGGTGGAAGCGGGCATTCCGCGACATTGCGCATTATTCTTCAATGAACCGGAGCAGGCGGGAGAATTTCTGAGAGATTTTGTTTCCTCTCAGGACGCCATTCTTTTCAAGGGCTCGCGCGGCACTCATGTAGAGCGGGCGCTGGCCGTTATGGAATCGTAGCTGATGCTTTACTGGCTTTTTTCTCAGGTTCTAAATCATTACATCCCTTCCTTCCGCGTTTTCGGATACATCACAACTCGCACTGCATTAGCCAGCATCACGGCACTGGTCATGTCGGTGCTGCTCGGACCCTGGATGATTCGCAAGCTCCGCGAGATGGCTTTCGGCCAGCATATCCGGGAAGAAGGGCCTAAGTCACACCAGAAAAAAGCCGGCACGCCCACGATGGGGGGCTTGCTGATTCTGGTCTCGATTGTGGTGCCCACCTTGTTGTGGGCCGACTTAACGAACCGTTATATCTGGATTGCGCTGCTCGGCTTGATCGGCTTTGGCGCGGTTGGTTTTTTTGACGATTATTCCAAGATTGCGAAAAAACGCAATCTTGGCATGACCGCGCGACAGAAGTTCTGGTATCAAGCAATCTGCGCCATGCTGGTGGGCTTTCTGCTGCTCGTTTTGCATTCCAACCAGGCTTATTCTACAGCCGTTAACATACCTTTTTTCAAACAATTTCATCCTGATTTGTTGATTGAGCCATTCACTCATAATTTCTGGACTTATCCTTTAGCGTTTGTGCCGTTTTATGTTTTCATTGTGTTTATCATGGTGGGCTCATCAAACGCGGTGAACCTGACCGATGGTTTGGATGGTCTGGCTTCCGGCCTGATGGTGATTGCGTCAAGCGCCATGACAGCATTAACCTATCTGACGAGCCACCGCGAGTTTTCCCGATATCTAGGATTGGTCCATCTTCCCAACTCTCAGGAGTTGACCATTTTTTGTGCGGCGATGGTCGGCGCTACGCTGGGCTTTCTTTGGTATAACAGTCATCCCGCAGAAGTATTTATGGGCGATGTAGGCGCATTGGCGCTTGGAGGCGGCTTAGGAGTGGTGGCTGTTCTGATCAAACAGGAAGTGCTGCTGGTATTCATCGGCGGAGTCTTTGTGATTGAAGCGCTTTCGGTGATTTTGCAGGTCGGCAGTTACAAGCTGCGGGGCGGCAAGCGCATCTTTAAAATGGCTCCCATTCACCACCATTTTGAAGCCCTGGGCTGGCCGGAATCGAAAGTGATTGCCCGATTTTGGATTGCGGGACTGGTGATGGCGCTCTTCGCGTTGACTACGCTTAAGCTGAGGTAAGAAACAGCGCGATGAATCTTGCCAATGCCGATGTGCTTGTAATTGGAATGAAGCGGTCCGGCCAAGCCGCTGCTGAACTGTTATTGCAGCAGGGCGCGCGAGTGCGAATGATGGACGCAAACGAGCCTGGGCCGGAAGAACAGCAGTTTCTGCAAACTCATGGTTTAAGCGCGACCGCGCAGACCATCGAAAACCTGGGCCAGCCTGAGTTGATTGTGGTATCACCGGCGGTTCCCGCTGACGCGCCTATTCTGCTGGAAGCGCGGCTGCGCGGCGTGCCGGTAATCGGCGAAGTGGAACTGGCTAGCTTTTACCTGAAAGGCCCAGTGATCGGAATTACCGGTTCAAACGGCAAAACCACCACCACTGCCCTGACCGGACACATTCTACGCGAGTGCGGAATTGCCTGTGCGGTGGGCGGCAATATCGGCGTACCGGCTACTTCCATGACGGCTGATTCCGCCGAGGAGCGATGGAACGTGCTGGAACTTTCCAGCTTTCAACTGGAAACCATCTACCGTTTTCGCGCCACAGTCGCCAGTTGTTTAAATGTCACACCCGATCATCTGGACCGGCACCATACCTTTGAAGCTTACGCGAACGCCAAAGCGCGACTATTTGAAACGCAGATAACCGGCGACAGCGCGGTTTTAAACTACGAAGATGAAATCTGCCGCCAGTTTGCCAGCCGCACCAAGGCGGAAGTGTTCTGGTTCAGTTCGCATTATAAAGTTCCCTGCGGCATCTCGCTGGAACGCGGCGAACTGTGCTTGAACGGCAAACCTTTCATGGAGCGAAGACAAATCCGGCTGCGCGGCACGCATAACCTGGAAAACGTAATGGCGGCGGCGATGATGGTTCGTCTGGCGGGAGTGCAGCTTTCCGCAGTGGGCGACGTTGTGCATTCGTTTCCCGGCGTGGAGCATCGGATTGAGTTTGTCAGAAGCCTAGAAGGCGTTGATTATTACAACGATTCCAAAGCGACGAACGTGGACGCGACTCTGAAAGCAGTGGAAGCCTTTAACGGCCATCTCTGGATTATTCTGGGCGGGAAAGATAAAGGAAGCGATTACCGCCCGTTGCGCGAGCCGCTACAGCAGAAAGCCAAAGGCGTGCTGTTGATTGGTAAAGCTGCTGAAAAAATAGCGTACGACCTGAGCGATGCGCTGCCTTTGGTTCGCGCGCAGGAAATGGAAGAAGCAGTCCGCTACGCCAGAAAGAATGCCCAGGCAGGCGATGTGGTGCTGCTGGCTCCGGCCTGCGCGAGTTTTGATCAGTTTGAGAATTTTGAACATCGCGGCAATGTTTTTAAACATCTGGTTCGGCAGTTAAACTGAACTGATCGCGCAGGCGAACGGGTGGACAGATAAGGTGATGTATGGCGCAACGGTTAAAAACCGATTGGATTCTTTTCTTTACAATTTTGGCGATGGTCTGCTTTGGCCTGGTCATGGTGTACAGCTCATCGTCGATGATTGCGGAAGTGAAGTTCCGCGTTTCCGATAAGTATTTTCTTTTAAAGCAACTCTGGTGGGCGATTTTTTCGTTTGTGCTTTTGTTGTGGTGCAAGCGATCCGATTACCGACGCTGGAACTCGCCTCGCATTGCGTTTGCGGTGATTGGGATCGTATTGTTGCTGCTGTTAGTTGTTTACCTAACCGACGGCGCAACTCATCGCTGGCTTCATGCCGGCGCATTTTCCATCCAACCTTCGGAGTTTGCTAAACCGGCGCTGGCCTTATTTCTGGCTTATTTTATTTCACAGCGCACGGGCGCAATCAATGACAAACACACGCTGCTGCCAATCGGTTTGTCGATCTGTGCGGTGGCGTTCTTTGTGGCGATTGCGGACCTTGGCACTGCGGTGGTGCTGGTAGGCATGACGGTCATGGTGATGTTTGTGGCCGGCTTAGATAGACGCTATTTGGGAGCCACTGCCGTTTTAGGAGTGCTGTTAGCTATCGTGTTTATTGCCATGAAACCGTATCGACTAAGCCGCGCCATTGATTTTCTCGATCCGGACCACAAAGTGCTGACCAAGGTTGATCCGAACAATCACATTCTCCATTACGCCAAAAAAACAACCTCTACCAGCGACACGCGCTACCAGCAGCGCCAGGCTAGAATCGCGGTCGGCTCCGGCGGAATATTGGGAATGGGTTTGATGCAGGGAAGGCAAAAAATGCTGTACCTGCCGGAAGCCCATACGGACTTCATCTACGCGGTGATCGGCGAAGAAACCGGATTTCTGGGTTGTGCCGTTTTAATCGCCGGTTTTGCGGTTGTGTTGTGGCGCGGACTGCGCCTCTACGTATATGCTCATGACAATTTCGGGCGCTATCTGGCACTGGCTGTGACCACCTGCGTTATTATTCAAGCTTTAATCAACATGAGCGTTGTGCTGGATCTTGGCCCTACAAAAGGTATTCCGCTGCCCTTAATCAGCTACGGCGGCAGTTCGCTTCTCAGCACGCTGCTTTTATTGGGCATGTTGTTGAGCGTCAGCGAACATGCAAGTTAAACAAACGAACCCAAACTTTCGCGAGGCAATGCGTTTTGCCTAGATTCCGTTTTCTGATGGCGGGCGGCGGAACAGGCGGCCATGTGTTTCCGGCGCTCGCTGTAGCCAATGTTCTGCGCTCGCAGGGACACGAAATTCTGTTTGTGGGAACGCGCGAAGGCATGGAAGCGCGTTTGGTTCCCGCCGCCGATTACCGGATGGAATACATTCGTGTGGGCGGTTTAAACCGGGTCGGCCTTAAACAACAATTGAAAACCGCCGTGGAGCTGCCGATCAGCAGCGGCATTGCCGCCGGAATCATCGGCGATTGGCGGCCTGATGCCGTTTTCAGCATGGGCGGCTACGTGGCCGGGCCGGTTGCGATTGCGGCAGTGCTGCGGCGAGTTCCGTTGATTGTCATGGAACCCAATGCCATACCGGGATTTACCAATCGAAAGCTGGCTCCGTTTGTGTATCGCGCTCTGGTCGGCTTTGAAGAAACAGCCAAATGGTTTCCGCCTGGGCGCACGGAAGTAACCGGATTGCCGATTCGCGCGGAGTTTTTCGCCATCGCTCCGAAAACCGCTGGAACATTCACGCTGCTCGTTACGGGAGGAAGTCGCGGCGCGCGCAGTTTGAACCGCGCTTCAAAACAAAGCTGGCCGTTGTTTCAACAACAGAAAACGCCGATCCGCATTATTCATCAATCCGGCACGAATGAATATGAGGCGTTATCACAGGAATGGAAACACGCCGGTTTAGAAGGAGAAGTGGTTCCATTTATTTCAAATATGCCGGAAGCGTTTGCGGGAGCGGATCTGGTGTTAGCGCGATCCGGCGCCGGAAGCGTGGGGGAGCTTGCCGCTGCCCGAATGCCGTCTATTCTGGTTCCTTTGCCGTTTGCCGCCGACGACCACCAACGCAAAAACGCCGAAGCGCTGGTGCGGGTCGGCGGCGCAAAAATGATTCTTGACCAGGAGCTTACGGGTGAAAGGTTGTATCAGGAAGTGGAAGCGCTCCGCGCCGATGCCGAAAAATTATGTGAAATGTGTGAGCGGCTCCGAACGTTGGCGCATCCGGGAGCGGCGGAACGGGCTGCTGCGGTGCTGGCGGAAGCCGCTCAAAATAAAATCGGAAAAAGACGCTGATCTGTTATCCTGCTCGATTGACACCCGCCCTGAAAGCCGAAAGAATACGATTTTAAAATGTTTTTGAAGCCCCAGCATGTGCATTTTGTCGGAATCGGGGGCATCGGAATGAGCGGTATTGCCGAAGTGCTGTTGAGCCTTGGCTACCAGGTATCCGGGTCTGATCTGCGCCCGAGCGCCATTACGGATCGGCTGGCGCAACTCGGAGCGCGAATTGATGCTGGACACGCTGCTGCCAACGTGATTGGCGCAAAAGCGGTGGTGGTCACTTCCGCGCTCGATCAAGAAAATCCGGAAATGACGGAAGCGCGTCGTTTGCAGATTCCGATCATTCCACGCGGCGAAATGCTGGCCGAACTGATGCGGCTGAAGTTCGGTATCGCGGTGGCCGGTAGCCACGGTAAAACCACTACTACCTCAATGGTAGCTACCATTCTGAATGAGGCTGGGCTGGACCCGACAGTGGTGGTCGGCGGGCGCGTCGCAGCAATGGGCGGGTCAAACGCCCGTATCGGCAAAAGCCAACTGTTGATTGTGGAATCCGACGAATCGGACGGATCATTTCTGAAGCTTGCGCCGATTGTTGCGGTGGTGACGAACATTGATCGCGAGCACCTGGACCACTACGCCGATATTGAAGAAATTCGCGCTGCGTTCACGGAATTCGTCAACAAAGTTCCGTTTTACGGAGCGGCAGTCCTTTGCATGGAAGATGTCAATGTGCAAAAAATCTTTCCCGCTGTTCGAAGACGCACGATTACCTATGGACGAACCGCTCAAGTTGACCTGCAAATCAGTGATGTGCAGTTAACTCCTGCCGGAAGCGATTTTCGGGTGCAGCGGCGCGGCGTCGACCTGGGTAGTTTTCATCTCAACTTGCCCGGACTCCACAATGTTTTAAATGCGACCGCCGCGTTGGGCGTAGGATTAGAAATGGAGTTGCCGCCCGAACGGATACGCGAAGGATTGGCGCAGTTCAGCGGTGTTGACCGTCGCTTCACCATTCGCGGCAGGGAAAATGGAATCACCGTCGTGGACGATTACGGTCATCACCCGACCGAGATTAAAGCAACTTTGGCGGCGGCGCGTTTATCGGATTACCGGAAAATTTGCGTGCTCTTTCAACCGCACCGTTTTACGCGCACTAAGCATCTGCTGGATGAATTCGGCACCGCTTTTCACCAGGCTGACGATGTGTACTTGCTGGATATATACGCTGCATCGGAACACAAAATTGAAGGCGTTTCCGGCGCAGTATTGGCAGAAAAAATCCGCTCCTACGGACACCGCTCCGTTCATTTTGTGCCGACGTTATCGGAAGGCATTTCGGCGATTGCCGCTGCTGCGGAACCGGGAGATTTGATCATTACATTAGGCGCAGGCAGCGTTTCACAAGCAGCCGACCAGATTCTGAGCCGCTTAAAAGGAGTTGCCGATGGCCCGGCGGCCTGATGCGGAGCAAAGAGCGCGGCGCGGCAGCTTGCAGCAGGCACTTGCTGAGCCTTCTTTTCTGGATCAGTTCCCGTGGGGCCGTTTGGTTCTCTCCATTCTGCTCGGCATGACCGTGCTGGTGGGGATTTTATTTACCTGGCATCGCGCCGAAGAATTTTTGATTCGGGATGACCGCTTCCGTCTGGCGGAGCCGCTGGAGTTGACCGCTTCGAGCCCAAGTTTGATTCTGCAAGGGGTTCGTTACTCATCGCCTGCCCAGATCCGCTCCCTTTTCGCGCAGGATTTTGGCCGCAGCTTGTATCTGGTTCCGATTGGAACGCGGCGCAAAGATCTGCTGGCGGTTGACTGGGTGGAGGACGCTACCGTTTCACGCCTTTGGCCGAACACTGTTAAGGTGCAGATTGTGGAACGAAAGCCAATCGCTTTCATACACTTACCACCCCGGCGGCGGGACGGTTTATCGGAATTTGCGCTGATTGATAAAGATGGCTATCTGCTGCGGCCGCGCGTTGCTGCTAAATTTACACTACCGGTTATAAACGGGATACGAGAAACAGAAGATCGCGCCGATCGTCGCATTCGGGTAAGGCGAGTTATTTCCATGCTGGAATCATTAGGTTCGTTAGGATCACAAATATCGGAGATTGACGTTTCCGATTTGAGCAATTTGATTGTGGCTCAGCACATGGATGGCCGTGTGTTGAACTTGATGCTGGGCGATGCAAACTACGCTTCCCGAATGAAAAACTTTGTCAGCAACTACGACCAGGTGAAATTGAAGCGTCCGGACGCAACCACTTTCGATTTGCGTATTGACAGAATGATCACAGTAGCAGGGAATCAAAACTGATGGCCAACAAAGTCCGTCTCGCTGCCGGACTCGATCTCGGCAGCTCCAGCACACGCATGGTAATCTGCGCCCTGGAAAACGAAAGCATTCGTTTCCTCGGCTGGGGAGAAGCTCCGTCGCATGGCTGGAACAAAGGCAAGCTTCACGACCAATTGGCTCTCACCGGCAGCATTCGAGCTGCCATGCAGGAAGCCGAACGCAAAGCGCAGGTTTCGCCGGAAACGGTGGTGGTCGGCATTGGCGGTCCGAATGTAACCGGCATCAATAGCCGCGGATTATACGAGTTTGGCCGCAAGCGGCAGATTGAAATGGACGATCTGCGCTATGCGGTGGAACTGGCGGCGCGTGTTCGCCT
The DNA here is from genome assembly GCA_964247975.1 of uncultured Bryobacteraceae bacterium. Classification (GTDB taxonomy): domain Bacteria; phylum Acidobacteriota; class Terriglobia; order Bryobacterales; family Bryobacteraceae; genus KBS-96. The sequence continues at coordinate 38,441 of CAXTWH010000032.1, read as the reverse complement.
GGAAGAAAATCAACTGGTGCTGCAAGTGTGTCCACAGGATTTTACGCTCGATGGCCGGGCGGGATACCGGAATCCGCGCAGCATTATGTGCGCTCGCCTGGAAGCGAACGTGCATATTGTGACTGCTTCGGCCCAGGAACACCAAGGCATTGTTTCCGCGCTGCACCAGGCTCACCTTGGCGTGGAAGAATCGGTTTTCGAAGCGGTGGCTTCCGCTTACGCCACCATACTGCCGGAAGATCGCGCGCGCGGAGTTTGTTTGATTGATGTTGGAGCGCAATCAACCCATCTTGCCATCTACGATGGCGATGCGCTGTTGTTGGCGGCAACAATTCCGGTGGGCGGCGATCATTTCACCCGCGACATCTCGTACATCCTGAAAGTAAACTACGATGATGCGGAACATCTGAAGCGCGAATACGGCTGCGCGGTGAGCGGATCAACAGCGGACAACAGCTTGATTGAAATTCCTTCGCCGGAAGGCCGCGCTCCCCGTGAAGCAGCCCGCAGCACAATCAACGAAATTCTGGAAGCGCGCGCGGAAGAACTGCTAGGCTACATTTACGAGGAAGTGCGCCGCACCGGAATGGAACAATCTCTGCTCGAAGGCGCGGTTCTTACCGGAGGCGGCGCGCTTTTGTCCGGCATGTGCGACGTGGCCGAGCGGATACTGCGCTGCCAGGTGCGCAACGGCTTGCCAATCGGCATTGAAAACTGGCCCGAACAGCTTGATACGCCGGTATGGGCCACGGTAGCCGGTTTAACGATGTATTCCGGACGGCTCAAAATGAAATCCGAATGGAAGCGCAGCGCCGGTTTCGCGCGAGCTTAATAAAACATTTCAGCGAGGCATGTCTCGCTTCGGTAAACACGAACGAGGTTGAGACATGTCTCAACCTCCCCCAGAAACAGGTGAAGCATGAGTGAAGATTTGAAATTCCTAATTGAAAACGAAGTTCCCTTTGGAACGCGAATTAAAGTGGTAGGCGTTGGCGGAGGCGGTTCCAATGCCGTTGCCCGCATGATGCAGGACGGGCTGACCGGGCCGGAATTCTACATTTTGAATACTGACAAACAGGCTTTGATCAACTCGCCGGTGGCGAATCGCTTAGCGATCGGGGGCAAGTTGACTAACGGCTTGGGCGCCGGCGCGGATGCTTCGGTGGGACGGCAAGCCGCCCTGGAAGACACCGAGCGGATCATTGAAATCTTGGAAGGCGCTGACATGGTTTTCGTCACGGCGGGTTTAGGCGGCGGTACCGGAACAGGCGCAGCGCCGGTAGTGGCATCGCTGGCCAAAGAATTGAACGCTTTAACGGTAGCAGTAGTCACAAAACCGTTTGCTTTTGAAGGAAACCGCCGTTTAAAACAAGCTGATCGCGGTTTAACCGAACTGGCAGCTTCCTGCGACACCGTTATTACGATTCCGAACGAAAAGCTGATTACGCTTGCCCCGAAAGGCACCGGATTTTTTGAAGCGTTTCGAATGGCGGACGATGTGCTGCGGCAGGCAGTGCAGGGTATAGCGGACATTATCCTAACGCCAGGTTTGATTAACCGAGACTTTTCCGATATCCGCACCATTATGCTCGGCATGGGCTACGCCATGATGGGTACGGCCAGCGCTTCCGGCGAGAATGCTTCCATTGAAGCGGCTCGCAAAGCAATCAACAGTCCGCTGATGGAAGAAGGCGGCATTCTTGGGGCGCGCGGCGTTCTGATCAACATCACGGCTTCCAGCAAGCTCAGCATTCAGGACGTGAATGAAGCTTGCAACCTGATTCGCGCCGCTACTCAGAATGACGATGTGCAGATTAACTTCGGCGTTGTTCTGGACGAGAATTTGGGCGACACCGTAAAGATCACCGTAATCGGCACCGGATTCCAGCGCGACTCCTTACCGGAAATTCATCGCGCTTCGGCCTTACCTGCGTTTGAACATACTGCGCCAGCAGCAGAATCGCATCAGGAGCAACATGCGACAGGCTCAGCCGAACACGAAGCGGACCAGGCCGCGGATGATTCCGCAAACGATCTGGAAACCCCGGCTTACCTTCGTAAAAAACGGCAAGTGCTTCAATAAGCAATTAAGCGGGAGAAACTAATTTAAAGTCGGTTCTTCCGCTTCGTTATACGGGATGGGTAACAACGCGTTGGCAAAAGCAAATGGCGCAGACTACATGTGTTACTCCGTTTTGAGGCATCTGGAAAAATATTTTGAGTTCTGGGCTTGTACTAAGGGCGTAATTGAGCGGCGATTACGCCCTTTTTCACAGATTCGTGTTTTGTTTAAGGAGGCTGTTGCAACCAACGGACTTATGGCTAAGTGGAAATTTCCATTTGTGAGCATCTGTTACTCCGGTAGGTGTTAGTGGCGCTTTTTACCTAAGAAATTTGTTGAAATTCTTCCAAAACTGGTATAGAGTTTTCTAAGTACTATCAGTTGATCGAAGCATGAGATGAAGGAGCGCACCTTATGAGATGAAGGAGCGCACCTTATGAGATTATTACCTGCTTCCGTCCGTAATTGGTGGCCGCGTTTGGTGCAAGTGATAGTTTTTAGCGCGATGAGCTTCGTCGTGCCTTCAGCTTTCACCCAGACATGCGGTGGTTCAAACCCCTGCCCACAGCCCGTTCCTGGCGGCTGCCCGTGCAATCCTAGTGGCCTTCCTATCGACAATTGCAGCTATCCAAACAACCATGGTTGTCCAAACAGATACGCGCCAGCGCAGAACATGTGTTGCTGTTCCGGTTCACCAGTTCTGATAAGTTTGGTTGAGAATGCGCCGTTTGGGTCCGACGCCTTTCCACTTACCACGCTTGCTGGTGGAATAACCTTTGCACTTACTGATAATCCCGCTTTCATGTACCCAGTTTCTTGGACAGTGAAGAATAGCCAGGTCGCATTTGTGGTTCACCTTCCTTCCAATTACGTTCCTGGCTTTGCATCTACATTCGACGGGGCTGATCTTTTCGGGAATTTTACCCCTCAGCCTCCACCCACAAAGGGGCATCCAGCTAATGGTTATGCAGCGCTTTTGGTATGGGACCAGCCAGAAAATGGTGGGAACGGCGATGGTCGGATCAGCTTGGAAGATGAAGCCGTGCAAAGGGGTATTGCTCCGGGTGGCATCGTCCTGTGGATTGACGAAAACCACGACGGAATAGCTCAGCCCGAAGAAATACATACTCTCAGGCAGAAGGGTATCAAGTCGATCGATGCTGCACAATATCACGAATCGAATTGGGTTGATGGGGCCGGAAACCAGTTTCGCTATACTGCCCCGGTTCACTTTACCTCCGGGGCGACTAAACCCTCATTCGACGTGTTTTTCGTTATGGGGCCGGCAAGTAAATAAAGCTCACCCAAGTCGGAACATGGATTCAGAAAGGAAGTATTATGAATGTCGGTAAATGGCGGCAACGATTCTTTTCGGTTAGCTCGCACCCACAATCGCACAATAATTTTTCATATCGGCATCTCCCGATATGGTTGACAGTACTTTTTGCGTGGCCAGCTATGAGTCAAACAATTACAGTTCAGGATATGGGTGATGCGGGTGTCCGACTTGTACAACACAGCGATCCACTGTTCATGTCCGCTATATCTTCGGATCGATCTCCTTTAAGCGCCGCTCCACTGCCGAGCGCCGTTCTACTACCCTACGCCGTTGTCATCAGCAACGATACCGATCAGGAAATCTTCGCCTATTCTGTTCGTTGGAAGTGTACTTCTCCTGAAGGTGAATCGGTTATTCAAGAATCAACAATTTATAATTTAGCCACGCTCCGCGGCCTCGCGCCTCATTCGCGGAAATTAGTTACTGGATTAGCAACGACTCAGGACGCAAAGGAGATCAGTAGATTCGCTGCCTTTTATCAAAATCAGGCGAAAATTGAGATCTCACTGGAAGCAGTTGTATTCGCTGATGGACGCACTCTCGGAAGCGACACTGGATTTCACATTCCTCGAATAAAAGCATGGGTTGACGCCGAAAGGGATTTGGTTCGGGAAATTCAAACTACTGCTGCCAATGAGCTCGAATTCATGCTGAAAAAAGAACGGGACGATGCTCTTGCGGAACTTAGCACACCGGACGTGAGGAAGGCCGGACTTGCGATGGCGGCCAATAACTCGCCAGCATATCATCAAGCGTACAAATTCGCCAAGGGAGACTTTGCCGCACAAATGCTCGTAAGCATTCAGCAAAAAGGCATCAATCAAGCCGTTGATTCAGTACGGCAAATGTCGGCTAGAAGGATTTGGCCTGACATAAAAGATCATTCCTCAGGAGAAAAATAAGTTTATGTTCAGATATTTTCGAATACTGATTCTATTTTCGCCGGTGCTTATTCCAGAAGCCGTCAAAGCCCAATGGCAGGCTCCGTCGTCAACCCTGTCTTGTAATATCTCCGGCACTACTGTGCCATCAAATCCTTGTGCTACGCTCACGTACGGTTATAAATATATTAAAACGTTTAATGTAAGCGCTCAGTGTTTAAACTGTCAAAACGGGGGGCAATCATCAATCACAACTTACACCGTGGTAAACGTGGGCGTCACGTCTGCTTGTGAAGTTCCAATTAGCACTAATTTTGATGGTGGAATTGTCACGTCCGGTTCAATTCCCTATGTGTTTTCTCGCTCTCAGTCGAAAGTAGGTACCGGTGACTGGGGCTATACCCAATCGCGTACAATGGATTGTCAGTTGAATACTGAATACAATGGTCCTAAAGGCCAAGTTGTAGCTTTTCCCTGCTAGATTTTTGCTCAACTCTCATAAGATGTAGCGCTTTCACTTTGTGTTGGGTCTTTACAAAACCTGCCCTATGTACTTTCAGAATGTGATGCAATGTTTTTCTCCCTCGCACGTTGCGCAAACTGATGGCGAACCGCGCGCGGCGCGCATGTGGGCCTTTGTAATGTCGGCAAGATGATCCAACCGGGTAGTAACTATCTTATCAGCGCACTTGGCGCGGCCTGAACAGAGCCTCTGGCCTCTATTCGAACTTCTTGGTTGCCGAGCCGCGCCTTATGCGAAGAAAAGAGCAATTCATGAATTTTAGAAAGCTTGTTGTAATTAAATTGCTTATTGCTTAACAAAGGTTTTCGGGTGTAGGTGGCTGCCGATCTTACACGCCAAGCACTTGCAGCACCACGCTGCGTTTATGCGGAGCGCGCCGATGCTCAAACAGGTAGACACCCTGCCACGTTCCTAACGCCATATTGCCGCTAATCACCGGTATTGTAAGCATCGTTTGGGTAAGGGCGGAGCGGATATGCGAAGTCATATCGTCCGGCCCTTCTAAAGTATGCCGGTAATGGCGCATATCTTCAGGAACTAGACGCTCAAAAAAGGCGCGTAGATCGTGGCCCACATCAGGATCGGCATTCTCCTGAATCAACAGCGAACAAGACGTGTGCTGCACAAACACCGTGAGCGACCCGTTCAACACCGGCTGATTGCGAAGCCAGTTCACAATAGCTGAAGTGAACGGGTAAAGCCCTTTACCTTTTGTATTAATCGCCAGCGTTGTATGGGAAGCCGTCACGCGCCGCAAACTTTCTCTTCTTCTAGTCTACGCAACGGTTCCTGGTGGTGGTCAGAGCCGAAATACCAGGGAAAAAACAGGGCCGGTAAACTGCGGGCTGATGCCGTTTTGCTGGCCGCTGGTTTGGTGCAGGTCGGCATCCACAATCCGGTATCCGGCTTCCAGCGTAATGTGTCCAACCGGCACACCAACGTTAATTTGACCATCCACGTAGTGGCCGTAATCTCCGAAAGCCATGCCCTTCGCCGCGCCGTTAATTTCCAGAAATCGGTGCGAGGGCAAAGGGAAAACGCGAAAATCCGCGCCGATGAGCGGAAGCCCGATCGTTTCTGTTTTACTGGCCGTTGTGTTTAATTGTTGGGAATGCAGCGTTCCGGTGGCATTCAGGTAAGCGCCGCCGATCGCAAAACCAAGATGCCCGGCAGGGCGACTGATTACGTCATATTGATAGCCCGCAAACAGGTAATCCAGTTGGGCGCTGGAAGAAACTGTATCGGAAACATTGAACGTTTGGCCATGATACGTAATGGTGCGAGTGATGGTGTTCAGGCCGTTCAAGCGAAACGGCGTTCCTTCAATCACAATCCGGTGTTTGCGACCGGGTTTCAAAACCAGTTTTCCTAAAAACGTAGGCTGATTTTGTTCAATGCCTAAATCTCTCTTGAGATCAATCGGCGTGCCGCTTGCTTGCAGCGTGCCGGAAGAATTCAGTACCCAGGCCGATCCGGTAACTTCCACTTTGAACGATTCCGGATCTGTTTGCGCGGTGAGAATGGATGCTCCAAAAACCAGGGCACCCAGCATAAAAAACGGAAAGCGAGACAACATAACTGCTTAATCCGAATTCTACCAGCTACTTTCGCCAGTTCTTTGTAACCTATGTTGCAGGAGGGGTTTGGGATGAATCGTAGAATCTTCTAGTTGGCAATGCCTTTTCCTTCCACCAGCCGAACATAGCGGTTTACCGGAACACTCGTAATCTTATCTACTTGCTTGCTTGGCGCGGGCCAGTGGATTTCCAGTTCATCGATTTTGCCCGCGCCGCCGATGCCTAGCACTTCACGCGGATCGTGCGACGAAAGATAACTGCCGCCGTTGTTCTTCAAGCGAAAACGTTTTTTGCCTCCGGCAGTCCAGTAAATTTTGGCGCCGATCGCATCGCGGTTGCAGGTAACCCCTTCCAGTTTTAATCCAAGCCAGTTGTTGCCTTGCGCCGCGTTGTTTTTCAACAGAACAGGCGGACCGCCATTGTTGCACACCAGCACATCTATCGCGCCGTCGTTGTTGTAATCGCCGACCGCCAGGCCACGGGCGGCAAACGGCTTTTGAAACACCGGCCCGGCTTGGTCGCTCACGTTACGGAGCTTGCCTTCCTGCCCTTGGCGGAACAACACCATCAGTTCCTTGTATCTCACCTGCTGCGAATAATTGTCGATCATGTCATCCGGGTGGCCGTTGGCAAGCAGCAGATCCACCGCGCCGTCGTTGTCATAATCGAAGTACTTCAATCCCCAACCGCTTAACAATCGCGTGGCTTGGGCTACGCCTTCCGTATGCGCCACATCCCGAAATGTCTCGTTCTTGTTGTTCCGGTAAACGGAAAACATTTCCTGGTCCACGTTGGCGACAAACAAATCCTGCCACCCGTCGCCATTGACGTCAGCGGCATCAACGCCCATGCCGGAGCGCGGCTGCCCGTTTTCGCTGAAGCCTACTTCCGCCTGCAAAGCGATTTCTTCCCATTTCCAGGCTCCGTTCGGGCCGGGACCGCGATTCACATAAAGAAAGTTTTGTACCGTGTCATTAGCGACAAATAAATCCATCAAGCCGTCGTTGTTGATGTCAGTAGCAACCACGCCCAAGCCTTTGCCGAGTGATTTTGCAATGTCGGTTCCTTTGCTCACCTCAGTAAACGTGCCGTCGCCATTGTTGCGGTAAAGGAAGCTGGCGGTACCTTTGAAAACGCGCGGAATGCAGTAATAGTGCTTTCCCAATTTGTTGTCGCCGCATTCGAACTTATGGCTGGCAGAATAATCCACAAAACTGCAAAGAAACAGATCGAGCTTGCCGTCATTGTTGTAATCGAACCAGACCGCGCTGGTGGTCCAGCCGGGCGTTGCCACACCCGCTTTCTCGGTGATATCGGTAAATGTGCCGTCGTGATTGTTTTTGTAAAGAATGCATTTGCCGTAAGCTGTGACCAGCATGTCCGGCCAGCCGTCGTTATCGAAATCGCCCACCGCTACGCCCATGCCGAAAGTGCCGCCGGGAACGCCCGCTTTTTCGGTCACATCGGTAAATGTGCCGTTGCGATTGTTTTTATAAAGCGCGTTCCGAATCGGCTTAGACGGCTTCCAGAAATCACACGGCCCGCTGTTGACCAGGTAAATATCCATCCAGCCGTCGTTGTCGTAATCGAGAAACGCGCAGCCCGGTCCTAAAGTTTCCGGCAGGTAATGTTCGGCTGACATGGCGTTCTCGTGTACCCATTCAATGCCGCTGGCCGAAGGAGGAACTTCCAGAAAAAGCGATTCGGCTGATGCGCCGTTTGCCGGTTGGCCGAATAAGCCCGATGTTCCGCATCCAGCCGCCGCAAGCCATAACAATTCTCGTCTGCTCAACTTCATCGACTACTTCCGGGATGTCCTTTCTTGCGGAGCAATTCCACGCAGAACCGCTTCCATCTGTTCAGGATGAAAATCGAGTTCGGTTAAACGGCTGCTATATAAAATCTGCCCGTTCTCGCCGACAATGAATGCCCTGCTAGGCCACGCATCATAAGCTGTTTCCACTGCTCCGTTCAGGCCGTCCACCAGCGCCGGAAAGGGAAGATGCAGTTTCCGGCTGCACATCGCGGCATGGTCTTGCTTAGCGGCCAGCGTTGTGGCTTGCGCTACCTCAATGTTTTCGCGTTGGTTGCGTGTGCTCTGCCAATTATTGTTTGCATGAGCTTCGCGGATATAAACCAGCAGAAACGGCACGCGCGATCCATACTGCTGATAAAGCGACTTCAGCGCATCGGCGGCGGAACGGAAGTTAGGACAACTGTAACTGCCGAAAACTAACACTACCGGCGTTTTGCCGCGAAAATCGCTCAAGCTGACCTGCGCGCCGGTGGATGCGTTCGGCAAACGAAAATCAGGAGCAGCCTCGTTCAGCTTCGGCCCGGCTGTTGATGCGTTCTCTTTATTTTGCAGGGCTTGAACTGTTTTACGCTCTTGCGCGGTTTTTGCCGTTAGATGCAAACCGGCGTAAGCATCCGCCACCGTTTGATGTGCTTCGAGCGAACCGGGCAGAGTTTGCACAACCGCTTCGGCCAGCGGACGAGCTTCTCCAAACCGGCCCGCGCCATTCAAGCATTCGGCTAACGCAAGCTTTGCTCCATCGGATTGCGGACTCAGCAGCAGAGCGCGTTGCAGAAACGCTTCCGCATCCCCGTAGCGTTTACGCGCGGTGAAAATTTGACCTAGGCCCAAGTTAGCCCCATAATCGTTCGGATTGCCCGCCAATTCCGTTTGAAATGCTGTGATCGCGCCATCGGCATCGCCGGTGGTCAATAGAGCGCGGCCATATAGGGATTGAAGCTGCGGCAATTTCGGATTTAATTCCACTGCCCCGGCCAGTTGTTTCACTGCCGCCGGGTAATCGCCGGATTCAAACATGCGAGTGCCAAGCAGGAACCGTGATTCCGCCGTGTCGCCATTGCGGAGAATGCGATCGAGCAGCACCTGGCTTTCTGAAATATGCTGCGTTCGCAGCAAAGCCATGCCGAGCATATACGCCAGCCCAAGGTCATCCGGATTCTGCGCTTCCAACGGCTGCAGCAGTTCGATGACGCGCTGGTTCTCGCCCATTTGCAGGTAACAATCCGCCAGCAGCATTGTGACCTGATTGTTCTGCGGAGTTGAGGCGTGCAGCGTTTCGAAACGCTGTTCGGCGTCCTGCAAACGTCCGCTTTTCTGGTAAGCAAGCGCCAAATTTAAAGCAATGCGCGGATCGCCGGGAAGCAGTTTATCCGCCGCTCCGTATTCCGCAATGGCTTCGTCATAGCGGCCTAGCTGCACCAGCACCACGCCTAAGTTCACATGGCTTGCCACATCGTTCGGGTTCAGCTTCAAAAGCGCCCGATAATCATCGGCAGCCGCGTTGAAATCACCGGATTGCTGCAACTGCACGGCATGAGCAGCCAGCGCAGCCGGGTCCGCCTCCACCTGGGCTTGTGCTGTGATCGCCGCCCAGAACACAGCAAGAAGCAGTTTATTCCGGGTAGCGTTCATTAGTTCTCACAATTCGGATCTGGTGATCGGTAAATTGATGGTGCGACCCTGGCATTTCCAGCTTCGGCATGTGGCAGGAAGCGCAGTTGGTAGTGGAAACTTTGCAAACGCGCGCTGCCGGTTTACCGCCGCTGCTATGGCAGCTTTGGCACTTTGTGTCGTAATGCGCCGTGTTCCGGTCCAGTTCCTGGTGCGGATCGTGGCAGCCCACGCAACTGATGCGTTTGTCATCCGTGTCGTAACATTTGCTGTTAGTCAACCGGTACGGCTGAAAGCGAATGTTATTGATGCCCATACTTCCACCCGAAGCGATTTCTTCCCAAGTGCGATGGCACTGCCCGCAGAAGTTTGATGTCTGCTCGGTGGAAAAAGCGCGCAGGTCTTTCATCTGCGCGAGCGCGGCATTGCCTTGCTTGATGCCCGCCAGGTGATTTCCCGAATCGCCGTGGCAGCGTTCGCATTGCACGCCAGGCGTTAACTTATCGAGCGTAAGCTGCATGCCTTGGTTGGCATTGGTGGAATGGCAGCCGAAACAGCGGACCTTTTCATCGCGGCCCATAAAGCGACCAGCGGCTTGCAGGATGTTGGTCGGCTTCAAATTCGCCGCGCCGATGGTTAAATCGAGCCCGTTCAGTTCCTGGTAGAAACTCACCCGGCTTTCATACAGATCGCCGTCTTTTTCAAAAACATAGGTTTGCCCGGCCCGGCCCAAGCCGAACGCCCAGCCGATCGGCACCGTAATGGTCTGCTGGCCATCGGTAACGGAGTAGATGCTTTGCTCGCCCTTGCGTTCGATGCGATAAGCATACTGGCCTTCCGTGAAAGTCAGTACCGGATGCGTTTTTAAGATGGCATCTTCCGAAACGAGTTCCATTGCATGGGCCATTGATGTGGCCGGATGCGGTTTCGCTTGTGCCGGATGGCAGGAAGCGCATTCCCGCACTTCGCGCGTGTGCTGAAACGGAGCCGTAGGAGTGTTCTGCGCCCAAGCCGAACCACATACAAGAACTGCAATAATAAACCGGAAATACATGCAGTTTGTTACTGAGCGGCTTTCTGCCCCGGTTCGTTGGCCTGCCGCTCCGCATTCAGCTTGGCAACAATGGCTCGCTCGCGATTGCCTTCTTCTTTTTTCTTTAAGCGGAAATAAACAGTGGCCAGCGAAACATGAGCTTCCGTAAACTGCGGCGCGTCTTTCACCAAAGACTCTAAATCGTGGCAGGCTTCCGGCAACTGTCCTTTCGCCAGTTCCACTACCGCAATCTGGTAACGAACGCCGTAATCGCCGGGCCGGATCTGCAGCGCATGATGCAGAAATTTCAACGCTTCTTCGTTGTTTTCATCCTGGCGCAACAACACGCCCATCCGCAGATTTGCATCAAAGTTGTTGGGGTCGGATTGCAGTTCGTGCTCAAACGCTTTTTTCGCCCCGGCCTGGTCGCCGGTAACAAGCAGCGCAAGCCCGTAATAAGAAAAAACCTCCGGCAGATTAGGATTCATTTCCACGGCTTTCTGCAGATCAGCCAATGCGCCGGAAAAATCATTCACCATGTACTTCGTCGTGCCCATCAACAGCCGCGCTTCCGCCGAATCGCCATTTTTTAAAATCTTGTCGATAATGGGCTGGCCTTTAGCGATCTGGTTGTCGCGAATCAGCGCAGTGCCGAGCAGGTAATCGTAAGCCGCATTGTTCGGGTCGGCGCTTTGCAGCGGAGTCATCAGGTCAATAACATCTTTATTCTGGCCGAGCCTCAGGTAACAATCCGCCAGTAATGCTGTTGCTTGGGTATTTGCAGGCGCCTGCTGCCGGACTTTTTTCAGCGTCTCCACTGCTAACGATAGCTGACCGGTTTTGTCATAAGCTAAAGCCAGATTCAACCGGACCTGCGGATCGGGTTTCAGGGTCAGCGCCCGTTTATATTCTTCAATGGCTTCGGAATAATGGCCTTCACCCGCCAATGCCGCGCCCAAGTTCGATCGGATTTCCGGGATGTTCGGATACTTGCCTAATAGCAACCGATAATCTTCAATGGCTCCGTCCAGATTGCCGGATTGCTGGTAGGTGATGGCTTCCTTGAAAAGCTCCTGGGGATTGGTGGAAGGACTTTGCGCATAAGCGCAGCTTATGCCGAACACAACTGCAACAACTCGGTACATCAGGTGATGCTTGATTATATGATGCTATCCGCTAGAAAATCCACTCTGCAACTACTCCTGCCGGCTATAAAACCAAAGGGCGCAGCAGGTTATCGGCCCGCTGCACCCTTGGTTGTGATTTGTTTTAGTTAGAAGTAGAACTTCACGATCAGTTCTACAATGCGGTTGCCTTGTTTAAAGTCAGCATAACCGAATCGGCTATTAGTCTGCGTGATCGGTCCGCCCGGTGTAGCCTGGTTGAACTGCAAGGTCAAATTATTGGCGTTTGGAAACGAGTACAACGGATGATTCAGGAAATTATAAGCCTGAATTCGAAACTGGAGCTTCATTGATTCTTTAATCTGGAAGTTTTTGAATATGCCCAGATCGGAATTAAAGAAGGCAGGTCCGTAGACGGTAGGCAATACGGTTGGGCCGTTTACCCCTACTTGAGTTGGCGCGGCAAAGCAATTGCCATTAATGAACTGATTCTTAGCCAGATTTTTGGTTGGATCGCAGGTAATAATCGGGTTCAACTGAATTGCATTGGTGCCGAGAATAGATTGATTGCTGATGCCAATACCAGGATTGCCTCCATTGGGGCTAATCACATTTTGAGTGCCAGGGATAATGGCCCCATTCAACTGCATGTTGAAGTTAGCGTTAGTGCCGCCACTGTTTGTGGTCAGATTTGCGCCGCTTTCCCATTGGGTAACCCCTGATAATTGCCATCCATTTACCGCGCCCGCGACAAACTTATTGCCATGTAGCGGATTACCAAGTTCTACCGAGTAGGCAGTATTAAATAAATGAGTACGGTTGCCGGGCTGCACTCCATAATCATTGCTTAAGTTGAACGGGTCAAGATTTGAATTAACAATTCCTAGCGCTTTTTGGAACGAGTAGTTCAACTGTAGCGTGAACCGCCCTTTCTGGCGCGCCCAAGTCAACTGTAGAGCATTGTAGTTGGCGTATAGGTTGTTTGTGGCTAAATTGATGTCACCATAGCCTTGGAAAGGACGATAGTTGTTGGCATTAGCCGAAGCAGGGTTTGCCGCACTGAACAGGGCTCCTGCTGGAACTAGATTAACGTTGCTGCCTGCCCCCTGAGTGTTTTGCAGGTCATGGCTTTGGTTGCCGACATAGGAAACTTCCAGCAAGCTGGACCAAGCCATGCGCTGCGAGAGTGTGAAGCTATAACTGTCCGTATAAGGTTGCTTGTTATCTCTTGCATCAACAGCGGAAGGAGCTGCTAACACTGCCTGGGCAGGAACAGTCGGCAAATTTCTCACTAACAAAGCTTGGTTGATGTTAGTTGGGCTAAGCGAAACGCTTTCTGAACCAGCAGATGTGTCCAGGCCATTCGTGAACTGGCCTGAATGATAGTAAAATCTCCCCCATCCGCCACGGAGAACCGAGTTGCCTTTGCCGGTCAGGTCGTATGCCACCCCGAAACGTGGTTGCCAGAAAACAGACCGGGACGGAAAGCCAGATACTGGTATTGCGGAATTACGGGCATGCCAATCAAAACCGCAGAAAGTAGGCGCGGCTGCGCAAGCTGAATTGCCATACTGCGATGGATTAAAAACAGAGTACCCGTATCCTAGATCGTCAGTCCAGGGCGAGAAATGGGTCATTCGCAAGCCAAGCTCCAGCGTCAACCGAGGATTAATTTTCCAAGAGTCTTGAATAAAGCCTTCTACCGTGTTGTAGGAAATGGAATTGAGCCGGTTGAAGTTCGCTTCGGTGTATGAGGATAAGTTGCCGGTTAACTCATCAGCATAAGAACTGCCGGTGGTGTAGTTGGGGTTGGCTGAAGACACAAATTGCATCTGGCCGTTTGTAAAGTTATTTGCCGGCTGTGCATTGCGAATCCATTCGTAGAAAAAGCCGGTTTTGAATGTATGCGTGCCCCACACTTTCGTTAGTGTGTCGCTAGCGCTAGGCATGTATTTATTGGCGTATAAACCAGCGCCTGCTCCGCCTGCTTCAAAGCCGCCTGGATTAAAGATGACTGCTGCTTCGCTCGCTCCATAAGGATTTCCGCCAAACGAAGGAATCTGAGCAACGCCGTTATTGAACACGCCTGTGTTGTTGAAACCTACGTTTTTACGATTTACTTTGGAGGGATCGGAAAACACATTAGGGAAACCGACAAAGGTATAAGCGAAAACCACTTCGTTGGTCATGGTTGGGCTGAATACGTGCGTTAAGGATCCAGTTACAGAGTCAGATTTGTTCTTGCCTTCCACGGAAGAAGGATAAGGCACCTGCTGGCTATTGCGCCACCACAATCCTACCGGAAACAACTGTGTTTCACGCTGCAAGTTATAGCGGACGAATAGCTTAGTATTGTCGCTGATGTTGTAGTCTACGCGGCTTACCCACTGCACATTGTTCTGATTGAAAATTTCCGCTTGTCTGTAATTATATCCGCCCGTGGCGTTTGGGTCCGCGTTCGCTGCCGGGTACAACTTCATCAACGCTTGCATGTTCGGGTCAATCGCTGATGCCGGAATAATGCCGCCCGGGTAAAGGTTCGGCTTTACTTGTTCGGGAGCGTGTCCAGAAGCAGTTCTGGTGCCAAGCTTGGCCAGTTCCGCGGGTGAGAAGTTGCCGTTAATCATGCCTGGAGTTGGCACAGTGGCAGTTAATAATCCGGTGTCGAGCGTTTGATAATAATACTCGTATCCGGTAAAGAAAAAAAGCTTGTCTTTGTTTTTGTTGAAGCCGGTGTGGGGAATGAATACTGGACCGCCAATGCTGCCACCTGGATAATAATATTTATCCGCAGGCTGCGTTTGGCCAGTAGCATTAAAGTAAGCATCATTTGAGTTCAGGGAGTAATTTCTAGCTGAAAAGAACGCTGTGCCATGAAATTGTGCGCCGCCCGCTTTGGTCACAGATGTAATAACCGCCGGACCTTTTTGGTCTTCCGCGCTGAAATTCGAGGTTAGAACTTTAAACTCTTGCAGAAACTCCGAGTTCGGGTTCACCGGCGTATCGCAATTGCAGCCCGGATCGGAAACGTGCGCCCCATCCGCCACAATATCTAGTGAGTTGCTCGGCAATCCGTTATAAGAAAACGCATTATTCAAAGGACTTTGACTGCCAGAATCGCCATTAGCGTTAATGCCAATGGTTTGGCCGCTGTAATTCGATTTATTTTGGGCTCCATTCTGAATGCCGAAACCAGGCATGATTTTGATGTATTCCGCCGCATTGCTGCCGACCTGAACGTAGTTTTGCAGTTCTTTGGTCGTTAGAGTGGCTGCTTTTTCACCGGAATCCACTGGGGCTAGAACATCTGCCGTGCCGGTGACTGCTACCGTCTGGCTGGCGTTGCCGACTTGGAGTGAAACGTTGACGTTGCGTTTATCGCCACCTGTTAAAGCGATTCCATCTACTCTATAACCCTGAAAACCAGGGTTTTCTACGATTAAGTTATAGGTGCCAACCGGAACTGAAGCAAAGGTGTAATAACCCTGACTATCGGTAACGCTGGTGCGCTCGGACCCTGATTCCGCATCGCGCAGTTTAACGTTGGCGTTGGAAACCACTGCTCCCGTCGGGTCAGTGACAACCCCGGTCAGAGTGGCGAATAAGCCTTGCGCTCGCAAGCCTGTTGACAAAACGGCAAGCGCGGCAAGCACAAATATGATTTTATGAATTTCCTTCAACATGGAACCTTTCCCACACACGAACGCAGAACTAGTAATCTATTCAGTTCCGCAGTTGTCAGCTAATATATATCAACTAGCAGCTTTTTCGCAATAGTAGAAAAAGTATTTGTGAGCCTAATGCGGATTTGTTTTTGTTAGTTGTGGTTGGGTTTTGGGGCTAATTTTAAGGTAAACAGGAAGCAACACAGCTTAAAAATAAGCAAAACAAAGTCATCCGATAAGCATTCGCTGCTTCACCCTAAATTAGAAAAAATTCTTTGCAAACGAAACAGGAGGACTGGGGTCGTACTAGTCTGTTTCACAATACCGAAAAATCTGGTACTGAATTGAGTTTCCAGTATTTATCAAGAACTAAACCCGGAATGGATTTTCAGCCCGAACACTACCGTAACTCTGCCCATGCTGTAGATCTTCTGTGTAAAGAACAGTTGCTTCGGCTGCTTGCGCTGTTGCCAGAATCAAAGCGTCCCAGAAGGAAAGGGTAAAGCGACTTTGTATCTCGGTTGCTTGCAAGATGTGAGAACACCCAATGCTTACCACTCTAAGCCGACACAAATCTGCTACAAAATTACGCGCTAGGGAGGGATCTAAATTCAATTTGCGGGTCGTCGCAGCATAGAACTCCTGAATAACTTGTGTGCTGATAACTAAGGTTCTGGCCGCTAAACATTCCCGGAAGATTTCAACGGCTCGTGTGTGTTTAGCGGAATCCCGCTGATCATAAAGGTAAATAAGTATGTTGGTATCAAAGAAGCGGAGCTCAGTCATAAAGCTCTTCGCGAGTCCAACGCTTTTCAGGCATTTCAAACAACCCAGATACGGCAGCAGCAAGCAGACGTTCTCCTGCTTGTTGGTACTCGTCCGAACGGTTTACCACTTGATCAAGGGTGTCCTGAACAAGGGCATTAAGGGAAACATCACGCTCTGCGGCAACCACCTTGGCGCGCCGAATCAAATCTGTTGGCAAACTGAAAGTGATGTTGCGGACCGGTTTCATAGAGGCAATATAACACATAAATGTGTGTTACACACCTTTTGTTTGTCTGATGTGCTGATGGAGTGTTCTTACTCCACCGTTACGCTCTTAGCCAGATTTCTAGGCTGGTCCACATCGCAGCCGCGCCGCACCGCAATGTAATAAGCCAACAACTGTAGCGGAATCATTTCGAGCAGCGGAAACAGGAGTTCCCTTGTGTGCGGAACCGTAATCAGGTGGTCCGCCATCTTTTCTGGTTCCTCGTCGCCTTCGCAGGCAATCGCCACCACAATTCCGCTGCGCGCTTTCACTTCCTGGATGTTGGACAGCGTTTTTTCGTAATGTATCCGGCTTTCCTGGGACTGCGGGTCGCGCGTTGCCAGCACAACCACCGGCAGGTGTTCATCAATCAGCGCATTCGGGCCATGCTTCATTTCCCCCGCCGGATAGCCTTCGGCGTGAATATAGCTGATCTCCTTCAGCTTTAATGCGCCCTCAAGCGCAATCGGAAAATGAATGCCGCGCCCGAGATAAAGAAAATCAGAAGCCTGCGACAAAGCACGCACAATCGGCTCATACACAGCGGTGTTACCCAGAATCTGCTCCAGCTTGCCGGGGAGCTGCGCTAACTCCTGCACCAGTTCTTTAGACTGCTGCGCGTTCAACGTGCCGCGCACTTGGCCTAGGTGCATCGCCAGAATAATCAAAGCCGTAATCTGCGAAGTAAATGCTTTGGTGGAAGCAACGCCGATTTCCGGGCCGGCATGGGTCATCAACACGCCATTTGCCTCGCGCGTAATCATAGAGCCGACCACATTGCAGATGGCTAGAGTTTTCGAGCCTTTCGATTTAGCTTCGCGCTGCGCGGCCAAGGTATCTGCCGTTTCCCCCGATTGAGAAATAACAATAGTTAAGGTATGCGGGGGGATAATCGGATCCCGGTAGCGGAACTCGCTGCCATAATCCACTTCCACCGGCAAACGCGAAAGGCGTTCAATAATAAACTTTCCGGCTAAACCGGCATGCCAGCTTGTGCCGCAGGCAACAATTTTTACTTGTTCGAACTTTTGAAAATCCGCATCGCTGATGCCCACTTCATCCAGAAACACGCGACCGCTTTCCAGTCCGATGCGGCCCAGCATCGTGTCTTTGATGGCCCGGGGCTGCTCAAAAATCTCCTTGAGCATGAAATGCTTGAAGCCGCCCTTTTCGGCCATAATCGGGTCCCACAGAATACGTGAAACCTGCCGTGAAACGGTTTTCCCGTTGAAGTCGCTTAATTGAACTCCGGTTGGCGTCAGCACTGCCAAGTCACCGTCATTCAGAAAAAACATGTCGCGCGTATGACTCAGAATGGCCGGAACATCGGAAGCAACAAAAAACTCATTTTGCCCTAGCCCGATCACCACCGGCGGACCTTGGCGGGCGGCCACAATCTTATTCGGGTCACGGCTGGAGATAACGCTAATGGCAAATACGCCGTGAATCCTTTTCACGGACGCTCGAACCGCTTCTTCCAGATTGCCGGTGAAATTTTCTTCCACTAAATGCGCTACCGCTTCGGTGTCGGTTTCGGTAATAAATTTGTGGCCAAGCGCGGTTAATTCTTTGCGGAGCGCCAGATAGTTCTCCACAATGCCGTTGTGGACAACCACGATCTCGCCTTTGCAGTCCCGATGTGGATGGGCGTTTTCTTCGGTGGGGCGGCCATGCGTCGCCCAGCGGGTATGACCAATGCCGTAGGAACCGGTCAGCGGTTTCTGCCGGACAGCTTCTTCCAGATTGCGCAGTTTTCCCGAAGCGCGCCGCACATCGAGGCACTTGTTTTGGTCTAAAACCGCAACGCCGGCCGAATCGTAGCCGCGGTATTCCAGCCGCCGCAAGCCATCCAGAATCACCGGCACGGCTTCATTGCTGCCGATGTACCCCACAATGCCGCACATGAGATTATCTCCGTCCCTAGTCGAGCAGTTCCACCCGATATTCTTCAATTACCGGATTGGATAAAACGTTGCGCGCAATGTCGTCCAGCGCGGAAGCTGCTTGGTGTTTTGGTGTTCCGTCAGCCAGAACAATCTCGAAGTATTTGCCTTGGCGCACCGAAGCAATCTCTTGATGCCCTAAGCCGTTTAAAGCATGGCACACGGTTTGGCCTTGCGGGTCCAGCACTGTGGGCTTCATTGAAACGTAAACTCGTGCTTTCATGAGTTCCTATTTTAAGATGGCTGAAACAGAATAAATAGAATGAACGTTAGCGATAGCATGGTAGCGTGAAGCGGTTTTTTCTTTTCTTTGTTCCTTTGGCGATTGTTGTTTTACTGGGAATCGTCATTTATGCCGGCCAGCGTAGGTTGAAAACAATGGAAGCGAAGGTAAATGACCTGAACGCGCGGGTGATTGAAGCAACGCAATTGGCGAAAGAAGAAGCAGTAGCTGCTTCCGCCGCCAGCCAGCTTGCTACTGAAGCAGCCACTCGCGCGGAAGTGGCGGCCAGCGGACGCGCTCAGGCCGAGCAGCAAAGGGAACAAGCGAAAGCGGGCCAGGCACAGGCAGAATCAGCGGCTCGGCAGGCAGCCGAACAAGCTGAGCAGGCGCGCACGCAACTGGACACGCTTCGCAAGCAGCGCGAAGAAGAACTGAATCAGATGCAGCAGGCGCTCAGCCATGTGGTGGAAACGCGCCGCACGGCTAACGGCATGGTGATGATGCTGCCTGATTCCGTTTTTAAATTTGGTTTCGACAATGCCGAACTGAATGATCATAATCGTGAACTCCTAAGCCGGATCGCCGGCATCTTGCTGGTTTCGAAAGGCTACGGGTTGTCGGTATTCGGCTACACCGATGATGTCGGCAGCAGAGATTATAACCAGAAGCTTTCGGAGCGCCGCGCCAATGCGGTTCGCAATTATCTGGTGCAGGCCGGGCTGAATGCTTCTATTATCAACATCAAAGGCTACGGCAAAACCAATCCGCTGGTTTCCGGCGACACCGAACAAGCCCGCGCCAAAAATCGCCGGGTGGAAATTGCTTTGACAGATAGCGAGATCAGATATACCGGTGAGGCTGATTCCGTTCAATAAGTTCTAATCCTTACATGGGAGCAGCAATCTGATTTTTGCTTAGTCTTGCAGCCCGGAACGTATATCAAGCATGCGCAGGACCAATTCTGTTGTTTAAAACTCTTTGTAGAGTCTGGCTAACAAGAAAGGCAATATTTTCACTGTGAGTTGGTATTTGCCGGATTAAACTCCGGTAGAGAATGGGGCCGAAGAGGCCATCGAGGGCTAGTTCAACCATCTCTTCCGAAAGATTTGGCTGCCAGGCAAGCAGCCTTAACCGCACCGGCTCACGCCGCTTCGCGATGAATTCGGCAAACTTTGGCGCGAAAGCTGCATGGACTAGTGCGTGGGCGAGAACACCACGCAGGGCCTTGCCGACTACATTTTGTGGTTCGAGCGAAGCAGTTATTGCCTCGAAGTACAAACAAAGATCTTTATCAATGTTCTTTGAAACAGGTAACAGAAGTGTTGCAGAGTCAAACGCCAGCAGGGCGTCAAGGGTGAGTTCGCCCACGTTGGAATATCGCCGGTAAAGCGCGGGTCGGCTCACGCCGGCTGTTTCTGCAATGCGCTCTATTGTTAGCTCCTTGTAGTTGGTTTCTTCAATGAGTTTCCAGACTGCTTTGTGAAGGCTGGCCGTTACCTTCTCAGACTGAGGGCGGCCAGCCGGATTATTTGACTTTGTAGCTTTTGGTGTCATCTCTGAATTGAGATACGTTACAAATTGTATCGTATTAAGTGAGGAGAAACAATGATTGAATCCAAACGTAAGGTTATCGTTATGGGCGGAACTTCCGGAATCGGCTTAGCGACAGCACGGCAACTTGTCTCGCTCGGCGCACAGGTTGTAGTAACCGGGCGCGAGGAGAACCGGGCGGCACAGGTAAAACAGGAGAATCCTGGTCTAACGGTTGAGGTTCTGGACGCGTCGTCCCAGGAAGCGCTGCGAACCTTTTATCAGAAACAAAGTAGTTTTACGGACCTCATTCTTTGTGTCAGCGGAGCGAAAGGCTCCGGGGCGTTTGCTGAGTTGGATGGCGCGGACCTGTTAGCTGGATTTCAGGAGAAGTTCTTCACGCAATTCAACGCAGCACAGCAAGCCCTTCCTTATTTAGACAAAGCAGGCTCACTGACTTTTGTTTCTGCAATATCGGCTCGGGCAGCAAATCCAGGAACTGCCGGATTAGCCGCAATCAACGGAGCGATTGAAGCAATGATCAAGCCACTGGCGAAGGAGTTGAAGCCGTTGCGTGTAAATGCGGTTTCTCCAGGAGTAGTTGAAACGAGCTGGTGGGGTAAAGTTCCAACCGCTCTGCGTGAACAACTGCTGCAGCAGTCGGCGGCGGCTTCTCTTGTCGGGCGTAATGGTAAGCCGGAAGAATTAGCTGAGGCCATCGTTCTTCTCGTCCGAAATGAATTTATGACAGGAACAGTGCTTGAAGTAGACGGCGGCCTTCGGCTCTACTGAGTTGTACTGCCGTATTTGGCTGCTAAAGGTTGTCAGCGTGGGTTGAAAATCCCCATAAGGCCAAGTTGGGTCCAAAAATCTTTTGTGTGACCAGGATAGGGTTATACCCTTAGCTCATAGCTGGCGGCCCGCATTCCGTCGATTATGCGTGATCGTATTTCGCCCACTTCGGCAGTGGTGAGTGTTCGATCCGCTGCACCTACTTCCACTCGATAAGAAACGCTTTTCTGGCCTTGTTCCAGCGGCGGCCCTGAATACTGCCTAACAAAGTTGAGCGATACGATTGCTTCGCCGCCTAATTGCAACAGTTCGGCTCCAATCTGCGCCACTGGCCTGTGCCCATCCGTAACCACCGATAAATCGAACGCGCTGGTTGGATAACGGCGCAGCGGCTTGTAGCGGACCGGCAGATCAGCCATTGTTTCCGCTGTTTGCAGATCAACATCGAAAAAAAACGCTCGCCCTTCTATCTTTTCTTCTTCGAGCAGGGACGGATGCAGTTCAAAAAAGCGGCCAATTTCCAATCCGCGCCAGTGAACGAGAGCGGCGCGAACCGGATGCTCCCAAGCGCGGGCTTCCGTGGCAGCTAGGTGCGCTTCAGGGAACAAGCATTGCAGAACGCGCTTCAGTTCGAAAAAGTCCTGTTCGTTTCCATGCGCATTGTAAAGAACCGCCGCCAGATGATAAACCTCGCGGGGCAGGGAATCCGGTTCAGGATGAATCTCGCGGCCAATCTCGAAAAAGCGAAACTCATCGAAATGGCGCGTGTTCTTTACCAGGGTTTCAAACATTCCCGGCAGTAGACTGCGCCGCATGTGAGTGAGTTCGGAAGCGATCGGGTTCAGTACCGCCAGATGGTCATTCGCTTCAAAGCCGAACCGTTTCCACTGCATTTCATTCACAAACGAATAACCGTAAGTTTCGGTAAACCCCTGGGCCGTAATCCGCACGCGCAGTTTTCGGAAATAAGTGCGTGTGTTGTTGGCAGGCGGCACCAGCGCAGAGACCAAAGGTGCTTGCGGCGTAATCTCGCCGTAGCCCACCATGCGGCCCACTTCTTCCACCAAATCCTCTTTGATGGCAATATCCTTAGTCGCTCGCCAGGATGGTACTGTCACCAGCAGATGATCGGCGGATTTTTCTTCTATCCCGAATCCAAGCGGCTTGAGAATGTTCTGCACCTGGATGCTGCTTAACTGCTTGCCCAATTTGCGGCTAACTAAGCTAACCGGCAGGTCAATGGGCGGCGGAAGGGAATGCGGTCCGTAATTGTCAGTCAGCCCGCCTATCAGCCGAATGCCGGAACAGACTTCGGAAAGCAGTTCCGCTGCTCTAGCTAAGCCGCGCACCGTGTTTTCCGGGTCAAGCGATTTTTCAAACCGCACCGAAGCATCCGTGCGCAGCTTGTGTCGCGCCGAAGTAAGCCGGACGCCGGTTGCTTGGAAATTTGCGCTTTCCAGCACAATGCGCGTTGTGTTTTCGGAAATTGCGCTGTCCGCACCGCCAATCACGCCGGCTAACGCAACGGGTCCGTTGCCATCCGCAATCACCAGGTCATCAGGGTGCAGCGTATATTCTTCGTCGTTCAAAGCTTTCAACCGTTCGTCAGGCTGCGCTTTGCGAACGAAGATAGTGCCGCCTGCCAGCTTATCTGCGTCAAAAGCGTGCATCGGCTGCGGCAGCTCCGCCAGAATGTAATTCGTAACATCAACAACGTTGTTGATCGGGTTCAGGCCAACGGCTTGCAATCGCGCTTGCATCCATAAGGGCGACGGCGCAACCGAAACATTGTCAAACACTAATGCGCTATAACGCGGACATAACTGATAATCCGCAATTTCAGCCTGAATCTGTGCAGCGCCTTCCGGCAAAAGCTGCGGTTTCGCTGGATCAATTAACGGCAGACCATTGATGGCTGCTACTTCGCGTGCCATGCCGTGATGGCCCCACAAATCGGGCCGATGAGTCAGGCTTTTGTTGTCAATTTCGATGATCCAGTCCGGTTGAACGCTGCCCCATGCCTGTGCTTGGTCAGTTAAATCCAGCAGACCGGAACCATTACGATTTAAGCCAAGCTCTTCCGCGCTGCACAACATGCCTTCGCTTGGAACGCCTTCGAACACAACTTGGCCGATTTGTTTGCCGTCCAGGTTTGTTCCGGGCGCGGCCCACGCCGCCAACATGCCGACTCTTACGTTAGGGGCGCCGCAAACTACCGTTTTTCGTCCGCCTGCGTTGGTTTCAATAACAACTTTTTGGTTTTTCCCTTTCGGCAATGGCTCCACTGAGATTACCCGCACCACCGCGACCGTTTGGAAATGTCCGCCCCACTGTTCGATTCCCTCACACTCGGCGGTTTTTATGGTAATGGAACTCTGCAATTCCTCCGGCCCGGCAGATAAACCGGGCACCATCTCACCGAGCCAACGATACGAAAACTTCAACTGTGTATTCCTCGATTTAAAACTGCACTTACTCAGAACTGAGTTAAAAAACGCAGATCGCCGCCCTGCAACTGCCGGATGTCGTCAATGCCGTAGCGCATCATCGCCAAACGCGTGAGTCCCAGGCCGAAAGCAAAACCGCCCCATTCTTCCGGGTCGATTCCGCTGGCGCGCAGCACATGAGGATGCACCAATCCGCAAGGCAGCAGTTCTACCCATCCGCTGTGTTTGCAAACCGCGCAGCCCGCGCCGTCGCAGATTAAGCAGCGGATATCCAGTTCGAAACCCGGTTCCACAAACGGAAAATAACCGGGCCGCAGCCGCACGGTGACTTCCCGGCGAAAGATGCCGCCGAGCAGCGTTTTCATGAAGTAAATCAGGTTCGCTACCGACACGTCCCGGTCTATCATCATGCCTTCCAGTTGGTAGAACGTATGTTCGTGCGAAGCGTCCACTTCTTCATTGCGAAACACTCGCCCGGGCGCAATCATCCGCAGCGGCGGGCCCAGTTTGCGCATTCCTCTAACCTGCACGGGCGAGGTGTGCGTTCGCAAAAGATGCCCATCCGCCAGCCAGAACGTATCCTGCATATCCCGCGCCGGATGCGTCGGCGGAATGTTCAGCGCATCGAAATTATGTTCTTCGGTTTCTACTTCCGGGCCGTCCAGCATGGCAAAGCCGAGCGACGTAAACAGGTCTTCTATCTCAGCCTGAATTTGTGTAATCGGATGCAGGCTGCCGGGCTTCACCCCGCTCGCCGGCAAAGTCACATCAAGCCATTCGCGTTCCAGTCGCGCGGCTAATGCGTCCTTTTCAAACCGCTGCTTCTTTTCTTCAAAAGCGGTTTCCGTTTCCTGTTTTACGGCGTTTAACAGCTTGCCGATCGCAGCGCGCTGGTCCGGCGTCAATTTTCCAAAATCTTTGGTGAGCTGGGCCAGCGTTCCTTTGCGGCCCAAAGCTTCCACTCGCGCTTCTTCCAGTTCATCGATTGAAACCGCACCGGCAAAACGCGCCAGCGTAGCGCGCCGCAGATCTTCCAATTGTGCTTCGAGCATGTGTTTTATTGCGTGTTGGCGCTGAGTTCTTCCAGCAGTTCAGCTACGTCCTGCCGCCCTTTTAAGAAAGCCAAGTCAAGCGCGGTTTGTCCGTTATCGGCCCGGATGTTCAGGTCGGCTCCGCGAGCTAACAAAAGCTCCACCAGTCCGCGATCACCGTTCTGCGCGGCGGCGTGCAGTGCGGTCCAGCCGCCCTGCTGTTTGGCGTTTACGTCCGCTCCTTCCTCAAGCAGTAAACGTACCAATTCCAGTTTTTTTCCGGCTGCGGCGGCGTGCAAGGGCGTGTTTTGCATAGGATTGGTGGAGCGCGCGTCCACTTCCGCTCCGCTTTCAATCAGCTTTTCAGCAATCGGCAGCGCGCCGAAAAAGGCGGCCACATGAAGGGGTGTCCAGCCATCGCCGGAATGTGTTCCAAGCAGCGCCGGGTTCCGCCGGATTTCCTGTTGAACCAGATCGGAATTGCCGATTGCTGTTGCAGTGAAAATATCAAGCTGCGGATGAAGCGTTAACAGGTAATCCGCCATTTCCTGCTGGTTGTAATACTTCGCCAGCAGAACCGCGCACTGGCCGTTTTCGTTTTTCTCATCAAGCCACGCCGGATTTCCTTCCAGAACAGTACGCACCGCCGGCAAATCACCCTTTTTGACGCTGTTATGAAATGTTTGCAGGTCAGCCATAAACCCAAAACTACGCGGCGGGAACAAATACCTTGTCGGCTTTGGTCAGTTCCCAGTCCAGATGATTGATGTAGAACAACAGAATCGACTGCGGGTATTTGTTTTCAAATTCCCGGTAAACGCGCTCCTGCCAGCCTTCCGTCAGATAGTCTTCGGGTTGGAGGTCTTTTTCAAAAAAGCCATCCTGGTGCGGAATACCGAGAAAGTTCAACACATCCACAATCATGTCCAAATGCGAAATCAAAAATACTTGTGAAAGATCGGTCGCAAAATCTTCTTCGCCGGCTTCCAAGCGAGCCCATAATTTGCCGTGCGCTTTGCGCAGCGATTCTGAATTGAGCTTCGCTAATCTGGCCCGTACCTTAAAACGGTCGTAAATCTGGAACGTTTTCAGTTTTCCCATGGACACATGGCGCAGCAGATCCTGGAACCGATCCGGGCCCAGCGCCATGAAAACTCCGCACATCTGCATCGTGCCAAGATTACCATAACGAACCACTTCGAAACGATCCGAACCCCGTATTTACAAGGGGTTGGATGTTGTACGCTACAATCGGAAGTTTGGTTTTTTCCTGCCATAGATCCATGTCCAATCTCATTGTTCTTGGGGCCCAGTGGGGCGACGAAGGTAAAGGCAAAATCGTCGACCTGTTCTCGGAGAAGTTTCAGGCAGTTGCGCGCTACCAAGGAGGGCATAACGCCGGTCATACGGTTTTCGTTGGCGAGCGCAAGTTTGTTCTGAAGTTGATTCCGAGCGGCATTCTACGCGGCGTTCTTGCCGTGATTGGAAACGGAGTGGTGATTGACCCGGCCGCGCTGCTTGAAGAAATTGCCGGCCTGGAAGCAGCCGGAATTGATGTTCGGAAGCAGCTTCGCATCAGCAACCGGGCGCATGTGATTTTTCCGTTTCACCGCACGATTGAAAGAATTTCCGAGGGCCGCGAGAATCGGGTGGCTATCGGCACCACTTCACGAGGCATCGGCCCCTGTTATGAAGACAAAATTGCCCGCCGCGGCATCCGCGTTGCGGACTTGATCGACGTAGACTTTGCCGCTCAGTATGATGCGCTGGCCGAAGACAAAGCCTTAATCGCGCAGGCTTTCAAAATTAGCGATCCGGCTGATTTCGCGCGGATTCGCGAACAGTACAAAGAGTTTGCCGATCGAATCCGTTCCATGGTCTGCGATACGGCCCATCTTTTGAACGGGCTCATCCGCGAAGACAAGAGCGTTTTGTTTGAAGGCGCTCAAGGCACCATGCTCGATATTGACCACGGCACTTATCCGTTTGTCACCAGTTCCAGCGCGGCTGCCGGCGGCGCTTGCACCGGCACCGGCGTAGCTCCCAATAAGATTGACGGCATTATTGGAGTGTCGAAAGCCTACATCACTCGGGTCGGCGCGGGTCCGTTTCCTTCGGAAGACCTCGGCGAAAAAGGCGAACTGGTCCGCCGCGCCGGAGATGAATTCGGCTCAGTGACCGGGCGTCCTCGCCGCTGCGGGTGGTTTGATGTGCCGCTGCTACGCTATACCGCCGAAGTGAATGGTTTTGACAGCCTGATCATTACTAAACTCGACGTGCTCGACCAATTGGACCAGATTCCAGTGTGCGTGGCTTATGAAGTGGATGGTCAGGTGATTACCCAGATGCCTGCCAGCACCCGCAAAATAGAAGCAATTAAACCTGTTTTTAAGTACCTGCCCGGTTGGCAGACTTCCACGCGGCGCGCCACGTCGCTTTCCTCGCTGCCGCTCCAAGCTAAGCAGTATCTTGAATTTCTGCAAAAGGAGACCGGCGTAGAAATCGGTTCGGTTTCCATCGGCCCGGAACGCAATGAAACTATGATTGTGCCGGGATCGAAGCTGGAACAACTCCTGGCTTGATAAAAAAGAACGGCGCCTTATGATGCAGCCTCCGAGCTCTGCACCATAAAAGCGGAGTTGGGTGATCTCCGCCGAGCGCCGTCCGTCCTTTCTGGGATTTCGTTCATCCAGCAGCGAAGGGGAACGCTGCCGATAACGAAGCAGAATCAGGAGCTTAAATTGAATAAATCCAACGCAATCTGTTATGCAGCTTGTATGCCATTACACGGGTTCACCTTTAAACCCACGTATCTCCATGAAATGTAAACATCAGGACAATTCTGTAGGTTATTTCAGGCGTAAGCGCATTAACCAAACGGATAATCCATTCATTAATCGGATAATGCCCGGTTTTGATACTGGAATTTTATATGCTCAAGAGAAGTCTTAATTCATGGCGCTGAACATTAACTCTCGTCTTGACCAGAATTTTTGTGTCATGACCATAACCGGACACTTGACTCTGGGACCTGACCTGCAAACTTTTCAGGAAGCCGCTAAAAAGGCTTTAAAAACAGATGTTCTCAACGGCATGATTCTCGACGTGAATGGGATTCGTTACACCGACAGCGCGGGGTTAGGCGCGCTGACCATCGTTTTTTCCCATTGTTCCCGCAAAAATTGCCCTCTGGTTATAGCCACTGTGCCGAACCAATTGCAGCAAATGCTTGAGCTAACCCGCCTCGATGCGCTGCTTCCTTCCGCACCGGATGTGGAAGCAGCCAAGCGGCTGGCGCGTAAACTGCGCGGCCCGGACAAAGACAAGTAAGCTTTATAAACGGTTGATGTCGTCCCTCAATCCCATGTTGCGAACCAGTCGCAGCAGGTAATTCGGGTGCAATCCGAGTATTTTTGCCGCTTGCTTGTAATCGCCGTTGCCTTGTTTGTAAGCGTCGAGAATGGCTTCTTTTTTAGCTTGTCCAACGGATTTGTGGTACTGGGCATTAGGGTCGCCCGGCGAGGCTTCAAGTAGCGATTCCGGCAATTCTTCTGCTAAAACCTGATCAGATACTCCCAGCACCACTGCCCGTTCCATTGCGTTCTCCAGTTCGCGGACGTTGCCGGGCCAACTGTATTGAAGCATGAGTTCTGCGGCTTCCGGAGAAAGCCCGGTTACCTGGCGTTTGCAGCGCTGTGAATATCGCTGCAGAAAATAATTAGCCAGCAGAGGAATGTCTTCCGGCCGGTCGCGTAAGGGAGGCGAAAACAGGGTAATCACGTTTAAGCGGTGGTATAAATCTTCGCGGAATTTTTTTGCCTTCACATCCTCGGCTAAATCGCGATTTGTGGCTGCTATTACCCGAATATCCAGCGGATGCACCGTTACTCCGCCTACTCGCTCAAACTCCCGCTGTTGTAGAACTCGCAACAGTTTCACTTGCAGTGAAAGCGCAAGCTCGCCTACTTCATCAAGAAAAATGGTTCCGCCTTGCGCCAGTTCGAAGCGTCCGCGCTTGGTCATAATGGCACCGGTGAAAGCTCCTTTTTCGTGGCCGAACAGTTCGCTTTCGAATAGAGGTTCACTTAATGCTGCGCAGTTCACGGCAATAAAAGGCCAGTCCCGGCGCGAACTTTTGGCGTGCAAGGCTCTCGCTACCAATTCTTTGCCGGTGCCGCTTTCGCCCAGAATCAGAACCGTCGTGTCGCGGGGCGCTACTTTCTCCACCAATTCCATCATCTTCAGAAGCGATGAGCTTCGCCCTACGATGCCGGTAACTGAACCCACCTGTTCTTCGAGCAGCGCCTTTTCCACTTTCAACGTTTCTACTTCGCGGCTGGCTTCAAACCCAACCGAAGCAAGCGAGGCCACCGCAGTTAACACTTGCAAATGGGAAGACGTTCTCGGCTTTTCCTGCGCTTTGACTTGAATCAAAATCGCGCCGCTTAAGAAGCCGCCTACATATAAAGGAACCCCGATAAAGCCAGTTTCCTGATCCTCGTAAGCGCCTTCCTCGCACACCTTCTTCAGAACTTGCTCGGAACCGGCGCTGCCGTTCGAATGCAGTTCGCGCAGCCGGGCGTGTAACTCTTCGCTCCCTAAACCCACCAGCAGCAGGCTCCGCTCAATCGGGATTAGATCTCGGATTAAACGAAGAATCTGGTTTTGCAACAGGCTGTTCTGCGCTTCGCCTACGCTCGAAGCCAAAGCGCGAAACAGAAACACCAGCGAACAAGCCGCCAACAGAACGGGTTTGGTGTCGGGCGGCTGCTGTTCCGTGAACTGTTCCGCTGCTTTGCCCTCGGCAGAGCGGAACATGAGCGTTGTTTTTCCGATTCCAATCTGGTCCCGGTCTTCCAGCCATCGCTCGGTCGTTCGCATTCCATTCACGTAAGTTCCAACCGAAGTTCGCAGATCCGTGATGAAGTATTTAAGGTTTTGCCGGCGAATTTGGCAGTGCCGCCAAGCCACTTCGGGTTCCTCCAGAACAAGCCCGGAGCCCGGCGCCCGCCCAATAAAAAATTCCTCGCGATCCAAAAGGTGGCGCGTACCTGCCTGCGGTCCGTTTACGACGATGAGCTCGGGAGTCATCTCAGCAGTATTTAAGCATAGCGAACGCTTGCCGGAACTTGCTGATGGTTCGGTGCGTAAGCTCTATCTATCATGCGCCGAAACATCCGCCGGATAAAATGGAATTTCCTATTCTTTGCTGATTTCCGGTGCATCTGATAATTTAGGGCACTCTGTTCAAAAGCCAAATCCATCTTTTATGCCTCAAAATCTGAATGTTCCCGTCAACAGCCCGGCCTTAGCTCGCAAGCCTGTTCCGGCGATTCTGGCTTTAAGCGCTGCCGTGGCCGCCTTCTTGGTGTGGCTGATCTATTTTAAAGGAAGGCAAGCCGCGCCGGAGTGGGTAAGTCTGCTGCCCGGAGCCAACGCTTTGTTCAATTCGCTCAGCGCGATTTGCCTGGCTTGCGGTTATTGGAACATTCGCCGGGGTAATCGCCTGGTTCACATGCGCTTTATGATCAGCGCAACAACGTTTTCCGCGCTGTTTCTGCTGAGCTACATTACTTATCATTATTTTCACGGCGACACGAAGTTTCCCGGGCACGGCTGGATTCGTCCGGTTTACTTTTTTATCCTGATCAGCCACATCGGGCTTTCTATGGTGGCGCTGCCCTTAATCTTCGCCACTCTCTGGTATGCGCTGCGCGGCCAGTTCCGTTTCCACCGCGCTGTATCCCGCTGGACGTTTCCGGTTTGGCTGTATGTGTCGGTAACCGGCGTGATTGTTTATTTTGTTTTAAAAGCTTACGTGGCTTAACACCTTTGTAATCGTCAATTGGTAAGCTTCGCCCGCCATTGATATGATTTGTACCGTACCGAAAACACGTATATCCGTGTCGAACGTAGCGTAAAATCGAAAAACTGCGATTAAACTTTTAAAACTATGTCGTTAGCCTCTTCTTCCGAAAGCCAACCCAATCGCCGCCGATTTCTGGGTGCTGCCCTTGCCACCGCCACGGCTGCTTCTTATGGCCGAATTCTGGGCGCGAATGATCGCGTCCGCGTTGGAGCTATCGGCACGGGCCAACGCTGCCAGTATCTGTTGAGCGTTCTGAACAAGCTGGGCGGCAATGAGGTTGTAGCGGTGTGTGACGTGTATGAACCGCACCGGCTGGAAGCAAAGTCGAAATACGGCCCGAACGCCAAAGATTATGTGGATCATGAATCCGTGCTGGCGCGCAACGATATTGACGCGGTCATAATCGGCACTCCCGACCATTGGCACGTTCCCATTACGATTGCGGCTGTTCAGGCCGGTAAGGACGTGTACTGCGAAAAACCAGTGACGCACACCATTCAGGAAGGCGAGCCTTTGATTGCGGCGGTGCGCGATTCAAAGCGCGTGGTGCAAACCGGCACCCAACAACGTAGCTGGAAGCACTACCTACAAGCCAAGGATCTGATCGCTTCCGGCAGGCTTGGCCAGATCACTCTCGTTCGAACCTATTGGTATCAGAACCATGTCAAAAACCAAACGGGCGGCCCGGAAATCGACCTCAGCAAACTGGATTGGAAACGCTTTCTTGGTTCGGCTTCCGACCGCCCCTTCGACCAGGATCAGTACGCGCACTGGCGCTGGTATTGGGATTTCGGCGGCGGCGCCATGACTGATCTGTTTATCCATTGGGTGGACGTGGCCCAATGGTACACTGGCCAGGATATGCCCACCCGCGCCACCGCTACCGGCGTGACCGCCTTGTTAAAACAACGGCAAACCCCGGATACGATGAGCGCTGCTTTGGCTTACCCGAGCGTGATTGTGGAATTCGATAGCGCTTTGCTGGGCTACCTGGAAGGCGGCGGCTTGATGTTTCGCGGCACCAAAGGAGCCATGCGCTTGCATCGGCGCGGCTTCGCTGTTTACGATGAAATTCCTACCTACAGCGAGAGTTTTGAGCCGAAAGAAGCGGCAATGGAAGTGAAATCAGAACACGACGGCGCCATTGATCACATGGCAAACTTCCTGGAATGCTTAAAATCGCGCAATACTCCCAATGCTCCGGTGGAAGTGGGCGTGGCGGCGGCTCGCGCGGGGCATGTAGCCAACTTGGCAATGCGCGGCACCGGCGTTTGGAATCCTTCCGCTGTTACTTCTTAATTTGTGGCGTTTACAAACCAGTTGGAAATGCTGCATTTCCGCAACGGCGCGATTACGATTGAAGCGGTAGCACAAGGCCCGGTGGATGGGCCTTTGCTGATTCTGCTGCATGGGTTTCCGGGCTTCTGGTACTGCTGGCGGCACCAGATTGCGCCGCTGGCTGAAGCAGGCTTTCGCGTGGTTGTACCCGACCAGCGCGGCTACAATCACAGCAGTAAACCGGCTCACCCGAAACATTATCAGCTTGCTGCTCTGACAAGCGATGTTCTGGCAATTGCGGATCAGTTGGGGCGGAATCAATTCTTCTTAGCCGGGCATGATTGGGGCGCCATCGTAGCTTGGCGTATCGCCATCACTCACCCTGATCGCGTATCCCGCTTGGCTATTCTGAACGTTCCGCATCCTGCCGTGATGCAAAGGGCTTTGATGCGTCGGCCCCAGCAACTGCTCCGAAGCTGGTATATGTTTTTCTTTCAGATTCCCCGGTTGCCGGAATTCTTTATTCGAGCAGGAAACTTCAAGCTGGGCAAAAACGCTTTAATTCAATCGAGTCATCAAGGCGCGTTTACGCCTGAAGATCTCGAACGGTACGCGGAAGCCTGGGCGCAGCCGGGGGCATTAACCGGAATGGTGAACTGGTATCGCGCTTTGCTTCGCTATCCGTCGAAGTACGCTGAAACTCGCGTGACCATGCCCACCCGTATCTTGTGGGGTGTGCAGGATAGCTTTCTTCTGCCGGTGCTGGCCCGCGAAAGTCTCCGTTATTGTTTGCAAGGCGAACTGATTCCGTTTGAAAACGCAACGCACTGGCTACAACACGAAGAGCCGGAACGCGTGAATGAGCTTTTGAAGTCTTTCTTTCTTGCTGGGAAAACAGATTCTTCGGCATAGCGTTTTGGGCTTTGCCGATGGTGGTTAGCGGCGTATTTTAAAAGGTAATAAGCACGACGCGGTTTTTAGATGAGAACCTACAACCCTAATTGTTTCTTTACCGCGTTTGTGTCTTCCTGCGGAATCAGCTTCAAACTGATCGTTGCCTTTTGTGATTCGCTCAGTTCCAGTTCCACAGCTTTCGATTTAAGGGCTTTAACGAATTCCGGGTTGCTCCATAAGTCTGTATCTTTTTGCGTTGCAAAAACAAGGTATTTGCCTGGCGTAAGGCGATTCACAGTGAAATGGTGCGATTGATCTAGTGTGACTTCTTTGATTTTTTGAGATGGTGAGAGCGCTTCCTCCCGGATCAGGATCACGTTTGTCGACTGCGTAGCCTGATCTTTGGCTGATTCTACATCGCCGCTGATGCTCGCCACATTTTTGCTGTATGTGACCAGCAAATCAAGAACGGCTCCATCGCCTACTTCAATCGCCTCAGCATTTAGGATCTGATTTCCCGACTGGATTTTCTTTAAATAATAATTCGGAGCATTACTGAACCAGAACCAGTATGTTCCTGGAACTACATTGTCCAGCACATAAATTCCATTTTCTGCTTTATATTGGATGTTACTGCGATTGAGGGTTCCGTCCCAATCCGATGGATGCAGGAATACCGATCCTCCGATGAATGGATTATCCTCCTGCCCTTCTACTACCAACCGTACTCGCACTTGAGCTGGCTTGTAAGGGGTGATCACAACATTAGTTAGATCCGTATCGGTCAGTTCCACCGTGGTTTGTCCTACTAATTGAGTAGAGTCCTGGCTCGGACGTAGCAACGTCAACCGATGCTCTCCCGGCGGCAAGCCGTCAAACAAGAATTCGCCGTTGGGCCGTATCTGTGCATCTTCCTCAGCATAAGCATTGCTGTCCGCTGCATTGGCGCTAAGCCGATAATGTCCAAATGAGCCGGCTGTTCCCATGATTTTTCCTTTTACGCTCAACAAAGGACCGCGCCGTACCTGAATGTCGATACCCTCCAGCTCTTGGCCGCCCTGAACTTTTATAGCTTGCGCATCGTGGAACGTGAGTGAGCCGGGGTAATAAGTCACTAGGTCTCGTAGTCGGGTCGGTTTGCCCGAACTGTCGACATGAATTTGTTGAACAACGTTTTCCCAATTTTCCGCTACCGCACTCACGTAATAGCTGTCCGCAGATAAACCATCAAAACGATAAGCGCCTGACCGGTCCGTGGTCGTATGTCCCGTTAAGTTACGTCGGATACGTCCATTAAAGCGCATCATACTCCACAAAAACACTTGGTTTCCCGGAAGAGCGTCTCCATCAGCATCCATGACTCTGCCGCTAATAACGCCGCCGGGAAATAAGGGCAGCTTTAAATCAATAATCCGGTCGCCCTCCTTCACTTTTAAAGGTGAAGAACTACTTTGTGGAGTGGTCTGCCCGTAATCGCCTTCAACGTATGATTCTTTGCTGGCAGTTAAATGGTATGAGCCGGGTTGGACGCGAGCAAACCGGAACACGCCCGCTTCGTCCGTGGTTGCCACAAGCTCGGCTATGTTTCCTTCGTCTGCTGATTGCAGCGTGACATGAGCTTTCCGCACCGGTTCCTTCGTGACGGATTGCAGCACCTTCCCTTCGAGCAGCGCGAATCTGCTATCGTCCGAACTATCCTGCTGCTGTTGCGCGAAAGCGGCAACGCAAACGAAGCTCAGCAACCAGCAAGCCGCCCGGTTTGCGCGGCGGGTTGATAGTTTCACCAAAGGAGCAAGCACAAATTATGAGCCTTTTGACGTTTTTCCTCTAGGCTGGTTCCAGTATCTTCAATGATTGAAGGATTACTTCTCCCTTACGCGGTCTGTAAAAATACAAAACGACTGATTCGCCTCAAAAGTCTTAATAATGTTCAAGTCGAGCGTGGCCAAGCAAACAGAATGATGGGCTGCCTGCGACATCAGCAAACGATCAAAAGGGTCCGAGTGGAAAAAGCGCATTTGATTCAGCCTGCAAATATCCTGGTAGTGGATCGCTAATTCCGTGCAGGAAAAAGCCTTCATGGTCTGCTCCAGATCGTCCAAAGAGAAAGGAAACCGGACACCATGCTGTTCATGTTTAATCTGAATTTCCCAAGCACTAACATGGCTGACAAATCGAGTCTTAGCTGTTTCAATGGCTTTCAGAAGCGACTCTGGTAAGCGCTCCGGCTCTGAAGCCATCCAGATAACGATGTGTGTGTCCAACAAAAGAGCATGGCCGGGCATCATAGCCGCGTGAACTCATCGAACTCTTCTGAACTGTTGAACAGAATAGAATCTGGAGTGCTTCCAACTTTATCTTTTAAGAATCCAAAAGGAAATTTGGTTTTGGGTATAGGCACAATTTGGGCAACTGGCACACCGTTTCTTTTCACAAACACCTGTTCTCCACGTTCAGCGGCTTCTACCAATTGAGAAAGCTTGGTTTTTGCTTCAAGCATGTTAACTTCAATCATAAATAGGTATTAGCTAACTTTCTTGGCTAAATCAAATAAGGTGTGTTGTTAGCTATGTTGCCGCAGCGATCAAAATCTAACATCAAAAGCGAGCTTCTGGATGGTGTCGTTCAACTTGCCATTGGCCGCATTGATCTGATTATCAAGCTGAGCTGTTTCCGTTTGCAGTGCGGCCAGACGGTTTTCCTGGTCATTAAGCTGCCCGGTGTAGCGCTGCAACAGCGGCTTCTCCTCAGGCGTTCCTCGCAGTGCTTTGATGTTTTCTCGAAGCCGCTGCTGGTCATCGAAGATTTTCTGAGTTTCTTCAGCACGCGCGCTCTTTTGAAGCTGTAAAGCGGCCACCGCGTCTTTCTGCGACAACACTTCCTGCAATCCGCTCTGAATAGTTAAATCAATGGAATGCTGGCTGACCAAATAAGCAACCTGGTCAGAAGAGATACTTGTCAGCATGAATTGTGACTTGATGGGGCGCGCTTCTTCAACAACCAGCGAGGCGGTCTGCTTTGGCGCTACTTCCACCCGGAAGCGCAGCCAGTCGGCGGTTGTTTCGGCGGGCTTAGCCTCGCTTTTCAGTTCATAACCGGAACGCGCGGGATGTTCCACCACGACGATGCGAGGCGTCGCATCGTCATTGCGAAACGTGTAAGTCTTCTTTTCTCGATCTTCAATTTCCTGGGTCATTATTCCTTTGTTGATAACAACCCGGGACACGCGCTGAGTTTCCGAGCCGGTATGCGAACTGGCGTTCACCGCGAGATCCGTAGCAAAAGATAACAACCGTTTTTCGCCAGGGCGGATTGGATCGAAAATGCCTTCTCCGGTAAACGTATCGTCTTCCAGAACGCTGACGCTGCCGCCGTCCAGGGTGAGGCCGGTGGTGTTGGTAATCCAAACTGCTCGCTGCGGTCGCGGAACAACGCTCCGATCATTCCAAACGGAAACCTTTTCAACGCTGATCGGAGCCTGGGCGATCGGCACCAGCGCCGAACGATTTTTTAAAATGGTGATCGGCTCTTTCAACCTATATTCAAATAAATCACCAAGAGCCTGACTAACGGCGGCCGCATCGAAACGGCTTCGGTCGAGACCCACGCGATATTCTCCGCCGCCAAAGCCATTACCAGAGCCTACTCCTACGCCACCAACAACTCCGCCTACAACTCCGCCTTTCGCTCTGCCGAGAGAGGTTCCTCGGCCAAGGCGGCCGTTAGTATCTGCTACGGGCGATTGGGGCGTCACTTCCACAGTCTGGGCAACACTGCCAATCTGAAGCTGCGCATTCTGTTGAATCGGATTGCCTGCTGTTACCGTGAGTCCCTGGATATCAGCACTGGCAAAGCCGGGAGCTAGAATCTGCAGATGAATCGGACCTTCGGGCAGAGAGGCAATCTCGTAAGCGCCTTTGGCGTTTGAAGTGGCCTGGGCAATTACGGTTTCGCTCGCGTTCAGAACTTTAACGATTGCTCCGGAAACTGCTCCCCCGGACGGATCGGTCACCACGCCGCTTAACTGCGCGGAACCGGGCGTCAACGTCGATTCATAAGTCTGCGGCGTGGTGGAAACGGTGTTAGGAATGCCAACAACGGGACGCTGCGCGTAGTAAGGTTGGGAAAGATTTTGTATAAAAGACTGCGGCGCTCCGGCGACCAGCGATAGTTCAACGTTGTTCCAATCTTCACCGACAACGTTGTCCACAATGGCCCAGCCTTGCAGCAGCGGAGTTTTTCCGGCTTTAGAGTTCAGAACCAGACGGTACGTGGATTTCCACACGGGAACTTCGCTGATGTAACTGACATAAAGGTTTCGATTGCCTACGCCCTCGTCGTAAATCACCATGTTGCGCGCGTTTGTTTTTCGTTCGTCGGATATGAGATTCAGATAACGATTCAACTGTCCGGTAAGGCCGGGTTCAAGCAGGCGGACCGAAGAGGATGACGATAATTCCGTGGTTTTCAGTTCGCCTGCTTCAGATATCAATGAAAGGTAATCTACTTCTTGCGATACGCCGCTGGAAACTCGGTTTTTTCTTTCCACGCCTAGCAGACGACCCGAAATGAGTGACCCGCCGTTCCTCACTTCTACTCTGATTCCGCGAAGCGCATCCAACAGTTCAGGAATCGTTGATTTGTCGCCGAGGGACAAGCGAAGATCCCCAAATTGACGATCTATCGGGGTTGCAGTTCCATACGCGACGCCTGCAATATGGCCGCCATTGAGATCCAGAACGGTAAGTGATTTCAATACGTCGTTCAGTTGCCCCGATGTAAAAGAAACGCTGACAGATTCATTTCCGCGAACGCTGCCGATGTGCTCAAAATAGCCAACACCGTTCTTGAAAAGAACAACCCGCTTCACGGGTAGTCTGTTGAGTGAAGCCGGTTTGTCTTGTGCCTGAAGCAGCAGCGACAAACAAGCAACAATTGTCAACCTTGCGACGCGCTGGATCATAAAAATGATCCTCCTGCTGGGTGAGATGGAAAACACTAAATCATGGTGCTTACCGCCGGAAAAAATCGCCACACAGCGTTAAAGATAAAGGAAGCCCGATCAGTTAAGGCTTGGTGCTTTGCTGATTCACCTTGGGCCAGCCGCCGGATTTCGGCGTGGTTGTCGATGCCGGAGCTTCCCCTCGTTGACTGGAACCCGATGAACCGTCCGAATCAGTATCCACTGTGTTCACCTGCGGTCCGGAACTATCGTTCACTGCCGTTCTGCGGCGCTTCGGCGTGGACTCATCCGTTGTTGTCGAAGAAGGTGTTGCCGCATCCGTGTTCGTATCGGAAGTCGGCTGCGTACGTGTCACTACAGTTGTTCCAGCGCGTTCGCTGCCGCTTCCTGACATGAACACTCGGCGGGAGCGAACCTCGGCGTTCTGATAGCGAATCCGGGCCTGCTCAGCCAAATCAACCTGAACGGATTGCAGATCCACCGATTGGTCGCCGCCTTCCGGCACATAGAAATGCAGCGCGTATCGTTGCCGCAGCCGGGCCAAGGTATCTTCCAAAGCCGAAGCCTCGTCCACCTGCATCGTATCGCCGCCTGATTCCGAAGCAATTGCTGCTGTTCCCGCCGTATGGGACCGGTCCCCGCCGCCGTACCCGCCTGGGCCGCCGCGCCCTCCCGGTGATCAGCGACGTGTCCGATCCGGAGGCGGTCGACCGCCTCGTGGCGGAGGCCCTGGGCGCCGTCGGGCGAGTCGACATCGTCGTGGACAACGCGGCCGCGGCCCGCGGCCCCGCCCCGGGGCCCGGGGTG
>CAXTWH010000031.1:0-62356 GCA_964247975.1 uncultured Bryobacteraceae bacterium | reverse complement strand
TTGCTCCTTTTTAGTCTCTCAGCAAGGGATACGTTTTTCACGGGCAAGCTCACTGTCCCTTGTGGATTAAAGATTCGTATAACAAATGTGCAGGTCCGGTGTTCGTCGCTGGGCAACCCGTTCGCCTGACTCCTACCTATAGCGGCATAGATGGCGATACAGGCCCTAATACCGGTTGCGCTGCACCGACTCATTAAGTGTATGTTTGTTCCGTCAGCCTTACGTGGCCTAGACGAAGAGAGAACCACAATGCAAAAACTAAGTTATTTATCCATTCTCCAGCTAAAGAGTTGGTTATTTCTATTGGCGGTTCTTTCCCTTGCCTCTTGCAGTCGCAACAAAATTGATATGTCTGAACTGCCGCCGGAATATAGGGTTTCTCCCCCAGAGGAACTGTATATGGTGCCCGTCATTCTGGAAGGGCAAGTCATTGAAACATGTAAGCCGATTGGCAGTATTCATGCATCACGCTGGGACGGCTACCCCCAGCAGCTTTGGCAAGTGAAGGTGAGGGTCGAACATGTTCTCCAGGGTGATGTTCCCGAACACGAGGTAAATATTTACTACTTCGTCTACAGGGGCAATTTAGGCTCCAGTGAGGCGGGCCTCACCGATCTTTTCGCTGGCGACCGCGAGATTTTCCTTCTCCAAAGAGATAACGGTCAACTGCGAACCATCTGCGATGGGGCACACAACTGCGTAGTGAAGGTTCGGACCGGCGCTCATCCTTATTACAAGCGAAGCGATAGCACAACCATTAATGACGCTATTCTAGATATCCTACTCACGCGAGGAGAAGGAGCTACTGACAAGCAGCTTCTTGCCGCTCTCCAGTACACCGGGAACTTCGGTGAGCAAGCAACAATCCGAGCATTAGAGCGGCTAGTTAAAACAGAAACTCCTGAAGTAGCTGAACGAGCATGTCTGTCTTTAGAAAACGGCTATCGCCATAAATGTCCGGAACAAAGAAACGCACAAGAGCAACAGAAAAAATGATGAATCAACGCCTAACAAAAACGTTCTGCTGGAATACACAACGAACCTCAAGTAAAGGAGAAATGAAAGTGATCAGCAAATTAATAAAATCCATAATGCTCACTATGGTGGGAATGGCCGTAGTATCCGGCCAATCTCCTGTGGCGTCACCATTAGTAGCTAATAACAGCAAGTCTAACGCATCATCAAAATCATTGCCGCCCTACCTGGTCTATCGTCACTTTCTCGCCTGGGTCAACCAACTCGATAAAGACACCACTGCTTCCGGCGCGACCGACCCTTACAAGTTTGCCGAGCCGTTCAGCCGGGCGAATTTGCAGCCTGAACACCTGGACATTCTGCGCAATGCCGCGCACAGCCTCGATGCTGATTTGCAAAAGCATCACGCTCGCGCGCAGGTAGTAATTGACCAGTACCGCAAGCAAGCGAAAGCAGCCCTGGCCCAAGGCCAGCCCCTGCCGCCCGCGCCGCCGGAGATCCACAATTTGGAACGCGAACGAACAGCCCTGCTGGTCCAGCATTATGTGACTTTTCGAGCGGCGCTCGGTCCTGATGCCAGCGCACAGTTGGATCAATACCTCGGTTACGAGTTTGCTCCGCATATCAAGTTGAAGCTCATGGCTTCGCCTGTCGATCCGGTCCAAGCGCAGCAAAGCAATTGATTCCCAAACCGTTTGCAGTGGATTTCGTCGCCCTGGATGAAAGACACTGGGGAGGGAATGGCCGAGCACAACAATCAACAAACCAAAGCCGCTTTTCTGGATTCCGTCTCACAAGACGTTGCTTATGCGCTGCGCACGATGCGCAAGAATCCGGTTTTTACAGTTGTAGCCGTATTGACCTTGGCCTTGGGCATCGGAGCAAACACCGCGAGCTTCAGCGTGATTCGCGCCGTGCTGTTGAAACCGCTGCTTTATCCCGATTCGGACCAGTTAGTGGATATTTCAGACGGTACGCCGGTGCGGTTCGCGGAAATGAAGGCCACGGCCCAAAGCTTTACCGGCATTGGAGTCTTCACGGGCCAGGAAAACTTGACGCTGACGGGCGGCGCACAACCGGAGGTGCTGAAAGCGGCTCGCGTATCGGCCAACTTTCTGCAAATTCTGAGCATCGCCCCGGTGCTTGGACGTTCTTTTCTTTCCGAAGAGGATGCGCCCGGCGGCGCGGCCACGGCAATGATCAGCGAGGCGCTATGGCGCGGGCGCTTCAACAGCGATCTCCATATTGTCGGCAGGATTGTTAATCTAGCCGGCGCTCCCTATATGATTGTGGGCGTTCTACCGGCGCGTTTTCAGTTTCCGTTTCCCAGTCTCGACGTTTGGCTCACGCGGCCTTCAGAATGGCCGGTGATACAACCGCAGTCTCGGCCGCTCAGTCCGTTTTTAACGATCTTCGGGCGCTTGAAACCTGGAGTGACGCTGGAACAAGCCGGCGCGGAAGCGGTTTTGATTCAACATCAGTATGCGGTGAATCACCCGGCCATGCTCGATGCGAAACCGAAACATCCGGTTCGCGTGAAGCCGTTGAAAGAGCGACTGGTCGGCAGCATTCGTTCCGAGCTTTGGCTGATGTTCGGCGCGGTCGGCTTTGTGCTGCTGATTGCGTGCGCCAACATCGCCAGCCTGCTGCTCGCGCGAGCCAACGCCCGTTCCCGCGAGTTCGCCGTCCGCTCGGCGCTTGGGGCTGCTCGCAGCCGTCTTGTCAGGCAGTTGCTCGCGGAAAGCGTTCTGCTGTCTTTCCTGGGAGGAGCGTTCGGAATGCTGGTCGCTGTGTGGAGCTTGCACGCCGTTCGACACCTCAGCTCGCTCAGCTTGCCGCGCGCGGATGAGATTCATCTGGATAGCGCCGTGCTTATATTCACCGTTATTCTTTCGTTTGTCACGGGCATTGTTTTTGGATTGGCCCCTTCCTTAGCGGTATCCAGGCCGGATCTGATGAGACTGCTGCGGGCGCGAGGAGAAAACTTACAGCAAGGAATTTCAGGGCGATTCCGGCTCGGTTTCAGTCTGCGAGGCGTTTTAGTGATTGGGCAGATCGCGCTCTCGCTTGTGCTGTTGATCGGAGCGGCGCTGCTGATTGAAAGCGTGATTCATCTGCGCGGCGATCATCCCGGCTTCGAGGCAGCCAATCTCCTGACATTGAGGATTTCTCTGCCGCCGCAGCGATACGACACGGACCAGAAGAAAAATACTTTCTTCGCGGAACTGATGCGCCGTTTAGAATCGCAGCCCGGCATTCGCGGCGCGGCAGCGGCAATGACGCTTCCAATGACCGGTTACGCGGGAACTCCCGTGCAGGATGCGAGCAAACCACCCTTGCGGTTGAACGAACGCCCGATTGCCGCCATTCTGATTGTGACGCCACAATACTTTCAAACTTTGAAAATCCCCCTGAAACGGGGCAGGACTTTTACCGAGCGCGACCGCGACGGTACGCAGCGCGTGGCCGTAATTGATGAAGGGCTGGCCCGCCGCTTCTGGCCAGCTTATCCGAACGGCTTGGACCCGGTTGGGCAGCGTATCTTTATCGGTGGAACCAATCCGCAACCGGCGGAAATCATCGGCATTGTTGGCAATGTTCATCAGACCATCGACAATAGCGGCTGGCCCGAAAGCGTGTACGGGTTGTTTGCGCAAGGTCCGCTGCCGTCCGCGATGTTGGCCATTCGAACTGAAGGTAATCCTCTCCGGCTCACATCGGTTGTTCGTGAACAAGCGCGGGAACTGGATCGGGACCAGCCGATTTCGGATGTGCAATCGATGGACGATCTGATAAACGCTCAATTGGGCGAACGGCGAGTCCTGGTAGGGCTATTGGGATCGTTCGCTGCCGTGGCGCTTGTTCTGGTGCTGGTAGGAATCTACGGTATTATTGCGTACTCGGTAACGCAGCGCACCCAGGAGCTAGGCATTCGCCGGGCGCTGGGCGCGCGTGAAGGCGATGTTCTGCGGCTGATCATCGGACAAGCATTGCGCCTGGCTTGGGCGGGAACCGTCACTGGCCTGATTGGCGCATTCGCCCTGACGCGCATTTTAAAAACATTATTGTTCCAGATCAGCGCGACCGATCCTGCCACTTTTGCGGGCGTCGCCATTCTTTTCACTCTAGTGGCGACTGCGGCCAGCTATTTACCGGCGCGACGCGCGGTGCGGGTTGATCCGATGATTGCGTTGCGGTATGAATGAGTAAGCTTTTTTGCGCTAATCTATGTCTGTCCGTCGTAAACCGATTTCAAATGAGTTTAAACGTACACCGAAAAGCAACTCGCTTCTTTGGCTGTTTGAGCCTTTGCAGGACGATCCGCGATTTATCAGAAAAAAATTCTTCTTTTGCGATGCTGTTTACCTGCATGACTATCTCTGTCTGGCCCTGGTCGAACGCAAAGATCCTTGGAACGGATTACTGGTTTGCACTTCTCAGGAGCACCATGCCTCTTTGCAGGCAGAGTTCCCTTCCCTTGCGCCCCACGAAGTGCTGGGGAAATGGCTATACCTTTCGCAGTTACATTCTGAGTTTGAAGTGGTCGCGCCGCAGCTCGTAGAATTGATGCTACAGCGAGATCGACGGATCGGCATTGAGTCGAAAAGTCGAAAACGCTCTCCGCCGTTGCGGTCTCAATCCAGAAAAAATTTCTAGAACTCGCGCTCCAAAGTTTGCCCAACCCTCAACAGAAATGCATCCGAAAAAGGCGGGCTGACCAATTGCAATCCGATGGGAAGACCTGCTTCCGAGCGGCCGCAGGGCAAGGAAAGAGCCGGCTCACCAATCACATTGATAGCGCGAGTAAAGCGGGTGGAGGCGAGGCGGGCGTCTTCGCGGTAGCCGTCAATATCCACCTCGTCTTGACCAAGCCGGGGCGCAGTGATCGGGGTCGTAGGCGTCACGAAAACATCCAGGTTTTGCCAGAGTTCGTCAAATTGACGACG
This sequence comes from uncultured Bryobacteraceae bacterium, assembly GCA_964247975.1. Taxonomy (GTDB): domain Bacteria; phylum Acidobacteriota; class Terriglobia; order Bryobacterales; family Bryobacteraceae; genus KBS-96. Next base: position 57,434 of record CAXTWH010000031.1, on the reverse strand, counting down.
GTACAGGGTTCGCAGCCTTTGGGCATTGATGTATTCCACTGCGCTTACTTGGCGGCCTTGTTCGATCAACCCCCATACATCAGCGCCGAACAAACTGCTATCTGTTTGAGAAGAATAGACGGCTGAAGATTCGCCCCATTGAATAAATCGCGCCACTGCATTCAATTCCGCTATGTCGGGTAACTCGATTTCAGTTATCTGAGCGCCTAGCCGCTCCATCTGCCGCGTTGGTTCGGCGACAGACCGCGCTACTTCGCCGCTGACATGATCGCAGTAAAAATTGCGGGGAATGCCAACGCGGAGCCCGGACAGTTTTTTGAACGGCGGCGCGTAGAAATCGGGAACTGCCGTGCGCGAACTGGTGGCATCGCGCGGGTCGTGACCGGCCATTTCCGCCATCGCCAACGCGCAATCTTCGACGCTGCTTCCTAAAGGGCCAACATGATCGAGGCTAAACGCCAAAGGCAAAAGACCATAGCGGCTGACGCGCCCATAAGTAGGTTTGAAACCAACCACGCCGCAGTAAGAAGCGGGAATCCGTATCGAGCCGCCGGTGTCAGACCCCAATGTGACCGGAACAAAACCCGCCGCAATCGCCGCTGCTGATCCGCCGCTGGAACCGCCTGCGATGTGCGCTTCGTTGCGTGGATTGCAAACAAAACCATAATGCGGATTTTTGGAAGTGGCCCCGTAAGCCAGCTCATGCAGGTTCAGCTTACCCAGGCTGATTGCGCCGCCGACCCGGAATTTGTCAACTACCGTGGCATCGTACTCGGGAACGAAATCTCGAAAAAGCAGCGAGCCGCCGGTGGTGCGAACTCCGCGCGTATAAAACAAATCTTTGTAAGCGATGGGGATGCCGTGAAAAGGCCCGCGATCCATGCCTGCCGCCAGTTCCTTATCGGCATCAATAGCTGCGGCTAATGCCTGCTCAGAAGTAACAGTAATGAAAGTTGAAAAGTGGTCCTGTTGCTTGATGCGGGCCAGCGCATCTTGCGTAAGCTCTAGACAGGATGCCCGGCCTTTTCTTAACAGTTGTCCGAGTTCGCGGACGGTCATTCTTCTGTTTCAGCCTCGCTGTCCGGTTCGAAGGCATGAGGAAGAAGATCGTAGGTGGTTGCGGGTTCAACTTCGTGAGTTAACTTTTTAGCGGCTATATTTAACAAAAAACGGACAGGTTCAATTGCCTTCAAATGCGGCCCAGGTTCAGCTTCAGCCATAAGTTTACAAACTGTTAGACCGTTTTGGCAGCGGCCAGGAGAGTTTCCGGTTTAATCAGCAGCGAAGCAATAAAGCTGGCTAGTCCGCTGAATTGCGTGCCGGCCAGCCCACGAGTGACTAAACCGATGCCAACCTGAGTCGCGAGTTTGCCGAAGCGGGTTGTTTTCCGGCGCATGCCGTAGAAGATTAATGCCCCTCCCCCGGCGGCAATCAACAATCGTACCGGCCAGGACCATCCGCCCTTTGTTTTTGCTCCGTCGTGCTTAACCAGATTGCTCATAATTCTTACATCCCAAGACGGCCAGATAATGGAAATGGTATCAGAAAGAATTTAAAGGAATTTTCTAAGCTTTCGCTGAAGCTGTGAAGCCTCGCAATAGGCTACCACAGCACCTGCAGCCCTTCGTAATGGACAAACTGCCGGTCGCCGCCCACAAGCGGAATGCCTTCGCTCAAAGCCGTCGCGATGATTGCGCGGTCGAACGGATCTCGATAGTGCAAGGGCAGGCGATACAAACGTAGAGCATGTTGCCCAGTAAAAGGGAGCAGCGTTATATTTAACAGGTCGACGGCCTCCAGCACTTGCCGTTCCATCAGATCGGCTTTCCCCAAAGCGTGCTTGAGGGCAATTTCCTGAGTGGAAATTGCACTGAGACACAATTCGGTTTTCGGTTCGAGCAGCACTTGTCGGAGAGCAGCGGACAGGTCTGCTTGTTTTTATTGATCACCCATCACAATAAGAGCTTGCGTGTCCAAAAGGAGCCCCATCAGTATTCTCCGGTCATGATGAACCGCTCGGCCTGCTCGTCCGTCATCGGCTCAAACGCGTGCGGATCACGCAAAATCTGATGTGTCCAGAACCCCAGCTTTCGTTCTTTGACTTTCGGCTGCGGCAAAACAAGATCTGCTACTGGCTGTTTGCGGTTCAAGATTGTGACTCGTTCGCCGCTGGCAACAACCTGGAGGAGTTTTTTCATGTGAGCGCGGGCATAAGCGATTGTGACTTCCATGCTTTACTCTACCAGAATACGTACATAAAGTAAGTACACGATATCGCACTATGCTCCGGAGGCACTCGATTTGATAGACTCGCGCCCTAAAGGGGACTGATCGTAATGCTGGAGCAGGTCTTCCGGACCGGCAAAAATGGCTACACAGCCTGCTTTCCTTAGATCTTCCTCAGCAAAGCCGCCGCATAGAACACCAATTGTCTTCAGATTTGCCTTTGCCGCTGCTTCGGCATCATAAGGGCTATCACCTACCACCATTATGTTTTCCCGGTTCATTTGAGGCCCTAAGCGATTGAGAGCGGCGTCAAAAATATCGGGGTGCGGCTTGGAGCGTTCCGCATCAGCGGAGGAAGCTTCCACTTCTACCAGATCTTCAATGCCAGCTATCTGTTCAAAGGTTTTCAGTTCGTCGCCTTTAGCAGAAGAAGCTATAGCTGACCGTTGGGAATTTTCTTTCAGCTTCTCAAACAAAGCGCGAACACCGGGAAAGGGCTTCACTTCAGGCAGGTATTTTTCCTTGAAAAGCGAACTTCGAAACTCTGTTATTTTCTTGCCGATCCGGTTACATTCTTCTTCGCTTAGAAGAAATGGCAGAAGCTGATCTCCGCCTTTACCGATCTGGCTGCGAATATCGGCTAGCGGAATATCATGCCCGAAATGCCGGAAAGCTTCTTCCCAGGCTTTAGCATGCAAATCTACGGAATCGAGCAGGGTTCCATCAAGGTCGAATATTACGGCTTCAATCATTCATTCTCATTTCGGCTTCGGTAGAGTTATCAACGTCTCCACAATGAAGCGGATTTTTCACATAAGATTGAATTGAAGCGTAAAGTAATACTCCATTTATTTTCTATAAATTTTAACGGTGTAAAGCGTTATCGGCCCAAGCGGCGGCATTGGTGTAAGCCACCCGTACTTGTTCGGGTGTTAAACCCACTTGGGGCAAGGATGCTTCCACTGTTTCCCAATCAGCCGCTTCATAAGCCAGCACAATTGACCAAAGCCGGGAGGCCATATTCCGCTGGGAAAACGGTTCCAACAAAGTTTGGCAGATTTCCAATGGTAAGTTCAGTTCTTCCAGCAGTTCCGCCAGTGGACGGCAGAACATAGCATCCAAGTGAGAAAAAAGCCCGACCAGAAACAGTTCATTTACGCCGGAAGTAAGGCCGGCCTGTTCTCCGAGCAATTCACAAAAGCGTCCGCGCAGAATCGCACTGAGAATTAGTTCGCTGGGCCGCTCCGAAGTTAAGTCGAGCGTCACAATCAACGAAAGCCATTTCCGTACTTCTTTTTCGCCGATTCGCAGCATTGCCTGGTGAACGGAAGTAGTGGTGCCGCGACGCGCTGTTAAGGCAGAATTCGCCAGCCGCAGAAGTTTATAAGATATGCCAGGTTCGCATTCCACCAGATTTGCCAATTGCAGCAGATTCAATTCCGGCGTGCTGATCTTTTTCAGAATTTCCAGGCAGTTCATTTTGAACCCCAGAATCTGCGGCACAGCACTTACATGTGGACGCGCGAAAAAGTATCCTTGAAATCGGGAAAAGCCTTGGGCAACAGCCCAGCGAAATTCTGCTTCATCTTCCAATTTTTCAGCCAACAGAATGGCCTGATTGCGGTAGCGCTTCGCAATGCGCTCGCATTCTTTCCTGCTGCTCTGCTTGACATCCACCTTTATGATTTGGGCGTATTCAGTTAAAGGATGGCCGCCTTCTAAATCCACGAAATCATCTAGCGCAATAGTGTAATTGTGTTTCCGCAGCCGTTGGCAAGCAGCAATAATCTTTTCGCTCGGCTCTACTGTTTCCAGAACTTCAATCACCGTATCCTTAGGCGGCAGCAGCATGGCTGTATCGTCCAGCAAAAGAGATTCGGGGAAGTTGACAAAAGCAGGATGACCGCCCAAGAGAGTAGCCCCTCCCGGCGAATAAAAAACCGCATTGATCACCTTTGCCGTAGCTGTTCGCGCATCGGTTCCATCAAAGCAATTGGTCGTGCCGGACCGGTAAAGCACCTCGTAAGCAACGACGTCTAAATTTTTGTTGAATATGGGCTGCCTGGCGACAAAGAGATCCATAAAAAGTAACAATTACTAAGCTCTTATCGTCCAAAATAGTTAAATTTCTTATTTTAATTTTAATAAAAAGTTTACTAAACCAGAAAATTTCCTGATACACAGTCTTGGTTACAACGGCGTCTGACGCATGGATCGGAATTAGTATGCCTGAAAAAACTGACAATTATCCAGAGTCTCTCCCGAAGCAGCAACAGCCTGCTCCTGGCTTAGAAGATCAGATGAGATCGAAAGCGGACCACGGCGAAGAGTCTTATCGAGGCAGCGGCAAACTTAAAAATAAGGTTGCCCTCATCACCGGATCTGACAGCGGTATCGGGAAAGCAGTGGCGATTGCTTTTGCCCGTGAAGGCGCGGATGTGGTGATCTCTTACTTGAATGAAGATGAGGACGCTCGGGACACAGCCAAATATGTACAAGAAGCCGGGCGAAAAGCTTTGCTGATCGGCGGCGACATTACCGCCGAGGAACACTGCCAGAACATTGTGGACCAAACCGTCAAGGAATTTGGGCGAATTGACATTTTAGTTAACAATGCCGCGTTTCAACGAACGCGTGAAAGTTTGGACGAGATTTCCAGCGAAGAATGGGATAAAACTTTCAAAACAAACATTTACGCCATGTTTTATCTCACTAAAGCTGCTGTGCCTCACATGCAGCCGGGCAGCGCCATTGTGAATACGACATCGGTGAATGCGGATACTCCTAAACCGATTCTGCTGGCTTATGCCACCACCAAAGGCGCGATTCAGAACTTTACCGGAGGTTTGGCTCAATTACTAGCCGAAAAAGGCATTCGCGCGAATTGTGTTGCTCCCGGGCCAATCTGGACACCATTAATCCCTTCAACGATGCCCCCTGAAGAAGTAGAAAAGTTCGGAAAAAGCGTTCCGATGGGCCGCCCAGGTCAGCCGGCAGAACTCGCAGCAGTTTACGTACTTCTTGCTTCTCCCGAAGCTAGCTACATTTCCGGCGCTACTGTAGCAGTGACCGGCGGCAAACCTATTATTTAACCTAAATTATTTAGGGCCAGCATAACCGCTGGCCCTAAATACTCACATAATTAACCCTTACTTAGGACCCGCAGCGGCATCATTACTAGATTGTTTTCCTTTTTTATCACCGGTGTTTTCAGCCCGACTACCGCCGCTATCGGCGCTGTTTTTTGTCATCGTAGCGGTGTTTCCTAAGCGCCGAGTCTGTCCAGTGCTTGGATTCTGCTCTGTAATGGGAGTCTTTTTCGTTCTCTTCTTATAGGACTTCCCGGTTGATTTCTGATGTTCCCACTGTTTCGGCCCGGAAACCGTAGATTCGGACTGCTGCTGACTCCAAGCAGGAAGCGCAGTAAACAACCAAGCTGTTAAACAAACCAGACCACAAGCGGAACGAAGCATAAATTTCTCCTCAATCGCCTCAATTGCGGAGCGGGCTACCCTGCTCCTAATCTAATAAGATTATTGCGCAATGCGCGCAAAAGCATTTTGTGCTGCCGGCGCAATTAACGCCCAAACCTTCTCGGCGGTTCGTTTTTCCTCAGCTTGAATTTCGCGGCCAAGATCGGCCGTGATTTCATCACCGGCTGCAGTAGCACTGGCAATCAACGATTCGTACATCGCGCATTCAGCGTTTTCCACTGAAAAAGCCATAATCAGATTCTGGGTAGTACGCTCTTCTTTTTCGTGGCCGAGTTGAGCGGTTTTTGGGCTTAATCCAAAAACATGAGCCACAAAGCTTTTTAATGTTGAGGTACTGCCCCCTAAAGCTTCTAAACGGGCGGTGAGCCGCTCATATTGAGAACGGGTTTGCACCGCGTGTTGAGCAAAAAGAGCTTTTGCCTGTTCGTCGTCGCCTTCTTTTGAGAATGCCTCAAGCTGAGTTTCAAAGCTTTTCTCGGCCGCGATTGCGTCTTGCAGGTAGCGGGCTATTGTTTGTGTTGCGTTTTCTGCCATATTATTTCGTCATTGCTAAGCGATTTTACGCTTAATTCTTCCTTGATGACGCAGGCAGTATCTTGCAGTTTCGCTAGGGTTCTTGCGAGTGCATCAGGCTTTTCAAACCATTCGGTCGATGGTGTAAGGCGAGTAGCGCCGCATAGCGATCGGACCCAGGGGCTTTAGCAACGTGAAAATTTCCTGGCCTCTTTCTTGAGTGGGACAATGCACAGCCAGAAACGCAGCGCCTTGTCGGGCTGCTTTGGTGTCATTGTCAAGATGCAGTTCTTCTGTTCCGACCACCTTGGAAACCGCCGCACTGATGCGATCCCAGGTGCTGGCATCTTCGTGAACTTTGTCAGCTAAAGCAACGAATTCTTCGCCGCGTAGCACCAGAATTTCTTCCGATTTCGCTCCGTTCTGTTCGAGCTGCTGTTTAGCCTGTTGCGCAATATCGTACGAAACAAAAAAGGCTACCAGGTAATCAGTGGGATAAAACACTCCCATACTTTGATCGGCATCATGTTTGAAAAACTCTATAGCGGTGGGCATAGCATCTGTACTTCTTATAAGAAGTTTCCCAGGCCGTTCTGTTTCTTAAGTTATTCCGAACAGTTGAAACCAGCGCAAAGTACTTAAGCAATACCCATTTTATGCTGCATTTCTTCGAGTGTTACGCCCTTGGTTTCAGGGTAAATAAACAAAACCACAAAAAACTGAATTACCATCATTACGGCGAAAAACATAAAAGGAACGGAGCCCGAAGAAGCAGCCATGTAAGGAAAGATTCCCGAGATTAATGCATTCATTGCCCAATGAGAGAAACTGCCCAGGCTCTGGCCTTTCGCCCGGACGCGATTGGGAAAAACTTCGCTCAGGTAAACCCAGATCACTGCACCTTGCGAAAAGGCAAAGAAACCTACGTAGCCAATCAGGAGCCAGACCAATGCCTGGTCGTATTTATGAGCGTAGAAAATGAATGCTACGCCCGCCATGCAAACCGCGGTTCCTATTGAGCCCACCAATAACAGCGTTTTGCGGCCCACTCGATCAATAATCGACATAGCCAACATGGTTGCCATAAGGTTAGTGGCGCCGACAGCTACTGCCTGCAGATCGCCGGATACTTTGTTGAATCCCGCCCGTTCAAAGATATCGTTTAGATAGTACAGAATGGCGTTGATTCCGGATAACTGATTGAACATGCCGATGGAAACGGCCAAAAACACAGGAAATAGATATTTGCGGGAAAACAACGGCTCCTGTTCATGTCCATGCTCGAGGTCAATGGAATGGATGATTTCGTTTAACTCAGATTCATAGTTCTCTGTTCCGCTTTGTTGCAGAACCGAGCGCGCTTCCGCTACCTGTCCCTTTGCCACCAGCCAGCGCGGACTGCGCGGGATGGAAAACAACATCAGCAAGAATAAGGCGGCAGGAATGGCCGAAACGCCGAGCTTCCAGCGCCATTCCAAATCTCCCAATTGGAACAAACCCACTACGTAATTGGAAAAATAGGCGAGCAGGATGCCGAAAACCACGTTGAATTGAAAGAAGCCGACCAGTCGGCCTCGCCATTGGGCCGGAGCGATTTCCGCAATATACATAGGACCGAGAACGGAAGAGCCGCCAATTCCCAATCCGCCGATGAAGCGGAAAATAATCAGGGAGTCCCAATTCCAGGCAAACGCGCAGCCTAGCGCGGAAATTAAATATAGGATTGCCATGTACCGCAGGCTGTCGCGGCGGCCAATTTTGTCTCCCGGTATTCCGGCCAGCATGGCCCCTAGAATGGTTCCATAAAGCGCGCTAGCTACGGTAAAGCCCAGAGTGGTAGGAGTAAGGTGATAAAACTGGCTCAGGGCGTGAGTGGTTCCGGCAATAACGGCGGTATCAAACCCAAACAACAAACCGCCTAAAGCAGCCACAATGGTGCTTTTAATCAGATAGGCATTTAGCTTCATCTTTGCTCCCGGTGCTGTTCCAAACAAGGTTCACAGCACAGAGTTAAGATTTAACATACCCTTCCTTAAAGCAGATGCGTTTGGGGAACCAGCGTGAAGCGGCGAAGCTGTTTTAATAAGCGTTCGCTGATTGAATGCCGGAAGCAGTCAACGCCGTTTGCATCCGTTCAAGAGCGGATTTGTGAATCTGCGAAACGCGGCTCTCGTTTACGCCCAGGAAAGCTCCGATTTCTTTCATGGTCATGTCTTGTTCGTAATACAGAGTCACCACTTCCTGATAGCGCTTCGGCAGTTCCGCCATCGCGCCGCTTAAACGCGCTCGGATTTCCGATCGGGCGTACACGCGATCAGGATGAGTTTCCACGGCGCAAGGCGGTTCCGGGGCCGCGTGGTCTTCATTTTCCTGCTTGTGGTTCTGAGTGGCCGCGATATTCAGGTTGCGAAGTTCTACCAGCAGTTGCCGCCATCGCGCCGCGCTTAAGCCCATCGCTTCGGCCATTTCCAGTTCGGTGGGCTGCCGGTTCAGCGCGGCGGTTAACTCGCGGTTGACCTGTTCTAACTGCTTCTGCCGGCGGCGCATGTCGCGCGAAGCCCAATCAAGGGTACGCAGGCTATCCAGAATTGCGCCCTTAATGCGATGTTTAGCGTAAGCAGAAAAAGCTACCTGTTTGTCGGTCTTGTACTTCGTTGCGGCATCAAACAATCCCATGACGCCGGCATGAATCAGGTCGTCCAATTCCACATGGACCGGCAAACTTTCACGAACTCTCGTTGCAATGGCGGTCACTAGTGAAAGATGCTGCAAAATCAATTCATCGCGGCGGATGATGTCTTTGGAACGGGTTTGTTTGGCGGCTGTTGTGGTCATGTTCGCTTGCTTTCGCGCTCGCTGCTTGCGGCGACACAAGCTTTAGGGCATCCGCACAACCACTCAAAAAACAGCCTTTAATTTAACTGTGAAGAAAATAAAAATTGAAATTAAAACAGAATAACTGGTTTGAAATCAATAACTAAGGTAATCTCAGAACTCCCCTGAACATTTCGGCAAAATTTTCGAAAACTTTAGCGCAACTTCAAGAATGCTGCCGGCCGGTTCACAATGGAATCTGTATTGGGAAAGGCAATTCAGAATGAATCAAATTGCCAAATTGGGCGGTAAAGGAGCGCAGGAACAAATAGGCCAGAAAAGTCCTACTGCGGGAAAGCAAGGCGGCAGTTCAAAAAATGCTTGCGGTAGAAGTTAAAAAAGAGGCTGACCGGATATGGTTATCTGATCAGCCGTATAGTTTGGGTTGGAGGAGAAATTATGAGTGCAATACAGTGAATTCCCAAACTCTTTTATCAGGGTTTACCAGTCACGCATTCGTTGAATGTTGACCCAGTATCTAGTGCTTTAACGTTGTATGTCAACGTTGTGCATAAGTAGTTAGTACCAATACGGGATCGCTCCCGAGAGCTTAGTGAATTAAATTGCACTATTAAATACGGTGCGACGCGAGCCTATGCTTTTTCCGTTCCTGGCTTTAACAGCAGGAATCCTAACAGGCCGCTTTTATTATTTTCTGTTTTCCGATTTGTTCTGGCCGGTGGTTTGTAGCCTTTCTTTGCTGGTGGTTTGTCTAGTTGTTCCCTCAGCCAAGCGGATGCGAACAGCCAGCGCCATGCTGGTGCTGGTCCTTCTTGGCGTCTGCACACAGGTATCTCATCGGCAAAAATTCCGGCCTTCGCTGACAATTCCGGACGGAGAACTCGGATTAATTGAAGGTTGCGTAACGGATCCACCAGTACTGGCAGGCACCAAAGCGCAGCTCACTTTAAACCTTACGCCGCGTTCGGCAGTTCGATTGTCAGTGATGTTGAAATCAGGAAAGCTTTCGCCCCTCCATTACGGGCAGCGAATTGAAGCAGCAGCGAAGGTTCGCTCCCCTCATAATTTTCAAAATCCAGGCGAGTTCAGCTATACCGAATGGCTGAATAATCAACATATATTCTGGACCGCTACGGCTTCCTCGCCGGACGATATTCAAATCGAAAAAGGATCGTGCGGTTCTCCGGCAATGGCTGGCGTTTACGCGGTTCGTGATTGGGCGCTGAGCCGACTTAATGATTTATATCCCAATGATGGGGAAACCAGCACCTTACTAAAAGCTATTTTACTTGGCCAAACAGCCGGAGTGGAACGCCGCTGGACGAGTGATTTCCGATTAACCGGCACATATCACGCTTTGGTGATTTCCGGCCAGCACGTCGCAGTTCTCGCCCTGACATTACTTTTTCTGCTGAAACTGATACGGTTAAACCGGATTCCGGCTTTGGCGATTACCGCCCTGGTTTCCTGGGGTTATGCGTTAGTAACCGGGCTAAGCGCGCCGGTCGTTCGAGCGGCAGGAGGATTTACGCTTTTCCTGATCGCCAATTTTCTGTTTCGGCGCATCCGCATTCTGAACGGTTTAGCGGTGGTTGGGTTCGTTTATCTCCTATTTGATCCGAACGAATTGTTTGACCCAAGTTTCCAGCTTTCCTTCCTTTCTGCCGCAGCATTGGGATTGTTTGCCCTACCATTAATGGAACGCTGGACGGAACCGCTGCGGATAGCCGCCGGGTCTGCGGACCGGGTAATTGCCAACGTCAAACAAGATCCGAGAATTGCCACGCTGCGGGTAGAATTGCAGCTTTGGGCAGAAACGATTAGTGCCTTGCTGCGGTGTTCTCCTCGGGTGGCACTGGCGTTAGCTAGCGGAACAGCCCGCGCCCTGGTTTTCGTGGCGGAAGCGGTTCTGATTTCGGCTTGCGTGCAGTTTGGGCTGGCACTGCCGATGATCGGCTATTTCCACCGGATCTCGTTTACGGGGCTTTCCGCCAATGTGCTGATCGTGCCTTTGTTGTCGTGCGTGGTTCCGCTCGGATTCGGAGCCATTATCACAAAATGGCATTTTCTGGCTTGGGCCACCGGCACTTGTTTGTTCATAGCGGAGCGCATCGCCGGTTGGCATAGCAATTTTGAACCGGCTTGGCGCATTGCTTTCGTTCCTTTAGCCGCAGCCATCGCGTTCAGCATTTCTTTGGTGCTGCTGGCGGTTGCTCTGCGCCGGAAACATCAATTCACCTGGGCGGCAGCGGTTCTGGCCTGCTCGCTTTTTCTCATTATGTGTTTGCAGCCTTGGATGCCGCATCTGCGTCCGGGCTGGCTGGAAGTTTCGGCTATTGACGTGAGCCAGGGCGATAGCGTATTTGTGGCTTTGCCGGACAAGCAAACATTATTGGTGGATGGTGGCGGCTTTCCCGGATTAGGCAGAATGGCGCAGAAGCCCAATCTGGATATGGGCGAAGACGTGGTCAGCCCTTACTTATGGTCACGGGCCATTCACCGGCTGGATTATGTTGCTTTAACGCACGGTCACTCAGACCACATGCAAGGCGTATGCGCTATTCTGACCAACTTTCATCCGCGCGAGCTTTGGGTTGGGCCGGAGCCGGAAAGCGAGGAATGGTCCGCTTTGCGCCGATGCGCGACAACCGGCGGCGTACGCATACGCTCCTTGTCGAGCGCGGTTCCCCTCATGCATTTCGGCAAAGCACAGTTGCGGGTTCTCGCGCCGGAACCGGATTACGCAGCGGGAAATGCGGCCGTGAACAATGATTCCTTGGTGCTGGAAATTGAGCTAGGCAGACGTAGAGTTCTTTTAACCGGCGACGCCGAAAAAGCAGTGGAAGCGGAACTGGTCGCCAGTTGCAAACTCAAGCCGGTGACGCTGCTGAAAGTAGGCCACCACGGCAGCAGAACATCCAGTTCGGTTGATTTTTTGAACGCAATCAAGCCGCAGTTTGCTTTCATCTCCGCAGGCTATCTGAATCAGTTTCATCATCCTCATCCGGAAGTTCTGAAGAACTTAGCGGAACAGCACACAATGGTGCTTCGAACCGATCATCAGGGCCTTTCCACTTTTCTGACGGATGGCGACCGGGTGGAAGTCAGTTCGTTCCGGTAGACGGCATTTGTTTAAATGAACTTTGATGAAATTTTCCAGTTAGCGCATCAAATACAATTAAGAATCGGGCTTAAATTGGCCGGTTGTTCGCCCTGAATCTTTCACCGGCGCCCAGACATCTTTTAGCAGGAGAAGCTTTTATGGCAGGTATTAACACATTAACCTTTACGGATTCGAGTTTCGATACCGATGTGCTCAGCTCGGAAGTGCCGGTATTGGTGGATTTTTGGGCTGAATGGTGCGGTCCGTGCCGGATGATGGGACCTACGGTGGATCAGGTCGCTTCTGACTACGCCGGCAAAGTGAAGGTCGGCAAGCTGGATGTGGATTCCAACCAAGGCACGGCGATGCGATACGGCATTCGCGGTATTCCGACGCTGCTTTTGTTTAAAGGCGGAAAGATTGTTGACCAAAAAGTGGGCGCAATCGGCAAGCCTGAGTTCCAGCGTATGCTGGATGCTCATCTGTAAAACCAAATATTCAATCGGATATGAGCGGCCGGTTCGGCAAGGAAACCGGCCGCTTTCTTTTTGCGCGTACACCCGTTCCGTTAAATGTCTGCTTATTCTCATCCGCTAGCGGAACTTCAAGAACAAGGGTTTTGCGTTCTTAAAAACCGCTATCCTGCATCGCTGATTAAGGATTGCCGCCAAGCGTTTTGGCCGACGCTTTTGGAATATCTGGAAATGCATCGTGAGGTGCCCAATCGGGGTCCCCACCGTCACTTTCTCCCGATGCCATTCGAGCCGCCTTGTTTTACGCCGGAGTTTTTCTTCGATCCTGAAGTTCTCCACATTGTAAAAGGGGCTATGGACGAAAGAATAATGGCAGACCAGTGGGGCTGCGATACGCCATTACAAGGATCAACCAATCAAGGAGTTCACGTCGATTACCAGCGTCCCTTGTTCGCCGAAGCTCCTGGTCTGGCGCTTCCTGTTTACATGCTGGTGGTTTCCTTCGGCTTAATCGACATCACTCTTGCGCATGGACCAATTGAGATTGCGCCCGGCACTCATCGAATGCTGAGAAGTGAAGCCATGCAAGCGGTTGAGCTTGGCGAAATTAAGCTACAACCAGTGCCGCTGCAGATCGGCGATGTGCTGATTCGCCATCCGTGGGCGCTGCATCGCGGCACACCGAACACCACCGATACGCCGCGCGCCCTGCTCACGATTCGCTACGTAAGACGCTGGTATGCCGATCACAGCCGCGATGTTAATTCTATTCCTCAGCGTGTTTGGCAGTCTCTTACACCGGAACAACAAGGGATGATGCGCTTTCCGGTTTTGAACAGTTGAACGGTTCGGCAGCAGAACTGAGATTCTTGCTGCGTTTTTGCTACGCTTCGATTGGGAGCAGGGTTGAATTATGAGAAAGTTTCTGTGGGGCGCATTGGCCGGAATTCTATTGGCAGGCATCTTTGCGCTGGTGTTGATCGGCATTTTAGTCAAGGTGGCGAGCAACAAGAAACCGGCTGTTCCCAGCAACTCTGTTCTCGTTCTAAACCTCGATGGCAATCTGCCGGAAGTAGCGCAGGTGGAAGTAGATGTTCCGCTGCTGCAAAATCAGTCCGAGCCGACCGTCCGCGATATGTGGACTGCGCTTCACGCAGCGGCTACCGACCCGCATATCAAAGCCATTGCGTTGAAGCCCAGAAGCTTATCGCTCGGCTGGGCCAAACTGGAAGAACTGCGCGAAGACTTGGCGCAATTCAAGCGCTCCGGAAAGCCGGTTTACGCTTATCTGCAAACGCCGGGAATGCACGAGTATTTTCTGGCTTCGGTGGCTGACCGAATCTATGTCAGCCCGGATGATTACCTCGAAATCAAAGGCTTTCGCGTGGAATCGACGTATCTGAAAGGCGCGCTGGATAAGCTCGGCATCAGCTTCGACGTGGATCATATCGGACGTTATAAGGATGCGGGCGATATGTTCACCCGCAGCAACATGTCACCGGAAACGCGCGAGGTTATGAACGGCGTGCTCGACCAAGTGTACGGCACATTCTGCACAACCATCGCGCAATCGCGCCGAAAATCGGTTGATGATGTTCGAGCGTTGATTGATAAGGGTCCGTTTCTGGCAAACGCGGCGGAGCAAGCCGGCTTGGTCGATACCTTGGGCTATGAAAGCCAGATGTATCGTGATCTGACGGATCGCGTGAAAGCAGGCGAACTGCCGAAGCTGAGCTATAAAACTTATGCGCGTTCGGTTTCCCCTTCCGGCGCGCGCATCGCCCTGCTTTCCGGCGAAGGCGACATTGTGCGTGGCAGCTTCGAACAGCCGTTCAGCCAGACTTCGGTGATCGCTTCCGAAACTTTCTCCAAAACCATTCAACAAGTTCGCAAAGACAGTTCGATTCGCGGCGTGATTTTACGGGTGGACTCGCCGGGCGGGGATGCGGTTGCTTCCGACGAAATCCTACACGAGCTACGATTGCTGTCTGCGGAAAAGCCATTAGTTATCTCCATGTCAGATTTAGCGGCATCCGGCGGCTATTTCATTTCCATGACCGGCGATCCGATTGTGGCTTACCCCGACACGATCACCGGTTCCATCGGCGTGATTTATGGAAAGCCTAATTTCCACGGGCTTTATGAAAAACTGGGCGTCACCAAGGATCTGTTGAGCCGCGGCAAATACGCTGACATCGATTCCGATTACACGCCGCTTTCCGAAGCGGAAAGACAAAAACTGCATGAAGGAATCGAATCCACTTACCATAGCTTTGTCAGCAAGGTAGCGGCAGCGCGGAAAAGAAATTACGATCAGATTGACTCTATTGCCCAAGGCAGGGTATGGATGGGTGCGCAAGCGAATAAGAACGGCTTGGTTGATCGCTTGGGCGGTCTGGATACCGCCGTGCAGATGATCCGCGAAAAGGCCAAGCTGAAGGAAGAAGTAAATCTGGTGCCTTATCCGCCGCGACGCAGCTTGTTTGATTCGCTGTTCAACACCAGCCCGGAAGCGTTAGCACAGGCCAGAACAGAACAGTATGCGCGAACTCTGGTGCGCGATCTGCCGTCACCGTCATTGCTGCGGGGCGGAATTTTAACGCTGATGCCGTATCGGATTTCCGTTCATTGAAATAGTAAATTTCAATGAACGGTCGGGCTGAGAAATAACCAAAAAAGATCCGGGGATCGTAACACTTTAACCAGCTCGAATCCTATTCTCCTATCTTTTGACGGACGGCAATCGGCAGCCTTGTTCTCCAATCAGGTGAGGAATCCCACTACGGAAAGTTTTACAGATCGACAGCATTCCAAAGTAGTTTCCGAATTACGCGTGATCCAGTCGCAAACCGGAAACTTGATTGTGGCCTCGGTAAACCCTTGCCAGATTTTGAGTGATCTTCATCGAAACGAGCTCCTCGAATTACTTTGTAAATCGTCGGCCATTCGTTGAAGTGAAATGATGCGTTTTCTTTACCGGGTGGAACATACAACCCGGGACTCAGCAGGCCGAGCCTTGGCAATAATGTGCAAGTCGGCGTGCGCAGCCCCCATCACCAAATTGTGGCCGTTTCAAGAAACCGAATGTGCTGCTCATCACAATCGATTTCCGCCTCCACTCTATAAGGGATAATGAACTTAGGGTCTGTATGGCCAAAGTCCATTCGAGTGATCAAGGGAAGCGAGCGTAGCTTCAGCTCCGCCAGCACTTGCAAAACTGCGCCGTCGTATTTCTCAAAGTTCGCCTCGTCTCCGTAGGGGCGTCCAAAGAGGATGCCCCTAGCTTCACCCAAAACACCTGTTGCGGCCAATGCGCGAAGCATCCTCACGACGGCTGAAGCAGAGGGTGCATCTCCGGAGAGCTCCAGGAAGACTATGCTGTCTCGCCACACGGACTGGTCAGGCCAGATCGGACTACCGCGGAGCCAATCGATGACTTCCAAACATCCTCCCAACAACCGGCCCCGATGACACCCCGCTCCTTGAAGCCACCGCCAACCCGAGCACCGTTGAAGTGGTCTTGGTTTCTCATTTCTATTTTCATCGCCCCAAGCGAACGACGCGCAAGTCCAGCCATCTTGATTGGGAGAAATCGGCTCTTCGGAGAGGGAGGATCTGAAAAGCACCTGCTGCACAGAATCAGCCGTGTACGGTAGCAATCCACCATTCTCGTCGAAGCCAGCCATAATAGACGGTCCATAGAATGAGGTCACTCCTGCTTTCAAGAAAGCGAAGTGCGTTACCGTCGCGTCCGAGTAACCCAGAAAAATCTTCGGGTTCTCCCGAATGACAGACAGGTCCAGAAATGGCAGCATCCGAATTGAATCGTCGCCCCCGATTGTCGAGACAATGCCATGGATTGACCGATCTCTCAGCACCTCCATCAGGTCCGCCGCGCGAGCTTCGGGATGAATAGCTAGCCAATCAGGGTCCGCCAAAGCATGACGACTTTCAATAACCTGAACACCGAACGCCTCTTCCAACTGGCGCTTTCCATCCTGGTAGGCGCCCGGGAACACGTGGGGCCAACCACTGGAAAGAGAGATCGCCGCGATTCGGTCGCCTGGTCGAAGGGCGCGGGGCTTAATCATGTTTCCGGGCCCTCTAACCAAACCTCATCGGGACGCGCAGGAAGCGGCTGATCCGGACCGAAATTGACAGTCGAGATGTCGGCGAAAACGAAATTTTCAGGGGGAACAGGGCTCCCCACCAAACGCCGCAAAAGAGCAAGTTGTCCGGCGTGGGTCATCGCGTCGGAGAACGGTCCCTGCAGCAGGATTTCAGCAGTCACCTCCCGGAGCTTCGTACCGAGCTCGATGTGCCGCGCAACATCCGCGAGCGTTTCATGAAAGTGGGCGATTGCAGCTTGAAAGTCCGGATATTCGGGTGCCTGGTAACTCCCGCCGGTAAAGAAGGTACGTGAATACCCGAGCACGTTGTCCATGTGACGGATCAGTTCGTGCGGCGTTCGAACTTTGGAGGCCGCCCGAAATGACGCGAACTCTGCAGGGGCACCGCGGAGCGCCTTCTGAGTGCGATAGGCAAGTGCAGCCAGGAAGTGATGGAGGAGAGTTTCCTTCTGATCCATTTCTGTTACTTCATTGTACGGGGGCTAGGGCCCGCTGATCGCGCACGGAACAAACTTTCTATCGACCTGCTGGAACGTGAACGTGCCATAGTTATACACTCATTGGAGCTATGTGGTCGGTCGATCCAATACGCCACCTGTGACGGTGTATCGGTATCGATAGCCTGGATCGTCGGCAATCCGGAAGTTGAGACTGATCACAGTGTTGATGGAAAAGAGTTCAGAAAAGCGCTGCTGAAATGGGGAGTAAGATTTCCTTGCGGTTCCCATCACTTTTTGTCCGCCGTCTTCATTTCGTTCGGTCACGATGCGATTCTCTTTCCAAGATATGGGAGTTGTTCTTTCTTCTCGCCTTTGTGATTTTGGGAGCCGCTAAAGCGTTATCCCTCAGCCCGGGTCTATACCTTACTGTTTTGTTAATTCAATGCGCGTTACGCTTTCATGCCGGAACGTGTAGTTCAACTGATTGTTTTGCACGGCGGCCGAAGAACTTAACGGCGTGATAGCCTGGGGTCGCATCTCATTGTTCACTTCATAAATGCTCGAAGCGCTCAGCGATTGAATAACCGCTTGCGGTTTCGCGGCAAACCCGTTCAGCGATATCGTTGCGGGTAGATCCTGCGTCAGATTGCGGTTCACGCAAAAGAGCGTGAGCCGGTCTCCGGCGGCGTTCAACGCGCTTGTCACTTCCAGATACGGAACATCCATAATATCCGGCAAACGGGTAACACCGCCATGCACGTTGTAATGCACGGAATCCGTTCTTACCGCCACAGGCGTGTGGATGTCGGCGCTCGAATAAAGTTGAAATGCGTAATAAGAAGGTGTTGCGTAAACCTGTCCGCGCTTTTTCCAGATGCCTGCGAATTCAATAATTCCGGTCATGTCCGAAATAGGCACAATATCAGCGTTTTGCAACAGCATGTTGAAGAAACCACCGGTTTCAATCGCGCCGCCCATATTGTCGAATCGCGGCGCATCCGCCACATCCGCGTTGCAGCAGGCAAACAACCATTCCGTAAAAGCCAGATGCGCTTTGTTGCGGAACTTACCGGATTCATTAATCTGCGCTTGCATGGCTCGTAAACGATGTCCTAATTCCACCGGCAATGCGAATGATGCTTCCGCAACGAAGTCGGGCGAAGCATTGTGCATCTTGGTGCGGTCGGTTGTCACCACAAAATGGGTGGACAGGTAATCGAACGTGCCGCGCGGATCGGTAAGTTGGGCAGCGTTCCATTGCTGATAAACGTCAGGGTCCTGGCCGGTAGCGATTAAGCGGGCTTGGGGATCTACCTGCCGGATAGCTTGGTTAAATTCAGCGGTGCGCTTAGGCAGTTCTTCCAGCGTGGGCGAACCCAGATTCCAGTTTCCCCAAAGCTCGTTGCCTAACTCCCAAAGCAGTCCGCCGTGCTCTTTCCAATGCTGATTCACATACTGCACCCAATCTGCCGCTTCCTGCGGAGTGCCGCTACCAAGATTCAAGGCAATCTGCGGTTGAGCGCCGATCAGATCGCAAAATCGGAGAAACTCATCAGTTCCAAACTGGTTGTATTCAGGAATGCCCCAAGCGATGTTTAACATGCTGATGCGTTTATCGCGCGGGCCAACGCCGTCCCGCCAATGATAAGCGGAAGTGAAGTTACCGCCGAAGCGCACCAGCGGCGTTTTCATGTTCTTTGACAGTTGCACCATCTCCGGGTCAAGGCCGTCAATAGCATCAACAGGCATCAGGCTGATCAGATCGAGCAAACTGCGCTCGTCACCCTTCACTTGCACCACCAAGTCAACCGGCTCCAGCCGCGCTACTTGCCCCGGCTTCAGCGTTAAATTGAATTGATATTTTCGCCAATCCGCAGAGCCGGCTTCCACTTGCATGTGATCGAAAATTTCTTCCGGGTGATTGCGCCGCCGTAGTGAAATGTCAATCGCGTTCGGTCCGCTGATGTGTTTGGCATAAAAGCTTCCCGCATATTTCAACTCACGTTGAACCGGCAGAAAAATCTTTTGCCGAACGCCGGTTTCCTTTCCGGGAACTCCGAGCACTTCCAAAGAGCGCCAGGAGTTAGCGGCCTCGCCCCAACGCGCTTCGTAGCGGTTGCCTTGGTTAAAATACAGCGGCTCCCAAGGCAGCGGCAAACCTAAGCGAGAAGCCTGCGCCAGCGTGGGTTCATCCTGAATCATGCGGGCGACATTGGACGCGCTCCACAGGTTTTCTTCCAGGCTTCCGTTCTGAACCAGTTCCGCCCATAGACCGTTATAAGTGGAATTGCCGATCGGCTCCAGAAAACTGCCGAACAGCGTGCGCGGTAGTATGTAATTGGCCGGACGGTCGGCGTTCACTTGAATCTGAACAGGCCGGAGGTCAGCAGCAAAAACACCAGACGCGGCAAGCACGAGTAGACTGCATAAGAAAACGGTTTTCATGGATATATGCAACGCGCATACTATATCAGTGATGGCGGTTTTGCGTCTGCTCGCCGATCATCTTCGGCGGCGTTTTGAAAATCATTTCCGGGTCGGCATTCGCCTCAATTACGAGTTCCAGAAATGCAATGTGCATTTCATCAACGGTCTGGTCGCCCCAATGCACCGTGGCTTTCGGGTCAGGATTGTTTGGGTTATTGTTTGAATTATCAAAGCCGGCAACTGATTCGAGTTTTGTTCCGGTTGGCAAATTTACAGGATCGCGGAACGCGTAGGTGGTTTGCCAGTTGAAGTCGTATTTGGGAACATTAACCAATGTTTCCGCATGGCCATCCGGGTAAACAGCGCGAACGCACATGCTTTTACCCCGCAGATGCATATGCGGCTGAACCGAAAGCACCTGCACTGGCCGGGCCAGCACAACGGAAGTTTGCGACTGATAATTCGAATCTCCCGGCGGGATTGCCAGATCAAGATCGCGCAGAGTATCTATCGCCAGCACTCGTTTTTCAGGCGCGGTTTGGGAAAAATACAATCCGAATTCGGAATGGTCCAAGGTTTCTTTGCCGTTCGGGTTGTAATGCAGTTCGAACACAAGATCGGAACCGGCCTTGATCAATTTTGCGCCGTTGTCGAGCCACGGCGTGGGTTCGTAGCCCGGCTCATAACCAAGCAGCATTTGGCGGCGATCAAAAATGCGCTCGCCTGCTCGTTTTTTGCCGCGTTCAGCAACTGTCGGCACAAAGATTTCGCCGGAAGGAAAGCCGGAAAGATAACTCGATTCCGGGGATCGCACATAAGCGTTGATGTGATGGATGACCCGGCGCTGGTCAATGCGAAATTCGGCGGCGCGCACCCAAGTGTCATGATCCAGGTGCAGCGGCACAATCAGAAAAGAGTAGGGGAGAAAGCCGGAAGCCGGCACTTTAAAACCGGGAACTTGCACCACCATGTCAGGCTTACCCAGCTTCCAAGTATTCGATTCCATATGGGAAACAAACGGCGGCAGTGGCGCGCCTTCCACAGCTCCGGCATCTACCCAAGCCAGAATTGTGTTTACGTCTTTTTGCGGCAGCGCGCGATCGTTGCGAAATGAATGCAGCTTACTTTCTTCCGCATGCCAGGGCGGCATGGCGCGAGTCAACGCCACTTGGCGAATAGCGCGAGCCCAAGGGCGCACCTGCCCATAACTGGTGAATGACATGGGCGCAATCTGCCCCGGCTGATGGCACGGCACGCAGGAGCGTTGCATAATGGGCCAGACATCCTGGGAGAAAGTCGGCTTTTGCGCTTCAGCAAATAGCGATGTTGCCGCCAATCCAAAAGCGAGAACGGAGAACCATACGGAAGCCCGGAACATACCTTTACAATACCCCGGAATGCTCGGGTAATGTGCAGCGGTAAGTTCTAAAGGCGAGTTGATAGCTCATCCGTGAACAGCATATTTCATTTCCAATATGCGGAGCGCACTACCCTGGATTCGTAAACTCTTTAAAGTTATTCGCAAGTGATCGGCCGAATCAAGTTGTCCGACTCAGCGACCATTCAGACAGGTGGAGGTCCGGATGCGAGTGCGTTTCGCAGAACTGCTCCAATACAAGCCTATCTTCGCTGCCAAGTAGCACGGCTATTTGGGTGGGTTCGCATAAGCAGGATTGACAGCCACATTGTGGAAAGCATCGATTTGCCAAACGCCGTCCTTCTTGGAAAGAACAAGCTGCAGTTTGGTATGCACTCCGCCATCGGTACCCAACACGATGCCAGATGGTACAGAAACAGCTTTCGTAACGACTGAGTCGATATCGACCACGGCTACATCGGGCCGTAGAAAGCGGAGTTTACCGATTGTCAGTTCGTTGTGACTGCCTTTGTAAATAGTGGAGAAGATCCGTTCATGTTGCTTTAGGAAAGGGGCGAGACCGTAGGTCTGCAGGCCGACGATATTGGTAAAGCTGCCGTCCTTGGCAAAGTGGGCAGCGAAGGCTTGGGCGTCGCCACGATTCCAAGCGTCTTGTTCGTCTTGCACAATCGCTTGAAGGGCGGCTTTGTCCTCTCTCTGCTGCGCGCCAACGGTGAGTGGCAGCGCAACAGGGAGAAGCAACAGAAAAAAACGAAGTGCTGCGTTCATAAGTTTCTCTCAGAGCCTGATTGCTAACGGAATAACAGCCGACAGCTTTGCGGGACGAAAGAGAATCTCGGCAATCAGGCGCATTCTGTATCGGCTATGTTAGCAGTTCCGATCAATCGGCTTTTATCCGCTCATCTTTACCCAGACGGAAAACACGCTAGTCGGAGATTTGATTCCCGATTAGTACGTGATGTGGCGTTCTCGGCAACTTGCCATAAATGCACGAGAAATCCTATGAGACTGCCTTGGAGCCTTTTCCATATAAAGATGGAGGAGAAGTTTGCTTCTACTCGATTTTAGACGCAATCCAATTTCCTCCAACTGAGCTTTAGAACACTGCCGGTGCAGCGCCTCGCAATCCTGCTGATATAATCGTCGCCCAGTCACAGGCCGCTTGCGGCGCACCTAATAAATCAATGTGGGGTCAGGGGGTAAACGGAATGCGTATCGCTCAGATCATAAGCGTTTTCACTGCCATACTTCTGGGCAGCAGTTTGTGCGTTGCACAAACTTCCGGCACAATCACCGGAGAAGTAAGAGACTCATCGGGTAGCTTGATTGCGAATGCGGCGGTAACGGTTGTTAACACCGGCACCAACGCGACTCGCGTGGAACACACCAATACGGACGGAATTTACGTTTCCCCCACGCTTCCGCCCGGCAGCTATGAAGTGAAAGTCGAAGTGCAGGGCTTTAAATCCGAAACAAAAACAAACATCGATCTTCAAGTTCAACAAACCGCGCGTATTGATTTTGCTTTGCAGGTTGGGCAGGTGAACGAGTCGGTGGAAATTAACGCTTCCGCGGAAATGTTGAACACCGATAACGCCACGGTGGGAACCGTGATCGAGAACCGGCGCATTGTGGAGCTTCCCTTGAACGGGCGAGATTACTTACAGCTTGTGCAACTCAGCCCAAATGTAACGGCAGGTTTTACGCAGCCCCAATCGTCGGATTCGCGGCAGGGCGGAACCCGGTCTACGGAAAATTTATCCATTGCCGGACAGCGTTCCACGTTCAATCACTATACGCTCGACGGCATCGAAAACACCGACGTCAACTTCAACCTATACATCTTCCAGCCTTCCATTGACGCATTGCAGGAGTTTAAAGTGCAAAGCGGAGTGTATCCGGCTGAGTTCGGCCGCGAAGTGTCGCAGGTGAACGTTTCCACTAAATCCAGCACCAATCAGTATCACGTCACATTGTTTGAATTTCTGCGCAATTACAAACTGGATGCGGCGCAGTATGCTTTTACCAGCACTCATCCGCCGAATCAGCCGTTTAAATGGAACCAGTATGGATTCACTTTAGGCGGGCCGCTTTCGATTCCAAAACTGTTCAACGCCAAAGACAAGTTATTCTTTATGACTAACTTTGAAGGCTTTAATGTTCGTTCTACGCTTAACACGCCTTATAACGTTCCCACGCTCGCCATGCGCCAGGGCGACTTCTCTTCACTGCTCCCCGGCACGCAAATCTGGGACCCGTTTGGCCGCACGCAGAATGCTAACGGCACCATCAATGTACAGCCGATTGCAGGCAACATTATTCCGGCCAGCCGGATACCGGTTCAGGCTTTAAAAACTCTTCAGTTCGTGCCTGTGCCGAACCAGCCTACGACGGGCGTTCTCAACAATTATCTGGCTACAACCAGCAATCCAATTGATAAAGCCCAGTTCACGCTGCGGCTTGATTTCAACGAGAGCGCGAATTCCACCTGGTTCGGACGCTATAGCTGGACCGACGAAGGCTCGCTAACGCCTGGCATCGGCTTGGCCGGCACGGCGCTCGAAACCAACGCCGAGCAGTACATGATTCAGAACACTCGCGTATTTTCCCCCACAAAAGTAAACGAGTTTCGGTTTGGCATTAACCGGTTCTACAACGCGCTGGCCCAGACTCTTTCCTGCAAGGAAAACGTAGTAGCCGAATTAGGCTTACCGGCGTTGAACACCAGCAACTGCCAGGTGTGGGGCATTCCGAATATCCGCAACATCAATCCGCTCAGCGGGTGGGGCGATAACGCAAACGGCCCTTACGTGTTGAACGATGCGGTGTTTCAGGTGATCGACAATTTTTCCTGGATCGCGGGCAAGCACTCCATCCGCTTCGGCGGCGAAGTACGGCGCGACCGCTACAACCAGTTGGGCAATGAATTTCCCCGGGCGGCGTACAGCTTCAGCAATTCCACTACGCAAAACCCGAACACATTGACCGGCGGCTACGGCATGGCCGGTTACATGCTTGGCGCGCCGAGCGAAGTGGATGCTGCTTACGGGCTTGCTTTTGAACAGATGCGCGGAACCAGCCAGGCTTATTACATAGACGATAGCTGGCGAGTTGCCCCTAGCGTGACCGTCAACATAGGGCTTCGCTATGAACTGACGCCGCCATTCTGGGATCGCAGCGGCCATGAAACCAACACGCAAGTTCCTTTTGTAGCCGGTTTTGCCGGTGTGAGCGACCCGAATCTTCACCCCACCGACGTTCGCTCCGGAACGGGAAATTTCTACGAAGGCTTGCCTTTTGTGTTCAACGGAGTGAAAGTGGCCCGCGATGGCCGTTTGGGAGACAGGTTGTACCAGACGGATTACACCAATTTTGCGCCGCGCCTAGGCATTGCCTGGAGTCCGAATTCAAAAACATCCATTAGAACGGGCGTTGGACTCTTTTACTCGCAAGACAGCAACAACTCCCGATTCGATCTGGCGCGAACTCTGGGTGGACGAGTGAATAATGTGGGGCGGGCCGATCTGCCGAATCTGACCTGGACCAACTTCGTCACTCCGGGCGCAATCATCACCATTGATAACCCGAGCCTTTACGGCGTGCTGTACGACATCAGAACGCCTCGCGTTTTGCAGTATGTGTTCAACGTGCAACAGGAATTATCAAAGTCGCTGGTGCTGGAAGTGGGCTATGAAGGCTCGCAGGGGCGGCATTTGCAATCCTTGTATAACGTCAACGAACCAACGCCTAGCGCCAAAGGTTCCGTGGCTTCCCGTTCTCCTTTTCCGGAGATCGGCATTATGCAAACTGTGCAGGGCGGTGGAGTTTCCAGCTACAACAGCCTCGGCACAAAACTCACCAAGCGCCTTTCCGGTGGTTTAACCGTACTGGCGGCGTACACCTGGTCACGAAGTATTGATGACGCCAGCGCCATACGCGGACAGGGCGACACGATTTTCCCGCAGAACAGCCGTTGCCTGGCTTGCGAAAAAGCTGCCTCCGCCTTCAACGTTCCCCAACGTTTTGTGGCTTCTATTTTGTACGAACTGCCTTTCGGCAAGGGCAAACCGTTCGCCAATCGTGGTGGGTTTGTGAATCAGCTTGTGGGCGGGTGGCAGGTAGGTTCTATCTACACGCTTCAGAGCGGCTTACCGGGTTATCCGACGCCTGGGCCTGACCGGTCAAATACCGGGATCGGCAACTCGCGCGACCGTTTGAACGCCACCGGCATCTCCCCTTACCTTGATAATCCAACGCCTAATCAATGGTTCAACACCGCCGCGTTTGCGCTTGAACCATTCGGTACGTTCGGTAATGCGGGCAGAAACACTGTTCCCGAGCCGGGGCGCAACGATTGGGACTTTTCCATGTTGAAAGACTTCAGAATTACCGAGCGGCAGGCACTGCAGTTCCGGTTTGAAACGTTCAACTTCCTGAATCATCCTAATTGGGGCAATCCGGGCTTAAGCTGGGGAACAAACGCAACGCCTAATCCGAACTTCGGTCTGATTACCAGCACTGCCATTCCCATGCGTCAGATACAATTTGGATTGAAATACGCGTTCTAGCAGTGAAAGGGATTGTTTTCGGCATGAGTCGAAAACAATTCCTTTATTAAAACTAAGCCTGCGCCGCGCGCGCTGGAGGAGCAATCTCCGCGCGGTTGTGGCTCGGCGGGGTAGCGGCATAGTGATATTGCGCTTTCGTACCCAGCACGAAATCCAAAAGGTAATCACAGAGAATCCGTAAACGCTGGCCCATCGACGGCATCTTCGCTATGTAAACGCCGCGCCACATGGCCCAGGCAAAAATACCCGAAAAATTGTAACCGTACACCCTCGCTACGCCTTTGCGTTTACCGACTAAGGCCAATTCCCCGATCTGCGTGAATGTAAAGGGCTGTAACGGTTCGCCGCGCAAAGATCGCACAATATTTCGCGCTACCATTGTTCCTTCCCGCGTAGCGTTTTGCGCGGTGGGCTCGTAAGTGCCTTTGTTATCCGCTTTCGGAACAGCGGCACAATCGCCAATGGCCCAAACTCCTGGAAAACTTTCCACCGCGAAACAGCGATCTGTTTCAATGGCTTTCTTTTTTGAAACCGGCGCACCCAGTTTTCCAACCAGTTCGTTCGGCTCGATTCCGGCAGCCCAGATCAAAGTGCGAGCGCGGAGTTTTTCTCCGCTGGTCAGTTCAATCTTGTCGCCGTCAACAGATTTGATTCCAGTCTTCAGCTTGATTTCAATACCGGCGCGCTCCAGTTGAACTTGGGCAAAGCTGGCCAGATCAGGCGTAATCTCGGTCATCAGCCGATCCAGCGGTTCCGCCAATATCATACGCACGTCGGAGCTTTTGATCTGGTTGTCGGCTGCAATCCGGTCGCGCACCATATCGTTCAAGGCAGCAATTCCTTCCACGCCGGTGTAGCCGCCGCCTGCCATCACAAACGTCAGCATGGCTTTCCGCTCGTCGGCATTTTCTTCCTGGCAGGCAGCTTTCAGCATGGCTAATGCGCCTTGGCGGATGTTGTAAGCGTCATCTAGCGTTTTTAAAGGGATCGCAACATCTTCGACACCAGGAATGTGATGAAAGTTGGATGTCGCCCCTAGTGCGATAACCAAGTGATCAGCTTTCAATTGCGTTTGTCTGTCATCACTTTTTTTGACCGTTACCGTTTTTGTTTTCAGATCGATTTCTTGTATTGTTCCTTCCACAAACTGTACTCGCTTAGGAAGCTCGTCTACCGGAGCAATAATGTGATGCGCTTCCACTTCCGCGCCCACTGCTTCGGTCAGCATCGGCGTGAAAAGCAGATAAGGATGGCGGTCCACCAACACGATTTCGCCATTATCTTCTTGCGGCAGGAGTTGGGCCAGTTCACCGGCAGCGTAAGCGCCGCCGAAACCGGAGCCTAGAATTACAATCCGCTTTCCTTTTGCGATCCCATCATTACGGAAGGCTTCCATGTCACGGAGAACCTTCCACCCAGCATAAGCAAATGCCGCAGTTCCGATCACCAACGATTTCCAGCCAAGTTTCATAAATTCAGTTCACATTCACACGCGAATTTTTGCGAAAAAACCACCCTGCCTCAAGAATTCTTACCAGAGAACAGGGTGGTATGCACTACTCATTAGATGTATTAAGCGGCCGCTTTTTTCACCATTCCGTGCGGGTCCAGAACAAATTTCTTAGCGGCACCTTTATCGAAGTCCTGGTAACCTTCCGGGGCTTGTTCCAAAGGAATGACATTTACGTTTACCGCTTTTGCTATTTGTATTTTATCGTGCAGAATCGCCATCATGAGTTGACGGTTGTACCTCAGAACCGGGCATTGGCCGGTAGCGAAATTATGTGATTTCGCCCAGCCCAAGCCGATTCGCAGCCCTAACACGCCGCTTTGCGCGTTTTCATCCTTGCTGCCAGGGTCGTCAGTGACGTACAAACCGGGAATGCCCAACGCGCCGCCGGCCCGCGTGACAGTCATCAAAGAGTTCAGCACAATCGCCGGCTGTTCCACTCCTTCTTCGCCGTGGGATCTGGCTTCAAATCCTACGCAGTCGACCGCCGAATCCACTTCCGGCACTCCCAGGATCTGTTCAATGCGTTCGCCGAGTGATGCTTTTTCTTTCAAATTGACCACTTCGCAGCCAAAGCTTTTGGCTTGATTGAGGCGTTCCTCGTTCATGTCGCCCACGATCACCACCGCTGCGCCAAGCAATTGACAGGAAGCCGCGCAAGCTAAACCAACCGGACCAGCCCCGGCTACATAAACAGTGGCACCCGGCCCCACTCCGGCAGTGACTGCGCCATGAAAGCCGGTCGGGAAAATATCGGAAAGCAGCGTCAGATCCTTGATCTTGGTCATTGCTTTCTCTTTATTGGGAAACTTCAACAAATTGAAATCAGCGTAGGGAACCATCACGTAATCTGCTTGGCCGCCTACCCAGCCGCCCATGTCCACATAACCGTAAGCTCCGCCGGGACGCGATGGATTCACATTTAAACAAATGCCGGTTCTGCCTTCTTTGCAGTTCCGGCATCGGCCGCAGGCGACATTGAACGGAACGGAAACCAGATCGCCCACATTCAGAAATTCGACATCGCGCCCTTTCTCTATAATTTCGCCGGTGATTTCGTGGCCTAGAATCATGCCCGAAGGGGCAGTAGTGCGCCCGCGAACCATATGTTGATCGCTTCCGCAGATGTTAGTGGAAACAATTTTCAGAATTACGCCGTGTTCGCACTTGCGATCTCCAAGCGCGAGTTTCGGATAGTCGATGGATCGTACTTCAACTTTTCCCGTGCCTACGTAGGCAACTCCACGATTACTTGCCATTTCGGATACACTCCTTTAGTGACTCAAACATTGAGCGTGCTTTTTAAAACGCCGCTGCGGCCGCTTCCGCCACAGCATGGTCCTGGTCTCCGGAACCGCCGCTCACTCCCACCGCGCCCACTACTTTGCCGTCCTTTTTCAACGGAATGCCTCCGGCAAAAATCATGATCCGACCGTGATTGGAAGCATGTATGCCGAAAAACTGGCCGCCCGATTGAGAATGCTGCGACAGGTCCTTGGTAGATATATCAAATGCGCGCGAGGTAAAAGCTTTGTTGATGGAAATATCGACGCTGCCTAACCAGGCATTGTCCATTCGGACGTGCGACACCAAGTTTCCACCCTCGTCCACCACCGCAATGTTCATCGGCTGCCCTATCTCGCCTGCTTTCTTTTCACCGGCGGCAATTACCCGGCGCGCATCCGCTAACGTGACCATATGTTCTCCCGAAATCTAAAATTGAAATCCATTAAGGAGACGGTGTTTTCAAACTGGCGTTACGTAGATTCAGCAGGCGGACATAGATGAACTAGCTAGAAAGCACGCGCTTCAATCAAAATGTGGTTGTCACGTTGAGTTGTTTCAAAATGCACGGGCAGGAACAAGCGGATTACATCCATATTAGTGAGCGTGTGTTCGGTCAGCTTGGACGCGGTGAATGACCCTGCGCCCGCCAGAGCCAGCGGCAACAGCAGTTGATCCGCCAAGTGTTCGCCCGCAACGGCATCTGAAACCAGGTATTCGCGCGCTTCACGAACAGCCTGCTTCGCCACATTTTCGGCGGTAACTCCGATCTGCCCGAAAGACGTAAAAATCTCCGTTACGCTTTCGCTCGTCATTTCAACCATGACCACGTTTCCGGGTCCCGGCGATGGTTTGGCGGTAATAATTCCTGTTTCCATTTCGCCGCTGAACATTTCCCGTGCCGTTTGGAGCTCGCGTTCGGCAATATGGCCCGGCAGATTGGCAATCAAAGCAACGGCTCGCTTCCGCAGCACGGGTCCTCTGATGCCAAGATGAAAGCAGGACAATTTACTGGCGGGTTCAATCTCGGCGTGAAAGCAGCCGCCTCCTGCCGGATAGAAGCCGTAGCGCGCCAGCTTGAGCCGGACCCGCGGGCCCATTTTGTCGATAACCGGAAGAAAGCAGCGTTCGAGAAAATCGAAGGGCGGAGCAGATTGGTTGTGCGTGCCGCCCTCGACCGTTATCCTGCTCGGCATTGATGCGGTCAGTAGCGCCGGCAGCACGGTTTGGAAAACAAGCGTGCCGCTGCCCGCTGTTCCAATTACAAACCGATACTCGCCCGGCTTAATAATGGTCGGCGCGAACAACAGCGTTTGTGACCCGAGCTGCGCGCCTTCCGTTTGAGCTTGGCCGATTTCGGCGGCGGCCAGCACCGCCGATAAATGCTGGCGCAGCAAACCAGGCTTCTTACGCCCGGCGCGAATATTGTTCATGCGAAAAGGCTGTTGAGTCAGCAAGGACAAAGACAACGCGGTGCGGAGCATCTGCCCGCCGCCTTCGCCCTGGCTGCCGTCAATCAGAATCATGGTTGTTCTTACCCCTTCACGCACACAACCTGATGTAAGGTATGCACAACATCAACCAGGTCGGATTGCGCCGCCATCACTGCTTCAATTGGCTTGTAAGCGGCCGGTGTTTCATCAATCACGTCCTTGTCTTTGCGGCACTCAATACCCGTGGTCATGCGCTCGTGATCCGCAATCGTAAACCGGCGCTTTGCTTCGTTCCGCGACATAGCCCGCCCCGCGCCGTGGCTGCAGCTATGAAAACTTTCCGGGTTGCCCTTGCCGCGCACAATGTACGATCGCGCGCCCATGCTTCCGGGAATAATGCCCATATCGCCTTCGCGCGCCCGCACCGCGCCTTTGCGCGTGACAAATACGTTGGCGTTGTAGTGGTTTTCCCGCGCCACGTAATTATGATGGCAGTTAATTGCTTTTATCTCCGCGTTAAACGGCCGCACTTCGCCGGCCCCGCGCACTGCTTCGATAATTTCAGCCATCATCAGGTCTCGATTGGCGTGGGCGTAATCCTGCGCCCATTCTACGGCTTCGACGTAATCATCGAAGTGGCCGGTGCCTTCCGGAAAGTACGCTAAGTCAATATCCGGCAAATTGATAAAGTGACGCCGCATGTCCTGACGGGCCAACTCGATGAAGTAGCTGCCCATGCGATTGCCGACCCCGCGAGACCCGCTGTGCAGCATGAACCAGACGGCCTCGCTTTCATCCAGGCAGACCTCGATAAAGTGATTGCCCGTGCCGAGCGTTCCCAAATGGTTCACGTCGTTGCCGCGATTCAGTTTGGGATGCTTTTGCAGAATCGCGTCATAGCGCGGCTTCAAGCCGGACCAGACCGGTACATTCTGCTCCGGGATGTGGTGCCAGGCTCCCCGGTCTCCGGTTCCGCCGTGATTCGTGCGGCCATGCGGAACGGCGTTCTCAATCGCGGTGCGAATACCCTTCAGATTATCCGGAAGATCGCGCGCGTTCAAATCCGTTTGCACAGCCATCATGCCGCAGCCGATATCAACCCCGACCGCTGCCGGAATAATCGCTCCCTTGGTCGGAATCACGCTGCCGACTGTTGCGCCCACACCCCAATGCACATCCGGCATAGCCGCCACCCACTTGTGGATGAACGGCAGTTGAGCGACGTTGAGCAGTTGTTTTTTGGCTTCTTCTTCAACCGGCACGCCTTTGGTCCAGGACTTAATCGGAAGTCCGGTTTCGGCTTTGATGATTTCGTAATTCTTTTCGCTCATCGTCTTTTTCCTTCAAGCTTGCAACAACTGGTGACAAGATTGACGAGAGTTCTCTGTTCTCAATCGAAACCGAGAAGCGGGGTTCGAACCCGCCGAGTGACCATGTACTCCCGCCGGCATTCACCAGCAGATAAATTTACTTTTCCTGGTACCTCTTCCAGCCAGCTTGTGGCGACAAAATTTCGAGAAACGTTATGCTCTACCAGTTGAGCTACGTGCGTTTTCACGCCCGCCCGGACTTGAACCGGGACCATGTAGTTCCTCAGGCATTCGCCACAAGCTATCCATTAGCAGCCGATAGCAGCCGACAAGATTTGTCGAAACATCTTTACAGGATGTAGTTCCAACAGCATTCGGCTGCTCTTTGTTTAAATCGACATTGCTTCGAT
The DNA here is from genome assembly GCA_964247975.1 of uncultured Bryobacteraceae bacterium. GTDB lineage: Bacteria > Acidobacteriota > Terriglobia > Bryobacterales > Bryobacteraceae > KBS-96. The sequence goes on along the minus strand of CAXTWH010000031.1, from coordinate 25,900 downwards.
CCGGCCCACCCAGTGATCCGGGTCGAGTTCATTAGCCGCAAACGCGGCCACCAACTCAAACACCTGATCCGAAAACCCGCCGACGTTCAGAATATCTGCGCGTTCAAGGGCCTGCGTCGTGGTATACGGCTGAATATCCAGGCACACCAGCTTTGCATTCGGATTGCGCTGTCGAAACGCATTCCATTCCACCATCAAAGCCGTTCCACGGCCTTGGCGAGCATCCAACCAGGATTCATTATCCGAGACAAAAACCACCAGGTCGCCTTTGGCTTTTCGCTCATTAAGCAGCTTGATCGGAGCGCTGCAATTTGTTCCGCCGCCGCCGATTGCCGCCAACCGAGCAGCATTGGTCATCACCGAATCGCGCCGGTTCAAATCAACTCGCACTACATCTTGTTCAAACGGCAGAACCTCGGCTGTCTGGCTCTGTTGCAGGATCGCTGCCGCCACCAACGCCGCTACATCAATGCACCGCGCGGTGGAAGTCGATCCTTTGCGGTATCCGGTTGTCGAGCTTTGCATCGAGCCTGACACATCAGGACATACATAAATTTGGCCCTCAATCACCGGTATGTTTTCAAGCGCGATCTGCATAGCATGCTGCAAGGCATCGCGCACCGTGGCCGGAACAACCGCATCACAGTTCAGGAACGCAACCATGAGTTGATACGGGAACAGCCGGGCGCGGCGGATTTCATCCCGGTTTCGCAAAAACGAACTCAAGTGTTCGGTTACTCCCGGCTCATCGAATGCGCCCTGACGCGCAAACGTGTTCAAGTTCATACGAGCCGTCTGCCAGGACGCGCGTTTCGCAATAGTTCCCCAATCCTTGCGCGTTAACGGCAGCGAAGAAAGAAGCGTAAACGGCAGGTCCGGAACATCCGGCGATTCACCGTTCTTGAATTGCTCGTACTGCAAAACCAGTTCCGGCAGTGCATTTTTGTTGATGCTGCGGCCAATCATGTATCCGTAAAAAGCTTCCTGTGTTTCCGTTTTCGGCTTCGGGTGAACCATCTTTAGGATGTCCGCCATCGAAGGACTAGCACCGGCGCTGGATCGGAAAATTGTTTCCTCGCTGTTCGTCAACAACCACGACTGCACCAAGCGCTTCGGCGCTGAACCGAGCGATTTACGCTTTACCGCGCCCGACCGGAGAATCTGCACATAGTTGCGCAGCATCTTAGTGGAATCAATCACCCGGCTGAATACAGTTTCATGCAACTGCGGCGAGCGCGTCGACAGCCAAGCGCACAAGAGCGCGGGCATATCCTTCATGTGAGAATGCTGGCGGGCGTAAACAGCCACTTTCGCTACGAACTCAGGACCAACCGCATTGCAAAGTTTAAGAACTTGCGCCAACTGCTGCTGCTCGGATGCGTAGAACGTGCGTCCGAAACAGCCGGTCGCGGCATACTGAGCTAAAGCCTGCTTCGGCGACATGGCGTATGCTGGAGCATTTTCGTGGTTCACCGTGTCCGTTGCAGGGACCATTGAACCGCGATGACTGCCGAATAATGTTTTGATCGCCATTTTCATTTACCTTCTGTCTTTGATAATGCAGGCGCATAGCCAAATCGTAAGTTATTGAATATGCAAGGCAAGCAGAAGAAAAAACCTATTAATTTTGATAAACTCTTATAAAATTGGATAAGAACTGCAAATGCGTTGTAATCGGTCTGCTTGGCACAACGCTTGATCTGGGCCGCAAACCGGATCGCTGGAACAATTGGCGGCCCACCATCTCCATCTGCCAACAGCCGGACTTAGTTGTGCATCGTTTGGACCTGTTGTACTCGCAGCGGGAAACAATTTTAGCCAACCTGCTGAAGACCGATATCGAATCCGTTTCGCCGGAAACCGAAGTGCGGCTGCATTCCGTTGAGTTCGATGATCCCTGGGATTTTGAAAAAGTTTACGAAGCTCTGTATACCTTTGCGAGGGCGTACCGCTTCGATACGGAAACAGAGGATTATCTGATTCACATTACAACCGGCACGCACGTAGCCCAAATCTGTTTATTTTTACTGACGGAATCACGGTATTTTCCAGCACGTTTGTTGCAATCTTCGCCCAGCCGCGGCTATAACACGCCGGGAAACATCAAGATTATCGATCTTGATTTGTCGCGCTATGACCGGATCGCTTCGCGCTTCCAAGATGAGCAGCGGGAAGCGGCAACTTTTCTAAAACAGGGAATTGAAACCCGCAATCGCCAGTTCAATGCCATGATCGGGCGAATTGAACAAGTCGCTATCGCTACGCGCGACCCGCTGCTGCTGATGGGTCCAACCGGTGCTGGCAAATCGAAGCTGGCCAAGCGCATTTATGAACTGAAGAAAGCGCGCCATGCTGTGAAAGGCGAGTTTGTCGATGTCAACTGCGCCACGCTGCGGGGCGACGGCGCCATGTCCACGCTGTTCGGTCATGTGAAGGGAGCCTTCACGGGGGCTTTGAAAGACCGAGCCGGTTTGCTGCGCGCCTCCGACAAAGGCGTTTTGTTTCTCGATGAGATCGGCGAGCTTGGCCTCGACGAACAAGCCATGCTGCTGCGAGCCTTGGAAGAGAAAACATTTCTGCCGCTCGGCTCTGACGCGTCGAGCCATAGCGATTTTCAACTGATTGCCGGAACCAACCGTGATTTATATCAAGCCGTTCAAGAGCGCCGCTTCCGGGAAGACCTGCTGGCGCGCATCAATCTTTGGACCTTTTGCCTGCCTGGTTTGAAAGAGCGCGCCGAGGACATCGAACCTAATCTGCAATTTGAACTCGATCAGTACGCGCAGCGGACCGGCCAGCGAGTCACGTTCAGCAAAGAAGCGCGGGAAAATTTTCTGGCGTTTGCTTTATCAGAAGCAGCGGAGTGGAAAGCAAATTTCCGCGATCTGAACGCCGCAGTTGCCCGCCTGGCTACGCTCGCGCAGGGGGGCCGCATCTCAGTTTCGTTGGTGCAGGAAGAAATCGAGCGACTGAAGGCAAGCTGGAGTCCGGCGCTCGCAAAACAGGCTGACATCCTTTCCGGCATTTTGCCTCCGCAGCAGTTGGCGGATCTGGATTTGTTTGATCGGGTGCAACTCGCGCATGTGATCGCGGTATGCCGAAGATCCCGATCCTTATCCGAAGCCGGTCGCATTCTGTTTCAATCCTCACGAGCAAAGCGGACATCCACCAACGATGCCGACCGGCTGAAAAAATATCTGTCGAAATTCGGGCTGGACTGGGCGGGAGTGCAGGCTTGAATAATGGCCCGTCTTCAACATTCTCTGACTTAAAACACTTTTGGAAGTGAATGGTGGGCGGTCACAGGATCGAACTGTGGACCTCCTGCTTGTAAGGCAGGCGCTCTAACCGGCTGAGCTAACCGCCCACTCGACGGCTACCTACATTCTGCCACGAGTCCGATTGGGAATTGAGATTTTCTGCAATAAGCAATTCCGGTTTATTCTTCCACCGGTGAAAACGACTCTTTCCCGAGCGCCTCGTTCAAATTGATAAGCGAGTTTCCCATGCCGTCGTCGAAGCCGTATTCTTTCAGCTTGCGATAAAGCGTGGTGCGCCCGATGCCGAGCAGGGCCGCCGCGACAGTGCGATCTCCTTTTGTGTAATCGATAGCACGCAGAATCTCGCGCTTCTCGATTTCCGCTAAAGGCTGCACCGGGCAACCATGTGCGGAGAACGGACTGGACGCTGGTTGCGAAAGTTCCGGTATTAGTTGGCGATGCTCAATCCGCCGATTAATCACCGTGCTGGGGAGGTCCACCGGCGTAAGCCAAGGACCCGAATTCATCGCTACCATATGCTGCAGCGCATGTTCCAGTTCGCGAATATTTCCCGGCCAGTCATGCTGCATCAAACAATGCAGCGTTTCTTCGGTGAGTTGATGTCCGTGGCCGTCGCGTTTTAGGAAATGCGCTATCAACCCAGGAATATCGTCCCGGCGATCGCGCAACGGCGTTAAACGGACGCGCATCACATTCAAGCGGTAATAAAGATCTTGCCGAAAACGTTTTGCGTCCACTTCGGCGGATAGATCCCGATTGGTGGCCGCAATTACCCGGAAGCTTGAACTGCGCTGTGCCAGCGCGCCGACCGCTCGAAATTCTTTTTCCTGAAGAACACGCAGCAGCTTCACTTGCAGATCAAGAGGCAGTTCGCCTACTTCGTCGAAAAACGCGGTGCCGCCGTTAGCTGCGTCTAATAAGCCGAGCTTTGCGACATGCGCTCCGGTAAATGCGCCCTTGGCGTAACCGAACAGTTCGCTTTCCATTAACGGCCCCACGAGGGAGGAACAATCCACCACCACAAAAGGACCGCGGCTTTCCATATTGTGAATCGCGCGGGCAACCACTTCTTTACCGGTTCCGGTTTCCCCCAGAATCAGCACGGGATAACGCGACTTGCTCATCCGTTTGACGAGATGATGCACCTGCCGCATGGAAGGCGAGTTGCCCACCAGCGTGGCTAAAGGCGAAACATCGAGAGCAACTTGTGGATGCACGTTCGTTCAGGAGCGGATGAATAGCTCTGTTACAAAAGTGCGGATCGCCGGAAAAAACTCTCCCGGTGTGTTGTTCAGTCAGTTTTTCCTTTAAGGGCGCGGTTTTGTTTCCGGATCGAGCCTAACCACAAACACTCCACCAATTGACTGAAGTTGAGCGGCCATCTGCTGCGCAGCGGCCTCGGTCGGCTGTTTTCCTACCAGTACGCGATACAAGATCACTCGCCCTTGTTTCGGGGAAATCTGCGCGTACCCAAACTGGCCGGCGTACTTCAACCGCAATGCTTCTGCATTCGCGTAATGTTCAAAAGCGCCCACCTGCACTCCGTAAAAATCCGTGTTGGGAATATCAACCGGGGCGGAAACTACTTCCAAGCGAACTCGCGCCACGCCAGGACCAAGCATCTCAATCTGTCGCGCCGCTGCTTTGGAAAGATCAACAATCCTGCCTGGCACAAAGGGACCTCGATCAATCACGCGAACATTCACGGAACGATTGTTGTTGAGGTTTGTTACCTTCAACCAGGTATTGAACGGCATGGTGCGATGCGCGGCGACAAGCTGTTCCATGTCGTAGATTTCGCCGTCAGCCGCAGGACGGCCATGATACGGAACACCATACCAACTTGCCAAGCCTTCTTCTGTTACGCCGATCGGAACTGCTAACTGAGGGCGCGAAGGCGAGTGAACGCGACGGTTAGCAGTTTGGCGTTTGTGACGGCAAGCGCCGGAAACAATCAGCAGGCAAGCCAGAGCGCATCGAAAAGCCTTCTGAGAAATTCTCGCGCCGCTGTTGCGGACGCTGTTTACCGGTTCTGGATTGTTGCTCATATTTCAATTCGCTGCACGCAGGACGCAAAACAATTTCAGCGGATACGTTTCAACCGATTATTTTACGGAAACAGGACCGCGCCTCGTTCTTTCTGCATTTTTTTCTTGACTTCTCTTACGAGTCACCTTATATATGAATCACGCTGCGATCTTTAACGATCGCAAATTTATGTTAGGGAGAACCGATTCGATGAAGAACGCAACGAAGAAGGCTGCAAAAAAGGCTGCAAAGAAAGCCCCAGCCAAGAAGAAAAAGTAAGTTGAACCGTTGTTAACGGATCTTAACTAAATTCAGCCCTCGAGAAATTGAGGGCTTTTTCTTTTGGCGCGGTTTACTTTTGCGCGTCCTCGTGAGAATAATTCCTCCGCTGCTCATCTCTATTCCATGAAGCCGGCGATTGAAAAGCAAGGGAACAACGCCGTTACGTCATCCTTGCCGATTCTTCCTTCACACGAAACTGCATCACTCTGAAGGTTTCCCCTAAACCGAACACGAGTTGCTTCCATTGCAGCCTCCATTGTGGGTCCGCTGCATTCCAGCGCGATTGTAGTTCTTGCTCTGCCCAGATTTCAAGCATCCATGTTTGCAGTGTGGAAGCAAATTCCAATTCAAAACCGGCGGCTTGGGCGCATTGTTCCAGCCAGGTAAAGTTTACGTGCGCGGTGATGTCCCGCTCGCCCGGATTTGCCAGTACGTTGACGGATGCGCGATGCCGCGTGTAGCTCAACAAGCTGCCTTCCGGAAAGCGGACCAGTTCGCGCGCTTGGTATCCGTAGTCGATCACGAGCACGCGTCCGGTGCGCAGAAAATTCCGAACGGCAAGTAACCAGTTCTTAACCGAAAGACAAGCTTCCAGTTTTCCTCCTTCCGGAATCGACTCACCAAACAAAGCAGCATAGGCGATCAGATCAGGATGGCGCAGGGGAACCGAAATAAAGCGGAGTTGTTGTTCGTCGCCGGTCACGTAAATTTCCTGCCAGCCTTCGGCAGTTTTCCTTAGCAGATGCACCGGTAGCGCGTCGAAAAATTCATTCGCAAACACCAGCCCTGTCCAGGATTGGGGTAGTGCGGGAGCATACCAATCGACTGCCTGGTAGCGCCAGCGCGATAATGCCGATTGCATTTCCGCTCGCCCAGCTCCTAACTCAAGCACCTGAAAATCATCCGGCGCTCCTTCTGTGTTGGCTAGATTTTCTACGTAAGTAGCAACAATTTCGCCGAACACCGGTTGAAGTTGTTCCGCTGTGTAAAAGTCGCCTTGCTTTCCAAAAGGATTTTGCGTTCGATAATAACCGAACTGCGGATGGTAAAGCGCCAATTCCATGTAGCGGGTAAACGTGATGGCGTTTTCTGCCCGAATCTCTTCTTGAATCACATCCATCAATGCCGTTTCTGCCGCCACACACGCCATTATGGCGAACAAGAACAAACCATCGACAGATAAGATAACTGCATGGTGATCCGCCTCGGCTACGATACATACTCACTACGATCTCTGCGCTGGAACGCGCTGGAACACCTGGAATTTGCTTCGCGCCAAGGGCTCGATGCCATTCAGTTTTCGAGCATCGCCGATTTCGGCGACACCTCGCCCGAAGGTTTGCGGATTGTGAAAGCGCGGGCGGAACAACTGGACATCCGCATTGACGGGGGCATAGGCTGCGTGTGCGAATTGTCGAAAAGCTGGAATCCGAAACTCGGCTCACCTGTCGCCGTGCTGGAACAGGGCTTGGACATCGCCAACCAAGTCGGCGCAAAAGTAATGCGCTGTTTCATGGGATCGCAGCTTGACCGCAACGGCGATCAGCCGCTTGAAGCATTAATGGAAGCAACTATCCGCAACTTCAAGGCGGTGCAATCTAAAGCCGTAAACTTAGGCGTGAAAATCGCCCTCGAAAACCACAAAGATTTGCAGGCTTGGCAGGTGAAACAGTTGATCGAGGAAGCAGGTAGAGATTTTGTTGCTTCCAATCTCGACCTAGGCAACCCGAATTACCTGATGGAAAATCCCCTCACCACTTTGGAAACGCTAGGCCCTTATGCCGCCACCACGCACGTCCGCGATTCCGCCGTGTATGAGCATCCCGAAGGCGCCGCGGTGCAATGGACGGCGTTAGGCGACGGCAGCGTCGACTTGAAAGCTATTGTGGCTCGCTATAAGGAACTCTGCCCTAATGCGTCGTTCCACCTGGAAATCATCACCGGGCGAGCCCCGGAAATTATCCCCTACTTGCATCCTGAATTCTGGAAAACATTCGGAGGTATGCCTGCTGCGGATTTCGCCAGCTTTCTCGCGCTCGCCAAATCGGGCCGCCCTTTTTCCGGTCACATGGTGATTGAGGATTTAGAAGGCCGTTCGCCGCTGCCGGAATTTAGTGACGCGCTGATCTACCAACAGCGCTATGATCTGGAGCGCAGCTTTGAATACGCGAAACGCGTGCTTGGCATCGGCAAGCAGACGGTGAATGCATAACTAATTTTCTATTCAGTTTTTACGCCGCGTCAGGGATCAAAAATTTTCGCGCGCTTCCAAAGTAATTCGTCACGCTTTCCGCCGCCAGATAACCGCTGCGTACTGCGCCTTCCATCGTGGCCGGCCAGCCTGATCGCGTCCAATCTCCGGCCAGAAACAAGTTTTTTAATTTAGTCGCGCTGCGCGGCCTTTGTTCTTCCAGATGCGGGGAAGCCGAAAAAGTGGCTCTCACTTCCTTCACTACATGCGCTCGAACCAGTTGCGCTTCCCGCGCTGCCGGAAAAAATTCTTTTAATTCCCGCAGAGCCAGGTCAATCACTTCCTGGCGCGGCATGGGCAGAAGGCTGCGCGACGCGCTCACCACTAACTGAACATGAGTCCCATTTTCCTTATTGAAAAACCATTGAATGGTCCGGTCAAGCAGCGTAGCGTGGGGCAGATTCGTGATGGGCCTATCGAACCACAGATGGATACCCGTAATCGGTGAGTGCGTGAATGAGCGCAACTCTCCCGGCACATCAGGAGCTAGTGTTTTTAATCGCTCAAACGGAACGGCGCTGACATAGGCATCCGCCGTTATCAGTCCTTCGCGCGTTTGCAATCCTTCAATGGCGGAATCCTGCACCAGCAGTTCATCCACAGCTACCCGCTGTTGAATGGACACCGATGAATATTTGCGCCAGGCGTCTGCCGAATAAAGCTGGCTCAAGGGAACGCGAGGCACCCCCATCTGGTAAGAATCACGGCGCGACAGAAACCCTAAAGCAAACACCTGTAAACCGTGCGCTGCCGCCATCTGGTCCAGTTCTTCATTGATTGCGCTGACCAGAACCTGACGCCAGAATCGCTCAATCGCTTCTTCCGGTTGATTTTTTTCCCGCAGCCAGTCAAGCATGGTGATGCGGTCCAGGTCAGAACGGCGGCCATACTCGGAACGGATTTGCAGCATTCCCTTTCCCACCGCAATTTTGGAGCGAAGCGATAAGAATTTCAGCTTGGCGAATGATTCCGTGAAGTGAAGCGGAACAGGAAGCAGGCCCGCGCGCATCACTGAGGTTCGTCCGCCCGGCTCAATCCAGAAGAATTCCCGGTGGAACTCCACGTCCTGTTCCACTTGCAGCCGCCGGTAGAAGTCAATCAGATTCCCGCAGCACCGGAGCAGCACATGTTGGCAGTTATCAATCGTGGGGCTGTTATCATCACCGGAATTTAAGGGGTACGATGTGGCTCTGCCGCCCAGCAAAGGACGCGCTTCGAGTACGCTTACCCGGTAGCTCGCCGAACCAAGCGCCACTGCCGCCGCAAGCCCAGCCAACCCTCCGCCGATCACCGCCACATGCTTTTGTTCTGTTGAATCCGGCATTGCCCCACTACGCCTTCGACGCGCCAGCCGGAGTCTTGGCGTACAACTCGATCATGTTCTCAATCAAGCGCAGCCCATTATCCTGTTCAAGCGTCAACAGCGATTCCGGGTGAAACTGCACGGCTTCAATCGGCAGATCGCGGTGCCGCACGCCCATAATCACGCCGTCTTCTGATTCCGCCGTGATCTCTAAACACGCCGGAAAGGTTCCGCGATTTGCGTAAAGCGAGTGATACCGCCCCACTTTGAAAGGCGACGGTAAATCTCGAAATACGCCTGCGCCTCCATGCGTTACCTGCGATCCCTTGCCATGCACCGGGTAGTCAAGCACATCCAACTGACCTCCGAACGCTTCCACAATCCCTTGCAATCCCAGGCAAACGCCGAAGGTTGGAATAGCGCGGTCCGCCAGTTTGCGAATCAATTGCGGCACGCCAAAATCAGCGGGCCGTCCAGGGCCGGGGGAAACCAGCACCATATCCGGCTGCACTTGGTCCAGCACGTCGTCAGCCATGCCGGCGCGAAACGTGAACACGGTGGCTCCGGTCTGGCGAGCATAGTTAGCCAAGGTATGAATAAAGCAGTCTTCGTTATCAATCAACAGGAGCTTCATGCCTTCGCCTACGCCCCGGGCGCTTGAGCGATGTTCCATTTCCGCAGTAGGAGGACGAAGAGCCCGGAAAAAATTAGTAGCCTTTAACCGCGTTTCCTGTTCTTCCAGTTCCGGCACGGAATCATACAAAAGCGTTGCGCCGGCTGAATAACGCGCTTCGCCATTTTTCAAATGCACGGTGCGGATCAGAATGCCGGTGTTAATATCGCCATTTAATCCTAATAAGCCAACCGCTCCACCATACCAGCCGCGCGCGTCCTTTTCCCAATCTTCAATCGCCTGGGCAGCAGCTTTCTTCGGAGCGCCAATAATGGTCACGGCCCACATATGCGTCAAAAATGCGTCCAGCGAATCGAAGCCCTCCATCAGGGTGCCTTCCACATGGTCTACTGTGTGGAACAATCCGGCGTACGCTTCAATCAATCGCCGGCCAATCACGCGAACGCTTCCCGGCACGCACACCCGCGACTTGTCGTTCCGGTCCACGTCCGTACACATGGTCAGTTCCGATTCTTCCTTAGTGGAAGTTAACAATTCGCGGATGCTTTCCGCATCGCGGATCGGATCGCCCGACCGCCGCGCCGTACCGGCAATGGGGCAGCTTTCAACGCGCTTGCCTTCCACCCGGACAAACATTTCCGGCGACGCGCCCACCAGTTGTTCATCGCCCATCTGCAAAATAAATTCATAAGGGCTAGGGCTGGTTTTCTGAACGCGCCGGAACAATTCCGACGGGCTGGCATCAAAAGGAGCAATGAACGTCTGCCGGAGAACCACTTCGTAATAATTGCCGACGCGCATGCCTTCGCGAACTGCTTCCACCTTTGCCATGTATTCTTCCGGCGCATGGTCGGCTTTAATTTCAAGTGACTTAGTGGATGGCGCTGCTTGGGAAATGGTTGTAGCTTTGTGCGGAAGCCCTGCGGTGGAAATGCCGTCAACCGCAAAATCGTACCGGAACCGCTCAATCAGTTCTTTCTTGCGATCCATGAAGAAAACTTCGTCGCAGAAAAACAGGTGGAGGGTTTTCTGGTCGCCGCGCGGATGACGCAACTGGATCGGATCAAACTGCAGCAGCAGGTCGTAGCCGAACGCGCCTGCTAACACCAGCCGGGTGTCTTCAGGATGGCGGAATTCTTCGATGAACGCCCGAAGGATCGAAACCGGCGAAGGTTGTTTACTCCGCTCTTCTTCGGAAAACACGCCTGATAAAGGCCGCAGTTTACCAATCAGAACGTCCTCAGTTTTTTGAAACGACTGCCAATGCGGATGACCTTCCAGAAAGCGGGCAAACATCCGGTTTAGAACGTGGCCGCGCTCGTTCAATGCGCGAATTTCAATCGTGCGGTCCCGTCCGACAATCTCAATCGGCGGCGCGACGCTCGCCACATCCCAACGCGAATAACGCTCCGGATACTCGTACCCTGAAGACAGATAAATGCCGCGCCGGGAATCCAACTGTTTCAGGATCGCGTCAAGCCCTCGCCCATAAGGGATTTTGGCTTTGGTTCTGGTAACGGTAATTCCGTGCGGAGTGGTATAGCGCAACTGTGACATGAGCTTACGTTCGGTAGAAGGCAGGCCGTTTCACCTTTTAGAATACCAGTGGATGAGGGTTATTACCGGAATGGCTGTTAATCTTATTCCGCAATTTCTACTGGCTTGTTCCGCGCCAGCCAATCAGTTTTCCAAGAACAGTCCCGGAATTCGTCTAGGGCCTGTATCGCAGCGAGAACCTTTTGTGTAGCTCCGATTCGGCATAAGTGACCGGCGTGGTGCTGCTGGTGATTTCGGAAGTGACTTGGTTTTACTTTTGTGTTAGATGCTTCCGGAAGCTGATTCAGCCAAAGTGGGGCTTTCTTTAGCTTGGCTTCTCCAAAGGATGAGCACGGCCACAAAGGCAATGCCGGTTATCAGTGTGCTGGCTGATAAACCAATAGGCAGCATTTTGTTTTCCGCCAGCCAGTCGCCAATTGCAGTACCGGTTGTGCGGGCTACGGCCACTGTGGTCCAGTAAAGCGCAATCACTTGGGCGGCGCGGCCGCGTCCTGCCAGCAGCACGGCGGCAAGCAGCACTGCAAGTCCCAGCGAAGCTACGCCTTCGCCTACAAGGTGGGAGCAGATATCGCCTTCCACCGTGCCAAACACACCGGCGGTTAACATGGCCAGCCAGTAAGCGGCATTGGTGGTCGGCAGTGCTTGTGATGCTTTGCTGTTATTGCGAGCAGGGCGATGGGTGCCCCAACCGAAAAGACACAGCAGGACAATCAAGCCAAGAGTGAGAGGAAGAGGGGGGATGTGAACGCGACCGGCAAGGTAATCGGCAATGTTCGTGGCGCCGGTGCGAATCAGAATGATGACGAGCCAATAATATGCTTCATGGCGGCGCGTTTCGAAGCGTTCCACAACAAATACAATCGCGGCCAGCAAAGCTAACACAGCGAGCCCGGCGCCAATGCTCAGTCCGCTCTCGTGCGCGTAGAAATCGCCCAGATTAGTGCCGAAAATGCTCGCCAGCGTGATGGCTGTCCAGTAGCGCGCATCCACGCGCGGCGTGTGTATGTATTGCATGCCGTCTTCTCCTGTTTGTGGTGATCCAATTTGCAGAGTTGTTGAATTTACCAACAGTTCCTATGATAGGGGCAGTTTCTTAAAAATGGCTGAAAGGTTCAGACCAGGCAGGAGGGTTGGTGAGCACCAGAGCTTTTTCTTTGTTTTTGGTTGGATGGATGGTTTTGAATGGCGCGGTGTTTGCTGTAAGCAGAAATCAGCAAACAGCGCAAGCCAACAATTCCAGGCATGGCAAGCTGGTTTGGAGCGATGAATTTAACGGACCGGCAGGCAGTTTGCCGGACGCTTCGAAATGGGAGATGGTGACAGGCGGCAGCGGATGGGGCAACCAGGAACTGGAAAGCTACACCAAGCGCGCGGAAAACGCGCAACAACGCGATGAGCATTTGGTGATTACGGCGCGGAAGGAATCGTTTACCGGGACAGACAAGATACAGCGGGAATATACTTCAGCGCGTTTGCAAACCAAAGGGCGATTTGCTCAGGCTTACGGCTATTTTGAAGCGCGGATGCAGTTGCCGTCAGCCAAAGGCATTTGGCCTGCATTCTGGCTGTTGGGAGATAACGTCGATGCCGTGAATTGGCCTACTTGCGGCGAGATAGATGTGCTGGAAACGATCGGCGATCCGCAAGTGATTTACAGCACTCTGCATGGTCCGGGTTATTCCGGCGGACACGCCATCAGCACCCCATTTTCGCTGCCTCCGGAACAAGCGGTAAACAGCGGATTCCACAATTACGCAGTGGAGTGGTCGCCCGAGCGCATTCGCTTCTTGTTTGACGAGCAGTTGATTGTTGAGCGGACACCCAAAGATTTACCGCCAGGCGCTCGCTGGGTGTACGATCATCCGTTTTTTATTCTGTTGGATCTGGCGGTGGGCGGCAAATGGCCGGGTAATCCGGATGAGAGCACGGTATTTCCGCAACAAATGCTGGTTGATTATGTGCGAGTGTATGAGGGCAGCAGAAACCGTTAGCCATAAGAAAGCCTCACTCCAGAAGAGAATGGCCGCCGCAAGCGGAAGCATCTTGCCACATGAAAATATACTTGAATTATGCAAGTATAGTGCGAAGGGTCCGCACCGGGCTTAGTCATAAGGGAACATTTGCTCATTGAATGATTTTAGGTGCTACCAACCGAGACATGCTTCATATTTAGGGCGCAGCAAGACAGGAGCTGAATGTGAGCCTGTTGCAATTTGATTCCAGCCAGAGCGCGGCGTTGTTCGCGCCTGATTTCCGCCTGCTTTTTGAAGGCGCGCCTGCCGCTTTACTGGTGGTTCTGCCGGATGATCCGGTGTTTACCATTGTGGCCGTAAGCAATGCCTACCTGCGCGCCACAGGAGCCACGCGCGAAACCATTATTGGCAGGGGAGTGTTCGAGGTTTTCCCGAACAACCCGGATGACCTAACCGCCAATGGAGTGCAGAGCTTGCTTGCTTCGTTTCGACGCGCCCTAGCAACTCGTATTCCAGATCGAATGCCATTGCAGAGGTACGATGTGGAACGGCGCACAGCAGAAGGGGGCTTTGAGGAACATTATTGGAATCCACTGAACACGCCTGTTCTAGGCGAAGACGGAACGGTTAAATATCTGCTTCACGCGGTGGAAGATGCCACCGAGAAGGTGCGGGCGGATGCCGCAGCGCAGACGGCAGCGCTCCAGTTACAAACAAGCGAGAAGCGCTTTCGCCAATTAGCGGAAGCAACCGGGTTCGGCTTGGTGATTGCGGACTTGGAAAACAATTTTTCTTATCTCAACCCCACCGTGCTTCAGCTTCTCGGCTACCGCGAGGAGGAAGCGGCAACAGGACTGGTGCGCTGGGACCGGCTGACCCCGCCTGAGTTCGCAGCGCGAGACGCCGAAGCATGGCAGGAAATTCTCGTTACGGGCAGATGCGCGCCCTACGAAAAAGCTTACATTGCCAAAGACGGCCGGCGCATTCCCATTTTGATTGCAGCATCGCTGCTGGAATCGGTGGACGGGCGGACTGAAGTGGCAGCCATTATTTTAGACTTAACCGAGCGCAAACAAAGCAAATGGGATGCGTTTCTGGTGCGGCTGGATGACGCTGCCCGTTCATTAGTTGATCCAAACGAAATTGCGCAGACCGCGGCTCGTTTATTAGGCGAGCATCTCCGGGCAGACAGATGCGTTTATTGCACATTTGAACCTGACCAGGAGACGTTTTACTTCACCACGGATTACGCTCGCTCAGGAGTTCCAAGCGTTACGGGCCGTTATTCGCTTACGCAATTCGGAGCGGAAACCGCACGGCTGATGCGGACCAATTTGCCTCAGGTAGTGGATGATGTGGGAAGCGATTCTGTTACTGCTCAGGAACAGGATCGCTACCGGCAAGCCGGAATCTATGCTCACCTTTCGGTGCCTCTCCATAAGGCAGGGCAGCTTGTGGCGGCAATCGGCGTGCATCAGCAGTTTCCGAGGAAGTGGCTGCCGGAAGAAGTAGAGTTGGTAAAGCTAGTTTCGAATCGCTGTTGGGAAGCGATTGAGCGCGCCCGCGTTTCGCGCGAATTACAGCAGAGCGAGCGGCGGCTCCGATTGTCTCAGAAAGCTGGCCGCCTCGGCAGTTTTGAGTGGTTAATGAAGGAGAACAAGGTTATCTGGACGCCGGAAACCGAAGCACTCTACGGAGTGGCGGAAGGCACGTTCGAGGGAAGTCTCGACGGTTGGAGCAAGCGGGTAGTTGCCGAAGATGCTGAACGCGTCATCGCGGGAGTGGAAAGCTGCCTAGCTCGACACCAAGCCGAATATACTTATGAATTTCGGGCAGTGTTGCCTGATGGAACACAACGATGGCTGCGCGGCCAAGCACAGTTTTTCTATGATGGCGCAGGCGCAGCCGAGCGGATGATCGGCGTCAACATCGACATTGACGCTCAAAAGCAGACTGAAGCTCATCTGCAACAACAATGGCAAGCTTTCGATACCGCGCTGTCGCACACGCCCGATTTCATTTACACTTTTGATCTTCAAGGCCGTTTTACTTATGTGAATCGCGCGCTGCTTGCGCTTTGGCAAAGATCGTTGGAAGACGTTATCGGCAAAGATTGCTTTGAGCTTGATTATCCGCCGGAACTCGCTAAGCGCGTTCAGCGGCAAGTTCAGCAAGTTATTGACACAAAGCAGCCTTTACGGGACGAAACGCCTTTTACGGGGGCCACGGGGAAAATCGGTCATTATGAATATATTTTCGCGCCGGTGCTGGCGGCAAACGGCCAAGTGGAAGCAGTGGCCGGATCTACCCGCGACACCACGGAGCGGAACAAAGCTGCGGAGCTAGTACAGCAAGATCGCCGGCGCTGGCGTGAACTTCTTCTTAAGGCGCCAGCAGCTATCGCCGTGCTCCAGGGGCCGGAGCATCGGTATGAATGGGTGAACGACGATTATCTTCGATTGGTTGGAAGAGCTTCTGAGGCCATGGTAGGAAGGGCAGTGCGGGAGGCCGTGCCGGAGATTATTTCACAAGGCTACGCCAGCATGTTTGACCGGGTGTACCAGACCGGGGAACCCTATGTTGCGCGCGAGGCTTTGGTAATGCTTGGCGAAGTTGTTCCCCAGGAAACCTATCTTAATTTTGTGTGCCTGCCCACCAGAAACAGTGATGGAGAGATTGACGGCACTTTTGTTCACGTCACCGACGTGACGGATTTGGTGAAAACGCGGCAGCGCATTGAGGAGAGCGAACGGCAGTTCCGCACGCTAGCGGAGAGCATTCCGAATTTAGCTTGTATGGCGGACGAAACAGGTAATATCTTCTGGTATAACCAGCGCTGGTACGCCTATACGGGTACAACTTTTGAGGATATGCAGGGTTGGGGCTGGCAAAAGGTTCATGATCCGGCAGTTCTGCCTACTGTTCTTACGAAGTGGAAAGAGGCTATCAGCAGCGGAGAATCGTTTGAGATGGTTTTTCCCTTGAAACGCTCTGACGGCGCGTTCCGGTCGTTTCTCACGCGCGTTGAGCCGGTTAAGGATCAACAAGGGCGCGTTGTGCGCTGGTTCGGCACCAACACCGATATTGCGGATCAGAAAAAAGTGGAAGAGGAACTGCGCCGGGCAAATCGCGAGCTGGAGGAATTTGCGTATGTGGCGAGCCATGATTTACAGGAACCCTTGCGCATGGTCAACATCTATACGCAGATGATTCTGAGACGCCTTGGAGGGGAGAATGCGGCGTTAAATCAATATGGCGATTTCGTCCGGCAAGGCGTGGCGCGGATGGACGCGCTGCTTCGCGATCTTCTGACTTTTTCGCGCACGGTGCATACCGAAGAATTGCCGGTAGGAACAGCGAATCTTTCCGCCTCATTGAGCGAGGCGTTAGCGGTGCTGAAGAGCCGAATTGAAGAAAGCGGCGCTTCGATCACCGCCGAGCCATTGCCCATCGTTCATGGAGACGCGCCGCAGTTGGCCCATGTGTTTCAAAATCTGCTTTCAAATGCGTTGAAATATCGCAAAAAGAAGATCGCTCCCAAGATCCACATTTCCGCTAGGCAGGAAGGCGGTCGATGGATCATTTCGGTGCAGGACAACGGCATCGGTTTTGAACCGCAATATGCTGAGCGCATTTTCGGATTGTTCAAGCGTCTGCATAAGGAGGAATATCCGGGCACGGGGCTAGGTTTAGCGATTTGCCAGCGCATTGTGGAGCGGTACGGCGGACGCATGTGGGCTGAAGGTAAGCCAGGCGAAGGAGCGAGCTTTCATTTTTCGCTTTCTGGGATGGAGAAAGCATAGGGTGCTTCACGTTTTCGGTTGTTAAGAACTGATCGGCATTGCGTTTGAGGCATCTTGCGCGGCATTGGCATTTTCGCTGATGCCGTAAGCATGGTGAACGTCGTCCAGGCTCAAGGTAGCGACGACTTGATCGGGATGAACGCGGCTCACCACTTGGATGTGCGGGCGCACGGCCAAGAGCCTTAAGGCGGCATCGAGCGGTTCGTCAGGAAAAAGCCTCATGCCGGGTTCCGCGTTGATCGGAGAAGAAACCGGCTGCATAGCATCCTCTACGCGCAAAGGCTGGAAGTTTCGTTTTTCCTCGGCGGAGGGCAGCGCCAAACCTTCGATCTGGGCGAGCATTTTGAAAAACGGCGTGGCGTAGAGACGACGGGATAAAAGATAAGCGGTGATGTTGGCGATCATCACGGGAAGAATGATGACGTAGCTGGCGCTCACTTCGAATACTAGGAAGATGGAAGTGATAGGCGCGCGGAAGACTCCGGCGAAGAGCGTTCCCATGCCGACGAGCATGTAGGCTTCGGCGGAAGACGCCGGATACGGCCACCAGTGATGAGCCAATCCGCCACAAGCGCCGCCTAACATGCCGCCGACGAACAAGGCAGGGGCGAACATGCCGCCGGGAGTGCCGGCGGCGAAACAGAACACCGTGACCAGCAGTTTTAAAAGCGCGAGATAGAAAAGCACGTTCCAGGTGAACTCGCCGTGCAGGGCGGCGTTGATGGCATCGTAGCCGGCGCCCATCACTTCGGGAAACCATAAGCCCACCAAACCGGTGAGAAAACCGCCGGCGGCGGGAAGCAGATAATGGGTCCAGCGCGGCAGTTCGTCGAGCTTCACCTTAGCGGTTTTGACAAGGTAAATGAATAATGCGGAAAGCAGGCCGCCGATGATGCCGATGGCGGCGTAAACAAACAGTTCGGTAATGTGGGTGAGTTGAAACGCGGGAATGCGGAAGAGCGGATCGTTGCCGAGGAAAGCACGCATGGTGACTACTGCCGCCACTGCCGCGAGAACAATGGAGCCGACGGTGGTGGCGCTCCAATCGGCCAGCACTTCTTCCATGACAAAGAGAACGCCGGTGATGGGCGTGTTGAACGCAGCGGCGATGCCGGCAGCCGCGCCCACCGGAGCGATGATGCGCATGGTGCCGCGCTCCAGTTGAAAGATGCGCCCAAGCCAGGAAGCGACGCCCGCGCCCATCTGCAGCGAGGGGTCTTCCGGGCCAAGCGAATTGCCGGTTCCGATGGAGATGGCGCAAGCCGCGAATTTCCCGATGATGGTGCTGGAAGGCACGTAGCCGTTGTAAGTGTAAATGGCGGCTTTGGTGTGGTTGATGCCGCTGCCCTGAGCGCGTTTAAAGACTTTTCTTACTAAGAAGGTGCTAACTATTGCGCCCAAAGCGGGCGTCAGCAGGCGGCCAAAACGATAGCGGCCGGATAGCGCGCCGAGAGTGGTCCAGCTTACCCAATCAATGGTGATATGGAAGCAGACTACCAGCAAGCCGGAAAAGATGCCGATTAATAAAGCAAGCAGCAGGAAGCGCTGTGTTTCGCTGATGGCCAAGTGCGCGGGCCAGACTACAAAGCGTCTGCTGCCAACCGTCATAGCGACATCCTGGGCATAAGAGATTCAAGAACCTGATCGTGGGGCGCTGCGTTTCCACACACAGCGCTGCGAGTTTTCCAAAGCTGTTGAGAAGCGTCTTGAAGCTGGTTCAGGTATTGATCGAGATCCTGGTAGTCACTCCCTCCTAAAGTTTTAGCATCCGCCAGGTTCTGGGGAACAGGCGCGTTTGCGGCAGCGCAGGTTTGCAGGTAAGTGATGATCCGATCGAGCAGAGCGCGGCTGCGGCGAACCCGGTCTATCGAGCTGAGGCGCGGCAGCATAGGGTCCATGCTGAGGATTGTGTTGGTGAGGACAAGCAAAGACTGGGCGTCGCGATCAGCGGCATCTAAACGAGCCGCGTATTGGAATTCCGTGCGCGCTGCGGTGTAATCTCCTGATTCGAGATAGGCTTTTCCCAAACCGTAATAGCCTTCCACGTA
Source organism: uncultured Bryobacteraceae bacterium (assembly GCA_964247975.1). Lineage (GTDB taxonomy): Bacteria > Acidobacteriota > Terriglobia > Bryobacterales > Bryobacteraceae > KBS-96. The sequence goes on along the minus strand of CAXTWH010000031.1, from coordinate 6,740 downwards.
GCGAGGCGAGTCACGAACCAGATCATGGAAAACATTGGTTGCATCGGAAACAGCTCCGTAGTGCAGGAGCATGAAGCCGATTTTCGATCTTTCCTTGGGGTCGTTGGGAGAGTTGGCGTAAAGCTGAAGCAGTTCGCCGACCACTTCGGTGCGACGTTTTTCGTTAGCCAGCAGCGAAACCAGTTCCCAACGGGCGGCGTGCCGGATAGGAATCTTGTTGGGAGGCCAATAGCCATAAACAGCGCGCTCAAAATAATCAATGGCTTCGGTGGTTTTGTGGCGACGCTCGGCCACGCGGGCCAGCATAAGATTGATGGTTCCGTTTGTGGGGTCAGTATCGAGCAGTTCCTGGAGATGCGTTTCCGCTTCGTCCAGCTTGCCCAGTTCTATCAGCGCGATTGATAGAGATAAACGATATTCCTGCTCATCCGGCAGAAACAACAAGGCTTTGCGATATTCTTCGGCAGCGCCGGCGACGTTTCCGGCTCCTTCCATTGCCTGGCCTACTTCGTAATGACGATGACCCTGATTTTCGCGGGCTTTCCGGTAAGCGGAACTGAGAAAACCGGTGACGATGAACGCTATAACCAAAAGAACGGAAACAGCAGTTACGGAGCGCAGATAGCTGCGAGTTAGAACTGCGTTCAGAGTCGTCAAATTTCAGGATAGCTTTCCCGTGGTAGGAAGTGAGAACGCGGGGTTCAGTATTCTGGGAGAACCGTGCCGTTTGCCCCTGTTCAAGAACAAATTACATATTTGAAAAAAGGTTTAGCGGAGTTGATTCCTGAAGAAGACTTGCGCGAGCGTTTAACTCAATCAGCCAAGGAAAATCGACCGCTGCGCGTGAAAGCCGGATTCGACCCGACCGCGCCGGACCTGCACTTGGGCCATACCGTTCTGATTCGCAAGCTGAAGCATTTTCAGGACCTGGGGCATCAGGTGATTTTTCTGATCGGAGACATGACCGGTTTAATCGGCGACCCGACAGGCCGCAACATTACGCGACCGCCGATGACGCGGGAGGATATTGAACGAAACGCGGAAACTTATCGAACGCAAGTGTTTAAGATACTGGACCCGGAGAAGACAGAGATTCGGTTTAATAGCGCGTGGCTGGAGCCGATGAACTGGCCGGAGATTATCCGGCTCTGCTCGAAATACACGGTGGCGCGGCTAATAGAACGCGACGATTTTTCAAATCGTTTGAGGGATGGCATTCCGGTGTTTATGCATGAGTTGTTATATCCGCTGGCGCAGGGATACGATTCAGTTGCTTTACAGTGCGATGTGGAGATGGGCGGAACGGACCAGAAAACAAATCTGCTGGTAGGGCGGGAATTGCAGCGCGATTTCGGCCAGTTGCCGCAGATTGTGGCAACGGTTCCATTACTTGAAGGCTTGGACGGCGTTGAGAAGATGTCGAAATCCAAGAACAACTACATCGGCATCACCGAAGCGCCGAAGGTGATGTTTCGCAAGGTAATGCAGATAAGCGATGAGCTGATGTGCCGGTATTACGAACTGCTGACTGACATGCAGGTGGTGGAGATCCATGCATTGCGCGAGGCGATTGAAGCGGGGAAGCAAGACCCGATGGAAGCGAAGATGGCTTTGGGCAGGCGGATTGTGACGGATTTTCATTCGGCGGCGGAAGCCGAAACTGCTTACAATGCGTTTAACCGCGAAGTGCGGCAAGGCTTGGAACCGGCGGATACGGAAACCGTTTCGCTGCCCCTAGAAGCGCGAACTGAGAAAGGCGTGCGCGTCGACAAATTGATTGCGAGAATTGGATTGGCGGCGAGCGTGACCGAGGCGGCGCGAAAGCTGAAAGAAGGCGCGGTGGAGATTAACGGCGAGCGATGGAGCGATCTGCTGATGGCTGAGGTGCCGGAGTTGATGGTGATTCGGGTGGGGAAGAAGTGGAAGCGGGTGAGAACCGATTAAACTTTGCACCAGAGTGCTTTAGTAAAGCCAATGGATACTTAATGAGGCAATTATGGTTTTTATTAGCATCACACGCTTAAGGATTCGGTCTATTCGCTTTCTGCCGTCCTTTATGATGCATACTCTTAAGTCCCTTAAACAGGTCCGAGGAGCAACCGGTTTCCAAGGCGGAATGCTTTTAGCTGATCGAAGCTGGACATTCTGGACTATGACGGTCTGGGATAGCCCAGAGAGTATGCGGCGCTATATGACAACAGGACAACATCGAGCGGCCATGCCACGCCTTCTCGATTGGTGCGATGAAGCGTCTGTAGCGCATTGGGAACAGCCGGAGGCAACACTGCCATCGTGGACGGACGCCGACAAACGAATGCGGGAACAAGGGCGTGTCTCGAAAGTGCGAAATCCCAGTCCTCAGCATGCCACTTTAAGCTATCGAGAACCACGAGTAACAACAGGCGGAAACATCCGACCAGCAAATGTTTAATTTAGGCAGTTGTAGGCTCTCAAGCACGAATTTATATTTGTACAACTCTAAATCAAAGCCTCAAGCTGGCCGGGAATACCTCAGCCATTAAATGTATCCCTCGCGAATCCTTACAGCACTTCGACCAGAATCATTTATCTGTTCTCATAGTTTCCAGGTCGCCTTGCCAATCCACTTTGCCGCGCAGAGATCGAATCGCCGCTTGCTTACGCAGGCGAACTAGGGTTTGCAATCCCAACTCCACAGCTTCGCGCTTGGTCTTCAGGCCAGTAACACGAAGCGCATCACGCATCAGTTTGTCATCAATGACGATGTTAGTTCGCATTGTGTATCAAAACTACCAAATTACCCGAAGTCCTTTGTATTTTTTAAACTTGCGATCACGGGCGACAATAGGAATGTCTTCCGCAAGCGCTGTTGCAATCAGCATTCGGTCAAACGGGTCATTATGATAAGCAGGCGGTCCGAATAGATTCAGTGAATGCTCGGCGGTTATCGGCAAAACGTTTAGATCCAGGTCGAAGATGAGCTTCTCAATGTGTTCCCGCGTCAATGGCGTCAGTCTCTTGTTGGCCTTGATAGCGATTTCGTTAAAAGAAATCGGACTGACCATGCGTACTGTTTCCGAATGTTCAAGCAAGCGCTGAACCTTCGGTGTGAATGCCACGTCGGAAACTCCCGCCGCCGCATACAGCGCTGTTGTGTCGAGGAGAACGCGCAATTAATAGCGTCCTGCGAGAAAGGCATCGGCTTCTTCGTCCGTCATAGGGCGCGTCGCTTCCTGGAATTGTTCCGGAGTCATATGCACAATGCCCTTCAGCGTTCCGAATTCAGGAATCCTTTTCACAGATGGCTTCACAATTTCAGCGATGATGTGACCGTGACGTTCAATCGTCACGCGCTCGCCTTTCTCAACTGCTATCAAAAGCTGAGTCAGCTTGTTCTTTGCTTCTGTAACGCTCACGGTCATACCTATATTTTGGCCAGGATTAGCTAATTTGCAAGTTTCGGGCAAGCTCAAGAACGCGTTTGGGAAGAAACTCCAGGGCCTGAATTCAGCTTTTAATTCCGTCGAACGCTCGCTCTATTTCCTGGCGGGCTTCGGGAGTGGCGGGTACGAGCGGCAGGCGCGGCGGGCCGCCGTAGAAGCCGTTGATGTCCATTGCGTGTTTCAGGCCGGGGATGCCGTAGGTAGCGGTGACGAGCTTGGCGGCTTGCATGATTCGTTCCTGCCAATCCGCGGCGGCTTCGTGTTCGCGGGTGCGAAAGGCTTCCCAGATGGTGACGCAGGCATAAGGGGCGCAATCAGCAAAAGCTAGAATGCCGCCGGACGCGCCGTTCTGAAGCGCGGGCCAGAAACTGGCTCCCGAACCGGACAGCACTTGAAAGCCACGCTTCACTGCCTTCACCGTAGCGGCCAGTTTTTCCACGTTTCCGGAACTGTCTTTCATGCCGATGATGTTGGGATGTTCAGACAGGGCGGCCAGCGTTTCAATAGGGATGTCGTAGCCGGTGACATTTGGGAAGTTATAAAGCAGAACGGGAATTTTCGCGCTGTCGGCAACCGAACGGTAGAACAGGGCCTGAGTGTCGGGCCGGTGCATCTGAGTGCGGTAATAACGGGGGCCAAGCACCAGCGCGGCATCGTAGCCGATTTTGGCGGCGCGATTCACCAGCGACACCGTTTCATGAACGCCTTCGGAGCCGGTTCCCGCAATCAGCAGTTTTCCTTCGGCGCGAACCTCGCGCACCCATTCAAACAATTGAATGCGTTCATCGCCGCTGAGCAGAGGGCTTTCGCCAGTGGAGCCGCCGACGACGTAGCCGGTTAGCGCAACGTCATTTAAGCGGCTGACGTTGTGGATGAGTTTCGTGCGGTATAAATTTCCGGCAGCGTCGAAAGGGGTGGTCAGCGGAGGGAAAACCCCCTGAAGTTTGAGCATGGTTTCTGTTCTTGTTCTACTTGATGCGGGGCAGCCTCACTTGATGCGGTAAGGCTACACTCAAATACTAAGTATGCGCGTTTCCAGATCCAGGTTGATTTTCACAGTTTGCCTTGTCGCTTTACCGGTATGCGGGTGGATGGCGCGAACTCGCGTTCATGCGGCCGCGCAGCCCGCGCCGAAAGCTTTGGCTAGCTTCGATCCGCAGGTGAATGAACTGCTTTCGCGTTTGACGCTCGATGAAAAGATTGGGCAGATGACCCAGCCGGATCAGAAGTTTTTGAAAAGCATTGATGATATTGACAAGTATCACCTGGGTTCGCTATTAAACGGTGGGGATTCCGATCCGGAAGCGGGCAACGACCTGCAATCCTGGGCTGATTTATATAACAAATATCAGTCGCGCGCCTTACAAACTAAGCTGCGCATTCCGTTGTTGTACGGCATTGATGCGGTGCATGGGAACAATAACGTGATCGGCGCAACAGTGTTTCCGCAGAACATCGGCCTGGGCTGCACGCGCAACACTTACCTGATCGAACAAATTGGGCAGATTACGGCGGAAGAAGTGCGGGCCACAGGAATCAACTGGGCGTTTGCGCCGTGCGTGACGGTGCCGCAGGACATCCGATGGGGCCGAACGTATGAAGGCTACAGCGAAGATCCGAATATCGTGAAGGAATTGGGCGCGGCATCGGCGCGGGGCTTGCAGTGGAATGGGTTGAACAATCCGAAAGCGGTGTTGGCGTGCGCCAAGCATTTTGCCGGTGATGGTGGCACGGTGTTCGGAACCGGGTTGATGAACAAGGCAGCGGGGCAGCAGTTGATGGACCACGGCGACACGCAGGTGGACGAAGCAACTCTGCGGCGAATCCACTTGCCGGGATATTTTTCCACGATTCCGGAAGGCGTGGGATCAGTGATGCCTTCTTACAGCAGTTGGAACGGAGTGAAGTGCTCCAACAATAAGCGCCTGTTGACCGACATTCTGAAAAACGAAATGGGATTTCAGGGCTTCACCATTTCCGATTACGCGGCGATTAACGAGATTAAAGTAGACGGCGGTTACAAGGCACAGGTGCGGGAGTCGATCAATGCCGGTATGGACATGGTAATGGTTCCCGAACACTACGAGGAGTTCATCACTGATTTGAAAGAACTGGTCAATGAAGGAAGCGTGTCGCAGTACCGCATTGATGATGCGGTGCGGCGAATTCTGCGAGTGAAGTTTGCTATGGGTTTGATGGACCCGAAGACACCGGTGCTGGCAGACCGCAGCTTGCAGAAAGAGTTCGGCTCGGCGGAACACCGGAAAATAGCGAGACAAGCGGTTCGGGAATCGCTGGTGTTATTAAAGAACGACGGCAAGGTACTGCCGCTGGCAAAACGCGCTTCCCGCATCCATGTAGCTGGCAAGAATGCCGACAGTTTGGGCAACCAGTGCGGCGGCTGGACCGTGACATGGCGAGGAAGCAGCGACACGCCGGTTCCGGGCGGCACAACGATTCTGGCAGCGATGAAAAAGGTGGGCTCGCGGGTGACGTATTCGCTGGATGGCTCCGGCGCAGAAGGGGCGACGGTGGGCGTGGCTGTGGTAGGCGAAACGCCTTATGCGGAAATGTTCGGCGACGCAAAAGACCTGCATCTGGCAGCGGACGATGTGGCGGTGGTGAAGAAAATGAAAGCAGCCGGAATCCCGGTGGTGCTGGTGGTGGTTTCGGGCCGTCCATTATTTCTTGATGACGTGATGAACGATGCGGACGCGATTGTAGCGGCGTGGCTGCCGGGCAGCGAAGGAGATGGCGTGGCTGACGTGTTGTTTGGAAACTATAAGCCGGTGGGCAAACTTTCGTTCACCTGGCCGAAAGGTTCTTCCACTTCGCTGCATCGGGGTGATTCCGGTTATCAGGAACTGTTTGCGTTGGGATATGGGCTGGGGTATTGAACAAACGTAGAGCTGTTATAGAAGTTTTTATCCCTTAATGGAGTTTGGTTGGTTGCTGCTGTTGTTCCTGTCAGGAAGAACAGTTTTCGAGTTGAGAGATGAAATGTCCAACCATACCTAACCCATTTAGTGGACTGCAGATCCTGTAAGCAGCAGCACATGGTTTTGGTGTTCTGCAGCCAGATGAATGATGGCTTTGTCGAATGTAACAAGTACCAACTTTTCATAGATAGCCAAGCCGAGTAGGTAGGCACCCGTGACTTGATTGTGACCGAATATCCGCTTGAATAAGGGGCTGCACAGCGTATGCCAATCGGCGGAAATCGGTTGGTAGTGATATCCCGGCTCTTGCGCCAGCCGCGCTAGCAGTGAGCTTGCCCGTGAAAAACGTATCCCTTGCTGAGAGACTAAAAAGGAGCAA
>CAXTWH010000030.1:0-63875 GCA_964247975.1 uncultured Bryobacteraceae bacterium | reverse complement strand
CAAGAACGAGCGTTCCTGTTAGGATTCAACTAAGCTTACGTCGAACTCACGTTACTTAAGGCGAGACGACGTCAAAATTGAGACAAGTTGTCAGGGAATAGCGGTAACATTGGCCTCCTTTTCATCGTCTTTTCAACATCAGCGAACAGGCGTTCAGGCGTTCAGCCTGCAATAGCTTAGCCGAAAAGGGTTTGGGACGGCTCGCTGGTAATCCTTACAGTTACTATTTGGAGCAGCGGATGAACATCCCCGGGGTACTGGACCAGCAATCCACTCACAAAATGCAGCCTTCTTATGAGCCTTTGCCTCCTTCGCAGAAGCCGAAGCGCAATCTTTGGTGGCTGTGGCTGCTGGTGTTTGCCGGGCTTCTTTATGGAGGCTACCGGCTTTACCAGGCAGAACTGCAGAAACGCGCGGCAATGGCTGCTGCCCAGGATGCCAAGGCAGCGCACCACTTGGCTTCGGTAGTGGTATCCACGGCGTATCGCGGAGACATGCCGGTCACGTTACGCGGTTTAGGCTCAGTCACTGCGTTTCAAACAGTGACCGTAAAGCCTCGATTAGATGGCCAGCTTACCCGTGTTGTTTTCCGCGAAGGGCAGTTTGTTCACCAAGGCGATCTGCTGGCAGAACTTGATCCACGAACTTATCAGGTGCAATTAGCCCAAGCGGAAGGGCAACTGGCTAAAGATGTAGCTCAATTGAAAGACGCGGAAGCAAACCTGGCACGCTACCAAGAACTATATTCCGCTCAGGTGATCGCCAAACAGCAGTTAGACACGCAGGCTTCGCTCGTCGGCCAATTCGAGGGTACAATTCAGGGCGACAAAGCGCAGATTGACCAGGCTAAGCTGCAACTGACTTATTGCAAAATTACTGCCCCAATTTCGGGCCAAATTGGTTTGCGGCAAGTGGATGAAGGAAATATGGTCCACATGGCCGATACCAACGGTATCGCTGTGATTACTCAGTTGCAGCCAATTGCGGTTCTGTTTTCCATTCCGGAAGATTTCCTGCCGCCAGTGTTGAAGAAATTGCGGGCGAACTCGCATCTACCGGTAGTGGCGTATGATCGCGACGGCAGCGACAAGCTGGCTACAGGAACGCTGCTTACCGTAGATAACCAGATTGATTCCAACACCGGCACTTCAAAGCTAAAAGCGGTTTTTGACAACAAAGACGGAGCGCTTTTTCCGAATCAGTTTGTGAACGTTGAAACCCATTTGGATACGCAGCATGAGGTCGTGATTGTTCCGGCAGCGGCGATACAGCGCGGACCAGCAGGTAATTTTGTTTATGTGGTGAAAAACAACAAAGCGGCGGTGCGGCCCGTAACCACGGGAGCCGTGCTGGCAAACGATATTTCGATTGCAAAAGGCGTTTCGGACGGCGAACAAGTGGTGGTGGACGGCGCAGATAAGCTGACCGACGGCATTAAAGTTGAAGTTCGAACCCTGAATCCTTCACGTAGCAGCAGAGGATTGCGTTCATGAGTCCTTCCCGGCCCTTTATTCTGCGGCCGGTAGCCACTTCACTGCTGATGGTCGGCATTCTGCTGGCCGGGATTATTGCTTATCAGCAGTTGCCGGTTTCCGCGCTTCCTGAAGTGGATTATCCCACCATTCAGATTCTTACATTTTATCCGGGCGCCAGTCCGGAAGTCACCACGTCGTCCGTTACTGCGCCTTTAGAACGGCAGTTCGGCCAGCTTCCCGGCTTGAAGCAGATGACTTCCACCAGTTCTTTTGGCGCGTCGATTGTCACGCTTCAATTTGATTTGAATTTGAACATCGATATTGCGGAACAGGAAGTGCAGGCGGCCATTAACCAATCCGGCACGTATTTACCACGCGATCTGCCCAATCCGCCGATTTATAACAAGGTAAATCCAGCGGACGCGCCGATTCTGACCTTAGCGCTTAGTTCCCAAACGCTTCCGCTTTCGCGGGTGGAAGATTTAGCAGATACAACGCTGGCCCAAAAGATCTCCCAAGTGACAGGCGTTGGATTAGTCACTCTAAGCGGCGGACAAAAGCCAGCCGTGCGCATTCAAGCAAATCCTACTGCTTTAGCCGCTTACGGATTGAGTTTGGAAGACCTGCGCGCTTCTATCGGCCTAGCGAATGTAAACCAGGCTAAAGGCAATTTCGATGGTCCGCGCCAATCGTTCACCATCGGCGCAAACGACCAGATCCGGTCCAGCGCACAATACAGGCCGCTCATTATTGCGTATAAAAATGGCTCGCCAGTGCGGTTGTCCGATATTGCCACTGTGACCGAAGGCGCGGAAAACATAAAACAAGCGGCCTGGATGAACACCACGCCCGCCGTGATTATGAACATTCAGCGGCAGCCGGGCGCAAATATTATTTCAGTGGTGGACCGGGTGACCACACTGCTTCCGCAGCTCCGGGCCTCGTTGCCGAAATCCATTGATGTGACGGTGTTAACTGACCGTACCAGCACCATCCGCGCTTCGGTTGCGGATGTGCAGTTTGAACTGATGCTGACGGTTGGGTTGGTGGTCATGGTGATTTTTCTGTTCCTCCGCAATCTGGCAGCCACCGTGATTCCCTCGGTTGCGGTTCCCTTGTCGCTGGTCGGCACGTTTGGCGTGATGTACCTGCTCGGCTACAGTTTGAACAACTTATCTCTGATGGCGCTGACTATTTCCACCGGGTTTGTAGTGGATGACGCCATTGTGATGATCGAGAATATTTCCCGTTATATCGAAGAAGGCGAATCGCCGCTGCAAGCTGCGTTGAAGGGTTCCGAGCAGATCGGATTCACCATTGTTTCGCTGACAGTTTCGCTGATTGCAGTGCTGATTCCGCTGCTGTTCATGGGCGATATAGTAGGCCGCTTGTTCCGCGAATTTGCGATTACGCTGGCAGTGACGATTCTGGTTTCCGCGCTGGTTTCACTAACGCTGACACCGATGATGTGCGCCAAGCTGTTGAAGTACAGGCCGGAATCGGAGCAGGGCTGGTTTTATCATGCTTCGGAGCGCGTTTTTAATTGGGTGATCGCGCGTTACGGCACAACTCTGCGGTGGGTGCTGCGAAACCAGGGTTTCACGTTGTTTGTGATGGGCGCGACGATTGCAGCGACCCTGCTCCTATTCTTTCTGGTTCCCAAAGGCTTTTTTCCCGTTCAGGATACCGGCCTAATTTTGGGCGTTTCCGAAGCGCCGCAGCAGATTTCTTTTCCCGCGATGACCGCTAAGCAGGAACAACTGGCCGCCGTGATTTTGCAAGACCCGGCCGTGGAAAGCGTTTCTTCTTTTATCGGCATTGACGGCACAAACTCAACCGTAAATAGCGGGCGCATTCAGATTAACTTGAAGCCGATAGAGAAACGCAATGCCAATGCTTCCGGCGTGATTCGCCGGTTAACTCCGAAGCTTGCCGACGTTGAAGGCATTACGCTGTTTATGCAGCCGGTGCAGGATTTGTCGGTGGAAGATCGGGTGAGCCGCACGGAATTTCAATACAGCGTGGAAGACGCCGACGCGAGCGAACTGGAAACCTGGGTTCCCAAACTGGTTTCCAAGCTGCAAGGATTGCCGCAGCTTCGCGATGTGGCCAGCGATCAACAGAACCACGGTCTGGAAGCGGATCTGGTGATTGACCGTGATACGGCCTCACGGCTCGGCATCACGCCGCAATTGATTGACGACACGCTTTATGATGCTTTCGGCCAGCGGCTGGTCTCCACCATCTTTACGCAGTTGAATCAGTATCATGTAGTGCTGGAAGTGGATCCTCGCTACCAGACCAATCCTGATTCGCTGAAAGATATTTACGTTCACTCTCCGAATGGATCTCAAGTTCCGTTAAGCACGTTTACGCATTTTGAACCGTCCACAACAGCTCTAGCAATCAATCATCAAGGCCAATTTCCGGTTGTGACTTTATCGTTCAATTTGGCGCAGGATGTTTCTCTCGGAGATGCTATTCAGGCCATCAAAAAAGCGGAAAATGAAATCGGAATGCCAGCCAGCATCAATGCCAGCTTTCAAGGCACAGCGCAGGCTTTTCAATCCTCCCTGGCGAATGAATCGTTCCTGATTTTAGCCGCGTTGGTGACAGTTTACATCGTACTCGGCGTCTTGTACGAAAGCTATATTCATCCATTAACAATTCTTTCCACGCTGCCATCGGCAGGGGTAGGAGCCATACTGGCGTTGCAAATATGCCGGACCGATTTTAACGTGATTGCCTTGATCGGCATTATTCTTTTGATCGGCATTGTGAAAAAGAACGCCATTATGATGATCGATTTCGCCCTGGAAGCAGAACGCGAAAGCGGCAAAGCTCCCATTGACGCCATCTACCAGGCTTGCCTATTGCGGTTCCGGCCCATCATGATGACCACGATGGCGGCCTTGTTTGGCGGGTTGCCGCTAGCATTAGGAACCGGCACCGGATCAGAACTGCGGCGTCCGCTCGGCATTACGATTGTGGGCGGCCTGATCTTGAGCCAGATTCTCACCCTTTACACAACGCCGGTGGTTTACCTGTTTTTCGACCGGCTGGCCCGCCGTTTCCAACGCCGAACCTATTCTCCCAGTGTTGCTGCGCCGGCAGTAGGAGATTGATCGAACGTGAATTTCTCCGCTCCGTTTATCCACAAATCCGTCGCAACTTCGTTATTAACAGCGGCATTGGCTTTGGCCGGGGCGCTGTCGTTCCGGTTTCTGCCGGTTGCGCCGCTGCCGCAAGTGGAATATCCAACCATCCAGGTAGGAACGGGACTACCGGGAGCGAGCCCGGAAACAATGGCCGCTACTGTCGCCACGCCTTTAGAACGGCAGTTCGGGCGCATCGCCGGCATCACGGAGATGACTTCCTCCAGCCAAACCGGTTCCACCGGCATCTCGCTGCAGTTTGATCTGAACCGCGATATTGATTCTGCGGCTCGTGACGTGCAAGCCGCGATTAATGCCGCGCGCGGGCAACTCCCGTCCGATCTGCCCTCAAATCCCTGGTACTACAAGGTGAACCCGGCGGATGCGCCCATTATGATTTTGTCGCTGACTTCAGACACCATCGACAAACCACATATGTACGACGCGGCGGAATCGATTCTCGCCCAAAAGCTTTCACAACTGCAAGGCATTGGGCAGGTGGAAGTAGGCGGCGGCGCGCGTCCTGCGGTGCGCGTGGAAGTAAACCCCATGACGTTGAACAGTTATGGGTTGAGTTTGGAAGATGTGCGCCGCGTTCTTCAGAATGCTAATGCCATCAGTCCGTTGGGCGAGCTTTCGAACCAGCAGGAAGCCTGGGCAGTCAGAACCAATGACCAGATGAAAGAAGCATCGCTGTACGCGCCCCTGGTGCTTGCTTATCACAACGGTGCGGCGGTACGGCTGGCTGACGTTTCCAATGTTTACGACGGCGTGCAGGACCGACGCAATGCGGGCATTGTGAATGGAAAGGACGCGGTGCTGTTGATTCTGTTCCGACAGCCCGAAGCCAACATCATTGAAACCGTTGACCGCGTGAAAGCAGTTCTTCCACAACTGCGCGCTTCCATTTCTCCGGCGATCACCATAAAAATCGTGAATGATCGTACTACCACGATCCGCGCTTCGGTAAACGATGTGGAATCCACCTTGCTGCTTTCCGTGTTGCTGGTGATTCTGGTTGTTTTCTTTTTTCTACGTAATCCGCGAGCCACTGCCATCCCAAGCGTGGCGGTTCCTTTGTCGCTGCTCGGCACTTTTGCGATCATGTACCTGCTCGGCTACAGTTTGGATAACTTATCCCTTATGGCGTTGACCATTTCTACCGGCTTTGTAGTGGACGACGCCATTGTGGTGATTGAGAACATTACGCGTTATCTGGAAAGAGGCTTAACGCCTTTTCAAGCGGCGCTGCGCGGATCGCAGGAGATCGGCTTCACGGTTGTTTCCATGAGTGTTTCGCTAGTGGCGGTTTTCATTCCCATCTTGATGATGGGGGGTATTGTGGGGCGGCTTTTCCGGGAGTTTGCCATTACGCTGGCGGTGGCAATTGCGGTTTCACTGGTGGTCTCGCTTACTACCACGCCGATGATGTGCGCCCTTTTCCTGAAGCCGCACCAAACGGAAGAAAAACACGGCATCTTTTATAACCTGAGCGAAAAGTTTTTCAATGTCATTCAGAACTTCTATCGCGTCACTTTGCGGGTGGTGTTACGGCATCCGCAGTTAACTCTGGTGGTGTTGTTCGCCACCATTGCCATTAACGTGATGCTTTTCTGGGTGGTGCCGAAGGGCTTCTTTCCCCAACAAGACACAGGCCGCCTGGGAGGAGCGATTGTTGCTTCCCAGGACATGTCGTTCCAAGCCATGCGAACGAAGCTGGTGCAGTTTGTCAACATCGTGAAGAACGATCCGGCAGTGGAGAACGCCGCTGGCTTTGCTGGAGGCGGAACGGCCAACATAGCGGGCATGTTCATCACCTTGAAACCATTGGCAGAGCGCAAACTATCGGCTGAAGATGTTATCAATCGACTGCGCGGCAAGCTGGCGGTTGTGCCGGGGGCCACGCTTTATCTGCAATCGCAGCAGGATATCCGGGTGGGCGGACGGGGGAGCAACTCGCAGTTTCAATACACGCTGCAAGCTGATTCGTTGAAGGATTTAAATACCTGGGCGCCGCAACTGCTCGATAAACTTCGCGGTCTTCCGGGCATTCGCGATGCTAACAGCGACCAGCAGATTCACGGCCTGGAAAGTTCGCTGGCAATTGACCGTGATACAGCGTCAAGGTTGGGTATTTCTCCCGGCGCAATCGACAATACGCTTTATGATGCCTTCGGGCAGCGCCAAGTCTCCAACATCTACGAGAACCTGAATCAGTATCACGTGGTGATGGAGGTTGCGCCGCAGTACCAGCAAAGCCCGGAAGCGTTACGGTTCATTTATGTTCGTTCTTCCGGTGGTTCGATGGTTCCGCTCAGCGTCATTTCGCATTATCAAATAACCAATACGTCGCTGGGCGTGCAGCACCAAGGGCAGTTTCCCTCCATTACGCTTTCTTTTGCGCTTGCCCCCGGAACTGCCTTGAGCGATGCGGTGGACGAAGTCACGCGGGCAGAACGGGAAATCGGAATGCCATCGAGCGTACACGGCAGTTTCCAGGGAACAGCGCAGGCGTTTCAAAAATCACTTTCCAACGAACCCCTGCTGATTCTCGCCGCGCTGATTACAGTTTACATTGTGCTCGGTATTCTTTACGAAAGCTACATTCATCCGATTACCATTCTTTCCACGCTGCCATCAGCGGGCGTAGGCGCTATTCTCGCTCTGCTGCTGTTCAATATTGACTTGAGCGTGATCGCGCTGATCGGCATTATTCTGCTGATCGGCATTGTGAAAAAGAACGCGATTCTGATGATTGATTTCGCGCTGGAAGCAGAACGAAAGGACGGTTTGGCCCCGCAGGACGCTATTTACCAAGCCTGTTTGCTACGGTTCCGGCCTATTCTGATGACCACAATGGCGGCTCTTCTCGGCGGATTGCCGCTGGCGTTAGGAACCGGTACCGGCTCGGAACTGCGGCGTCCGCTCGGCGTTACCATTGTGGGCGGCTTGATTTTAAGCCAGATTTTAACGCTTTACACAACGCCGGTGGTTTACTTGTATCTTGACCGGCTGCAGCGGCACTTCCGGCGGGTGAGAAGATCAGCCCAAACTGCTTTCGATCCGTCGCTCGGCCTGGAACAATCTTAAAAGTTCTATCGCTTATGATGCTTCCAGAATAGGTTTCGGAATTCTTTCCGCGAGTTCCGGCAATTTCGGAAAATCCGTGTACGGTTGAGATTGATACCAGTAGGCAGTGGAATAAAAACAGTCGTGCCGGTCGTCGGCGTGGCCGTGTTCAATCGTGTGTTTGATGCTGCGGTTGAATGTCACCGGGTTATCAGCGTGCCAGCGATATAAGCAGTAGCGACCACCGGTGCGCTCCGGCAGAACGATGAAAGGCGCGCCATTATAAAGATGAGCAAACGGAACGGCGGCATCGCGTCCGCCAAAATCCCAGGCTCCGCAGATATAATCTTCCGTGCCTGTGCCGGTGATGGCCGGCGCGTTGTTCTGATCAATAAAAATCATTTCGTCGCCTTCTCCAAACCAATGCTCCGCATTCTGGACTATCCCGAATGTGACGCCCATCATGTGGCCTTTGCCTTCCGCTTCAAAGAAGACGTAATTCTGTTTGCCCTTTAAATTAATTTCCTCTTGGGCCGACGCAAACACTTCAGCCTTGGTAGGAGTTGCCTGCCGGTATTGGGCGTGAAAGTAAAACGGATTGCCTGGCAGCGCAGGAACCAGCTTGTAGTCGATATTGGAATAAAGCGCATCTACCGTTTGTTTTCCTTCGTTGGTGACTGTAACCCGCGCTGATTTCTGAAAAGGCATTGCGAAATAACAGTTCATCGCTTTAATGGAGGAACAGTTCAGAAAAGCAGACTGATAGATGAAATACTGCCCCAGGTTCAAGCCGAAAAAATCGCCGATAGGCACCTCAACGCTGGGACGGTTGTTGCCTTCCCAATACATTCGCAGCACCAGTTCTTTCAGATGATTGCCGCTCGGAGAAGCAATCGTAAACCAGATGTGGGTGATAATGCCCGGCCCGTCCGCTTGAAACACTTCATGAGCTTGGCCTGCTTCAATCTTCCAACTGTCGCGGTTTCCTCCGGTGCGGTCATAACTGGATTGCTTTAAGCTGCGATGGTTCTGTTGTTTGGCGTAGGCAGGCAGAATGTCCGGGTCGGATTGGCCAGTTCCGGCCAACGGCTGTGCTGCGGCTTTTCCGGCTCCTAGGGCAGCGAGACCGCCCAGATAACTGAGAAAATTCCTTCGCTTTGATGTGTTGTTCATTCTCGCCTTCTGCTCTCTTATGCGTTTGATCGCACTATTTTCGGTTTTCTGTATATTACTGAACGCCAGTTTAGAAATTAATGATAGCGACCCCGCATCAAAAGTAAGCGGATTCGGAAAAGGTCGTTGAAGGCGTGCAAGGTAGACCGGAAATTCACTTTAGTTCCTTCCGCATTAGCCCACAATACAGGCACTTCCGCTACTTTCAATCGCAGTTGACGCGCGATAAAAAGATCTTCCACATCGAAGCTGAAGCCGTTTAAGTTTTGGCGCGAAAACACGGCCTGCGCCGCATCGGCCCGATACAGCTTGAAGCCGCATTGGGTATCCTGAAAAGGCAGTCCGGTTATGTTCCGCATGATCAGGTTGAAAAACCTGCCCCCGAACTCGCGGAAGTACGATTGACGGCGGCTGATCAGGCTTCGGTCTAGAGCGCGGGAGCCGATCGCGATTACAGCATTGTTCCGCAGAACGGCTTCGTAAAGCTTGTTGAGTTCATCCATCGGCGTGGAAAGGTCAGCATCGGTGATTAATCGCCATTCTCCCCGCGAGTGGAGCATCCCGTTGCGAACAGCATAACCTTTGCCGCGGTTTTTTCCATTCTGCAGCAGCCGGAAGCGGTGATCGAGGACGGAGCGCGCCAGCACCACTTCAGCAGTTGCATCAGAGGAGCCGTCATCCACTACCACAATTTCCAGAAACTCCAAAGGCAAGCTGGCAAAAAAGGATTTTAAGTGATCAAGGGTATTTGGAAGGCGTTTCTCCTCGTTGAAAGCTGGAACAATGACGGACAAAGATTGCAAGCTACCAAGCATACAAACAAGGAAAATCGCCGCTACGGATTGCATCAGCAGGTCGAATAGGAAACAATGAATGCTGTTTGCACTTAAATAATAGAAGAGGGTTCATGAAAAAATTATGGTTCGGGATCGCCGGAATATTCATTATGGCAACGCTGGGGTTTGCGCAGGATGGACACGACTTATCCGCCATTCTTGCCAAACACTGGCAGACTTCAAAAGAGCTTACGCTGGCGGTCATAGACAAAATGCCGGAAGACCAGTTTTCCTTTAAAGCAAGCTCGGCAGAAATGAGCTTTGGCGAGATGGCCGCCCACATTGCAGGCGGTAATAATAATTACTGCGCTATCACGCCCGGAGCAGCACCGCCCGAGAAGTCAAAGGACTTCACAAAAGCCGCCGTAACAAAACAAGTTTCCGATTCGTTTGATTTTTGCATGAACGCGATTAAAAACATGGCCGATAGCGATCTCATGAAAATGACCGGCAAAGCGCCACGCCAGACTACCGTTTTTGAACGATTCTGGGGAGGATTTACTCATACGGCCCATCATCGCGCGCAGTTAGAAGTTTATCTTCGTTTGAAAGGCATTACGCCTCCGCAGTATAAGTTTTAGAACAGTCCGCTACTGGCCGCTATTACTTAGTTGAGAGTAATAGCGGCATGGCCTTGCGGCTGGTCACGAAACTGAAGTACCGCCATTTTAGCGTCGGTTTGCAGCACATCGCCAGTGGCATTGCTGATTCCCGACGGAATGCCGGTGCGGGGAACCAACGCAAACGCTTCCACATAACCGGAGTAGGCCAGATCATTCACGACTTTAGCGCGTTCATTATCGATGTTCGGATCAATTTTATGCGTAATGGTGTGGCTTTTTGAAGAATAATCAATGCCTGTATCGTGAGTAGCAGCAGCTACCCACACCGACTGTCCGGCAAACAGATCAGGACGCTTGAAAATGCGGATGTGATGGCGCATGGAAAACGTATTGGTTTGCTTTTGAAACACGAAGTCCGGCGGTTTACCGTCCAGTTGCAGCAGCGATACCGGCGCTTCCTGATAGCCACGATCTTCAATAATGGCGCGGGCGGTTTCCATTGTGGATTTGCTGTCTTTCTGCGCTGCTGAGAACCAGCCTGCTGCTCTAAAAGCAGCTTGTACTTCCTGTTCTGTTCCAATAAACATCAGGTTTGTCAGGTCCGAAGGCTTCGGCGGATCGCCTTGCGCCGCAGTACGATTCGGCTCCTGATTCACCAATGTGGTGAGCTGGTCTGCTGGAGTGATGGCCGGGATAATGGGCGTATTGCCAGGGGCATTGCAGGTGAGATCCTTGGTAAGCTTCACCTGCATGTCTACTCCCGCTGGATAGCTGATGGAAGCGTCTACTTTTTTTACAAAGGAGTCGCGAACATTGCCCATGACCTGCGCTAAACCCGGATGATTGTTGTTGACTTTATCGATGCCTGAATTCAACTGGCCGTACCAGGTTTGCGAAGCAACAATACCGGTAATCAATCCATCCTGTCCTACCGATTCGCGCACGTTGTCGACAGCGGAAAGCTGGGCCGATATGTTTTGCGTTTTTCCGTTCTCCGGTTCAATTTTGTTGAACACCAATCGTAGCGTGGCAGGCTGGTCAGAATCGGCTGCGGAAGCTTTGGCATCAGCAGTTTTGCCGATTAACTTTGTGCCGGGCGCAATAACGGTAGTTCCGTTTATGTTTACCGGTACTAGAACAACTGCTTCAATTGGCTTACCGGAAGATTGCTGACTGGATACCGGCGTTATCAAGCGAACCGTCATGATTGTTCCCGCCGGCACCGTTATCGAGGTGTTCGCGCTTACAAAAAAAGCCAACAAGGAAAGATAAATCAGCCGCATCGCATTCTTGCTCCGATAGGTTTTGATGCTTCCCGCGTATTGCCCCGTTTCAAACTTTATCCAAGTTGAACCGGACGCTTCCCTTATCTCTCGCTATAATCGAAGGCGTGTTGCGAGTTTTCATCTTTGTTCTGGCTGTTCTTAGCTTGTTGACGGCTTGCCGCAAGAACATCGAAACGAAAGAACAGGTTCGCAGTGATCTGCTGCAGTATCTTTCTTCAAAGGTTGGACTTGATTTGAAAGCTTTGGACGTAGATGTGACGAAAGTTACTTTTGCGGATAATCAGGCGCAAGCTACTGTTTCTTTTCACCAGAAAAATGATCCTGCAATCAATGGCGGCATGGTAATGGTATACATGCTGCAACAGGAAAAAGATCATTGGGTGGTCAAAGGACGTTCCGATTCGCAAGGGCGCGGCTTAGGCAGCCCATCACCTAATCCGGATCTACCGGCAGGGCATCCTTCTGTGCCGGGGATTCCGCCCGGCCATCCACCAGTGGGCGGCACTGGTTCAAATCCATCGGAAGGAGCACCCCAGGGACAAACCAGATGAAAACGGTTGTCGTGTTGGGTGGAGGGCCGGCCGGTTCAACAGCGGCGGAGGGTTTAGCGCGCGCTGGTCTGCGCACAATTTTGCTGGATGAAAAGCTGGCATGGGAAAAACCATGCGGAGGCGGGATTACTTATAAGGCATACTCGCAGTATCCTTATCTTTTCGAAAATAATACCTCAAAAAAAGTAGTGACGGAAACGTTTCTGGCTCATTCCAAAGCAGGCTCAGTGAGAATGGCGCTGGAACATCCATTGCTGGTGTACTCCCGATTTGACCTGAACCAGATGCTTTTGAAGCGAGCCGAAGCCGCAGGCGCGGAAATTGAGAAGACCCGCGTATTAGGTTTGGAGCGTAACGAGAACAAATGGAAGATCCGCACTCGCTACGGCGCCATTGACGCTGATTTTTGCGTGGTGGCTACCGGCGCTCGCAATCCTTTGCGCGATGTCGGCACGCAGTATACGGCGCAGGACACCATGTACGCGCTTGGCTATTACGTGCCTGACCAGCAGGCGCATATCGATATTCAATTTCTGCATCAGCTTGAAGGCTACATCTGGGTGTTTCCGCGTTGCGGCCATCTTTCTGTGGGCATCTGCGGCAAAGGTGAACCGGCGCAGGCGCTGCGAGCGCGGCTGGAACGGTATATGGACGAGCGCGGCTTGTCGCGCAAAAACGCCACGTTTTACGGCCACATGCTACCCTCGCTCGAACGGAAGGGCTGGCACAATAACCGCCTGGCCGGCCAAGGCTGGATTGCGGTGGGTGATGCAGGCGGCTTAGTGGACCCGATCACCGGCGAAGGCTTGTATTATGCGATCCGGTCAGGCGACCTGGCTAGTCAAATGTTGATCAGCGACCATGCGCCCGCAGAAAGAATAAGCCACTACCTTGAACTGATTCATCGTGATTTCGGCCATGATCTCACTTACGGTGCGGGTCTCGCCAAACGATTATTCAGCGGCTACATTCTATTCTCCAGCGTTCCCTGCCGCATGATTGAGTTTATGCGCCGCAGCCCTCGGTTCTGCGAGATCATGCAAGATCTTTTTGCGGGAACGCAGCCTTACCTTGAATTGAAAACCCGGCTGCTGCGGAACGTAAATGGAACCATGCACGAAATCGTGATGAGCTTTTTCATTCGTAAAGTAGTATTCGAGCATAGGGCATGAAGCAGTCACAATCGGAACTCCTGTTTGAGCGCGCCCAAAATTATATTCCGGGCGGCGTGAATTCGCCAGTCCGGGCTTTTCGCAGCGTGGGCGGTACTCCTCGCTTCATTGCTCGCGGGGAAGGCGCGAACTTCTACGACGTGGACGGCAACGAATACGTCGATTACATCTGTTCCTGGGGCCCGCTCATTTTAGGGCATCGCCCCAAAGAAGTGATGGAAGCGCTGGCAGGCGTGCTGGAAATCGGAACCAGTTTCGGAGCTCCTACCGGGCGCGAAGTGGAACTGGCGGAACTGATTATTGATGCCGTGCCTTCGGTGGAGATGGTGCGCTTGGTGAACTCCGGCACCGAAGCCGCCATGAGCGCGCTGCGCGTGGCGCGAGGCTACACGGGTCGAACGCTCACAGTAAAGTTTGAAGGCTGTTATCACGGCCACGTGGATTCGCTGCTGGTGAAAGCAGGTTCCGGCATCGCCACGCTCGGCATTCCCGATACCGCTGGCGTACCTAGAGCTTTTGCTGATACAACCCTGGCACTTCCTTTCAACGACCTGGAAGCGGTGGAATTAGCTTTTCGAGAACGCGGCGACGAGATTGCCGCCGTAATGGTGGAGCCGGTGGCCGGCAACATGGGATGCGTTCCGCCCCAGCCTGGATTTCTGGAAGGGCTTCGCCGCATTACCGAGCAGTACGGCACACTGCTGATTTTTGATGAAGTGATGACCGGGTTCCGCCTCAGCCACGGCGGCGCGCAGCAGTTATACGGCGTTACACCGGACATGACCACGCTCGGCAAAATTATCGGCGGCGGTTTGCCTTTAGCGGCTTATGGCGGTCGAGCCGACATCATGAAAAAGGTTGCACCGGTGGGGCCCGTTTATCAGGCGGGAACACTGAGCGGCAATCCGATGGCGGTAACGGCGGGTATTGCCATGCTGCTCTACCTGGACGCACATCCTGAAGTGTACGAAATTATTGAGGCCCGCACCGCGCAACTGACTGCGAATCCGCCGGAAGGGGTTTGCGTGAATCGCGTCGGATCCATGTTTACATTTTTTCTACAACCCGGACCGGTGACCGATTACGAATCAGCCAAGAAATCAGATACGACCCGCTTCGGCAGGCTTTTCCACTTTTTATTGGAACGCGGATTTTATCTCCCGCCCTCGCAGTTTGAAGCAGGATTCATGTCGGCAGTCCATACTGAACAGCAGATTGAGCGTACTAGGCAGGCCATCAAAGAATTTTTCGCTCAGGATACCCAGTAAGATTCGTTTATGGGCGCCAGCAAGCGTGTTCTCGTCACCGGCGCGGCCAAGCGCATCGGACGCGCTATCGCAATTGAACTTTCCCAGCGCGGTTTTCAGGTTGCGATTCACTACAACCATTCAAAACGCGAAGCGCAGGAAGTTTCAGACCTGTGCGGCGGCGCGCCCATCTTTCAAGCTGATCTTTCGAGCGTGGACCAGATCAGAACTCTTTTTGCGGATGTGGAACAGCATTTCGGCTCTCTCGAATGCCTGGTCAACAATGCCGCCCGATTTACCCGCTTTGATCCCTTAACGATTACGGAAGCGGATTGGGATTTCATTCACAGCGTCAACTTGAAAGGCACCTTCTTCTGTTGCCAGGAAGCAGCGCGCAGAATGAAACAAGCTGGCCCCGGACGTATCGTAAACATCAGCTCGCTCGGCGGGATAAGACCTTGGGCAGAGCACGTGCATTACTGCGCTTCGAAAGCCGGAGTAATTATGATGACCAAAGCTTTGGCGAAAGCATTAGCGCCGGAAATCACCGTTAACTCCGTGGCCCCTGGGGTAATCGCGTTCGGCGATGTAGATCAGCGAGCGCAAACAATGATTAGTAATACGCCCATGCGCCGCGCCGGTCATGCGTCAGAGATTGCCGAAACAGTTCACTTCTTCTTAACTGCGCCTAAGTTTATTACCGGACAGGTCATTGTTGTAGACGGCGGTTTAAGTCAGAGATAGTAGTTATCAGCTAGTTAGTAAGTATTTCTATTCTGCTGTAATCCCAAGCAGAGAAACCACTACAAACCATTACACTTGCTGAGCTATTAGTACAAACAAGGCACAAGTTATTTTATCCCGGTAACTTCCGAGCGCAGCAATTTGAAACCAATTGTTTATAACGGCACGTCACATTGAGTGTACGCAGTGCGAAGCGCACAACAAAAATGCGCCGCTACGCTTGGTTTGTAAGACTTTCCCCAGTTAAACAGCTTGGGTGAACTTCCATGAAAATATCACGTTCGATTTTTTATTTCCTTTTTGTTATGCTGCTCGGCAGCAGTTTTGCCTCTGCTCAAAGCATTGACGCCTATGCCGGAGCCGGTACTGCCAGCGCCAGTTCCACCGGAGTACCTATCAATACCTTTGGCGATGGCACGCTTTATAATCCGCCCGGTCTACATGGCACCTTTCTGACCTTCGGCGGAACGGTTATGTTCAGGCCGCACTTTGGCGTGGGCGCAGAAACTTCGTTTCGTCCTAGCAGAAGCCCTTACGCGGGCTTGGAGTATCGGCCAACATTCTATGACTTCAATGGCGTTTACCATCCAATAACTGGACGCAGGCGTGTTGTGCCGGAATTTCAAGCCGGACTAGGAGCCGTAAACCTGAAGTATTATTATTCGCAGCAGACCTGCGATAGTTTTGTGGGCTGTTCCAGTTCCAGCAGCTATCTCGAAAGCTCCAATCATTTCCAGGTGCATTTCGCTGCTGGCCTTCAGATTTATGTGAAGGGTAACTTCTTCATTCGGCCCCAGGTTGATGCGCACTGGGTTAATAACTTCTTCCAGTTCGGCAGCAATTGGGTGCCGGAATATGGCGCAGTGATCGGCTACACATTTGGCCGTTAAAACTTATGCGAGTGTCTGAGAAATATTTCAGGCACTCGCTTCATTTAGCTTTTCGATTGCGGATGGGTGCAGCTTCAGTTTTGCTGCTTCCACCAGATCAACTAACTGTTCCAGTTTTGTGGCGCTGGCAATCGGAGCGGTAATGCTAGGTCTGGCAATCAACCAAGCTAAGGCAACACGGGCCGGCGTTGAGTTATGTTTCTTGGCCACTTCGTCCAGCGCGGCTAGAATTTTAAACCCTCGTTCATTGAAGTATTTCTTGACCCAATTACCGCGCGGACTCTGCCCAACATCCTTTTCCGAACGGTACTTCCCGGTTAAGAAGCCGCCTGTCAGAGAGTAATAACTGATCACGCCCAAGCCGTTCTGTTCGCAGACTGGTTCTAGATTCTTTTCGTAGTTAGTGCGTTCACAAAGGTTGTATTCAGGCTGTAGGGACTGATAAGCGGGCAAGCCGTTTTGCTTGCTGACCTGCAATGCTTCCGATAGTCGTGCGCCGGAATAGTTGGAAGCGCCGATCGCTCTTATCTTGCCTTGCGTCAGCAGTTTTTCATAGGCGGCAAGAGTTTCCGCAAGCGGAGTTTCAGGGTCATCTTTATGCGACTGGTATAAATCAATGTAATCGGTTTGCAATCGTTGTAAGGATGCTTCCACCGAGTGCTGAATATAAGCTGGGGAAAGACCTTTCTGATCGGGCCCCATTTCCATTCCAACTTTGGTGGCAATCACTACTTTTTGGCGCGCGCCGCTCTGTTTCAGCCATTTTCCAATGATCGTTTCCGATTCGCCTCCCTGGTTTCCGGGAACCCAGCGTGAATACACATCGGCGGTGTCGATGAAATTTAAACCCGCGTCCACAAAAGAATCAAGCAGCCGAAACGATGTATTTTCGTCCGCTGTCCATCCGAAAACGTTTCCACCGAAACACAAAGGCGACACCTGCAAATCCGAACTGCCTAATCTTCGTTTTTCCATTTGCTTCTCTTCCACCAATTTTCGCAGAGAAGCGTTATTATGTGTCGGCAGCTATGCGAACACGCTTGGTTCCATTTTTTTTCGGCTTTGTTGGCTTAGCGATTCTGATTATTGCTCAAACCAACCAGCCTGTTATGCGCTGGCAGCACCTTTCAACGGCAAACAAGGATCTTGAACCGCCCAACACAGGCACGCAACAAACTTCTGCCACTGTGCTGGATATAGATGGCGACGGCATCAATGACTTCGTGATCTCAGAACGCACTGCCGCGCCTGCTATGGTCTGGTATCGCCGCCAAAGTAAAGGCTGGAAACGCTATCTGGTGGAAGGCGGCCCGCTCCCTATCGAAGCCGGCACGACTTTTGCCGATGTTGACGGCGATGGGGACCTGGACCTTGTAGCGGGCGGCGATTACCGGACAAACGAGGTCTGGTGGTGGGAAAATCCAAGTCCTCGTTTCGATCCGGCGGTTTCCTGGCGCAGGCATCTTATTAAGAACACCGGCGGCACGCAGCACCACGATCTCATATTCGGAGATTTTAGAGGCAATGGAAAACAGCAGCTCATTTTCTGGAACCAGGGATCGCACGCTCTTTTGATGGCTGATATTCCCGCCAACCCGAGAGCGTCAGAGCCGTGGCCAAGTCATGAGGTTTATTCTTACGGTGTTTCCAGTGAACCTGAACAGCGCGGCGAAGCAGCGTCTTTCAAAAGCACCAACTCGCATGAAGGCTTAACAACTGGAGATGTGGACGGTGACGGCAAGCTGGACATTGTGGGCGGCGGCCATTGGTTTCGCAATCTGGGTAACGGCGCTTTCGAAATAAATACGATTGATGCCGGTTACACTTTTTCCCGCTCCGCTGTTGGGCATCTGTTAACCGGCAGCCGCGAAGAACAGATTGTGCTCGTAATCGGGGACGGCGAAGGTCCGCTGCTGTGGTACGGACTCGAGAAGAATACTTGGGTTGCTCATAAGATAGCTGAGATCAAGTACGGCCATACGCTTCAGCTTGTGGACATCAACCACGATGGCAATCTGGATATCTTCTGCGCGGAGCAGCGATTAAACGGAGCGAATCCTGATTCCAAAATTTACTTTTTTCTTGGCGACGGTAAAGGGAGCTTCACGCCCACAGTAGTCGCTACGGGGCTGGATAGCCATGAATCGAGGATCGCCGATCTTGATGGCGACGGCATCCTCGACATTCTTATTAAGCCATACAATTACCAAACACCGCGATTAGATGTTTTCCTTAACAAAGAAATAAGCGCAGCTCAATAAAGAGCCAAATGCCGCGATTGTTCACCATAATCATCCCATTGCTCCAAAAAATTATGCCTGACAAGGCGATGTGATTCGCCGCGTCAGGCATAGTTGTTCAATTGAAATTTACAAAGAGGGTTTACTTCATAGCCAGTTCTTTGGTTTCACTTGCGCCTAGTTTCTGCAAACGATCAGCTAACAGTTTTTCCAGATTTACCAGCGCATCACTGAAACCTTTAATACCTTCGCTCAACTTGTCGGAAGCCATTCGGTCTTCTTTATGCATCTTTTCAAAAGTAGCTTCGTCTATCGAAATCTTTTCGATTTCCATACTCTTGGATTTTTCGGGATCAAGCTTGCGCGGCAGATCAGCAAAAGTGGAATCCAATTCCGCCAGCAGATTTGGAGAAATAGTTAGCAAGTCGCAGCCAGCCAATTCTTTAATCTCCCCGATATTGCGGAAGCTTGCACCCATTACTTGAGTTTTGTATCCAAATTTTTTGAAATAGTTGTAAATCTTGGTGACGGATTGCACACCAGGATCTTCAGCGCCTTCATAATTTTTGCCGGTGTCTTTCTTGTACCAGTCCAAAATGCGGCCAACAAATGGTGAAACCAGAGTGACGCCAGCGTCAGCGCAAGCAACAGCCTGGTGGATACCAAACAACAGCGTCAGGTTGCAATGAATGCCTTCTTTTTCCAACTGTTCGGCAGCTTTAATTCCGTCCCAAGTGGAGGCAATCTTAATCAAAACGCGCTCACGCGAGATGCCTGCTTTTTCATACTGCTCGATGATCGAGTGCGCTTTCTGTAAAGTCGCATCCTTATCGTAAGAAAGGCGCGCATCTACTTCAGTGGAAACCCGGCCTTTAACAATGCCCAGGATCTTTTTTCCAAAGGACACCGCTAAATGCTCAAACGCGAGCGTTGCCACATCAGAATTTTTGGCATCTTTGCCGAGTTCCTTTTTCGCGTCCAGCAGATCGTCATCCACAATCTGCTGATACTGCGGCATCTGGGCCGCAGCCGTAATCAACGAAGGGTTTGTTGTGGCATCTTGCGGGGTGAATTTTTCAATAGCCTGAATGTCCCCGGTGTCCGCCACTACAATTGTCATTTCACGCAGTTGAGCCAACAAACTTTTTTGCATTTGAATTCTCTTCTCCTCTCATCAAAGGGAGGTCCTTTTCAAAGACCTGCGTACGACCAAACTTAACGGGACACTCCCTATACCAACATACCGACTTTAGAACTTAAGCAGTGTATTCCTTTGCGAGTTTTCGGTTAGAAATACGCTCTTTCAGTTCTTTCTTACCTGTGAACATACTTTCCATGCGCCGGAATTCCCAGTTCATCAAAATGCTGCGCAAACTCCTGCAAAGCTTCCGCAGCAGTATCGCCTACAATCGGCTTGCCGTGACCTGAAGCAATCGCGCTCGGCTGCAAAGAAGCAAGCTTCAGAACTGAGGTTTTCACTGCCGCCCAATCATTGGTGAAATAAGCAGGTGGACCATGCAGTTCCGCCCGTTGCGCCAGAATCGCCGACAAAGATTCCTGTTTCGTTGTAATAACCGCATCGCCCGCCACCAGAACCCTATCCGCGGGCCGGAAAAGAGAAACGTGTCCATTAGTGTGGCCGGGCGTATGTATCCATTGCCAGGATGGCAGCCCAGGAACGCTGTTATCAGTCGGAAGAGCCGCGACGCGGGAACCTAAATTCAGAGGTTTTTTAGGATAAAATGGCGATAAAAGACTCATCAATCCGCCGCCAACTGTTGCATCCGGCGGATCGTACTCAGCTTGCCCTTTTAGATAAGGCAATTCTTTTTCATGAGCATATACAGTCACATCCCAGTGCTTCAACAAATTCTCAAGAGTGCCGACATGGTCAAAGTGCCCATGAGTTAATACGATAGCCAAAGGTTTTGGTTTAAACTCGTGCGCTTCCGCCCACTGGATTATGCGCTGGTCAAATCCGGGAATACCCGTATCTACCAGTATCCAATCACCATTCTGTTCGCTGATCGCATACAGATTCACCATAATGGTGCGGAAACCAGTGACGTCCGTTGCTACAGCATCCAAGGGCGCTGTGTGTTGTTCCAAGGGCTCATCACCCGCAGCGGTGTGAACGGATTTTAAACCAGCTAGTGAAGGCGCCTCATTCATGCGGGTTAGATGCCTCCTATCATGCTGGGCGGACATACGAATAAATACCAGTTGATGTTTACTTTATCATGAGGAGCTAATTTTCTTTGTGGGTGAGTTGCTTCTTAGTTCGCTTCCCAATCATCTACGAACCAGAACCAGTTCATTTTGTCCGGTCAGGAAATCATGAGAATACGAACTATTTTGGCGCTTGCGGCGGGAAGCCTTTTGATTTCAGCCTTAGTGTCTGCCCACAGTGCGCAATCACCAGCCCCGGTTAGAACCGGCAGCGCGGCCTTCACTACTTATCAAGATGAGCAGCCCGGAGTGTTCCGGCGCATCACCGCAGCCGACCTGCCCCAACCCTTTGCTACAGTCTCTTCCACAAACCATCCCAAGCTTGTTCCGCGCCCGGAAGGAGCAATCCCCCGCACCCTGCCCGGGTTCACTGTGTCGCTTTATGCCAGCAGTCTTGAAGCTCCGCGATTGATTCGCACTGCCCCCAACGGTGATTTTTTCGTGGCGGAAGCCACTGCCGAAAACGGCGCAAACAAAATTTTGCTGTTTCGCGGAATCGGAGCGGATGGCAAACCTGAACAAACAGAAGTTTTTGCGACCGGTTTGAAACAACCCTTTGGCATCGCGTTCTATCCTCCAGGTTTAAATCCTCAGTATATTTACATTGCTAACACTGATTCAGTAATCCGCTTTCCTTACAAAAACGGTGATTTGAAAGCCAGCGGTCCGGCGGAAACCATTGTGTCCAACATTCCTGGCGGTGGAAAACTGGCTGGCGGCGGACATTGGACCAGGGATTTGGCTTTTTCCCGCGATGGAAGCAAACTGTATGTTTCGGTGGGATCGCATTCCAATGTAGATGACGTGGACGGAAACTCTGCCGAGCAGCGCCGCGCCGATATTCTCGAATACAATCCTGATGGTTCCGGCGAACGAGTATTCGCTTACGGCATTCGCAATCCGGTAGGTATTGCCGTTAATCCTGAAACAGGACAGCTTTGGGCTTCCGTGAATGAACGCGATACGCTGGGCGACAATCTTGTTCCTGATTACATCACGCACGTACAGGAAGGCGGCTTCTATGGCTGGCCTTGGTTTTATACAGGCAGCCATCAAGACCCACATTTCGCCGGCAAGCACTCGGAGTTAAAAGATAGAGTGATCGTGCCGGATGTGCTATTACAGCCTCATAACGCTTCCCTGGAGCTAACCTTTTACGAGGGCGATCAGTTTCCGCCTGAATACAAAAACAGCATCTTTGCGGCTGAACATGGCTCGTGGAACAAAGCCGTTCGCAGCGGCTACGAAGTGGTGCGGGTTCCTTTAAAAGATGGCAAATCCACCGGCGAGTACGAAGACTTCTTAACGGGATTCGTTACGGCGGAAGGACAAGTTTGGGGTCGGCCCGTGGGAGTCACTGTCGCGCGGGATGGTTCCCTGCTGGTGACCGACGATGCTTCGAAAACGATTTGGCTGGTTCGCTATCAGGGGACAACAAGCCAAGCACGTAAACAGTAATGCTGGCCGGCAGACACGATTCCCTGCGTGAAGCGTCGTTTCCTTCTGATGTAAAGTTGTTCGCCCGGCCGGTGCTGCTGATTGCCGCGCATCCCGATGATGAAATTATTGGCTTAGGCAGCCGGTTAGCGTTGTTCCAGAATCTGCAGGCGATTGTTCATGTCACGGACGGTGCTCCGCGAACAGGTTCCGACATTCAGAATGCGGGCGTTGACACTTGGTTGGAATATGCCCGTTTACGCAGATCCGAATTTGAGAAAGCAATCGAAACAGCAGGCGCAAAGCCAGGACGTAAGCTATGCTTCTGGTGTCCTGATCAGCAGGCGCATCGTCGTATTGTGAAACACGCATTTCGACTAGTGCGTTTGTTTGCGCGCTTACGTCCGGATTACGTTCTGACTCATCCCTATGAAGGCGGCCATCCTGACCATGATGCTGTGGCTGCATCCGTTCACTTGGCGCAATTCTTATTTCGAAAACAGCATGGCGCTGCGCCCGTTATTATCGAATTTGCTTCGTACCACAATTCGTGTTTTGGCATGGAAACGGAATGCTTTCTTCCCCATGCGAGCGCCATTGTTCAGCAGCAAACTCTTACCATTAATCAGCAAGCCGAAAAACAGAGCCTGTTTGATTGCTACGCCAGCCAACGCTTTGTGCTGATGAATTTTCCCCGAAAGAACGAACCGCTTCGGTTGGCGCCTCGCTACGATTTCACCAAACCGCCTCATGCCGGAAAACTGTTGTACGAAGGCTTCGGCTGGAATATTACGGGTAAAGAATGGTGTCGCTTTGCTCGTCGCGCTCTGCGGCAGATTTACCAAACCTCATGAAAATCTTAAGCGTTGCTTTTCCTTTGCTGCCGGTCAGTTCCGGTTCAGCAGGCGGAGCCGAACAGATTCTTTATCTGCTGGAACGCGAACTGGTAAAACGCGGGCATCAGTCCCTTGTGATTGCGGCCCAAGGCTCGCAAGTGAGCGGACAATTAATTGCTTCTCCTGCCGCAAACGGCGAGATTACGGATCAGATTCGGGAAGAAGCGCAGCAAGCGCATCGCCAGTTAATTGGCCAGGCACTGGACGATTTTGATGTTGATTTAATCCATTTTCATGGTCTTGATTTTGACGCTTACGCGCCGTGTGCTGAAACCAGAGCCCGCAAATTAGCAACGCTGCATCTGCCGATTAACTGGTATTCCGAAAAAATTTTCCGGATACCAGGTATGCGCTTTAACTGCGTTTCCCGCAGTCAATCTGTTTCCATAGGCCATAGCTTCCCAGTCGTTTCCAATGGCGTTGATGTTAAACGCTATCACGCCACGGCTTTGCAAAAAGAATATCTGCTTTGGATAGGCCGGATCTGCCCGGAAAAAGGAACCGATATTGCACTTCGGGTAGCGCATCAGCTTAATGAATCTCTCATCATCGCCGGCCCGGTTCATCCTTTCCGCTACCATCAGCTCTACTTTGAAGAAAAAGTGCGCTATCTGTTTGATGAGCAGCGCCGCTACGCCGGTCCGGTTGACCTTGAACAAAAAATACAGCTTTTGGGTAAAGCAAAATGTCTGCTTGTTCCCAGCCTTGCTCCCGAAACCAGTTCGCTGGTAGCGATGGAAGCGTTGAGCGCGGGAGTGCCGGTGGTCGCGTTCCGTTCCGGCGCACTGCCGGAAATAATCCATCATGGGCGCACAGGCTTTATCATCGATTCCGAACAGGAGATAGCAGAAGCGATTACCCAATGTTCCCGGATTGACCCTGAAGAATGCCGGCGCGAGGCTCAAAATCGCTTCGCTGCCGAACGGATGGCTTGCGATTACGAAAAACTCTACCAGGAAATTTGCGCGTGATCCGTTCTCAGCGAGTAATGCAAACCTTTAGCTTGGGAACAACAACGCCGCCCCAGGAGAACTTGTAAGGCTCATCTCCGCGCATGAAGTTCCATGCCGACAACTTCTGCCCATAAGAATGGCGAATCGCTTCAAACAATAATGTGCGGCCAAACCCGTAGATCTCATGCTCAGGATCAAGCGCGCTCAGATAAGAAAAAATCTTTTTTTGAAACGGCATGGTCCAGATAATAGCCGCTATGTTTCTCTGATAACGTAAAACAAAAAAACGGAACAACCCGCGCCTTCCCAGTTTTGGCGCTATGTCTTTTAGAAAATCGGTGGAATTGTTGGAAGCAATCATTCCTGCTTCGCCCCGTTTCTGCCAGCGTAGCGCGTGCAAAGCAATCAAAGCATAGAGCAGTTCAGAATCGGCTTGATCGACAACTTCAAAATCAATCGGCCCGGAAGCCAATGCCCGTTCCGTGTAACGGCGCATGTTACGCCGCAGGTCTTTCGGACGCGCATTCCAGAAATCTTCAAAGTTTCCGGTTAATGGAATTTCCGCGCAGGGCGTGTCCGGTTCGCAGTTCACCTGAAACCCAACACTGCTTTGCAAACCGCAGCAGGGAGAACCAGCATTCAAATCCTGCCAATGGCAAACCTGCCAAGCGTTGTTCGTTTTGAGATGAGCTTCAAGCTGCGCAATTATCGCCGTTGTTTCACCAGCGCGGAAAACCGGCTCCAGATAATCCGAAATGCCGGAGCCGATAAGTGTTAACTGATTTCGCTCGTTCCATTGATGCAGAAAACAGGGAACGATCCCAGCCAGTTCATCGTTGCGCCAGAAAGCAAAAACATGCAGTTCGCCGCTGCCGAAATGCGCCCACCAAGTTAACTGCCAAATAGGCAGTTGAAACGGCGTAACCGAAGGCGCTGCATGGCACAGTGCTTCCCATTGCGGGATGATCTGCTGCCATCGCGCCACATCCTGAATCACTTCCAGTCTCAGCATCTACTTTTGCTGAAGCGGCGCGGCATAGCTCGAATCAAGCAAGCGGAGAGCCTCGCGGTAGCCATTCAAAGTGCCTACATCCACATATGCTTTTCCGTTTTTGCAGCCGTAGGCTTTCCCGCCGCGCGCCAGGTATTCGTTAATCAGCGTGCCCAGATACTCGTCGCCGCGTTCAATCCAAATATCGTGAAGTTTGCTCAAAACGGAACCCGGCATCTTCATGGCGCCCCAAATCCATTGGCTGCTGGCGGCAGGATCTTTCACCTGCACCTGCACCACGCTGTTATTTT
Organism: uncultured Bryobacteraceae bacterium; assembly: GCA_964247975.1. Classification (GTDB taxonomy): domain Bacteria; phylum Acidobacteriota; class Terriglobia; order Bryobacterales; family Bryobacteraceae; genus KBS-96. The sequence goes on along the minus strand of CAXTWH010000030.1, from coordinate 38,657 downwards.
CATCCGTCACTACGGAATCGAAATGCTCCGGCTTTTCCACCGGAAACAGAAGCAGTGAGAGCACATTATCAGGAAGGAGCGCCAAAGCATCTTCAGGAAACCAGATGGTGTCGGGCAGGCCGATACAAACATGCTCCTGCGCGGGAATCAATGGCAAAGCGCGGAATATCGCATCGCATAATCCAGCCGGACGCTCCTGCACCGCATAAAAGATGGTAGCGGAAAGCGCATGGCCGCCGAAGTAGTCCAGAATATCCGATTTGCCTGGAGAAATCACAATGCAGATTTTGTCGGCTCCGGCATTCACCATGCGCTCAATCAGATATTCGCTGACGGCGCGAGGACGCTCGCCCAGTTCGCTGGTGTAGCTACCTACCGGCAGCAGTTCTTTGGAAAAAGCAAGCGGCTGAATGCGGCTGCCGCGGCCCGCCGCCGGAATAATGCCCCACATGGTTCAGGCTCCTTTGCCGATCAACAATTGTTCTGAAACTGTTTCCGCTTCATCACGCGGATCAGACACCAAGTCCAGAAATCGTTTGGCCCGCTTTTCAGCGGTATGGCAATCGAGGGCGCGTTCTTTGGCGCGTGATCCGATTTTTGCCAGAAACTCGCACCCCTCATTCAGCGCGGAAATAACATCGGAGCTTTCGGCGGCAATCAGAATTTCTTTCTCCGGCTCAAAAAATGTATCGAGTCCTGCCCACCAGTCGCTCACCACCGCTGTGCCGCAGGCAGCCGCTTCAAACAAGCGTCCTGACGGGCAGTAGCCCATTGCTGCCATTGAAGCGCGGGTAATATTCAGAGTTAAAGGTGATGACGAATAAAATTCCGGGTGATCGATTGGAGGCACATGATCAAAATGTTTGACGTTCTTCGGCCATTGTTGCGGAGCCGGATACATGGCTCCTCCCACAACAAACGTTTTTTTCGCTAGACGCTTGGCTGCGGCCAGAAAAAGTTCCTCCAACGCAGGCTGACGGTCGGATGAATAAGTGCCAAGATAAGAAAAGTCCGCCGCAAATCGCGGCGACGCTTCCACCCGATGATGCACTTCCGGGTCTACCCATCCGTATAAAGTAGCGGCGCATTTCGCGCCTAGCTTCTGCCTAAGCTGCGGCAGGGCTTCGCCGCCGGTATAGCTGAGAACCAGATCGAACTCGCGCAAGCCATTCGCAGGCAGGTAAGAAATCGAATCGCCTTGTTCCAAGCGAGATAAAGTGACGGGCGTATCCATGTCATAAAACACGGTGCGCGGCGGACGGGCTTTCAACACAGCTTCGCAGGCTGCCGCGCCATCCGCGCAGTAAGAAGTAACCATGCCTACGTCGGCATCAGCGAGAACCGTTTCCGCAACGGCGCGCACTTGCTCCCAGGAGCTATATAAATGCAGGTGAACGTAATCAAATGACCATGCGTCTCGATGGCTTGCATAGTAGGGCGTGTCTTGTTCAAAAAAGTGAACTTCGTGGCCTGCTCGATGAAGTGATTTAAATAAGCCACGTAACAGAGTGGCATGGCCATTGCCCCAGGCCGAGCTGATCGAAAGACCAAAAATAATAATTTTCATTCGTGAAACGTTTGCCCTATTCTGTAACATAATAGCGATCTGAAAGAATGGTGTTTTCATCGGCATGAGCACGTCACGCACTATGACCGGCGGTTCTGCCGACCGCGTCCGCCTACCTAAAGGGGAAAACGGGCGGAACCTTTGCCGCTGGTGCAATCTGGAGGTGCCACCCCGCCGTTTTACGTTCTGCTCGGAATGGTGCGTGCATGAATGGAAACTGCGCACCGACCCCGGTTATCTGCGGGAGCAGGTTTTCCGGCGCGATCATGGCATCTGCGCTGTCTGCCGCCTCGACACGCAAGCTGCTTACTTTGAGTTGAAACGTTCTCGCGGGCCGAAACGGGAAAAACTGCTTCTGCGTTGGGGCTTGAAGAAGCTGAACCGGAAATCCTTATGGGATGCCGACCACATTCAACCGGTAGCGGAAGGCGGCGGAGAATGCGACTTGAACAATCTGCGCACGCTATGCGTAAACTGCCATCGCCAGGAAACGGCAGAACTCAGGCAGCGGCTGCGCAGTTCGGTTCGTTAGGATTTTTTACCTTTCGTTTTAAATTCCAGCATCGCCAGAACGGCGAAACCGGCGGCAATAATAAGCCGAATGCCGACTAGCCAGGCTTTCTCCCCCACAATGGCGCGGTTCACCGCCAGCAGAACGAACCCAAGCGAAATAGCCGAGTACCACCAGGCAAACCAGCGAGATTGATTCTGGCGCATCATGAAAGCTAACACCGTTGTATCGCACCGGCAGCTTCTTATTGGCCCAGCACCCAGATTTGGGTGATTAGGATCAGGACGCAATCACGTCTATGAAGTTATGGGCGACTCTACAATCATCAAAGTTGATTCAGCATATTCTCCAACCGGAGGCTCCGGCCAGAAATACCTGGCTTCCGGCAAATCCATTTCCATGCGGTTGTGGAACGAGGAGCCATTTGACAAGAAAGAGCCTGTGGCTCGCGATTATGAAACGGTCGGATTTGTGCTTGAAGGAAAAGCCGAACTGGAAATTGAGGGTCAAACAATTGAATTGAAAACAGGAGACTCCTGGGTTGTGCCGAAAGGCTCAAAACACTCTTATCGCGTGAAAGAACACTTTCGGGCCGTGGAAGCTACTCACCCGCCGGCAGAAGTGCATGGCCGTGATGCCAAGGTATAACGCAAACTTCACTTCATCGCAATAAATGCGCAAATGCCGCCGGTAATAGCCAGGAGGTCTTCAGGACTTAGCTCAATTTCCACTCCTGGCTCACCGGCGCCAACTAAAATTGTGGGAAATTGAAGCAAGCTCTCGTCTACAAACACCCGTAGTTGTTCAATGCCGATTGGCGACACTCCTTTTTCTGGATAACCGGTATGAACATTCAAGTCGAGGCAGGAAGCAACTTCCACCCGTTTAACACCTAATAACCGCGCCACCGCCGAAAAGTCTACTTTCTTGTTTATAGAGCACACAACCATTGCGTAACTCTCAGCCGTAGTGGAGCGCACCAGCAGAGATTTTGTAATACGCGCTAAATCGTAGCCTAGTTGTTCAGCAAAGTCTTTGGGCGAACGAACGGGAACCGGCAATTCATCATGACGATGAATTTGGAAGGGCCGCTTCTGTTCTTGCAGAACATTGGCAACGCGGGAATGCACTTTATTTAAAGCTCTTGGGCCGAAGTGAAAGGTCCGACGATTCCAGTGCTTCCACCATCAACCGCTTTACATCGGGCGGAATGTTGGTGCCGAACCGATTCAGATAAGAAATCAACATGCCGCTGTTGCCGCGCTTGCCGTGCAGAAACGGAAAATCAGAAGGCACCATAAAACGGATCGCCAGCAAAGGAAGCGGCGATTGCAGAGGATGGAACGCTTCGCTCCATAAACCTGATTCCGGGCAGCCCTCATAAAACTGACCCACCATAATACCCTTTTTCACAAACTCAGGCTTTAGTTTTCTTTGTAACGCTTCCAGTTGCACTCTGGCTTTTTGGTGTGAGAGTTCCGGGAAAATAATCAGGATTGTTTTCAGAATAGTATCCGCGCCGCTGCTAGGTTCCAACTCGAAAAACCAATCCCGCAGCAGTTCAACGGCGCGGCTTGCTTCTTCCACATGAATTTCTGTGTCCGGCACTACCGTCAGCCAAAACAGATGACGATTTAATGACGGCTGTGTAAACGGGCAAACAGGTCCTTCGCGGCCCAGCAGGTGATGAGGCTTGCACAAGAACTCGCGAGTCCATTCAACAATCATCTCGCAGGCATTCCGCTCCAGCGGGCTCATCTGGGCAACGTCTTCCGAGTTGCTGTCAAATTCCAAGCTGTTATACAACACCAGATTATCTTTATACAAAGGCATAAAATTCCTGATAAATGTTCACGGTTTCGGGTAGCCAGCCAGCAGCAAACTCATCATTGAATCGAGTCGCTGAAAAGGATTACTGTTTCTGCTTATATGGAACTGCCCTGAAATCAGGTTTTACTCACTCCACAGCGGCGTGTGAAGCGATTCGGTCTTCAATTCTGGAAGCTAACGCGGCGGCGGACGGTTCTTCCAACAAACGATCATGATCCACGGGAAGGTGAATCACATCCAGGCTTCCCTTCACTAGATGCCGCCAGATCGTGGCCAGATTCGCGGCTGTGATCGGGGCATTTTCATCGGCCAGAAATAGCAGCACATCAGCTTTCAGCGGCGTAGGCCGATAGCTTTTCAAAGCTAACAGAAACGCTGAAACCGCATCAAGCCGGAACGGGGCTATGCCCAAATTCCGGCACTGCGAATAAGTTTTCAGCTTGATGGTTGACCAGAGCCTGGCTAGATCGCGCCCTAGTACACTGGATCGTTTTTCGGGTCCAAGCGAACGAATCTGCCAGAATCGCCGGGATGCTGCTTCCAGGGCTTTGGACAAAGCAGGCCGCGAGTTCTGGGGAATAGAAGGCGGCACCGATAAGGCATGAAGGTAACTGTCCAGCAGCACAATCGACTCTACCCGTTCCCCTTCCGCCAATAACAAACGCGCCATTTCGAAAGCAACCAACCCGCCGGCGGAATATCCGCCCAGCAGATAAGGCCCGGAAGGCTGGGTTTGGCGCACATACGTCAGGTAATCCGAAGCCATTGCTTCAATGCTGATGTGGGGAGTTTCTTCGCCGTTCAATCCTCTGGCCTGCAGGCCATAGAAAGGGCGAGACCTCATGCGCTCGCTCAGGTTTTTAAAAATAAGAACATTGCCGCCAATGGGGTGTACGCAGAAGAAGGGAATCCCCGTTCCGGTAGTGCGAATGGGAACTAATGGCGACCAGGTGGAATTCTCCGGTTTGGCGATCACGCGCGCCAGCAGCTCCACTGTGGGAGCCTCAAACAGCGTTGCTAGTGGCAGGGCAATGCCGAAACGATCTTGGATTTCCGTGAAAAGCCTGGCCGCTAATAGCGAATGGCCGCCCACTTCAAAGAAGTTATCGGTAGTTCTGACAGCCGAATGCCGCAAAACCCGCTTCCAGATTGCCAGCAGATCACGCACAACCGGGTCGCTTGGCGCGGTTTCGGGCAGAATAGCATTATTTCCCAATTCCAGTTCGCGCCGGCTTAATTCAACGCGGTCAATTTTCCCGTTCACCGTAATCGGAAATTGTTTCAATTCCACAAAATGAGACGGGACCATATAGGAGGGAACGCGAGCCGCTAAAAAGCCGCGCAGCGATTCCGCACGAAGAAACGAAGCTGAACGTGAACGGTAATAGGCAACCAGAGTTTTCTCGCGCTGCACATCGTCGTGAACCACAACGGCATTTTCCACGATTCCCGGATAATCGCCCAGAACGGACTCAATTTCTTCCAATTCAATGCGGAAACCGCGAATCTTAATCTGGTTATCAACCCTGCCCACAAATTCGACTGCCCCGTCCCTGCGCTGCCTGACCAGATCGCCGGTCCGGTAAAATCTTTCCGATTGGCCGCGGCCTTGGTCCAAATGAATGAAACGAGCGGCCGTCAGTTCAGGATGATTGCGGTATCCCTGGGCCAGAATTTCGCCGCCGATCAATAACTCCCCAGTGCTGCCTAGCGGCACGGGATGGTTAGTGGAGTCAACAATACTGAGCTGGGCATCAGGAAGCGGAAAACCGATCGGGATGGAGCGGTCTTTGCTCTGCACCCGGTAAGTGGTTGTTACAATTGTCGCTTCGGTAGGCCCATAGTGGTTCCACAACACTCCTACCTTTTCCAGAATATTCCGGGCCAAGTCGGATTCCAACAATTCACCGCCTACCACCGCACGCAATTTGCGATTTCCAACCCACCCGCTTTCGAGCACCAAACGCCATAAAGTCGGCGTACCGAATAAAAGCGTCACATCTTCTTCCAGAGCAGTTTTCAACAGCTCGCTTTGCATCACATGGTTCTGCGGAAGCAAAATCATGCGGCAGCCGGAAGTAAGCGCCAGGAAAGTTTCCATCGCAAACACATCAAACGAGGGCGAAGTGACAGCTAATAAAGTGTCAGCCGGAGAAATCTCAAGCTGCTGCCGCAAAGCTTCGATGTTTCGAGATAAAGAGCGGTAAAGCACCTCCACCCCCTTTGGACGCCCGGTAGATCCTGACGTGTAAATCACATAAGCCAAGCCATCATCGGCATTTCTCGAATCCTGCACCGCTACAGAGAGAGAATGCTCTGGCTCAAGAAGCTGATTGAACAAACAGGAACGCTGCCCGGCTAACTTTCCCTGCAGATTTGCTTGAGTAATCACGAGCGCCACGCCAGCGTCAGCCAGCATATATTCCACGCGCTTTTCGGGAACAAGTGGATCAATCGGCAGATAAGCTGCGCCAGTTCTGAGTACGCCCATAATAGCCACAATCAGATCAACTGAACGGTCCAGAAAAATGCTGACCAGACTGCTCGGGCCAATGCCTAACTTGTTTAATTGCATGGCCATCAGTTCTGACTGGTTCTGGACTTGAGCGTAAGACAAAATACGCTCGCCGCATTTAACGCACTCCGCATCCGGCCGCAAGGCTGCATGCTCGTCAAAAATGTCCAGAATGACTGAGTAGTTCACTGAAATGGTTTGGGGCTGTGACGTCACAACGCCGTTTCTCCGTGAACGGTCAATTGTGCCGCACTCATTACCTGCATTTTACCCGGATTGAATTGGTTACCAATCTTTCAGCTCCGCATCAAAGTACTGTAATGACTTTCAGCCAGCCTTGTTTCTTTCAGGTTACCAAGCAGAAAGACGATATTCCAAAGCTCTGAATCGAACAAAAGGCGAAACCAGCGGCTTAGAAGTTCATCTAACATACGAGACAAACTATGGCAAAAGCGAAACAATCTCAAAACGCAGATAAACTTCGAGTTGATCCGATGATGGCTCACCTGTTGGATTCTTTGGAATCTGGCAAGGACATTGGCCATTACGGGCGGCTTGTTTTTGTAATGGTGGCGCGGCATTTTCTGGATGAAGACGAACTTGTCCAGTACATGATGAAGGATAAGGATTGTGACGAGGAAAAAGCCAGATCGTTAGTGGCCCAGGTGAAAGCTCATAACTACAATCCGCCTCGCCGCGAACGCGTTCTGGAATGGATGCAGCACCAGGAATTCCCCATTTGCCCGAATGCGGATGATCCCGATGGATGCAATGTTTACAAACACTTAGAATTTCCGAATGCTACCTACGAACACATTTCGGAATACCAGACCGCAAAAGTTCATTCGGAAGAATAGGTTTTACTTCTTAACGTCCTGGCTTCCGCAGGAGCGGCTACCATCATCCAGCCAACTGGAATGATCGGCATAAAGAATGCGCTTTACCCATACTTTAATGCCCTGGTAGTCGCTTCCCAGCAAACGGTGGCTGCTGTAGTAGCCGAGTTTAGTTGTTCCAGATGGAATTTTATCCAGCGGGTAATCGTAGTTTAAAACATGGGTTTGATGCTTCGAATCCACAGCCGCCGCTTTAAACTCCACGCTATCAATTGTTTTTCCGGAATTGTTAGCCGCTTTCAGTGAAAAACAATAAGTGTTGCGGTCTCCTAAACCAGTGTCGCGCTTAACATCGCTGATCGTAACCGGGCAAGCTCCGGTAGCCCCTAAAGTTAAGCGGCTTAACAGGATTGTTAACACAACAATCTGGCTGATCCTAATAAAATTTTGCTTGTTGCTTTTCTGCTTTTCTAATGTATGAACCATAAGCAATAAGCCCCGTAAACAGCAAATCCCAACGTAAGCATCGCTACATAATCCGCGATGTGTCCGCTATGCAGGGCGCGTAGTTGTTCCAAGGGCATATTAATCCAGTGGCGGATTTGCCGAAACTGCTCATTTTTTAAGAAAAGCAGCGCGTACAAAACAGCCAAAAGCATAGGCAAAACACTTTTCCATTCAAAAGAAAGAAAAATATTGACTGCTGCTGACCCAAAAGGTGTTCCCTCAAGCACCCGCAGCATATACCCGCGGCTGTCTACGAAACGCTGTGCGGCAGTCAGGATGACTTCGGCCAGATGAGGTGTTAATTCAATCACTAAGCCCGCCAAAAGCAGTAAAACAGCCGGAATGAACATAGATGCCGGCGTTTTTTCATGGCCTTCTTTTGTTTCCGATTTTTCCTTATTTTTGTCATCGCTGGAATCCTGTTCCGGTACCGGCCCCCATCCGAACCGGATGCGCATGCCAGCCCGCAGCACGGCCGCGCCAGTCACCACCTGGGAAAATAGCGACACCCATCGGATCCAATCCGGATGAACGCTTTTCCCGGCCAGCACAATCAGTTGATCGCCAGCGGAAAGCCCGGAAAACGGTGAGCCGGTTAATCCCAGTCCGCCCAAAAACAGAAGAATGGAAGTGGCTTTCGCTTCCGAACCGCGGCAGCGGAGTTCAATTTCGTCCACACTGCCGAAGCGATGCAACAGAATGCCGGCGCAGGAAAAAAGCGATGCTTTCACAAATCCGTGACCAAGTACGTAGAAAACAGTTCCAGCCAATCCCACCGGCGCAAACAACCCGAAGCCGATTGTCATAATGCCCATGTGGCTGACGGTGGAAAATGCGAGCAGCCGCTTCAGATTCAGTTGTAGAAAACACATCACACCGGCCAGCACAGCGGTGGTAGCGCCGATTGCGAGAAACAGAAAGCGGAGCGAAGGAAGGTAAGAATGCAGAACCGGATCGTACACCGACCAATAGATGCGGGCCACTGCGTATAATCCAAGTTCCACCATCACGCCGGAAAACAGAATGCAGACAGGCGTAGGAGCCACGGCGTGGGCGTCAGCCAACCAGAAATGGAATGGAACTACCGCGCCCTTCACCAGATAACCGCAGACAATCAAGCTGAAAGAAAGCAATACCAGCCGGTTAGCACTGCCCGCTTCCAAGCTTCGAGCCGCCTGCGCCATGTTCAATGCGCCCGTTTGCGCGTACAAAAGCGCGATTCCGCTTAAAACAAAATAAGCTCCGATGGTGTTGATCACCGCAAAATTCAGCGATCCCTGCAGTGTGCCGGGATCGTCTGTTTTGTAAGCGCACAACGCAAACGCGGCGGCGCTCATCAGTTCAAAAAACACGAAGATGTTGAACAGGTCGCCGGTTAAGCTGAACCCGCACATAGCGCCCAGAAACACGAGCAGAAGCGCGTGCAGATGATTTCCCGCGCCATCGTAATAACGGAAAGAAAAAACCAGCGCCACCAACGTGAGAACAGCGGCGAAAACGGCTAAACCGGCTCCGATCGGGTCGATGGTGAAGGAAATGCCTAACGCCAATCCGTGACGCGGCTGCCAACCGCCGAACCAGTACACCAGGGTTTGCGGAATCGAAGCTTTTAACAGCAGAAGCGTTGTTCCAATCGTCAGCAAAACGCTTCCGAGGGCCAGCACCAGCGAGCCGGTTTGTGAAATCAGTTTTGTCAACCCGGCCAGCAAAGCAGCCGTTAAGAACGGAATCACAATCGGCAGCGCCGGAAGAATGCGCAACATCTTAACCGCCCACTGCCGTTAAATCATCAGGGTTCAGCGTCTTACTACGCTTGTGTACTTGCACCGCAATGGCCAGCAAAAGCGCCATAACAGTGACTTCCACTACCACATCGGTCAGCATTAACGCCTGCACAATCGGGTCCACTGCTGGCGTGCCGGGAGGAATGTCGTTAAAAACGGGAGCGGCGCGGCCTTGGCGATAGCCAATCGCCAGCAGAAGCACATAAGTTGAGGATTGAATCACGCTCAAGCAGATCACCAGATGAACCAAATGGCGGCTGGTGACAACGCCATAAAGACCGATCAAAAACAGCCACGCGGCAACACCATAGGCCAAGTGGTTCATTGTTGTTTCTCTTCCATCAGTTCTTCCAGATAAGCGAGCAGCATCAGAATGAAACCGCTGGCTACTTCCACGCCCACTGCCAGATCAATCAACACCACAATTCCGCCGGAAGTTAAACTGCCGGTTTCACCAAGCGGGAGAAGATTTTGTAGAAAAACGCCGCCCAGAATAAGACTTAAAATTCCTACCAGCGCATAACCGGACGCGCCCAGCGATTCTATCGCCTCAATCCAGTGAGGCGTAGCAATTTTTTCGAAATTTCTAAACCCGAAGGCCACGTAAAAAAGCAGGCAAGCTGATGCCAGCACAACGCCGCCTTGAAAACCGCCGCCCGGACTGAGCTGACCATGCGAAATCAGATACAAGCCAAATAAGAAAGTCGGAATTAATAGCGCAAAAGAAACCACTCGCACCGCGTCGCTTTGGTAAGGAACAATCCGGTTTCGCAGATGATCTTCGTGGTCGCCGCCCGGCTCGTTTTGCTGCCGCCGCATTAACAACAGAACGCCCATCACGGACGTAAATAGAATAAATTCCTCGCCGAGCGTATCAAACCCGCGAATGTCGAAGTTAACGGCAGTCACCGCATCCTGAATGTGGCGCTCAGGTACCGTGATGGCGTTTACAGTTTCTCCGTAATTGCTGTTTCCATAGCCCATCGGAGGCAGAACAGCGTAGCCGGACAGCAGCACAAAAAACAATAGAGCTGCGGCAAAGCCAAACACGAATTTGCGAGCGGTTCTATTCATTTGATTTCTTGTGCTGATCTTCGCCTTGTTTCTTGACCCGGGCTAGCGCCAGCAGAATCATCAACGGTAAAGCGACCGCGCCCACCGTGATTTGCGAAAGCCCCACATCAGGAGCCTGAAATATAAAGAACAGCAGCGACAACAGCAGTCCGTAAAAACTGACGACGATGGCTTGCGAAATCGGCGAACGGGTTAGCACCACCGCGGTTCCGCCGGCAGCCACAAATAAGAGAATGATTGTTTGCAAAACTATCATTTCTTGTTTTCCTCAACAACCGGAATCTGCTCATCAAGCGCGGGCGGCCACTGATCCTTACGGCGGATGCGGGCGGCGCGGGCAGTGGCATGGGCAAGAATCGGGTTAGTCCAGAACAGAACCAGCCCGATCAGAATGCTTTTCACGCCCGCTTGGGAAAATCCTTCATGCGTCAGGAGAGCCAAAGTGATTGACACAACGCCTACGGTAGAACCGGGATACGTGTATTGAATACGATTGTAAACATCGCGATCGATAAACAACCCGATGGCCGTAACAACGAACGATAACACACCGATCACAAGCAGAACAGCGGCCAAAATATCAAAAATCTTCATAGCCAACGCTCCAGAAATCGCGCAAACACCAAACAACCGCCAAATGAAAGAAGCGCAAGCGTAAGCGAAAGATCAACAAATGGCTTTCGACCAAAGCCTTCCGCTAGCAGCAGAAGAACAACGCTCGCCATCACGCTTCCGGCTTCAAGACCCACTAAACGACTGAGTTCATCGCCTCGCAGGCAAGCCCAGAAACAAGCAGCCATGCAGAAAAGAATGGCCAGCGCAGCTAAAATCCAGATATTCACGTTTACTCCTCAAGCAGGCGAATCACCTTCGGAACAGGCGCTTTCTTTACCTGATGAAAAAGTATCAGGGCGGTTTCAGTGTCGATGCCCACCACCAGCGAGTTCGGCGGAACCGAAGCGAACGTAATAGCAAGCGCGCGCTGGGCGGTTTGGCGGTATTGGTCGGCGGCGCACATAAATGAAGCTACCTGGAAAGTGGATTCGCCCGGTTTGCGGAGAATCGTTCTACCCATCTGACGCAGAAGAACGACGCATCCTTGAATGATTTCGCCTGGCAGTCGCCAAATCTGCAGAATCCAGCGCAGTTTGGGTTGAAAAACAACCTGTTCAGCGCGGCTGGAAAGCCATAACGGAATGAAAGCTAATCCTGAAGCAGCAGCTCCGGCCAGAAACTCCTTCCAATTCAACTGGTAAACGTAAAGCAGCCAAAGCAGCAGGAAAAGCGCCCATAGAATTCCGGAATGAACTGCTTTCCTCATTGTCAGTTAGGCATGCTCCTGCCTATATCAGTCCGCTTGGAAAAACACAGCCGCCAAAGGCGGCACATTCACCGTCAACGAATGTGTCTGGCCGCTCAAACCAATGGGACTCGCTTCGGTGCCGCCAAAATTTCCGTAGCCGCTGCCGCCATACTGTTTGGCATCCGAGTTAAAAATTTCCCGCCAGAATCCCGGGCCGGAAACGCCGGCACGATAATTAGGTCGCGGAACCGGGCTAAAATTGCAGATCACCAGCACTTGTTTGTCGGACTTGTTCTTGCGTATAAAGCTGAGAATGTTTCTTTCGGCATCTTGAGCGTCAATCCATTGGAAACCCGCCGGCACATTGTCAAGCTCATGCAATGCGGGTTCCGTTCGGTATAAGTGATTCAGATCGCCAACCAGCAGTCGCAGTCCGGCATGAGCCGGATATTCGAGCAGATGCCAATCGAGGCTGGCATCATGATTCCATTCGCTCCACTGCCCGAACTCGCCGCCCATAAACAAAAGTTTTTTCCCGGGCTCCGCAAACATATAAGCAAATAAAAGCCGGAGACTGGCGAATTTCTGCCAATCATCGCCCGGCATTTTACGAATCAGCGAGCCTTTGCCGTAGACCACTTCGTCATGCGATAACGGCAGCACAAAGTTTTCACTAAACGCGTAAACCATCCGGAAAGTGAGTTCACCATGATGATAACGGCGGTAAACAGGATCGAGGGAAAGATATTGCAGAGTGTCGTGCATCCACCCCATGTCCCACTTCATGCCGAACCCTAATCCACCCACATAAGTCGGCTTTGACACCATCGGCCAGGCAGTGGATTCCTCGGCAATAGTTTGCGTATCCGGGAAAGAACTGTAAACGCGTTCATTCAAGGTTCGGAGCCAGCCGATTGTTTCCAGGTTTTCACGTCCGCCTAAACGGTTGGGAATCCATTCTCCGGCTTTGCGCGAATAATCCAGATACAGCATGGACGCGACAGCATCTACCCGCAGCCCGTCAGCATGATATTTTTCCAGCCAGAAAAAGGCGCTGCTCAACAGAAAACTGCGTACTTCATTTCGCCCGTAATCGAAGATAAAGCTGTTCCAATCCGGATGGATTCCCCGGCGCGGGTCGGCAGGCTCGTATTCATGAGCGCCATCGAAATAGCCCAAGCTGAATTCATCCTGCGGAAAATGCGAAGGCACCCAATCCAGAATGACGCCAATGCCGTTCTGATGAAACTGATCAATCAGATGCATTAGATCCTGGGGTGAACCGTAGCGGCTGGTCGGCGCGAAGTAGCCGGTGGTTTGATAACCCCAGGAACCATAAAAAGGATGCTCCATCACTGGCAGGAATTCCACGTGCGTGAAGCCCATTTCTTTTACATACGGTACCAGTTGAGCTGCCAGCTCGCGGTAAGTGAGCCAGCGGTTGTGTTCTTCAGGAACACGCCGCCAGGAGCCTAAATGAACCTCATAAGTTGACATCGGCGACTGCAAACTATTCGCTGCGGCGCGGGCCGCCATCCACGCGCTGTCGCCCCAACCGTAGTTCAAATCCGCAACCAGAGAAGAGTTACCGGGCGATTGAGCTTGCACAAAACCAAACGGGTCCGCTTTATCCACCCGGTAGCTGCCGTCGTGCGATTCTACGTAGTACTTGTAAGGGGTTCCGGCTGGCACATCAGGCACGAACGCTTGCCAAACACCGGATGATGCTACCGGCGAAAGCGGCATCGCGTGCTTATCCCAATTGTTGAACTCACCGAACACGGACACAAAACGAGCTCGCGGGGCCCAAACCACGAAGCTTACGCCCGCTTGGCCATTCTTCTCAGCGGGATGGGCTCCGAAACACTCGTACAATCGCTGGTGGGTGCCTTCCTGAAACAGGTAAAGGTCTTGTTCGCTTAGCAGGCTCATAGATGGAAGCGCAGACAGGTGCTGTTACCGTGGACTCTTTTCCCAGCCTTATGAGTTCAATTGAAATAATCAAAATCCGCTTCCGAGCGGACCCGCTTGCGAACACGAAAAATATGCGCGGGATTGATGTTGGGATTCAGTTCCACATAGTTGCGCGGACCATTCCATAAGTAATGAGCATCTGTCAGCAGATCATGTACCTGGTAAGGCAGCGTCGGGTCCAGCTTCAATAAATCCAGATCCAAATCAACAAAACCGGAGTGAGTAAAGTGAGGACTCAAATTAACAACCACCAGAATAATATTCGCGCCGTCTGAAGAAATTTTGCTGTAACAGATCAGTTGATCGTTATCCACCGGGTGGAATTCTAGTCCCAGATCGCTTTGCAGCGCCGGATTTTCGTGCCGAATTTTATTGATGCGCGTCATCAGATCGCGCAGATTGCCCGGCGCATCCAGGTTCCAGGAGCGTATCTGATACTTTTCGGAATCGAGGTATTCTTCGCTGCCCGGACGCACCGGCCGTCCTTCCAGCAGTTCAAATGCAGGGCCGTAAATACCGTAACTGGCCCCGAGCGTGGAAGCCAAGGCCAAGCGAATCATGAAACCGGCCCGGCCGCTGGTTTGCAGAAATTCGGTGAGGATGTCAGGCGTATTCGGCCATTGGCTGGGGCGGAAAAATTCGCGCACATCCGTTTTCGTCAATTCCGTCAAGTAAGCCGTCAGTTCATACTTCGCGTTTCGCCACGGAAAATAAGTGTATGACTGATCGAAGCCAAGCTTCGCCAAACGATACATCACTTTAGGCCGCGTAAACGCTTCCGCCAGAAACAAGACTTCCGGGTGCTCGCGTTTAATTTCCGTGATGGTCCATTCCCAGAAAGGGAACGGCTTGGTGTGCGGGTTGTCCACGCGGAACACGCGAATGCCGCGTTCGATCCAAAAAGTGAATACGCTTTTCAGTTCGGCCCATAATGAAGACCATTGCGCGCTTTCAAAATTAAACGGATAAATATCCTGATATTTTTTCGGCGGATTTTCCGCGTACTGAATGGCGCCATCCGGACGCTTCATGAACCAGCTTTCGTGTTCCTTCACGTAGGGGTGGTCCGGCGCGGCTTGAAACGCAATATCGAGTGCAATCTTCAAGCCAAGCTCGTTGGCACAGTCCACCATTTTCTTGAAATCGTCAAACGTTCCGAGCGCCGGATGAATGCTTTTGTGACCGCCTTCCTCCGCCCCGATTGCCCAAGGGCTGCCCACATCGTCCGGGTCCGGCGTGGTGGTATTATTTTTTCCTTTGCGGAACTGAACTCCAATCGGATGAATGGGCGGCAGATAAACAATATCAAAGCCCATCGCAGCGATCGAAGGAAGCCGCATTGTTAAATCGGCCAGCGTGCCATGCTGCCCGGGCGTCGGTGAAGTGGATCGGGGAAACAATTCGTACCACGCGCTGAAACGCCCGAGCAGCGGATCAACGACGATTTCCAGTTCATGATCGGCCATGGTCGCCAGATGCCGGTCAGGATTTCTTTTCATCGCTGCGTTCAATTGGTCGCTCGTGGCCGCAGTGCGCTTTTCTTTAATAGGCTGGTCGGAACGGAGCAACGCCGTGTTTTTTTTCAACAACGCTGCATCGCTGCCGGAAGCGCGGCTTGCCGCGCTTTCCAGGTAATTCGCGCCGATCAGGTAATCCACCGGAGCGTCCTGTTCGGCTTTGATGCGCTTCAACAGATCGCGGCGCCAGGTTTCAAAATGATCCACCCAGGCTTGAAGAGTATAGCGATAACGGCCCAGTTCAGAAACAGAAAACTCCGCCCACCAACGATCATTCACATCAAACTGCAAAGCCTGTTCCGACCAGGCTTTCTCGCTTTCGTGCCGGTACAACAAAACGCCGGAGATCGAATCATGCCCATCGGTGAAGATGTCTGCTTCTATCCGCACCAGATCGCCTAGTACGCGCTTCGCGGCAAATCTTCCGCCGTCGATTTCCGGCTTAATGCCTTCAATAATGACTCGGCGTCGTCCGTCTTGCTGAGTTGTGGGCATAGGTCAACAAATTAAATTCAGAACAAAATTAGATGATTTGTTTGCAGAAAAAAGGCTCTAGATCGTTGCTTAAAGATGGCGGAACGGATCTTCCACTTCTTCCGGCACACGGCTGACTTCCCGTTCCAAAGAACGGCTGACCAGATCCTTCGATCCTAAGCCGACCGCCAGGGAAAGCGAAAGCACAATGCCGCCGAACAGAATAGCAAAAGCGAGATAAACAATAGTGCCGCCGATGGCAAGATGCTCTAAGGCCATGGCAACGGTAAGCACGAGAACCAGCCACTTCACGCCCATGCTTAGAAAACGGGCGTACTGCAAATTCATGTTCACCGCGCCAATCAGAACACTGCGGGAAAGAAATCGTGCTACCAAGTTGCCGAAAAAAAGCAGCAGAATAGCAGCAATGAAGTTAGGCAGATAGCCGAAGAATCGCTCCACAAACTGCGAAGTCAGCGTAGCGTCGAAAGCAGATAACCCCACCAGGAAACCAATCAACACCAGGGACCAGGAAATTACCCGCACCACTAACAGCGTCGGACTGTTTTCCGGTGACCACTCAGCCAGGCTCGAAAGACCCCAGGCGTTTAAGCGATCATCAAACTGAATGCTGCGCAGCGATCTTCGCAGCAGGTAAGCAACCACATAAGCAAGAAAAACCGAAATAGCCAGGGCCAATATCAGCGCGACCAGTCCCGGCAGAAAATCGGCGACCTTTGTGATCACCCGGCGCATCGATTCATCAAGAGCTTGTTGGATTTGAAGCCACATCGTTCACTTCTCCGTCCTCAAGGATTAAAGCGGTCCGGCCACCGCCAGCGTGAAACCAGATAAGGCTTTCCAGCCTCGTAAGCGGCGCATAGCCGTTCCAAGCGCGCTTGGGCTGCGGACGCTTCCATCTTTTCGACTTCCAAAGCGTAAGAAGCAATCCACCCCAGATAAATAGGCGTTAAAGCACGCAGTAAATGGTCTCGGCTGATGGTGCGCAGCCGGTAGCCCAACGAGAAATCATAAACAATGCGCACCCATAACTCATCCGGAATCCGGAACTGGTCAGCACTTAACCGGCTCAATCTTTGCAATTCGAATAAAGTTTTCGGCGGCAGCAGCAGAGCCCAAATTTCATACAGATTGCGAAATCCTAATTGGAACGGCTCCAGCAAACGGCGCACATCCACGGCTACAGTTTCTTGCGCCTGCTGCAGTGGTGCGCCAAGAGTGGGAACCGGCTCGGAGCCACGGATGCGCTGCCAGATTGGCGCATCACGCTCCATTGCCAGAAACACTGGCCCCAGCACATCCGACACCAGCGTGCTTAGGTTTTTCCAGTCTGTGGGAGCATTGATTCGCGTTCCCAAGTTAGTTTGGCAGATAGGCAGGCCGCGGCTGGCGGCTTCCGGACCAATCGCTACCAGCGAACGCGGCATCATGCCGGGGCGCGGCTTAGCAGAATCCGGCTGCACCATTTGTTGCATAAATCGGGCGGACAATCCGAAATCCGGTCCCAAGGGATTAAAAATGCGCTTTCCATATAAAGCGCGAATCAGCGGATAAAGAATGGCATGATTTAGAATTGTTTCGAATTTGTGAAAAACGTAGCAGGGAGCAACAACCTCAAAGTTGCGCTCGAGAACCGGCTCGGCAAGCTGGTAAACCCACTGCGGAGTCACGGTGGCAAAGTCAGAAGCGATAAACGCGTAAGCTTTCGCGCTGATTGCTTCGCTGGCGGCGGCAACGGCGCGGAAGTCGGTGGAAATGGACTGCGCAAAAGAAGCCGAAGGATCAGGAGTCGGCGGCGCGTAAGCGACTAACCGCATGGCGTCATCGCGCACTAATTCATCGGGCAGAACCGGCGTAAAACCGCTTTTAAACACGATCACTGCCTTAATCGGACGCGGCAGCGCGCTCAGTCCCTCGCGCACCAGCGCAATGGTGCGCGAAATGTTGTCGCCCACTTTCGGATCGGCTAAGCCAACAACCAGATCCACCGGACCCGTGGCGACGGCGCGTTCTCTTGTTTGCTCCGGATTGTCACTCAATTCAACCATCTTGCTTCCCGTTTCGAATCAGCAATCTTTCTGCAAGCTTACAAGGTTAACGACAAAATTCCTTCCAAAGGAATACGCACCCAGCTGGGCCGATTATTCAACTCGTAGAAGAGTTCATAAATTGCTTTATCCAGCAGATAAGCATCCAGCAATTTTCGAAACGCAGCCGGATCTGCTGGAACATGCGTTGCTCCCTGCGAAGCAGCCCGATAAGCACGGAGAAATTCCGCCGCTACCGACCGTTCCCAAAGCTGCGCCCAGGGGAGCAAACAATCAAAATCATCCGGGCGCCGCGCGGTGTAATTCGTCAGCGTCGCATAAGCGGCATAACTGAACGAGCGCAGCATACCCGCCACGTCTTTCATTGGGCTCTGCTTGGCCCGGCGTTCACTCAGAGAGCGCGCCGGCTCGCCTTCAAAATCGAGAATAATGAAATCGGAGCGGTACCGCAAAACTTGCCCTAGATGATAATCGCCGTGAATGCGTGTTCGGAGCGCGGAAACACCTTCAGCGGCAAGTTGGCGGAACTGGTCAAGAATCTGGCGGCGGCGGCTTAACACCAATCCGGCCTTCTCTACCGCTTCATCCGGCAGTTTCGCCACATTATCCTTCAAAACATCCAGTACCCGCGTCGCATGGTCGCGGATGTGTTTCAGCACCTCACGCAAATCTTCGGGCGTCATCGGTTCAGGCGCAAACGCCGGATCGTTGGTAGGCATCGCCAACGCCAAGTGCATTTCAGCGGTGCGTTTGCCAAGCGTTGCCGCCGAATCCAGATACAATCCGACGTGCTCACGCGCCAGTTCGGAAGGAGGCCGCTCCGAAAGCGCGACCAGATCGGAATTCTGATAATAATTTTCCTGGGCAGGAAACGGAATTCTGGCGCAGCTTTCGTAGTAGCGCTCCAAATCTTCGAGCGTCCACTTCCAGCCGTCGCCTTCGTTCGCGACCAAGCCCTGGAGCATCGCCACCGTGGAAGGCTCGGTTCCTTCCAACGCGTATTCAATAGAACCGGCAAAGGGAGGAATGCGAGAAAAATGAGCTTGTTCGGTCAGGTACTTTCCGATCTCCGTATCCGGGTTCGGACCCGGCTCCTGGTGGCGGAACAACTTCATGATGAAGCGACTGCCATACAGAATGGAAGTGTTGCTTTGTTCGGCGGAGCCGCGTTTGGGCGGAATCGCTTCGTCCGCTGAACCGCGAACACTTTGAAAAGCGGAACTGGCTACGCCACGGACCCTTCCATGATGGCCCTGAATTTCACCGCGCTGTTCAACAAAAGCAAGCAGCCGGGCGCAGGTTTCATCATCGAAGGTCGCGTCGTAAAGCACGCCAATACTATCCGGGGTCGAAACAGGCGCTAAGATCGCGTTCGGTGATTTTTCTGAAACACGATCCGCTCCTTCGTTCCAGGCAAAGGCTAGCGGCAGCACATAAGTATCAACGGAGCCGTCTTCGTAGTTAATTGTCACGAAAGCCAGAGCGGACTTGTCTTCTTCAAATATGGCCCAATCCGCAATTTGAGTGGATTTGATACGCTTGGCTTTTGCGCCGAACCAACGCTGTTTGGGCAGATACTCAGGTAGGATCTGACTTTCCAAGGGATTCCGCGCCGAGCCCGCGAACACGCCTTGCCATCCGTTTGCAATCGTCAGCACGGGTTTACCTATTTCTTCGTCGTTGGCTGCTGAAACTTCATCTCCTTTGTGCAGTTCCAGCCATAAAAATCCGTAAGGAGCCAGGGTAAGCCGGTATGGATCCTTGGTCACCTTGGGAAATTCCACATAGCCCAGCATTTCCACCGGCACCATGCCTTCCAATTCCTTCAAATCAAGATCAACCGGCTGCGCGAATCGCGACAGATTGGCTACGCACAAAATCTGTTCATCTTCAGAGCGGCGCAGATAAGCCAGCACTTTTCGGTTAGAAGGATTCAAGAACTCCAGCGTGCCGCGGCCAAACACGCGGAACAGCTTGCGCAAAGCAATCATGTTCCGCATCCAGTTTAAAAGCGAAGACTGGTCGCTCTGCTGGGCTTCTACGTTAATTGCTTCATAGCCCCAGATCGGGTCCATAATTACCGGGCTGTACAGCTTCGCGGGAACAGCGCGGGAAAACCCGGCATTGCGGTCGCCGTTCCATTGCATGGGAGTGCGTACGCCGTTGCGGTCGCCGAGGTAAATGTTATCGCCCATGCCGATCTCATCGCCATAGTAAAGAATCGGCGTGCCGGGAAAAGAAAACAAAAGGCTGTTCAACAGTTCAATGCGGCGGCGATTGTTATCCACGAGCGGCGCTAAACGGCGGCGGATACCGATGTTGATCCTCATGCGAGGGTCAGCGCTGTAAGCGAGATACATGTAATCGCGCTCATCGCTCGTTACCATTTCGAGCGTGAGTTCATCGTGATTGCGAAGAAATAAACCCCATTGGCAGTTGTCCGGAATGTCCGGCGTTTGCGCCATGATGTCCGTGATGGGCAGCCGGTCTTCCTGCCGCAGCGCCATGTAAATGCGCGGCATCAACGGGAAATGAAATGTCATGTGGCACTCATCCCCGTCAGCAAAATACGGTCGCACATCGCTCGGCCACTGATTTGCTTCCGCCAGAATCATGCGACCTTCGTAATGCGCATCAATTTCAGCGCGAATTCGTTTAATAGCCACATGCGTTTCCGGCAGGTTTTCGCAGTTTGTGCCGTCGCGCTCAACCAGGTAAGGAATGGCATCAAGCCGGATGCCGTCTACGCCCATATCAAGCCAGAATCGCAGCGTTTTAAGAACTTCTTCCATCACTCGCGGATTGTCATAGTTGAGATCGGGCTGATGAGAAAAAAAGCGATGCCAATAATAAGCTTGCGCCACCGGATCCCAGGTCCAATTGGATTTTTCCGTGTCGGTGAAAATGATGCGCGCGTCTTTGTACTTTTCGGTTGTCTCGCTCCAAACGTAGAAATCACGTTCGGGCGAGCCCGGAGGCGCAAGCCGCGCCGCTTGAAACCAGGGATGCTGATCGGACGTATGGTTCACCACCAGTTCAATCAGCACCTGCAGGCCGCGATCGTGGGCAGCACTTAGAAATACCTGGAAATCTTCCAGGGTTCCATAGCTTGGGTGGACATTCAGGTAATCGGAGATGTCATAGCCGTCATCCCTGAAAGGCGAAGGGAAAAACGGCAGCAGCCAGATACAAGTAACGCCGAGGTCCTGCAGGTAATCCAGCTTCTGCAATAAGCCGCCGAAGTCTCCAATGCCATCGTTGTTGCTGTCAGCAAACGCCTTGACATGAAGTTCGTAGATGATTGCATCTTTATACCAGAGCGGATCAGAAGCGCTGCCCACTCGTTTCATCCGACGCTGTCCTCCTGAAACTTGCACAAAACTAGATACCCGAAGCGCAAGCAAGTTTGCTTCACTGAGTCAACATCCTTTATACCTGATCGATGCCGCATTCGTTAAAAGATTTCAGTGGATTAGCCGAAACCAGGAAGCACTTTGGCAGCGCGAACGAAAGGGAGTTCATCAATGTGATTTCCGGAAGCGTGTTTCAGCCTTGGAATTTCATGGTACAACGCCGCGCTGAAAAACTCGTCATCACAATGTCACGAACAGCCCCTTATGCTGGCTCCATGCGATACCTGGCGCTCGCCACTGATTACGACGGCACGCTCGCGCGGCACGGTCGCGTGTCAGACAGCGCCATTGACGCCATGACTCGGTTTCGCAAATCAGGACGCCGGTTGGTTCTGGTCACCGGCAGAGAACTGGATGATTTAGAGGCTGTATTTCCCCGTTTTGACCTGTTCAACCTGATCGTGGCCGAAAATGGCACGGTCGTTTATTCGCCCGAAACGCGGGAAAAACGAACGCTCGCTGCAGCGCCGCCGCCCCAATTTGTTGAACTGCTGAAACAGCGCGGCGTTCAGCCGTTGAGCGTTGGTGAAGTGATTGTTGCAACCTCCGAGCCGCATGAGGTCGTTGTGCTGCAATGCATCCGCGAACTCGGACTGGAACTGAACGTCATTTTCAATAAAGGCGCAGTGATGGTGCTGCCTGCCGGAGTCAATAAGCAGACCGGCTTGAAAGCGGCGCTGGAAGAACTTGCTCTTTCCGAGCACAACGTAGTGGGCGTGGGCGACGCTGAAAATGACCATGCCTTTCTGCGCCACTGCGAATGCGCGGTGGCGGTTTCAAACGCGCTCCCTTCGTTGAAGGAAACAGTGGACCTTGTCACCGAAGCCGACCACGGCGAAGGAGTCAGTGAACTGATTGGTCGAATTTTGGAAGACGATTTGGCTTCGCTGATGCCCAAACTGAAACGGCACGATCTTCTGATCGGCCAAAGCGAAAACGAACAAGTATTCTTACCCGCTTTCGGCAGCAGCCTGCTGATTTCCGGTGCTTCCGGCAGCGGCAAATCAACGTTCACCACCAGCCTGGTGGAATCTCTCCAGGCAAAAAATTTTCAAATTTGTTTGATTGACCCGGAAGGCGATTACGAAGCATTGGCCGGAACGGTCACCATCGGCGATGAAAAACATGCTCCCAGCCAGGAACAGGTTTTGCAGGCGCTTCAGAAACCCGGCTTGCAGGTAGCCGTCAATCTGGTTGGTTTGTCGATCGGAGACCGCCCTGCTTTTTTCGCCCAACTGCTTCCCCGTTTGCAGGAAATGCGTTTAAAAACCGGGCGTCCGCATTGGATTGTGATTGATGAGGCGCATCACATGCTGGCAGCGGAGTGGGCGCCGACTATGGCCGAGATGCCGCCCGACATGAATAATATCGTGCTCATCACAGTACATCCCGAAAATGTTTCAGTGGACGCTTTATGTGATGTGAATGTGGCGGTCGCCATCGGCGCAGCACCCAAGAACGTTATTCATGCCTTTGCCAAAGCCATTCAACAACCTGCGCCGGAAGGCGATTTTGCGGATCTTTCTTCCGGCCAGGCAATAGCTTGGTTTGTGGACCGGCAGAAACTCTATCGGCTGGATTTTCCGCTGCCTCAAGGCGAACACCACCGCCACAAGCGCAAATACGCCGAAGGTGAGCTAGGCCCGGACCGGTCTTTCTATTTCGTCGGTCCGCAGAACAAGCTGAAGTTACGCGCCCAAAACTTGACGATCTTTCTACAGATTGCCGAAGGCATTGATGATGAAACCTGGGTTCATCATTTGAAGGCAGGCGATTATTCCGCTTGGTTCCAGGAGTTCATCAAAGATCCTGATCTGGCGGCAGAAGCACAACCCATTGAACAAAACGAAAAGCTGAACCCCGTTGAAAGCCGGCGCGAAATCAAACGTATTGTGGAATCTCGCTATACTGCGCCGGCTGATTCACAAGCTGATTGACGATCTCTTCACCGATCGCGAGCGAGGCCGTTGCTCCGGGGCTAGGCGCGTTCAGAACGTGAATCGCGTTTGCTTGCCGCTGAAAATAGAAATCCTGCACCATCTCGCCATTAGGTGCTAAAGCCTGGGCGCGAACGCCTGCGCCACCTGCTTGCAGATCGGCAATCTGAATTTCCGGAACTAGCTTTTGCAGCGATTGACAGAACAAGTTCTTGCTGAAGGATCGCCGCAGTTCATCGAAGCACATCCGGGGATACTTTTTCATAAAGGCCCATAACCCTGGGTAGGAAAGCGCATCGGCCAGATCGCGCAAATTCACATCCGACTTGCGATAGCCTTCCCGCGCCGTCGCCAGCACGGCATTGGGACCGGCCTCAATGCCGCCATGTATCAGCCGGGTAAAATGAACGCCTAGAAAGGGAAACTTCGGGTCCGGCACCGGATAAATTAGATTTCTTACCAGATGCTGCCGTTCCGGCCTGATCTGGTAGTACTCGCCGCGAAACGGAACAATGCGCAGTTCCCGTTTCTGTCCGGCAAGCTGGCTGATGCGGTCGCAGTGCAAGCCGGCGCAATTCACCAGCAGATCGAAAGAAAAATCACCGGCAGTGGTTTCCGCCGTCCAGCCATTTGCAACGGCCCGCAGCTTTTTCACTTCGGCATTGGTCACTACGCGGCCCCGGATTTTCGCGGCCAGCGCAGCGCACACTTTCGGGTAATCTACAATGCCTTCTTCCGGCACCCGGATGGCGGCAATACCGGCCACATGCGGTTCAATTTCGCGCATTTCCTCCGCGCCGAGCATTTTGAGGTCGCGCAAACCATTCTTCTGGCCGCGTTCAAACAAATCACGCAATCGCGGCAGTTCTTCCTGGTTGGTCGCCACCACCAGCTTGCCGCAGATTTCATGCGGAATGTTGTTTTCCTGGCAGAACGCAATCATCTGCCGAATGCCGGTAACGGCTAGTCGGGCCTTGATCGATCCTGGTTTGTAATAGATGCCTGCATGAAGCACGCCGCTATTGTTGCCGGATTGATGCCTGCCGACCGTGCTTTCTTTTTCCAGAACCGTGATTTCCGCCTCAGGAAACCGCTGGCCTAACCGGTAGGCTGTGGCGAGTCCAACAATGCCGCCGCCGATGATGGTGATTTTTTTCGGGTTCAATCATTTCAATCATAAGTGCGTTTTGAAAAACCACAAAGGGCGTGAGGTACAGTACTAAACCAGTGATTTCCACTTGCTGCCGGTTACGCGAATTTACTAGGCATAAAGAAATCGCAAGCTATTGGTCTTACTTAGTGATGAAAAGATATTTCTTATGCGCTTCGCTGCTCACAATGACCAGCGTTTGGCTGCCTTCTTTGACGGCCCAGGACAACTCCGCCGCTCCCGGAACTCCGGTTTCAGTGATCATCACCGTGGATGCAAAGAAGAACAAAGAGCCCAGGCCCACAGTTAACCAACAGGATGTAGTAGCTTACCAGGGCCGGGAACGTATTCCTGTTACCGGCTGGCTTCCTTTGCAGGGCGATCATGCCGGATTGGAGTTGATGATTCTGCTCGATGACGGAGCAGGGATTGGTCTTGCCACGCAACTGAATGATCTGAAGAACTTCATCAATGAACAGCCTGCCACAACCGCTATTGGCGTCGGTTACATGCGGAATGGAACGGTGCAGATGACCAGCAACATGACAAGCGACCATGCCCAAGTTGCCAAATCGCTCCGCATTCCTATTGGGCAGGCAGGCGTAAATGGAAGCCCTTATTTCTCCTTATCGGATGTTCTAAAACGCTGGCCGGATAGCCAAAACCGCCACGAAGTCCTAATGGTTACAGATGGTATTGACCGGTACGGATTTGGAACAGGACTGGATGACCCTTACGTGAATGCCGCTATCAGCGACGCGCAAAAGAAAGGCGTGGTGGTGTATTCCATCTACACTTCCGGCGAAGGCCATTTCAATCGCGGCTTTTGGAGAAGCAACTGGGGCCAGAATTTTCTGTCGCAGGTTTCGGACGAAACCGGCGGCGAATCCTTTTATATTGGGATTGGCAATCCGGTATCGTTTAAGCCATATCTGGATGACCTGACTCAGCACCTGAATAATCAATATCTGTTAACGGTGACCGCCAAAGCAGAGAAAAAGTCTGGTTTGCAGCCGTTTAAAGTAGGAACTGAAGTGCCGAATGCAGACTTGGCACATCAAGATCGTATTTGGGTAAAAGCAGGTTTGTAAGAAGCGAAACTCACTGAAGCACGGGCAGGGTGAGATAGTTGCTCGGCACCAGCAGGCTGCCTTCCGTTGTTCCTCCGGGAGCAGTGGAACGCAGCCTGCGGCCTAACTCTTCAAAAGCAATTTCTGCTGCAAATGCTTTTTTAAACAATCCAAATACCTGCTGTACCTGCCGCCCGGATTCATGCACAAACTCCAGCCGAAAATGCCGGATGCCTGTTTCGCGCCAGGATTCCAAATGTCGGCCTCCTTCCTGTGCTTCCGCCCCGAACACGGTATTCCGGCAGCCAACGTCGGCAATCACCGGATGTTTCCGGCCATTCTGATCCTGCAAGGCAATCTGATGTTTTTCGCAAGGCCGCCCGCAATCGCGGTAGCTGGTGCCGCTTGAGAGAAAACGGCAAAATACGCAGTGTTCCGTATGAAAAACAGGTAGATGCTGGTAAACCACCGCTTCCAGGCGCTCCGGGCCTAACTGGGCGGCTAGAGATGCAATTTGGGCCGCATTCAGATCATGCGTTGGCGTGATTCGCGTTAATCCTAACAACAGAAATGTTTCCGCATTGATCGAGTTGGAAGCATTTAAGCTGAAATCCCCAATCAGTTCCCGCTCTGTTCCCTGAAGAATCTGCACCAACCCGCCCGAGCGAACTAAAATTGCACAATCTAAACTCACCAGAAACTGCGCGATCCGGTTTTCACCCGGCTTCAACACTCGCGGACTAGCCACTCGAACCGGAACACCGGCTTTCTTTACCCGTTCCACTGAAGGACGCAAACCGTAAAGATCCAGGTAATCAAGAGTGATGCTGGCGGGGATTAAGGTCAGGGCTGCTTCCAATTGTTCCTGGTTGCGGACCAGAATATGAAGCGCGGCTTTGCCCGATGCAGCATTGTTTTCCGAAGCGAAGCGATTCGGCGTAAGAGCCTGCCGGAGAACAACGGTTGGCTCCTGAATGCGGCCCGGTTTCACTTCGCTTTGTTGAAGCTGCAACTGTTCCACCGCTTGCCGCCGCAACTGGTTTAACAACGACGGCGGAATAAACGGCGAACCGCTCACGTTAATATCTACTTTCGTCAGCCGGTACGGGGTGTTGCCGAGGCGCTCCAGATAAGGCTGCAAACTTTCGGCCGAAGCGCCATGTTTTTCGGCGGCGGTGAGCGGTTTGGTGGAAGCGACCAACGCCCGGATTTTCGGATTCTTTTCCAGCACCCACTCCAGCGTCAAAAGCTCGCCTGCATAGGCATATACATGGACGTTTACGGGCTGGCGCGTGACCGGAGCCGCCGCTTCCAAATAAGGCTGCGCGGCACGTTCGGTTTCCGCATCCTGAGTGCGCCATACTAAATCACCAGGCCGAATGCGCGTAAACTGAATCGCGCCGTTCGCAAACCTGAGTTGCAGCGTTCCATCCAAGCGTGGCAGCACCTGGTACACGCGTCCGCCTTCTTCCGGTTCTTCCGGGCTTCTCCAATGGGCGGCATCAAAAACCAGACCATCCCCTGCTTTTAAGGGCGCAAGGCGATGCGCTTCGCCGGGTTCAATCACAATCGAATCGCCTTCAATCGTTTTAACCTCACCCATTTGAACGCCGCGATGCCGGGGAGCGCGGCCCACCACCACTGCTTGGTGATTGGTTCCGGTTAGAAAGAACGAACCCAATCCACGCGAATACACCTGCTCCAATTGCAGCTTGTCTTTTTGGGTGATGCTCAATGGTAGGCCAGCCCAGGCTTCATCCACCGCTTTCCGGTAAGCGCTAGTGGTTAAAGCTACATATTCCGCGTCTTTGTAGCGCCCTTCAATCTTCAAAGCGGCCACGCCCATTCGCACCAGTTCAGGCACCTGCTCCAGCGCGTAAAGATCGCCGGGGGATAACAGATAACGCGAATCCGCCAAGTCTTGAAGCTGGCCGTCCACAATCATCTGGTACGGCAAGCGGCAAGCCTGAGCACACTGCCCACGGTTCGCGCTGCGGCCGCCCCAGGCTTCGGAAGAAAAACACTGCCCGGAATAAGCTACGCAAAGCGCGCCATGAACAAACACTTCCAGGTCGCATTGCGTTTCCGCGATGATGGCCCGGATTTCCGGCAATGACAATTCACGCGCCAGCGTCACCCGTTGCACGCCCAGGCTTTGCGCTAAACGGACGCCGTCTGCGCTGGTGATGCTCATTTGGGTGCTGGCGTGGAGTTCCAGGTCCGGCGCAATTTCACGCGCCAAGCGCAGCAGACCAACATCCTGAACAATCAGTGCATCGGCTCCGGCTTCCGCAATCCGGGCAATGGTTTCCGCCGCTTCCGAGAGCTCATGCTCAAACGCCAGTGTATTGAAAGTGATGTAGCCGCGAACCCCGCGCCCGTGCAGGGTTTGCATCACTTCCGGCAGTTCAGTAAGAGAAAAACCGACCTTGGCCCGGGCGGAAAAATGCTTCAAACCGAAGTACACGGAATCCGCGCCAGCTTCTACCGCAGCACGCAACTGCGGCCAGTAACCGGCCGGACTCATAATTTCGGATTTGCGAGGGAACACTTCTGACGGCATGAACGCGCACCTTTAGGGTAACGCGTTTGGTAGCCGCCCTTTCACATCACTTACAATCGGCAGATCAAAAGTTCACGCTCGTACACCATCTCCGGCGGCAGGTGGTCGTGCAAATCAATAAATAACTCCTCGTGGCCGATCACTTCGCCGCGCCACGCCGAGCGGTCAATTTCCTGCACCTGTTGGAACTGTTCTTCCGAAAAATCGAGACCTTTCCAATACAGGTCTTCATAATGCGGCGTCCAGCCGATGGGCGTTTCCTGAGCCTGAGAATGCCCATGTACACGGTCCACGATCCACCGCAGAACGCGCATGTTTTCGCCGAAGCCGGGCCAAAGGAATTTGCCGTCCGGTCCCTTGCGGAACCAGTTCACATGAAAAATGCGAGGCGTCACGCTGAGGGTCCGCTGCATTTTCAACCAGTGCCGAAAGTAATCTCCCATGTGGTAGCCGCAGAACGGCAGCATAGCCATTGGGTCGCGGCGCACCTGGCCCACCGCGCCTACCGCGGCAGCGGTCATTTCCGAGCCCATTGTGGCCCCGATGTAAACCCCGGAACTCCAGTTAAATGCCTGATACACAAGAGGAATATTATGCGCCCGCCGACCGCCGAAAATGATCGCGCTGATCGGCACACCATTCGGGTCTTCCCAGGCCGGGTCAATGGTAGGGCATTGCGAAGCCGGAGCAGTAAACCGGGCGTTCGGGTGGGCCGCTTTTGCGCCGGTTTCTTTCGCCAGTTCCGGCGTCCACGGGCGGCCCTGCCAATCCAAACATTCAGTGGGTGGCTCGTCTGTCATTCCTTCCCACCAAACGCCGCCTTCCGGGGTTAAAGCTACGTTAGTGAAGATGGTGTTTCGGGAAAGCGTCGCCATCGCGTTTGGGTTCGTTTTGGCAGAAGTGCCAGGCGCTACGCCGAAGAATCCCGCTTCCGGATTAATGGCGTATAACTGACCGGTGGCATTAGGGCGAATCCAGGCGATGTCATCGCCCACAGTCCAGACTTTCCAGCCTTCAAAACCGGCGGGCGGAATCAGCATGGCGAAGTTGGTTTTTCCGCAGGCGCTTGGAAACGCGGCAGTTACGTAAGTCTTTTCGCCTTGCGGGTTTTCCACGCCCACAATCAGCATGTGTTCCGCCATCCAGCCTTCGTCGCGGGCCATGTTGGAAGCAATGCGCAAGGCGAAGCATTTCTTCCCGAGCAGCGCGTTTCCGCCATAACCGGAGCCGTAGGACCAGATTTCGCGGGTTTCCGGAAAATGAACAATATACTTTTCGGAGTTGCAAGGCCAGGGAACGTCCTGCTGGCCGGGCGAAAGCGGCGCGCCAAGCGTATGCATGCAAGGCACCACCCGTTTCTCGTCTTTGTCGATCTCCCGGAAAACCGGCAAACCGATGCGGGCCATAATCCTCATGCTGACCACAACATAAGGAGAATCAGTCAATTGCACGCCGATCTGCGACATGGGCGAGCCGATCGGCCCCATGCTGAACGGCAGCACATACATGGTGCGGCCCTGCATGCACCCGCGAAACAGCGATTTTAGCTTTTTGCGCATGGTGAACGGGTTTTCCCAATTATTGGTCGGGCCTGCGCTGTCGCGTGAAAGCGAACAGATAAAAGTGCGGTCTTCCACCCGCGCAACATCATGCGGATCGGAACGCGCCAGAAAACAGCCAGGCCAAAGTTCCTGGTTCAGCCGGATAAATGTGCCGCTTTCCATCATCTGCCGGCACAACCTGTCATATTCCTGCTGCGAACCGTCTACCCAGTGGATTGCATCGGGCCTGGTGAGATCAGCCATTTTTTCCACCCAGCGGAGCAGATGTTTGTTTTCGCTTAACGGCGAAGAAGTGTTTACCAGTTTGACCGGGTCCAGAACTTTCGAGGCGGCCATTATGCTCCCTCCTGCAACGCGCTTAAGGGTTGCTGCGTCAACTTTCCGTTCACGGTTCGCCAAATGTGGCGCGGGTTGTCATCTTTTAATTCTGCCGGAAGCACCGTTTCTGGAAAATTTTGGTAGCAGACAGGGCGCAGAAATCGGAGAATCGCCGCCGTTCCGACCGAAGTAAACTTCGCGTCCGCAGTGGCCGGAAAAGGGCCGCCGTGATGCATCGCGGGAGACACTTCAACGCCTGTAGGAAAGCCGTTGAATAACAACCGGCCGGCCTTGGTTTCTAAGATCGCGATTAATTCGCGGTGTTGTTCCAAATCCTGGGGTGTGCCGTGAATGGTTGCAGTCAGGGTACCCGGTAAGGCTTTCGCCATTTCCAATAATTTATTTTCCGAACCGCAGCTCACCAGGATCGAAGCCGGGCCGAACATTTCCGAACTTAATTCCTCGTTCGCGAGCCAGGTTTCCGAAGTAGCTTCCAGCAGCACCGGAGCGGCTTCGGTGCGTTCAGCGACAGCCGTTTGGGAAGTTCGAGTTGATTGAACACCTTTCACTTGTTCGGCTGTTTTCACTGCGCCTTCGTAGCCTTTCAAGATCTTTGGATACAACATGCTGCCGGGAGCAGCTTCCGAAAATGAAGAAACCAGCTTTTCGCGGAAGCTCTGGAATGAATCGTCTTGAATACCGACCACCACGCCCGGGTTGGTGCAGAACTGCCCCACGCCTAAATTGATTGAGCCGAATAAACCTTGTGCAATCGTTTCGCCGGAGTTTGCCAACACGCCGGGCAGCACGAAAACCGGATTGATGCTTCCCATTTCCACGAAAACCGGGATCGGATCGGGCCGCTGCGCTCCCGCTTGATATAGCGCCAAGCCCGCCCGCTCAGAACCGGTGAATCCGACTGCTTTCGTGCCTGGATGCTGCACCAAAGCAATGCTGGTGCTCGGCTCCGCCGCATGAAGGAGAGAAAACGTGCCGGGAGGCAGTTCGCATTTTTCCACTGCCCGCGTGATCGCACCCGCCACCAGTTCTGAAGTAGCCGGATGCGCCGGATGCGCTTTTACAATTACCGGATTTCCGGCTGCGAAGGCAGAAGCCGTGTCGCCGCCTGCCACCGAAAAAGCCAATGGAAAGTTGCTGGCTGAAAACACCACCACCGGCCCGACTGGAATCAACAGACGGCGCAGATCCGGACGCGGTAAAGGTTTACGATCCGGTAGCGCGGTATCGATGCGGGCATCCACAAAACTGCCTTCCTGCACCAGATCGGCAAACATACGAAGCTGATTCACGGTACGGGCGCGTTCACCGGTTAGCCGATCGCGGCCTAAGCCGGATTCAAGCGAAGCTCGTTCAATGAGTTCATCGCCCAAGCTGGTGATTTCATCGGCAATTGTCCGCAGAAACGAAGCCAGTGTTTCCGGCGCGGTTTTCCGTAAAATCAGAAATGCTTCCGCCGCCAAATTCAGCGCGTAATCTACTTCATCATCAATGGCCTCGTAGAAAGGCGGGTCCAATTGCTTGCCTGCTTTCGGGTCGAACCCGAATATTTTCGGTTCGCCCAAAGCGGACAATTTCCCCCCAACGATGTTTTTTCCGTGAAGTTCCATAATCAGTTTTAAACCCTTTTTCACCCTACCTGATTCACCAGCGTTCCAATAGGTCCGATGGTGATGCGGATTTCGTCGCCTTTCTGCAAAGTGAACGAATCAGGCGGCACAATCCCGGTTCCGGTTAGGAGAAAGCAGCCATCAGGAAAGCTGTTGTTGCGGTAAAGATATTCCACCAGAGAAACCGGATCGCGCTTCATGGCGCTTAAAGCGGTTGACTCGGAAAATTCGTTTTTCCCTTCCCGCAAAATCTCCAGCCGGATTTCGGTGGAAGGCGGCAGCAGTTCTTCCGATACATAGATACACGGCCCCAGGGCGCAGCTACGGTCATACACTTTCGCTTGCGGCAGGTAAAGCGGATTCTCGCCTTCGATGTCCCTTGAGCTCATATCGTTGCCGATGGTGTAGCCGATGATTTTGCCCTGGGGATTTATCAGCAGGGTGAGTTCCGGTTCCGGCACCGACCAGTACGCATCATCCCGAATCGCCACGTTTCCGCCCGGACCCACGACCCGATGCGGAGTCGCCTTGAAGAACAGTTCCGGGCGCGGCGCGTCGTAAACGCGGTCATAGAAATCGCCGCCGCCTGCTGATTTCGATTCTTCCATGCGCGCACTCCGGCTGCGGTAATAAGTGACGCCGGAAGCCCACACTTCCTGGCTTTCAATCGGCGCAAGAATGTACGGCAAGTGATTGGTACCGACCGGCTCCACATGGCCGAGCTCCTGTTGGAGGTAAACGTACAAATTGTCGTGCGTCACCAAAGCGTTCCAGGATTCACTCGAAACCGGGTAAAGTTGCCCCTCAAATTCAACCCAGAATCCGTTGGCAGTTCGAAAAAGTCTCATTGGTTTAAACGGAACCCTAACCGGAAGAACCGGGATTTCCATTATCTACTGCTCAGGAACGCAATGGCGGAGGCGAACGGCGCAGGATATAGTTACGGCGCTGTTGTTGGGTGTTTTCAGTTTTTTAAAAATCAGGATAAAATTCATCACTAATGTCCAAACTAGCGGAATAGGTTGAGCGGCGAAATCTTTAGTAGTTTTGGGTTGAGTTCAGCCAAAAACCACTCCAGAAACCGGGGAGACTTCACCATGAAACGAGTAGGCAGCATCTTCGGCCAGATTTTGCGTTTGTCCCGCACGAAAGCTTTGCGGCAGCCGTCGCGCAACACTAAGCGGAGCGGCACGCACGCGATTTCAGCAGTTGGGCCCAGTTGGTAGCCATGCTGTTTGGGCAACTGGCGCAAGCCCGATCGTTGCGGGAGATTACCGAAGGCTTGCAGGCCCACGCCGAACAACTCCCGTCGCGTGGATTAACCGCAGCCCCGGCGCGCTCGACCTTGGCTATGCCAATCGCCATCGCTCCTGGCTGTTTGCTCATAAACTGAATGCTGCGCTTATTTCATTCTTAATTGAAATATACCTTTCAACAAATTGGGATAAACTTTAAAGAGTCTTCCTCCGGGCTGGAAGTCAGCCCCGTTTCTCAAAAAAGGAGAATCCATGTCTGAACACGTTGACCGCCGCAGCTTCCTGAAGCAGGCTGGTAGCATGGGCGCTGGACTCGCAATGGCGGGCAAAGCCTTTTCCGCAAGCAAGGTGACTGCCAGCCGGGTTCTGGGCGCCAATGATCGTATTAACGTTGGGGTAATCGGCTGCGGCGGGCGCGGCACCTACGTCGGCAAAGCATTCGCCAAGTATGCCGAGCAAAATAACAATGCCTGCCAGATTGTGGCGGTCTGCGATGTGTACACGAAGCGCCGCCGCATCAACGCCGAAAATCACCAGTGCCAAGGTTACGCGGATTACCGCGAAATCCTTGCGCGTCCTGATGTGGATGCGGTGATTGTCGCCACGCCCGACCATTGGCACGCGAAAATCGCGCTGGAAGCAATGGACAAGGGTAAAGATGTTTACCTGGAAAAGCCCATGTGCCACACCAACGAAGAAGCTAAAAAGTTGATGGACACTGTTCGCGAAACCAAGCGCATTTTGCAGGTTGGCTCACAAACCACTTCGGCGGACCAGTGGTGGAAAGCGAAGAAAGCGATTGCCGACGGCATGATCGGCAAGATCATCATGAGCCAAGGTTCGTATCACCGGAACTCGATTGAAGGCGAATGGAATTGGCCGATTGATGCCGGGGCTGGGCCGAACGGCAAAGGCGACGACTACATTGACTGGGAAACCTGGCTCGGACCCGCGCCGAAGCGCGAATGGGATGCCGACCGTTTCTTCCGCTTCCGCAAATACTGGGATTATTCAGGCGGCATCGCTACTGATTTGTTCTTCCACGTGGTTGCGCCCTTGAACATCTGTTGGGACAAGCCGCAGTATCCAAGCCGCGTGGTGGCGTCGGGCGGCATTTATGCTTTCCATGATCGTGAAGTGCCGGATACCTTCCATCTGCTGGCCGAATATCCGGAAGGCCACTCGCTGGTGCTGAGTTCTTCGATGGCGAATTCCCAACACATTCCGGGACTGATTCGCGGCCACGAAGGAACCATCATCATGGTGGAACACGGGATGTTCGAGCGGTATAGTCCTTTCATTACCGTAAAGCCGGAACTGGTACACGCTCCTGACGGTTCAGACCAGGCCCGCGCGCCGTTCCCGGATTACAAGTTCGGCAAGGAAGAAGTTAAGATTCCAGTGGAACAAAGCGATATGATGATGTCGCACGTCGGCAATTTCCTGCAAAGCATGCGCACGCGCGAAAAGCCGCATCTGGATGTGGAAACCGCCGCCCACGCCCAGGTTTTAATTAACCTTTCGGTGGAATCGTATCGCGAGAACAAAGTGCGGTACTGGGATGCGGAGAACTGGAAATCAAGCGATCACCCGGTTTCCGCATAGATTCCTGAAAAAACACGAGAACGCGGATAACTGAACCATCGGTTATCCGCATTTTATTTTGATTGCTATTGATTTCGAGCTTGCCGCGCCTGCGCGTCATCATAGCTTTCGCCATAGATGGAAGGCACTTTTCCGCCCATTGGACGCAGGTAAGTGCTTAGTTGCCCGCGATGGTGAACAGAATGGTTACCCGCGAATTGCAGGTAAAACACGGCGGGAAGCTGCAACATCCCCCGAAAATCAATTGTTTTTGCCAATTGCTCGCCGGAAAGTTGTTTCAGTGATTCGGACGCTTCGGCAAATTGTTTTCCGTACCATTCGGCCATTTCTGCTGAATTATGAACGGAGTCAGGACGCGAGCCGCTATAATCAAATTCCCCTGCTGCGATACCTTTTAAAAAACGTATCTCCGCGGAAATAAAGTGCCAAGCTAACTCCAAAGCGCTTTTCGCGTTCGGATCAGGGCGGTAATCTTCATTACTCGGCGGAATCGATTCAATAATCCTTTTTGTAAGGTGGTGTTCGCGTTCCATTGTGGGAAGCATGAAGTTGAGAAGAAATGTTGCTTGCTCAGGCTGAATAGTATGCATAAAGGTATTGCTTTAGAATTCTACCGGAAGTTTTCCATTTATGCTTTCCGTTTTTTGTTTCGAGCATCAGACCGCCTGATTTTTCCTTCTTCAGCCGCCAATTTGATCCGCGGCGCGCTCGGCATGGAACTTCAGAAGATTGAAACAGAACAGAACTTCTTTCGTCCGCAAAACATAGCCGGCCCCAGCGGGTTTGCCGACCCGCCCCGGCCATTCGTGCTGCGGGCGCATGAGCTGAATAGTTGCACCATTGAAACCGGCAGCACGTTTTCATTCGACATCCATTTTTTCGAACAAGGCGTAGGCGCGCTTCAGCCGTTCACCGGCGCATTAGTTTCGCTACAACAGACTGGGATCGGGCAGCACAGAAGCCGAATACAATTAGAATCGATAGCCTCACTTGACGAGGCCAGCCAAGAGCAAACAATTATCTGGGCAGCAGCACAATGGTTGAACACAGAATTTAATCCAATCAGTATGACTCTCGGATTGAAACCGCTTCAACCTGAAACTGTCATGCGGACCGCTGTTCATTTTCTAACCCCCACTGAGCTCAAACAGGACGGCGAAGTAAATTCAGATTTCAGTTTTGCGGTTTTATTTGCCAGATTACAACAGCGCATCAGCGCACTTTCGCTTTTTTACGGCGAAAACTTAGGCGGCTTAGATTCGTCAGAACTTACTCGAAAATCTCATGCTGTTTGCACGGTTGAGAATGCCCTTTCCCGGCAAACGGTGGAGCGGCGTAGTTCGCGGACCAGGCAAACTCATCCGCTCGGCGGCTGGACGGGAACGATGATTTATGAAGGTCCGCTCACCGCATTTTTGCCGTGGCTGCGCGTCGCCTACTGGACCGGAATAGGACGGCAAACGGTTTGGGGAAAAGGCATCATCACACTCATGGAACAACCCGAGCGGTTATTGAGCGACAATTTCGACCAACGCGAGCCCTGAACTAGGAACTTCGATTGCGTCATTGAGAGCGTGTTCTGTTGCCGGCGGTAATATGGACGCTTGTTTTAACTCTTCAATTTGGCTCAAAGTCGGCAGCTTGGGGCTGCCCATTGCCGTCCACTTTTCAAGAGATGAACCATGCTGCGGATCCAGCATTGAAACTCGATACTTGTCGGCCCTAGCATTCTTCACTTGAATTTGGAATTTCCTGGCCGGTCCTGATTGTCCCGGCTCGGCATAATTCCAAAGTGCCAGCATAATCGCTCCATCACGTCGTTTGGTGACCAAAGCATTTTCGGAACTGTTCATCCAGCGCTGTTCCCCAAGCTGGTGCAAAAGCTCAAACGCGCGGAACGGAGCTTTCGGGATGCTTCGTTCCGCAATCAACCCAAAGCCGCCGTAAAACGGCGTTTTCACAACACCCTGTTCTTCAAACACATCGGAGAAAGTCCAATAAGACATCAACGTCACTAATCCGTCGCATTCGCGTATGTTGTTGGCAAGCCACGGACCCATAAAGGCGCTGTCGGTTGTGTTGGTCAGGTTCATGTAAGTTGCGTTGTATTCAGACCAGATAATCGGGGTATTCGGCGCGCCCGACGCCTGCACTTGGTCATACACTTTACGGGCCGCTCGCGCCACCATGTCGCGCTGCGATACATCTAAATGCTCGCCCAGAATGTCTTCTGATTTTTCGTTGCCGTAAATGTGCGACGACACGAAATCGAACGGAACATGCTTCTGCAGGCAATGGGCAATAAATCGGTCTATCCAAGCCGCTTGAGCCGTGGCCGGGCCGCCGACGCGCAAACGCGGGTTCACTTTTTTAATCGTTGCTGCCGTGTTGTCGTAGAAAGCATAATAAGTCTGCTCCTTGGGTTCGCCATTCCAAAAATCGATGTTCGGCTCGTTCCAAACTTCGAAGTACCAGGTTTCCACTTCGTTCTGCCCATATCGTTCCTGCAAATGGCTCACAAACGCTTTCACCAGGGCAGCCCACTTCTGCGGGTCTTTGGGCGGCGAAGGAAAGGGTTTATACCAGAACGGATGCGGAGCCAGATTTGCCGCCAGCTTGCGCGGCATAAAGCTTAACTCCACAAAAGGCTTTACGCCATTTGCCATCAACCCGTCATAAGCTTGGTCCACATAAGAGAAGTTATATATAGGATTGCCTTGCGCATCCTCGTCGTAGACTCCCAATTCGTCATCCAACACCGCATGAAAACGAACATACTTCAAATCTGTGATTTGCTTGGTGGCGCGCAGATCGTCACGATAGCTTTCACGCAGGGAAAGAACAGCCCGTCCAGAACCGAACACCTGCTCCCAGAAATGCGGAAACGGCTTCAACGCGGCATTAGCATCAATAGCGATCACTTCCTGTCCGGGCAGCAGCGCGGGAAAAATAAGCAAAAAGGCAGGGATGAAAGCAAAGCGGAGGCGGCAAAAACGAGACATGGCGTTCCTTGATTAAAAGCGAAATCGTGATTGGTGCACGCGGCAACAAGCAACCAATTTTACTGTACCGGCACGATGGGTTATTAGTGCTGTGAGAACCAACCTAATACTCGCTTCTGAAATTCCAGCGGATCAACGGAAGCAGCTTCGGTGTGACCGGCATTCAACACCAGCCAAAGCTGATTATGTGGATTTGCGGCAGCCAAAACTTCGGAGTGATAAGGAGGCGTTTTTCGATCTTTCAATCCATGAATCAACAATATGGGCGTGGCCGCGCGTTGAATGCTGCGAACCGGAGACACTTGCGTGAAATTGAAACGGTAGCGCAGATAAGCGCACGCCATGCCATCGTAAACAACCAGCGGAGCAATAAAACGGGAAATCAGCACAGGCAGAGGAAGCATCTGTTGAACACGGTCTTCTGCAACCAGCTTGAGATCGGAGTACGCGCATTCGGCTACAATCGCGCGAAAGACCGGCTTCAGAGCAGCCGATTGAATCAGAATCGAAGCACCCAGAGACTCGCCCAATCCGTATAACTTTCGGCATCCTGCCTGCTGCAGCCAGTATGCCCACTGTAGAACGTCATACTTTTCCAGCAGGCCGTAGGTGACATACTCACCTCCGCTTTGCCCATGAGCGCGGCTATCGGGTAGAAGAACCGAGTAGCCCTGATTCAGGAACAAAGCAGCAAAGCCAACGCCTCCCCGGCGTGAATCAGCAATGCCGTGCAGCACAATCACGCACTTTGCTTCGTTGTTTTTTATTCTGGCAAACCAAGCCCGAAGCTGAACATGATCGTTTGTTCGAATTGCCGTATCCTGCCAGATGGCAATGGGATATTGTTGCTGCAAAATGGACAGTTTGGCAGGTGCCGCACGTGAGACTCGCAGAGTGGCCTGGCAGAAAACAAAGCCAACAATCCAGCAACACAAGCTTGCAAACGCAATCAAGATGCTGCCGATTGTGAATGTCCGAGAATGAACCGTCACATTTGTACTACGCAGCCTACTGAGCTTAGTTCCTCAAAGTAAGAAATAAGCAGGACAACTATTAAACTGATAACCTGCAGCTCAAAGTTTTATTTCTTTGGTCATGAAAAGCTCCGTTAGTCAAGACCATTTCAAAAGAGAAGTACTAGTAATCGGTGGATAGCTGATGTTACCGAAGTTAGATAATATAGAACTGATTC
>CAXTWH010000029.1:0-65033 GCA_964247975.1 uncultured Bryobacteraceae bacterium | reverse complement strand
CACTGGCCGGCTTCAATTGGATCAGGAGTATTTCCCTGAAGGCGAATTAGTATGACTCTTATGAACGATCTCAAGATACCGATTCGCCTTTGGCTTCTTCTACTGTTGGTTGTCGCTGCCGGGCCGCCGTGCGCGATAGCGGCGGAAGAAAGAGCGGCCACTAGTCAGGACGTTTCCGTTGCCTGTTCTGCTGATGCCCAGAAACGGCTGATTCACGTCAAACTCTCCAATACAAGCAGCGTCATAATCGACATACCGAAAAGTGGCTATGCTGTGGACTACCGGGTCGATCTGATGGATCAAACCGGGACACCAGTTCCGCTAACCGAGGTTGGCAAAAACGTAGGTGACAATGGCTACCGCGAACCTCCCGGCTCGCATCACTTGCGACCCCTTGGGAGTTCAAGTCAATTCACCGCGCTTGCGCCTGGGGAGTCAGTCACAGAAACCGTAGATCTCACTGGTTTATACATTCTTCCCCAAGAGGGCGGGCACTTCAAAATCCATATGGGCCGCATATTTCCGCGCGAAGATTCGCGCAAAAATCAAGTCTCCTGGTGTTCGCTGGACACCATCGAACTGCCGCCTCTAGAGCCGTCACACTAAACCGGCTCATTTCCGGTCATTGGGACGGAGACACATAAAATCCGTATAGGTAGTAAGCACCCGGTTAAGCTATCAGAGTTTATGGGCCTCCATCCCGGATTTTCCTCAATCAAAACTCCGATTTTGCCCATCACCAGTATGGTGCGTGTGGCTACATTTCGTGGTCCAATCTGAATACGCAAGCCGTAAGACACGAGTCGGGCAGTCCCGGACATTATTCGGAGTATACGCAAGCACTCGCTGCGAACAATCCGGGAACGTACCTGGATACCGTAATTGCTGGACCGTCTGAAGATTCAAACGGAATTTTCCAAGCGGCTCGCACACAGGTAAACTCCATGTATAACTCCATCGGCACAGCGGCGGCACAGGAGAATATTCCTCCCGTTAACTATGATCAGAACAACACGTTTCTTGGCAACATCAATTACGCTCCTTACGTCAACTGCCCGTAATCTACTATTCACTGGCGTGATCCTTGCGATCAACTGTTGCCTTCAGGCGCAGGAGACGGCGCACAAACTGACCACCATTGATTTGGCGAGGCGAAGGCAACCGGAAGAGGTCAGCATGCGTTTTCCGGGTGGGTCTAGTGATGCCTACAATCCCTCTTGGGTTTTGCCCTTATCAATTCCGAAGGTGGAGCTTACGGTGCTGGCCGGATCGGAATACAGGATTCGGCTGGAGCTGGAAAACCGCAGCCGGGCCGTGTTTAAAGTGCCTACCTCGTTGAACGCTGTGTCTGTTCAGAAGGATGGGAACCGGGGACGACGTACCATGCTTTTCGTGTTAATTCTTCACGATAGCAGGACAGGTGAGTCACAGGATTTTCCTATAGGAGTCACTGACAGCTCCGATGATGTTCCAGGATCGTATTTTTCATTAGATCCAGAACAGTCCGTCGCCCTTGTTTTAGGCGTACCGCTCAGGGTGCAATCGACGCTACAGTCCGGCAAGGTATTCAAGGTTAGACTGCGTGTAACCGAATCCCTTCTGCGTGACTCCGAATTCTTCATTGAGCGGGAATCCCAACCACTAATCAGTCCTGAGATGAAATGTACGGCTACCGGAACCGGTTTTACGTGCGAGTAAATCCTGAAACTCAGTTCTGCTAGCTTACACCTTTGCGTGCTCACTGAGGATTGGTCTGTCCTGAACTTGTTCAAGGACGTCGGCTCAGCGATCTGTCAGGTTAGAGTTTATGGGCCTCCGTCCCGGATTTTCTGCGGTTGCCAACTCTTGCAACGTTTCCTTCTGGAAAATAAATATGGTTAGCCTAAAGCTACTCACTTTCGTGGTTGTTGTTTTGCTGCTCGGCAACCCTGGCGCAGTGTGTGCCGATCTTGATTTTCGCGCCCTATTTGATCGGGATCGCTCGGCACTGCAACTGGTCTGGAAGCATGGCTCGCCAGATCAACCGATACTCGTTAATATCGGGCAACTCGCTGGAAACGGATTTTTGCTTGGTCCCAGCACCAGCATGTACATCTCCGGCCCAGGAATACAGAGTGGGCCTTTAGTTCCTCGCATCCAGCCCGCAGGAGTGGCTGGTAGAGTGATTCCTTTTGTGATTTGTCTACTGCCCAACGCTGAATACGCCCTCTCTGTAGATGCCCACTCACTCCTGCTACCCTCGTCACACAACAGCCTTGCTGAGGTTCGAGATCACTCCTGGACAATCAAGATTTCATTCACTGGCCAGAGAGCGATCGTAGCTGATGTTTCAGGCAGGTTTCATCCTGAAGACGGCATCTCGCAGTATGGCCGCAAAATAAATACTTGGCTGGGAACAGTAAGTTACCTCATCAAAAACTAAGATGAACCGAACTCAACAACTTTTGGTGCCGGACCCCTAGGATAGGTTCTCCACAATGCCAAACGTACTACCAGCGGGTGCGCCGGTCACAGTGGGCATTGAGAACATCTGAATCATGAAAGCTGCCCCGATCAAACCACAAACTGCAGATTGCGAACAACAAAGCCCAGCAACTAGCTAAGCTTTTGGGCGGTCATTGGGACGAAGGCCCCTAAAATCCGTATAGGTAGTAAGCACTGGGCTAAGTTATTAGAGTTTATGGGCCTCCGTCCCGGATTTTCTGAGTGCTTAAAAAGCTTATACTTATTTTCTTTGCTCTTCAGCCTTTAGCCCTGCCGAGGCCGGACGAGATTGATCTACCTCGTTCGACTCAAGACTTCCCGACGCAAACAGTATCTGGTCATGGATGTGGTGGTGGCGTATTCGATGGTGTCAGCCGTGACCCCAGTACCTTCTGCAAGCCGTACTTTCCTGTTTCGCTGGAGATCACGGGAGTTCGGGAAGCGGCCGGTTAGGACAAAATCTCCATGCTCGTAGTGTCGGTACGAAACACAAGCGATCAGCCCATCGAGCTACCCAAATCAACAACAAAAGTGAAAGATGTTGACAAACAACTTTTCTTTTCTCTGGCCGTTTATTCACCGCCCGGCTCGAAGGGGCTCAGGACAGTTTCTTTTGTCTTCGGTGCCGCCACAGTTCCTTCTTCGGTTGTGCGAGTCAATCCACAACAGGCAGTGACCTATCTGCTTCCGTTCGACCGTAAGGCATATGCAACTAGTCGTACAGAGCAAATAATCGTTACGGTCAGTCTCACCACGTACGAACTGCAACAGAACAAGGCAGTCCCTTTCAGCGATCAGCTCGGGTATGACCTGACTTCAAAGCCGTTTACTGTGAAATAAAAGTTCCTCGGGATCAACTCTGTCCGAAACAGGCCAGTCGTCACACTAAACCAGCTCGTTTCCGGCTTAAAACAGTGCGAGGAGCGGGTACACACCTGCCCAGGCTTATTCTGTTCTTGAGCCGCTTCTGGTCGATGCCTATTGGCAAACTGTGCTGGACGCGAACGCCTTCGTAAGCTGCTACACTGGCGTTCGAGCGAGGAACTACCAGCATGGATTTTACAACGCTCGGCTTTGCGATGGGTTCGGCCTGGCTTTCCGGCATCAATCTGTATGCCACGGTAGCAACTCTGGGGCTTTTGCAGCGCTTCCACCTGGTACAACTTCCCGGCAATCTCAGCTACCTAAGCCATCCGTGGGTGCTGATTACCGCGCTGGTGCTTTACGCGGTTGAATTTGTGGCCGACAAAGTACCGGCGGTGGATTCGGCTTGGGACGTGGTTCACACGTTTATCCGCATTCCCGCCGGAGCCGTTCTCGCTGCTTCCGCTTTCGCTCATTTTGACCCCGCCGTGCGCATGGTGGCGCTGCTGGCAGGCGGCACGCTGGCGCTGAGTTCGCATGGCACCAAAACCGCCACGCGCTTGGCTGCCAACACCTCACCGGAGCCGTTTTCAAACATCGCGTTGAGCTTGGCTGAAGACGGCTTGGCGATAGGAGCTTCCGCGCTGATGGCTAAGTTTCCCATCGCGATTTTGTTTGTGGTGATTCTTGGCCTGGTGGTTTCAATTGTGTTGTTCCGGTTGATTCGCCGCGCATTCGCAAAATTGTTCGGGCGCAAACAAACGGTGCAGAATAACGCTCAAACTGCGGGCGCATCAGTTCGGTAGCAGTTTCAGCAGCACGGTTCCGTGCGCCGGAATGTTTGCGCGAAACCGGGGAACGGCTACGTTGACCTCCTGGTGAGTCCACAAGTTTCTGGCCTTCTTCGGCATTTTCATATGCGCTTGTGTCCAGGAAATTGATGTTCCGGCGGCCTGGCCGCCCTTGTTGAAAAAGGCGAGCGCGATTCCATCGTCATCCAAGCGCCGGGTCCAGATTTCCACCTGGCCGTCTTCTTTCGCCAGTTGCGCCGGTTCGCCGCGCAAGTCTTGATCTATAGCAATTACATCCCGATTCAGCAGAATGGCTTTGGTTTGTTCGCTCATCGAGCGGATGTCGTTTCCGGCCAGCAAGGGCGCGCGCAGCATGGCCCAGAGCGTCATGTGCGTCCGGTATTCTTCGTCCGTCATGCCGCCGTTGCCGATTTCCAGCATGTCCGGGTCGTTCCAATGCCCCACAATGGCGTATGGCGCAATCGCCAGTTGTTTGAAGCCGATGGTGGACATGGATTTCCAGTTGTCGGAAATGTCGCCGGTGGTGCGCCACAGATTGCCGCTCACTTTCGCGCCCCACAACCAGACATCCTGCTTGCCGTATTGACAAAGGCTGTAAACGATCGGGCGTCCGGTAGCCCGCAGCGCATCGCCCATCACTTGATAAACCTGCTGCATGTCTTTGTCCCCGTACACCGCGCTGGCCGAACACCAGTCGTATTTCAGATAATCGAAACCCCACTTAGCATAAGTATTGGCATCGGCTTGTTCATGGCCCAAGCTGCCTTCGTAACCGGCGCAGGTGGCCGGCCCGGGCGATGAATAGATGCCGATCTTCAATCCTTTGGAATGCACGTAATCAGCCAAGGCTTTCATGTTTGGGAATTTTTTGTTGGTGGTGATGTTGCCGTTTTTATCCCGCCCTAGCTGCCAGGTGTCATCAATGTTGATGTACTGATAACCGGCTGCTTTCATGCCGTTTGCTGTTATCGTATCCGCGATCTCGCGCACGGTTTTATCATCCACAGCGGAGCGAAAACGGTTCCAACTGTTCCAACCCATAGGAGGAGTGCGTCCTAAGCCGTTATCGGGAACGTTATGCAGCGCGGGCAG
The DNA here is from genome assembly GCA_964247975.1 of uncultured Bryobacteraceae bacterium. Taxonomy (GTDB): domain Bacteria; phylum Acidobacteriota; class Terriglobia; order Bryobacterales; family Bryobacteraceae; genus KBS-96. The sequence goes on along the minus strand of CAXTWH010000029.1, from coordinate 59,781 downwards.
GGGAATCGGCTTGGGCGGCGACATTGCCGCTGCGTCACTGCGGCGAGCTTCGCCGTGGTTATTGATGCGGCCATCAGCCGATTTCTGTTCAATTATCAGATGGTCACCTTCGATTGTTCCATCCAGGGTCAAACGCCGGTTGTTCTGGCCCAGTAGGAGATGAAATTTGCTGCCTTCCAGCGTTCCTTCCGTGATCGGCACCAGGCGGTAGTTCAACGTGGCCGTTCCCGATATTTTGCCGCCTTGTTGAGACAATTTTAAGAAAGTTTTCCGCACTGTGCCGTCCGGGTTAGTGAATTGCAGCAGCCAGACGCCGCTGAGGTCAGTCTGGGTCCAACCGGGCGTCGCCAGAAAGCATAGGGTAATTACAGCCAGAAGTCTTTTCATCTCGTACCGATCGTATCCCGAAACGATTCAGTTGCTATTGTGGAACTCATGTTCACGCGCCGCGCTTTTGGCAGTACCGCAGCATTGTTTCCTGTTTGGTTAAACCATTCCTTAAATGCTGCTGATTCAGCGCCCTCAGCTATCGCCAATCTGAAAAGCCGTCGGGAAGAAGCAACGCCTATTTCCATCATTGAACGCCGGGACCGATGGGAGCGCGCCCGCGTTCTGATGAAGGAGAATAATATCGATGCCATCTGCTTGATCGGCGGCACGTCGCTGCTGTATTTCACCGGCATTCGCTGGTGGAACAGCGAACGGCTGTTTACGTTTGTGCTGCCGCGGCACGGCAAACCGTTTTATGTTTCGCCTGCTTTTGAAGAAGACCGCGCCCGCGAACAAATCGGCAAAGCTCCGGAAGGCGACGAATCCCGCGTTCTGACCTGGCAGGAAGATGAAGATCCTTACGCGCTGGTAGTGAAAGGCTTGCTCGAGGCTGGTTTATCCGGCGGGCGCATCGGCATGGAAGAACGAGTGACGTTCGTGTTTTCCGACGGCATCGCCAAGGCATTGCCGACCGCGCAGATTGTGAGCGCCACTCCCGTAACCGCCGGCTGCCGCATGATTAAAAGCACCGCCGAGCTGCAATTAATGCGGCTGGCCGCCCAAGTAACTTTGGCGGCTTACCAGGCTGCCTGGGAGAGTTTAAAGCCGGGCATGACGCAGCATGAGTTTGCCGGGCTGATCGCGCTGGCCCATAACAAATTAGGCTTCGAAGGCGAAGCCAGCGTACAGATCGGCGCTTATTCCGCTTTGCCGCACGGCTCACTCGCGCCGCAGGTGATTCGGGAAGGAACCATCATTCTAATTGACGGCGGCTGCAAAGTGGAAGGCTATGAATCCGACATCAGCCGAACGTTTGTGCTGGGCAAGCCGAGCGACAAAATGAAGAAAGTGTTTGACGTGGTGCATCAAGCGCAAACAACGGCCTGGAAAACCGCGCGCCCTTCCCTGCCTTGCGAAGCGGTGGACGCAGCGGCAAGAAAAGTAGTTTCCGACGCGGGCTACGGATCGAACTACGACCATTTCACCCATCGCGTCGGGCATGGCATGGGCATGGACGGTCATGAATGGCCTTATCTGGTGCGCGGCAACAAGCTGCCGCTCCAAGCCAACATGATGTTCAGCGACGAGCCGGGAATTTATCTGCGCGGCGAGTTCGGCGTGCGCCTGGAAGACGATATGCACATCACCGAAAACGGGGCCGAACTGTTCACTCCGCAAAGCCCGTCGCTCGAACAGCCGTTTGCCCGAACGTAGCTGCCTCAATATCTACTTGCTACAAAGAAGATAATGAACTGGTCTGCGACTGGCGCGTTTCTGTTGGCCATTGGAGTGGCTTTAGGAGCATTCGGCGCGCATGGATTGAGAAGCCGTTTGGATGCTTACTCGCTTTCGATTTATGAGAAAGCAGTTTTCTACCATTTCATTCATGCGCTGGGCATCCTGCTGGTGGCTTTGCTGGCCAGAACCGGCGCGTTAACTCCGGCGGCGGAAACACGCGCGGCAGGGCTTCTGTTTGTGGGTGTGCTGATTTTCTCCGGTAGTCTTTATGCTTTGGCGATATCCGGCGTGAAAGTGCTAGGGGCGATTACCCCAATCGGCGGACTAGCATTTATTGCCGGATGGCTTTTGCTGGGAGTGGATTTGCTGCGCTCCCGCAGCAGTTAAAATTATTTTAATCAGCGGCTTTGTTTCGCAATCTGCACCAGAGTTCGTTCGCCGAAATCTTCCGGCAATCGGTAGCGCTCCAGCAGCTTCATTTGCAGATGCCGCTTCTGCACCTCGCCGCGCGCTTCGGTGATCTCCGTTTCGGCATCCGGCCCTTTGTAAAGAAGCGCGGTTTTAGCTCCTTTCAGCCCTGGAGCAAGCAAAGGAACAAGGCGTGAAAGCGGGGCAACAGCGCGACCGGTAGCAATGTCGAAGTTATCTGATTTAAACAACGCTTCGCCGCGTTCAGCGCGTATCGTAACGTTTGCCAGAGCAAGCGATTGAACTGCCAATTCCACAAACCGCGCTTTTTTCTGGGTGGAATCAGCCAGCACAAATTGCACTTCCGGCAAAACAATAGCTAACGGAATACCGGGGAACCCCGCGCCGGTGCCGATATCGAGCACTGTTCCGGTCTTGGCAAAATAACGCCACGGCCAAACGGAATCAAGAACGTGTTTGATAGCTGCCTCGCGCGCGTTCACAATGCGGCTCAGGTTCATCACTTTGTTTGTTTCTTCAATTAAAAACAGATGCTTCGCGCTCAGTTCAATCAAGCGGGAACGCTGCGGAATCCCTGCGGGCAGGATGCGGTTCAGTTCTTCTTCAAACAGCACATCTCAATCTTGGCAAAACACCTTTTGAAATTGAATAGGCTACTGCGTTTCCGCCCAGAGCCAATCCGGAGCATTGTCGCTGCCAAACAGCTTAGTCCGGTAGCGCTGCTTCATTACCTGCGCGGCTTGCTTCTACTACAATGCTGCCAATTCCATTTAGCGCCTTGGTTTCCGTTTGCCAGGGAACGGGCCGTCCGTTTGCGTCCATTGTCAGAATCAGAAGCGAAGCTGAATCAGTGCATCTGCCGTTTGTGGCATACAGGTTTTCCACAATGAGGTCAGTTTGGCCGTTACGGTCCAAGTCCGCTGTCCAGGCGTACGTCATCTCCCCGCGATCCATCCAAACACGCCAAGGCTTGCCGGATTTATCCAATCCTTCTAAACGTATTTGGTCCCGCTCTGTCACCGCTTTTGCAATTTGCAGGTTTATTGTTTTCCGCTGATTCAGATCGGGCGGTTGACGAAACTCGATCTCGCCTAGGTCTTTCAAAGGAAATGGTGTTTGCGCCCTAACAAGCGAAACGACGCCAAGCTGAAGCGCTAAATAAAGAACGATAAAACGCATCAGTAGAATAAGAACGCAGTAGAACCGATTCCTCTCAGGAAACTGCGCTTACTCAATTCTTAACGCCTGTATCGGATCAATGGAAGCGGCCCGCCAAGCAGGGAAAATTGTTGCTACAAAACAGATCAACAGTAAAACGAGGCTGACCGCGCCCAAGGTCAAAGGATCAACCGGGCTGACCCCGAACAGAACCGACCGGATAGCGATACCGGCAATAACCGCCCCTGCCATGCCGATCACCAATCCGGCGACCATCAGTTTTGCCGCGCCGAACAGCACTTCGGAAATAACTTGAACCGTTTGCGCGCCCAAGGCCATGCGCGTTCCAATCTCGCGGGTTTTGGCCGTTACCGTCAGCATAGTCAAGCTGTAAAGTCCGAACCCGGCCAAGCCCAGCGCCGCCATTGCAAACGCCATCAACATGCGAGTTGTAAGCCGGGGCTGATCTAACGCGGCTTCCACATGTTCTTCCATTGTTTGCACGCCGAACAGGGCGCGAGTCGGCGCTATCTTGTGAACAACGGCGCGCAAGGTGCCGGCAAACTGTCGCGCATCGGTGCACGTGCGGACCACGTATTCAGGGTCCGGCCAGCTTCCCGCCACGTCGCAAGCGTAAACGTACGGGGCAGCCGGTAAACGGAAACTGTCTTCACGCGCATCTCCAACAATGCCCGCAATTTCAGTGTTCCAATGAGCATCTGTGCCAACAATTCGAAGATGCCTGCCAATTAGATTTTGTCCGTGCGAAAACTCCTGAACGAACGCTCGGTTCACCAGTGCTTTTGCTGGTTTGTTCCAGTCCAGGTCCGGTTCAGGGCAGGTTTTGCCGGCCAGCAAGGGAATCTGCAAAGCAGCCAGATAGCCGGGAGTTATCGTTCTGCTGCCGGCGGTGTAAGTTGCGCTTTGCTGTGTTCCCGGCAAGCCTTCCAGTTCGTATTGATATCGCAGCGTGGCTTCATCGGTCGGCAGAAAGTTGGTAAAACCCGCCGCTTGTACATTCGGCAATCGGCCAAGCTCCGCTAGAATCTGCTGCTGCATTCTGCCAACGGCGGGCCGATCCTCGCTCCATTCGGCTCCTACGTGGAATGTCAGTACATTTTCCGTGTTGAAGCCGGTTTGAACGCTTGTCAACTGGCGATAGCTTCGCAGCAGCAGCCCGGCACAGGAAAGCAGAATCACCGTTATGGCAAACTGCGCTACTAATAGAACGCGCTGGAAGGAATGGCGGGTACCCACTTGGGTTCTGCTTCCCTGGGCCAGAGCGTCAGCTAAACGTGTCGGCGTGTTTTGAAAAGCCGACAACAAGCCGATGAGAAAAAGAACCAGAACGCCAAGCCCGAAGGCAAACAAAACAGACTGCCAGTTCAACTGAAGTTCGTTGATGCGGGGCAGGGCGCCAAAAGCTTTGGCTGCTAATGCCACTCCCCAGAAGCTCACAAAGGTTCCCAGAACACTGCCTGCAAGGGCAATCAAAGCTACTTCGCGCATCACCGCAGCGATGATCTGAAAACGGCTTGCGCCGAGAGAAGCCCGGATCGCGAACTCGCGTTCACGCTGATAAATCCGCCCCAGCAGTAAGCTGGCGATATTGGCACAGGCGAGCAACAATAACATGCCGGTCGCCCCGAAAGTGAGCCAGACGGATTGGCCGCGATCACCGATCGAATGCTGCTTTAAATTAACAACCATCGCGGACCAGTTTTTATCCGTGCGGGGGAACTGCTCGCCGAGTTCCCGCTGCACTCGCGCCAGGTCCTGTTGCGCTTGCTCCATCGTGACGTTCGGCTGCAAGCGGCCCACGCCGCTCATGAAACGGGCATCGCGAGCCTGGGCCAAGCCTGGCGACAGGGCAGCAACCAGCCAGACATCCACCACCGGCGAAACAAACGTTTTCGGCATCACGCCCACAACCGTATAGCCTTGCCCGCCCAGCACCAGGCGTTTGCCGATCGCATTCGGGCTTTGGTTGAAGCGCCGCGTCCAGAGATGGTGGCTGATTACAACTGCCGTTGGACCGCCATATGCTTCTTCCTGAGCGTTGAAAGTGCGCCCCAAAACCGGCCTGCTGCCGTAAACAGTGAAGTAGCGCGGCGTTACTCGCAACGCCGCTAAACGCTCCGGGGCAGCGGTGCTGGTGTCGGTCACGCTGTCGCTGTACTGGCCGGCAAGCGCCGTGAACGTGCGGTTCAAACGGTTCCAATCTTCCAGGCGAACCGGCGCAATCAGGCTTTCCGGCTGTTTTTTGGCCGATTCCGATTCTAAAACGAAAACCAGCCGGTTGGAAGAAGGGTAAGGCAGCGGCTTCAACAACACGGTTTCCACAATGGAGAAAACCGTAGTATTTATGCCGATGCCCAAAGCCAGTAAGAGCAGTATTGCAATTGTGAAAGCAGGCCGCCGAAGAAGCTGCCGGAAAGCCGTTTGCCAGTGAAACATGAATTAAAAGCACGCAGGTTCAGGGCCAGAGCGGTACTTGAATATTCACTGCTTTTTAAAGGCAATTCGGCAAAAATCAGCAGTTCCGCTTGCAGTAAGTGTTCGGTATTGAGACTGGGGTGTTCAAAAGCGAACTGCTCCAGCCTCGTAAATGAGCGATCAGCATTCCTACTTGCCCATCATGGCAAACGTATAAATCGTGTCACCCGCGCCAACCACTAAATACTGTGTTCCGTCGAGTTCATACGTGATGGGGCCGTTGCTCATCGGACTGCCCAGGTTGGAATGCCATAACGGTTCGCCGGTAGTTGCGTTTAAAGCTACTAAGTTATTGGCCGGGTCTCCTGCAAACACCAGATTGCCCGCAGTGCTCAACACGCCGGAACGAATGCCGCTTCCTTCCCACTTATGGCTCCACTTGATCTGGCCGGTTTTGTAGTCGAGCGCTTGCAGCATGGCTTCGGACCAGCCGCCCCGATCGTTGCCGCCCCAGCCTTCCGGCTTATCGGTATCGTCGTAGATGTAATAAACGCTGTAAGCTCGCGTGGCGTTGATGTAAAAAAGTCCGGTAGCCGGGCTGAAGCTCGGCGGCGGCCAATTTGCCGCGCCGCCTTGATTGGGCGATACCAAAGCCCCGTCTGTTTGCGCTTCCTTAGCCGGATTCGGAATCGGCTGGCCTTTCGTGTCAATGCCCTTGGCCCAATTTGTTTTCACAAATTCAGAAGTCACAATGTGCTCGCCGTTAGTGCGATCCAGCACGAAGAAATACCCGTTGCGGCTGGCCTGAGCCAGCAGTTTGCGCGGCTGCCCTTTGATGATTCCATTGAACAGCACCGGCGTTTGCACCGCGTCCCAATCGTGCGTATCGTGCGGCGACGGTTGAAAGTGCCATACCAGCTTACCGGTATCTATTTGCAAAGCCGCAATCGATTCCGTGTAAAGGTTGTCGCCTTGGCGCGCTTTTCCGGCAATCACCGGCTGCGGGTTGCCGGTTCCTACGTAAAGCAAGCCTAACTCCGGATCGTAAGTGCTCGGCACCCAGGTCATGCCGCCGCCGTGCGCCATCGCATCAGCATTCGGCCATGTTTCAGAGCCTGGTTCGCCCGGCTTCGGAACCGTGGACCAGTGCCATTGCAGATCGCCGGTTTCCGGGTCGCGCGATTCCAGATAGCCGGGAATATCCAGGTCATCACCGCTTACGCCCACAATCACATGATTTTTAATAACAACCGGCGCGACGCTGGCGTAGTAAAGCTGATCCAGGTCGCAGACCTGCTTGCTCCATCGCTCCTTGCCGTTCTTCACGTTCAAGGAAACCAGATGGCAGTCCGGCGTTTCAAAATACAGCCAATCGTTGTAAACGCCTACGCCGCGATTTCCCAAATGGATGCCGCCTTTGGACTTCCAAACGTAATGCCAGATTTCATGGCCTGTACGCGCATCCACGGCCCATACATGGTCAGGGATGGTGAAGTACATAATGCCGTTTACCACCAGCGGTGTCGCCTTCACCGAGCCGCCGGTGTTTTCGCTTCCGGCGTTCAACCGGTACACCCAGGCAAGGCTGAGCGAGTTGATATTTTTGTCGCTAATTTTAGTGAGCGGGCTGAAGCGGCGGCCTGAATAATCGCCGTTGTACGTGGGCCAGCTATCGGTAGGCGGCTGCGCCAGTTTGTTTAAATCAAAAGCCTGGCCGAACAAAACGGCGGCAGCGCCAACGAAAACGGAAAAAATTCGAAGCAGCTTCATTTCAATGTCTCCAGATAAGCAACCACGTCGTGTATATTTTTATCGGTGTACTGGTCCAGCAGCGCGATGTGCGCGGCATATGGATCGTGCTTTTCCACTTTCAAATCCGCCGTTCTTTTCCAGGTGTGGTATTCCCCCGAAGAAGTGCGGAGCGAAACGTTGAAATCATCAATTTTATCCAGCACGCCCGTTACCGGCTGACCGTTTGGCGGAGTTACTGTCACCGTCACCGGCTGTACCGCGACCATTCCTTTACGCCCGAAACCGATTGTGCGCGGAAACAGAAAACGCTGTTGCAGGGTCGGCGGATCGTACTTACTGGCGATTCCGGCCAGATTGCCGCTCGCCGAATGGCAGCCGCTGCATCCGCCCGCGCCGTTGAAATAAGCCGCGCCCGCTTTCGGGTCCCCTGTCAGAACGTTCAGAACTTTTGAATATGGTCCGCTGCGCAATGTATCGTTCAATTGCAAATGCAGGAAATGAGAAAGATCAGTAATTTGTTCCTGCGTAAAGTTGGCGCTTGGCGTGCCGCTTTGGGTTTGATGACCCTTCTGCAAATAAGGCCCAAGCACGCTGCCGTAGCGATCATGCAGAACCGTAATTGAACGCACCAGATCCGGCCCGCCGCTGGCGCCTCGGGCATTGGAACCGTGACAATTCACGCATTCAGCGGCATAGACTTTCTTGCCGCGGTCGGCGGCATCCAAATCCACGATTTGTTTGTCATCCGGCCCCACGGAAAACCCGCCCTCGCCGCTGGGTTTTTTAGTAACAGCGGTAGTTGCCACTGCTGTGCCGCTCGGCTTCGGCGGTAGATTCTTGGCCAGGTAGTCAATCACTTCGCCGAACTGATCCTGAGTGCCTTTTGCGCCGCGAGCGATCATGCTGGCTACGATCTCGCTCCACTGATCGCGCGTCAGTCTCTGCCCGAGCACAATCTGCGGACTATGGCAGGAGCCGCAAAGCTGCAACACCGTTTCTTTGCCCGGCGCGTCAGGTAATTGCGCTTTGCCCTGTGGAGGCGCGGGAGGAATCGGATTTGCTTGAGCGCCCAGGCGCGCCGCCGTCGCCATTATAAGCAGAAACTGCGGCAGCCAATTTCTTTTGCTAATACTCATACGTTGTGTAAAGACATCTTCCGGGGCGCGGTTCTTCACCAAACAAATTAGATGCTCTTAAACCGATTGGTTTTAGTAAAAATTGCAGCTTGAAGAAACCGCGCTAAACTGTATGCCTCAGTATTTCACATTTTGGCGAGTGGGTGTTTTGACTTACAGTTTCTCGAAAATTTGCGGGCCAAAAGCCTTCATCAATATTGCCAGTTGACGTTCATATGCCCGGTGCCGCTTGTAGGCACGGTATAAGAGTGATTCGCGCCGTTTTCCCAGGATACAGAGCCGTCCGCGGCAATTTTAATGAATTTGAATTGAATCTTCTGCCCCGCCGCCAAGCTGACATTCAGAAACCAGTTCGGGTAATCGGGGCAAAGCAGCGGACCAACCGCGTTATCCCAAGTGGTGCTCCAGTTTCCCAGTTCCACGGTATTACCGGTCAGGAAAATGTAATCTCCGGGATGGGTGGGCGCAGCATTATTCACTGTAAATGTTACAGGAATCAGTTTGGCCGCAAGCATCGTAAACGGCAGCGTATTGGAAGTCTTGCCGCTGCCGTCAGCCACCGCCACGTTGTAAGCTCCGCTTGAAGTGACTGGCACTGTCACAGTAATTTGATTGGCGCTGGAACTCACAACTTTTGCGGGAACAGAACCGAACTTCACTGTATTGTTTCCTGAAAAACTGCCGTTCAGCATTATCTGTACGCCCGGCTGCGCTACAGCGGGAAGAACGGAAGCGAGTGCCGGTTCGATTAAATCAGCGGGATCGTAGTTCCAGATCGCCACTGAGTGCGCCGGCAGCGTTAGGTTTCCAGCAGGATTGTTGTTGTTTGGTCCGGCACTAACAGCTAGAGAACCTCCGCCCAACTTGTTGTTCAGGTAATCGCTGTAAGTTCCCGGCGGCAGCGCCGTATATAAATTGCTGATCGGCGCCGCCGCAGTCTCGTTTTTGTTGATCGCTGTTAATACTACGCTACCCGCGAAAGCGCGTTCATATATGTAAACGTCATTGCTGATCCATCGCTGTCGCATGGTGCCGTAGGCCAAAGCCGAGCTGTTCTTTCGCAATGAGCTCAGTTTGCTAATAAGCTGATAAACAGTGGTGTCTGTATCGAAGCCGGTCATAAACGGGCGGTTGTAAGGATCGTTGCCGCCGTTTGTGTCGTTGTGCAGATACTGTTCTGTTCCATAGTAAATTACCGGCACGCCGCGACAAGTCAGCAGAAACGAAAGGGCTTCGTGTAAGCGGTTCTGATCATTGTTCACCGAAAGAAAACGCTGCCGATCATGGTTGTCAATAAATGTCACCAGATCATTCGGCTTTTGAAAACTGGCAGCTTCCTGCGATAAAATCGTATCAATCGTTCCAAACCCGTTGTTGTAGCCGAACACGCCTTTCATTGCGTTATAAAGCGGAAAATCCAACACCGAAAAACCGGAGCGGTTCGCAAATTTATACAGGTCGTGGTACATCGGGTCCGAAGTGGAATCGGCGATCCACTCGCCAAAGGTAAACGTGTTTGCTTCCGTGTAGATGCTGTTGATGAAACTATACAGCCAGCCCCAAGTGGCATGTTTAATAGCGTCCACGCGGAAGCCGTCCACTTTGTGTTGTTGAAACACCTGCGCTGCGGATTTCAGGTAAGCATCCACAACCGCATTTTCCTGGTTGAAATCAGACAGGTTGAAGAGCGTATAGTACTGTACCTGATATCGGTCGTTGTAATCGCTGATGTTTGGCGTGTGGTGAAAATAGCCGTTGGTATCGTTTGTAAAATTGCCCACCAGTGAACCGTTATCGTAAAACGCGCCGAACTCGCCGTTATTGTTATTGCTGGAATGGTTCGGCGCAAAATCCACAATCACTTTAATGTTCTGCTTGTGGGCGGCTGTCACTAGACTGTCAAATGCTTTCCAACTATTGTTAGAATCCCCGAAATGTTCCTCAATGCGCTTGAAGTCGCGGCCCTGGTAACCGTGGTAGGGAACATCAACAGTTCCACTGCCTTCATTTAAATTTTCATTGTTAACGGGCGGTGAAATCCAGATTGCCGTTATGCCCATGCCGGCCAGATAAGACAGCTTCTGTTCAATACCGGCCAGGTCGCCGCCCCAGTACGCTTTCCAATTCATTTTGCTGGCATCATACAGCCCCTTGCTGATCGCTGGATCATTGTTAGCTGCGTCGCCATCGTAGAAACGATCAGTAACAATCTGGTAAACCACATCGTGTTTGAAATCGGCGGACTGCAATTTCAGTGAAGCAAACAACCACGCAACTACGCTAAAGAAACACACAAGCGTTTGTTTTCCAGCCGAAACTAACATGAGGTTTGCTCCGCTTGTGATTCTAACCAAATTGTTCGATGTGAGTTTTGAAACAAAAAAATGATCTCTGCTATCCTCAGTTTCCAAACTAGAACTATTTTGGATTTCGAGCCGCTGGCCTTTTGTAAACAATCAACAGTCGGTTGCGTCTGTTTATATGCTGCAAAACCAGGGCATCTGCCCAGTCAGCAACTGAACTGGAGTTTTCCTTTGAGGTATACCGATGATTTCTAAGCGTAACCAGGCGATATCCACCCGCCTTCCCTTTTTACTAGCATTCTGTCTTTTAGGCTTAGGAACAGGAAGCACTGCGTTCGCCCAAACCAACGGCAGCAGCGGAAGCGATATTCGCATTATTGGCGATTTCGATGGTGACGGCAATTTGGATTCCGCTTTCTGGCGCTTATCGAACGGTAACTGGTATGTTGTGCCGAGTGGGAACCCGGGCAGTCCTATCACTCAGCAGTGGGGTGTAGCCGGTGATGTTCCTGTTGCTGCCGATTACGATGGCGATGGCAAAACCGATTTTGCAGTTTGGCGTCCCTCGGAAGGCAACTGGTACATCATCCCGAGCAGCAATCCCAGCCAGCCTTATGTAACGCAGTTTGGACTTTCTGGAGACATTCCGATTACCGGCGATTTCAACGCGGACCGGAAAAGCGATTTAGCGGTGTGGCGGCCTTCCGACCAAACCTGGCACATTGCGTTGAGCAGCAATCCTGCTGCTCCCATTACTGTACAGTGGGGCTTGCCGGGCGACACTCCTCTGAAAGGCGACTTCGACGGCGACGGTGCGCAAGATGTGGCGGTGTGGCGTCCCGGCAGCGGCACGTGGTACATCATTCCGAGCAGCAATCCGGCTGGTCCCATCGTCCAGCAGTGGGGTTTGCCCGGAGACATTCCGATTCCGGGGGATTACGATGGCGACGGCAAAACCGACTTTGCGGTGTGGCGCGCGGCAGACCAGAGTATTTATGTTTTGCCCAGCACCAATCCCGGGCAGCCCTACACGCTTCCTTGTTCCTCACCGGCCAGTGTTCTGGCAACGAATTTCAAAATCAACGGGTACGGAAAGGGTGTGTATTTCCAAGTCAGTGCAGATTATGATGGCGATGGGCTGAATGATTTTGCTGTTTGGAGTCCTGTTACGGGAGTCTGGATTGTGATTCCCAGCAGCAATCCTGGTTCTCCCCTGGTACAACAGTGGGGCTTGCCAGGTGACATCCCAGTTCCCACTGACTTCGATGGCGACAGCTTGCCCGATTTTGCCGTGTGGCGGCCTTCCAACGGAACTTGGTACTACATCGGCAGCTCAACCGGTAAGGTGTTCACCCAACAGTGGGGCATGCCAGGCGACATTCCGGTGGTAGCCGATTATGACAACGATGGGTTTGCTGATTTCGCGGTGTGGCGCCCTTCCGAAGGCAATTGGTACATCATTCCGAGCAGCAAGCCGAACAGTCCTTATGTACAGCAGTGGGGTATGCCCGGCGACATTCCGGTGGTAGCCGATTACGATAACGACGGATTTGCTGATTATGCGGTGTGGCGGCCTTCCGAAGGCAACTGGTACATCATCGAAAGCACACAACCGACCACTCCTGTTGTGCATCAATGGGGTGCTTTCGGCGATTTCCCAATACCGGGCGATTTTGATGGGGACTACAAAGCTGATTTTGTGGTTTGGCGTCCTTCCGTTGAGAGTCTATTCCTGGAATTGACTACCGACACTCAAAACTACTACGTGGACCAGTTAGGATTAACCCAAAACACGGAATCGTCCTACTACACGGCTTTGAATGTGGTGCCGGCAGCCCGCTCCACAACGAAGAATCCAAGAATCAAATTGGAAGGGCGCACGCCATTGAAGCGGCAGTAATTCCAGTTTCAGCTTGCAAACGAAAAAGCCAAGAGCGCGAATAAAACTGCGCTTTTGGCTTTTGTTCTATTCCCACAGAACGCGTAGATTTGAATAAGCCTTAAAGCGTCGATCACTTCCCACCAGCGTGAACCCTTCGCTGATAGCCTGAGCAATCAACATGCGGTCGTAAGGATTACGATGTTGTTTTACCGGCAGCAGTTTTGAAAGCTGATCAATGTGCTTTTTATCGATCGCCAGAATACGGGCGCGCATTTGTTCGATGACAGCCCAAACCATTTCAACTGTTAATTCAAGATCACGAAAAGGCCGCTTCGACACAAGTTCCCAGGGAGTCACAACGCTGATGAATAAAGGCACATCAGGAGATTTGAATAGTTCTTTCTCTACTTTCTGCGGTAGTTCGCCGGCCGCGTAAACAACCAAAGCCTGAGTGTCGAGCAGGTAAGCAGTCACCCTTCGTCCTCACCGTTATTAATAATCTCCCGCTCTAACTTTTCCCTTTGCTTTTGCGAACCCCAGCCTTTCGGCAGCTTCACTTTGCCCTTATACATCCCGTAGCCTCTGGCAGGTGTTGCTTCGGATGAAACTGGAACCACTTCGGCTACGCGCCGCCCCCGATTCATCAGGTAAATTCGCTGCCCTGCTTGCGCCGCTTCAATCAGCTTCGACAAGTCGGTTTTCGCCTGCTTAATTCCTATTTCCATTTAGTTGATTGTAGCCACTTTTAGTAGTCACTTTTTTGGCAATGATTGCTGGTTTGGTTTTTTGCAAACTGTTAGTGTTATTTCAACTGACGCAAACTGAAACGGTCCGACGATACTTGTATTGACCCTTGAAACAACTATGAAGCCTTCACGTTCGCTACACGCCGAAGATGCCGGTTCATCAAAACCGAATCTGGAGGACACTGCCCGTTTGTTTGAAGGGCCGCTCGGCATCCGTTCCATTTCTTTAACTGGACTTTTCATTCTGGCCTGCTTCTACACTCTATACTTAGCCCGCGACTTTTTTCTGCCTGTGATGCTGGCGATTGTTTTTAATTTTCTGCTGGCGCCGCTGGTTCGCTTGCTGAAAAGATTCCGCATTCCGGCAACGCTTGGCTCGGCGCTTGTGATCGGAGCCGCCCTGTTCATTGCCGGACTCCTAGTTTTTGAGCTTTCCGGCCCCTTAGAAGAATGGCTGGAAAAACTGCCGGCTACCGGCGCGCAGCTACAAGCGAAAGCCAAGCCGCTGCGAAAAGTTTTCGAAAGCATTGCCAGCGTGGGCGATCAGTTCGAGAAACTGACCAGAGCTAAGCCGGAAAACAGAAAAGCGCCTCAGCAGGTGGAGTTGAAGCAAACCAGTTTACTGGGCAGTGTGTTCAGCGGAACATCAAAATTTGTGTTCACCTTGTTGGTTGTGGTCGTGCTGCTTTTTTTCCTGCTTGCTTCAGGGGATCTTTTCTTATCCAAGCTGGTGCATGTGCTGCCGACGCTTTCCGACAAGAAGAAAGCAGTGAAGATTGCCCACGAAATTGAGGGAAATATTTCAAGATATTTATCTACAATTGCGCTGATCAACGCGGGAATCGGAGTTTTCAGCGGATTTCTGTTCTGGGCGCTAGGTCTGCCTAACCCGGCTTTGTGGGGCGCGATTGCCGGTTTGCTAAATTTCATTCCGACCGTTGGCGCGCTCAGTGTTGCGGTTCTACTCACCCTTGTTTCGGTGACAACTTTCTCATCCATCACTCATGCGGTTCTGGTTCCGGCAGCATTCCTATCCTTAACAATGCTGGTGGGAACATTTGTTAGTCCGCTGATTATGGGCCGCCGATTGACTTTAAACCCGGTGGTAATTTTTCTGGGCCTCAGCTTTTGGGGATGGTTGTGGGGTATTCCCGGCGCGCTGTTGGCAGTGCCGATGCTGGCTATGTTTAAGATTTTCTGCGATCACATTGAACCGCTGGCGCCCATTGGAGAGTTCCTTGGATATTGAAATGCCCAAGGAACCAAATCTACTGCGGTTCGGTTTAAGTTCTCACTGCGGTCCGGGTTCCCGCAGCAGTTTGCGCCACCACTTTCGGTTGCAGGCCCGCTTTCGCGAGAATTACGTACACCACAAAACCAACCAGGAAACTATAAACAGCAGCCGGCTGCAGGTAAGGCTTCACATCTTCCGATATGTTTAAAAACGGCAGAATACCCACCAGAAATCCCAGCGCCCAAGCTCCGTATCCGGCAAAGTTGATTCCTTCGCGTGGTCCCGCCCATTTTTTTCCCGATAGCAAATAGTCAGCGACCATTGCGCCGCAGATGGGTCCAAAAGAAGCGCCGATAATCGTGAACAGATTCACCAGATTTGCCGCTAGGCCGGTGATCGCAAGCACCGCCGCCACTACTGCGCCTACCATCGTGGAAGTGGATCGCGGTACGCCGGGAATCATGGTGGCTAAACTGTTTCCGGCAATAAACGAGGAAAAACACATGGGAACAATCGAAGCCACCGCAAACAGCAGAAAAGCGATAGCGGCAAAGCTGCCGGTCTGCGCAATGGCCGAATCCAGTTTGTAGTCTTGAACACCGTATAAAACATGCGCGCCCGCTAAAGACAGAATCGGCAGTCCGCCCGCGATCAGCACCGCCAGTAGTATGCCGACCAAGCCGCCCCAGCGGACATCATGCTCGTTTCGACTGTTCATGCCGAAATCCACGCCGGCCGCGCCCGCAGTCGCGAAAAAGCCGACCACGATCTGCACCAGGAACGTGAATCCTACGTAAGCATTAGGATGGGTTGGTACGTATTGCGTCACGCCTCCGGCGTTTTTCGCAAACACAACCAGAATCATCAGTAGCGGAATCAGATTCAGATATAAAGCGAAGCGGGCCACGTATTGAATGCCTTTCGCGCCGACATAGCCCAGCACCAAAGCCCACACAGCCGCAATCACGCTGAACGGCACACTCCCAGGACCGGCTTTCGAGCCGAAGGCGGTCAGGATGAAAGTAGTGGCCACAAACGAGTTGACTGACATCCAGCCCACCTGTAACAAACCCATCAGCAGGCCTGGCATTACGTATCCGCCTTGAGTGCCGAAAGTGGAACTGCCGACCACATACAAGGGATAACCGGTTCGCATTCCCATCGTGGCCGGTATCAGGTAGAACAAACCATAGCTGATAAGGCCCGCCACCAGCAAAGCTAGTAAGCACAAGCCCACGCCGGCGCGGTCCAGCGTTCCCGCTCCAATTTCACGGTAAAAAACGACCCATAAAAAAACGCCCGCATAAGTAGGCGCAGTGTTTTTGAACCAGGGCGCACGGTTCGAAACCGGATTCGGCGCGGTTTTCGCAATATAATCTGGCAGCATGGATGTTTATTATATCGACGTGCCGAGCATAAGTGCGCCAGCGGTGACTGGCAGCCATGATTTGTGATGCGTAAATTGTTTGCCCTATGTACTATCAGATTAGGTGTCGAATGGCTGAACTTGAATTGCTTTCCGTTGTGGCGCTTACCAAGGATCTGCCCGAAAAAGAATTACGACGCGGTCAAGTAGGAACAATTGTGGAGAACCTAGCGTCTGGAATTTACGAAGTTGAGTTCAGTGATGACCAGGGCCGGACTTACGCTTTGCTTGCTCTTCCTGCTGATCAGTTGATGCGCCTTTATCACCAACCTCAGCACCACGCCGCGTAACGCTTGCTGCAAGTTAAGCTTGGTTTCAGGCAAGCTCAACTCCTGACCAGTTTATTGTCCCTGCGTTCCAATTACCTGAATTCCTAACTCCCGCAACTGACGCGCCGGTACGCCTGAAGGCGCTTCGCACATCAGATCCGTTGCTTTGGCTGTTTTCGGGAAGGGAATCACTTCACGAATCGAGCTCTCGCCAGCTAAAATCATCACCAGCCGATCCAGCCCCAACGCAATGCCGCCGTGCGGAGGAGCGCCATATTCCAAAGCTTCCAATAGAAACCCGAATCGCCGCTTGGCTTCCTCTTCGGAAAACCCAAGCGCGGCAAACACTTTGGTTTGCAGATCGCGCCGATGAATACGAATGGAACCCGAACCCAGTTCCACGCCGTTCAAGACCAGATCGTAAGACTTGGCCCGGCAATGGGCCGGATCGTTTTCAAGCTTATCCAGATCCTCATCGAGCACCGAAGTAAACGGATGATGCGCTGCTACCCAGCGGTTGTCTTCGTCGTTCCATTCAAACATGGGGAAATCCACCACCCACAGGAACTTGAATACTTCCGGATCGAGCAGCTTGTGCCGGTCGTTATACTTTTGCGTGATAAACAAACGCAACTGGCCGCAGGCGAGCAGCACTGTGCGTTCAGGCAGCGCGCCCTTTACCGGACCGGCACTGGTAGCGAGAATCAGCAGATCATCTTCGGCTGTTTGTATGCGTTCGCGCAGTTTATTCATGGCTTCCGGATAATCGCGGTCCAAACGCTTGGCATCGTCGTAAACGCGCAAGCCGCGCTCCTGGCCGAAAGCTTTCAACTCGTCGCGTTCCTTGCGGCTTAACTGCCCCGTTTTGGGAATGTGGATCGCCACCAGCGGCAGGCCTTCCTGCGTTAAGCCGCTGCCTGCAAATAAGTCTTCTACGCAATGGAAAGGCGGAATGCGCAGATCCGGTTTATCGCTGCCGTAAGACCGCATAGCTTCATTGAAAGTGATGCGCGGAATTTTGTGTTCCACCTGCTTTTCCGCCGCTTCGCAGACTTTGAACACGAGCGGCTCAATCACTTCAAAAATCTGTTCCTGCTGCGGAAACGACATTTCCAAGTCGATCTGGGTAAACTCGGGCTGCCGGTCAGCGCGTAGATCTTCGTCGCGGAAGCAGCGCACAATTTGAAAATACCGGTCATAACCGCTTACCATCAGCAGTTGTTTAAAAATCTGCGGCGACTGCGGCAGCGCGTAAAAGCTTCCTGGCTGTACCCGGCTTGGCACCAGATAATCGCGCGCGCCTTCGGGAGTCGAGCGCGTCATAAACGGCGTTTCAATTTCCAGAAAGCCCTGCTCGTAAAGCGCTTGGCGCACGGCAAACGCAACCTTGGACCGCATGATCATATTGCGCTGCATGCGCGGCCGCCGCAGATCGACATAGCGGTACTTCAGCCGCACGTCTTCTTTCACATCCACGTTGTTTTCAAGGGGAAAAGGCGGCGTTTTGGATTCGTTCAGAATCCAGATTCGCTCCACCGCCAACTCCACTTCACCGGTGGCAATCGCCGGATTCACCGTATCGGCGCTGCGGAGCCTGACTTCGCCTTCCACCGCAATTACGTACTCCGAACTGAGTTCCTGGGCGCGATTATGAGCTTCCGCGTTCCGGCTCACGTCAAACACAAGCTGCGTAATGCCTTCGCGGTCGCGCAGATGAACAAAAATCACGCCGCCCAAATCACGCCGCCGATACACCCAGCCCATCAGCAATGCTTTTTCGCCCGCATCCGCAGCGCGCAACGCGCCGCAGCCATGCGTGCGCCGAAGGTCGCCCAGAAAATCCAGTTTCACTTCTGCCATTTTTGATTCAGATCCTTTTACGTTTTTGCCGCCGCTTACCCGCGTAAACGCCCAAACAGTTCGGACCGGTTCACGTTTGTCTGCTCGCCGGAACGCATATCCTTTAGTGCATAGGAATTGTTTGCAATCTCGTTGTCGCCGACAATTAAGGCAAACCGGGCGTTCAACTTGTTTGCCAGTTCCAGCATTCGCTTCAACTTATGATCGGTGCCGACTTCCGTTGAAACCCCATTCCGCCGCAGTTCTGCTGCAAGAATACCGCAGTGTTTCAACGCCGCTTCGCCCATCGGCGCAACGTACACATCGAGCGCGGGCGCGGCAGCGTCCCGTTCTTCCGCAATCATCACCAGCCGATCTTCGCCAATCGAAAAGCCGATGCCCGGAGCAGGCACTTTGGAACCTAAGCTTTCCGCCAATCCGTCGTAGCGTCCGCCGCCCAGTATGGAATTCTGCGCCCCTAATGCGCCGTGCGTAATCTCAAACGTTGTTCGCGTGTAATAATCCAGCCCGCGCACGAGGCGAGGCTTGATTTCAAACTCGATTTGCCGTTCTTCGAGATAGTCCCGCACTTTCTGAAAGTGGTTGCGGCAGGAATCATCAAGATAATCGAGAATGGAAGGCAGCGAGTCGATAATCGGCTGGTCTTCCGGCACCTTGCAATCCAGCACGCGCAGCGGGTTCGTCACCGCGCGCCGCTGGCAATCGCCGCACATTCGCGGGGCCACATCTTTCAACCGTTCGCGCAATGCTTCGTTGAATCGAGCCCGGCAGTCCGAGCAGCCCACCGAGTTCAACAGAAGTTGAAAATCGCCAAGCCCCAACTCGCGCAGAACCACCACCACCATCTCAATCACTTCCGCGTCAATAAACGGCGATTCCGTGCCGATTGCTTCCGCGCCGATCTGGAAAAATTGGCGATAGCGGCCCTTCTGCGGACGTTCGCGGCGAAACATCGGCCCCATGTAATATAGCTTCTGCAATCCCGGCTGTTGATCGAGCCGGTGTTCAATGTAAGCCCGCAGCACGGACGCCGTGTTTTCCGGCCGCAGCGTTAACGATGATCCGTCGCGATCCGTAAACGTGTACATTTCCTTGCTGACAATATCTGTTTCCTCGCCCACCCCGCGAGCGAACAAAGCAGTTTCTTCCAGAATCGGCGTGCGGATCTCATGGTAGTTATAAGCCTCGAAGATACGCCGCGCTACTGTTTCCACTTTGTTCCAGACCGCGCTTGAAGGCGGCAGAATATCACGGGTGCCTTTTACCGCCCGGATCACGATTGTTCTTCCTTATAAATTTGAATATTCTTCACGTAATTTTGTACGTTGGTTCCGAAGCGTTCGCGTTCTTCCGCCGTTACTTCGCGCCGTATCTTTCCCGGAACGCCCATTACCATGCTATTGGGCGGAACCGTCATTCCTTCCGGGACCAGCGCGCCGGCAGCCACAATCGCGCCTTGGCCAATATGAGCGCCGTTCAGAACAATAGCGCCAATGCCGATCAGGCAGTCATCTTCTACCCGGCAGCCATGCAACACAACGCGATGGCCGACCGTGACGCGATGGCCGATGTGAAGCTTGAACTGATCGCCGTGGTCCACATGCAGAACGCTGTTGTCCTGAATGCTGGTTTCCTCGCCGATGTAGATGGAATTCACGTCGCCGCGCACCGAAACATTCAACCAAAGACTGGATCGCTCGCCTATTACGACATCGCCCACCACTTGCGCGCTTTCATCAACATAAGCGGAAGGAGCAATTTGAGGAGTTTTCCCCTGCAATGAACGGATCATGGAATTGGAAACCAAGCGGCGCGCCGGAATCGGAATGAGCGATGCGCGAAGAACACCGGAAAACAGGCCTAAAGCGGCTATCCCGGTAGAATTCATCGTAGCATTGACAGCTAGAATAAACTCATGCGTCCAGGGTTAGCGTTGTTCCTCATTTCGGGTCTGCTCGGCCTTCCGTTTCCGGCTGCCGCCAAAGATCCATTTACCTTCGACACTATGATGAAGCTAACCCGCATCGGTGACCCGCAGCTTGCGCCGGACGGTTCCGCTGTGGCGTTCACCGCGCAAACCGTGGACATGGCGCAAAACAGCAAGCCGACTCAGATTTTTGTGGTTGCTTTGAACGGCGGCGCGCCGCGCCGGATTACCCAGGAAGGCACCCAAAACGCGCGGCCCCGTTGGACTCCGGATTCACAGCGCATCGTATTTACTTCCAACCGCAGCAATGGTGCTTCTCAGCTCTGGTCCATGAGCGCGGACGGGAGCGATCCCAAACAATTAACTAATCTGCCCACTGAAGCAGAAGGCGAAATTGTTTCGCCCGATGGCAAGCTTCTGCTGTTCACCAGTCTGGTTTATCCCGCCTGTGAGCCGCAATCGGCGGGCGCGGGAGTAGCTTATGATTCCGCCTGCAACAAGAAAAAGCTGGACGAAGAAGGCGCAAGCAAAATGCACGCCCGCGTTTACAACCACCTGCTGTATCGCCACTGGACCGAGTATCAAGGTCCGCGCCGCAGTCATCTACTGATTCAACCGATGAACGGCGGCGCTCTGAAAGACCTTACGCCCGGCGACCGCGATGTGCCTCCATTTTCTTTGGGTGCGCCGGAATCTTACGTGTTTGCGCCGAACAGTGCTGAAGTGGCTTACGTTTCCAACATCGACGCGGATCTATCGACCAGCACTAACTCCGACCTGTTCACCATTTCCGTTAACGGCGGCGAGCCCAAGCGCATCACGAATAATCCTGCTGCTGATGAAGGTCCGGTGTATTCGCCGGATGGAAAATATCTTGCTTACCGCGCGCAAACCCGGTCCGGCTATGAAAGCGATCTGTGGCGTTTGGCTGTGCGGGAACAAAGCAGCGGCCGCGTGAAGCAGTTGGCTCCCGGTCTGGACCGCCCGGTAAACAGCTATGAATGGTCATCTGACGGCAAAACCATTTACTTCACCATTGCCGATCATGGCCATCAACCACTTTTCAAAATTGCGGCGAACGGCAATGGCGCGGCAAAGCCGGTTCGTGAGGGCGCGATCAGCATCGACGACTTGCACGCTTCGAAAGATGGAAAGGTTTTGATTTACACCGAACAAAGCGGTTCCAAACCCGTCGAAATCTACAAAACTGATTTAAGCGGCCAATCGGAAACAGCGCTTGCCCGATTAAACGAACCCATTCTGGACTCGCATCAGCTTACCCCGCTCGAATCTTTCTCAATCACCGCGAGCGACGGAACCAAAGTGGAAAGCTTCGTCGTGAAGCCGCCCGATTTCGACGCCAAGAAAAAGTATCCGGCTCTGTTTCTGATTCACGGCGGTCCTCAAGGGGAATGGGGCGAAAGCTGGAGCTACCGCTGGAACCCGCAGGTGTTCGCCGCGGCCGGGTACGTGGTGGTTCTGCCGAACCCGCACGGCTCCACCGGCTACGGGCAGAAATTTACTGACGCGGTAAACAATAATTGGGGCGGCATTCCTTACGATGACATCATGAAAACCGCTGACTACGCGCAAACGCTTCCGTATGTGGACCCTAAGCAGATGGTAGCGGCTGGAGCCTCTTACGGCGGCTACATGATTGATTGGATTCTGGGCCATACTGATCGCTTTAAAGCCTTGGTAGTTCATGCCGGCGTGTATGATCTTTCTTCAGAAGCCGGAACCACTGAAGAGTTGTGGTTTCCGAAATGGGAATTCGGCGGATTTCCCTGGCAGACTCCCAACACATATGCGCGCTGGACACCGAACAACCCGGAACTGATCAAGAACTTCAAAACGCCTACGCTAGTGACTCACGGCGAAATCGATTATCGCGTTCCGGTGGGGCAGGGTCAGCAGCTTTTCACCGCTTTACAGCAGCAGAAAGTGCCGTCCAAGCTGATTCTGTTTCCTGATGAAGGCCACTGGATCCTAAAGCCGCAGAACAGCCGGTTCTGGTATCAACAAGTAATCGAGTGGCTGGGCGAGTACGCGAAATCCGGCAGCAACAGCCAAGCCTCGCCGACCACAAAGGGCAATTAAGTTGTGATCAAGTAATAGACACCCGGAAACCGCCAATGGAATCTTTCAACATCACCGTTAATGGCGCTCATCGCAAGATTGAGGTTAACCCGTCCACGCCGCTCTTGATTGTTCTGCGCGACACCCTGCATCTGACCGGCGCAAAACCGGGCTGCGGCGAAGGCCAATGCGGAGCCTGCACAGTTCTAGTGGGCGGACAAGCGGTTCGCTCCTGCATTACTCCGATTAGCGATGTGGGCAGCCGCCCGGTGCAGACCATCGAAGGTTTAGCGCAAGGCGCAACGCTGCATCGCGTACAACAAGCTTTTCTCGACGCTTCTGCTTTTCAATGCGGATATTGCACGCCGGGCATGATTATGGCTTCGGTTGCTTTGTTAAGTAAGAATCCGCATCCGAATCCGGCGGAAATCCGCACCGAACTGGCCGGCAACATCTGCCGCTGCGGTACTTACAACCGGATTGTCAAAGCGGTTCAACAAGCGAGCAAGGCATAGTGATGCTGAACAATGTAACCGGATGGCTGCGCTGCGATCAGAAAATTGATGCTTCCGATTCTGCTCTTACGCGCCGCGAGGCGGCAAAACGATTAGGCTCCGGGGTTCTGCTGCTTTTTACTTTGCGCAGCTTGCCGGCGGACGAAGAAAAAGCCGGACCGCAAAAGCATCCTTTGCTCACGTCCCGCTTGCATGTGGGCGATAACGGAACCATTACGGTTCTTACCGGTAAAGTGGAGTGCGGCCAAGGCATTCGCACCACCTTAACCCAGGTGGCGGCGGAAGAACTGCGGATTGCTCCCTCGCGTGTTCAATTGATTATGGGCGATACGGCGTTGGTGCCGGACGACGGCGGAACCTGGGGTAGCCTGACCACGCCGCAGACAATGCCCGTCATCCGCCAAGCCTGCGCTTCGTTGCGGGAACTGCTTTGCCGCTCCGCCGCCCAAGAATGGGGATTGATTTCTACTCATCTGGAAGTAGCCGACGGGCAAGCATCCAACCCGGATGGCCGTTTCTACACTTATCAGGATCTTGCGAAAAGTCCGGTTTTCGCTGCCGCCGTTAGTGCTGAAGGCGCGATCACAAATCCATTCGAATGGCGTGTCTGCGGCACTCCCTTACATCCCGTGAATGGCTCTGCCATTGTCACCGGAGCGCACCATTATTCATCGGATTTGTTTGCTGATGGAATGCTCCACGGCCATATTGTGCGCGGGCCGAACCATCGTTCAAAACTTTTGTTTTTCGATGCTTCCAAAGCGGAAAACCTTCCCGGAGTACGCTTGATTCACAATGGCGATCTATTGGGTGTTACCGCGCCGACCCGCGCCGAAGCGGAAGCCGCCGCGCAGTTCATCCAGGCGACCTGGAGTGAAGACCCGTTAGGCGATCCGCATACCATGTTCAGCGATCTGAAAGCGAAAGCAAAACCGCCTGAGTTGAAAGAGTTCAATCGTTACCCGGCGTTGCTGCAACAAGGCTCGGTTTCCGCGGGCATGGCCGGTTCTGTTCATCAGTTGAAGTCGGCTTATCGCATTTTTCCTATCGCGCATGTTCCCTTGGAAGCGCGAACCGCCATTGCGCAGTGGCAGGGCGACCAATTAACAGTTCAGTGCGGAACGCAGGCACCCTTTTCGGTGCGCGGCGAGATTGCGGACGCATTTAAAATCAAGCCCGAGCAGGTGCGCATCATCGTATCCGATACCGGCTCCGGGTACGGCGCGAAGCACAACTCCGAGTGCGAACTGGAAGCGGCCCGATTAGCGCGCGGCACGGAACAGCCGGTTCGCCTAGCCTGGTCCAGAACGGAAGAATTTACGCAATCGTATAGCCGCCCCGCTGCGGTGATGGAAATTCAAAGCGGGTTAAGCGCAGACGGAAAAATCGCCGCTTGGGAATTTCATAACTATAACGGCGGCGCAGCCTCGCTCACTCCGCCGTACCAGATTCCCAACCAATATGTCGCGTATCATGCTTCGGAATCGGCGCTGCGCCAAGGGTCGTATCGTTCCTTAGCGGCGGTGGGCAACACATTCGCCCGCGAAAGCCATGTTGATGAAATGGCGGCCCTGCTTCAGGTGGACCCGCTGGAATTTCGTTTACGCAACATTGAAAATCCACGCTTAAAAACAGTGCTCCTGCGAGCTGCGGAACGTTTTCAGTGGAGTAAAGACAAAAGCGGAAACGGCATCGGCTATGGGCTGGCCTGCAATTTAGAAAAAAGCGGCCATCTCGCTTTATTTATCGAAGCGGAAATTAACGGCCAGCAGGTTCACCTTCGGCGAGCCGTCGCGGCATTTGACGCCGGGGCGATTTTAAACCCTGATGTTCTCAGCAACCAGGTGGAAGGCGCCATTGTGCAAGGCATCGGCGGCGCGCTTTTTGAACAATTAAGATTCGACCAGAACCGCATTCTAAATGACAGATTATCGGCCTACCGGGTGCCACGCTTTACTGATGTTCCTGAGATCGAAGTGATCTTGATTGACCGGCGCGACATTGCGCCAGCGGGTGCGGGCGAATCTCCCATCACGGTCGCCGCTCCCGCCATCGGTTCAGCGATTTGGGCGGCCACAGGCAAACGCATCCGGCAATTGCCCATGTTGCCTTTGCCGGACCAAAACGCATAGCCAAAGAGTCATTTACTGGCGTAAGCGCATCAACCAGGGCATGAATCAATGCCAACACCTTCAACAAGCCCATGATCTTCAGCCTTCCAGCCATGAATGTGAAGATTGCGTGAAGATCGGCTCTTCCTGGGTTCACCTGCGCCTTTGCCTTACCTGCGGTCACATCGGCTGCTGCGATTCTTCCCAGAACAAACATGCCACTAAACATTTTCATCATTCCTCGCATCCGGTGATGCGCTCCATTGAACCGGGAGAAGAGTGGGGCTGGTGTTATGTGGACCGGATTACCTACGACCTCACGGACGGTTTAGCGCAGGCACAGGTTCTTAAATAAGTCATCTTAAATGCAAATCAGCTTCAGTTCATCCGAAGAGAGAACTGAAGCTGATGAGTTAAAAGTATTTTAAGATTACTGTTCGGCATCCGGCGAAAGTCCGGAAGCCTCTGCCGTGTTATCGGTGCTGGTGCCCCAAACTGCTTTGGTGCCCCATACCGCTTTGTCGGCTGAATCGTTGCTACTAGTACCCCACACTGCTTTGGTGCCCCATACCGCTTTATCTGAATTTACAACCGAGGTGCCCCACACTGCTTTGGTGCCCCACACCGCTTTCGTGGCCCAAAGAGTGGAAGAGCCATACGACAGTGTTACTGAACCGGAGATAGTGTCGAAGATGGCTAGGGGGGAAAGCGCCGCTGCTCCCGCCGGTACGCTGGTCACATTCTGCAAAGCCGCTTGTATATCCAGATAACCCGCGCCAACTGTGAAGATATCGTAGTAGGAAGTATAGGATTGTCCGGTTGTTGGGTCGGTAGCGGTGCTGGATGGCGGAAACGTCTTGTAAGCAGTTTTCATCAGCAGCGCTTTAATCTGGTCCGGCGTCAAACTCGGCTGTGCTTGCAGCAGGTCCGCCGCCGCGCTGCTCACGACCGGCGTGGCCATGCTGGTGCCGCTCAACATGAAGTAAGTGTTCGACATGGCTTTACCGTTCGAACCCTGATAATAAGAGACAGGAACTCTGTTTGACGGATAATTCCAGGCTAATGTGCTGTTGGATGCACCCAAGGAAACAACTTGATTGCCGGGAGCAACCAGATCCGGTTTCACGACGTGATCAATCTGGGTTGGCCCTTTGGAGCTATAGCTGGCAATCAAATCATCGCTGCGATTCGGGGTGTTCTCGGTTTTCATAGCTCCTACAGTAATCACAAAGGGATCGTTTCCGGGAGCAGAAATAGTTCCATACCCTTGCGTTCCGAAGGTATTGTCGCGGCCCTCATTGCCGGCTGCAACAACCACCACAATTCCCGCCTGCCATGCTTTTTCCACTTCCTGACACAGGGGGTCCAGCAGGTAGCTTTCATAAACCGGCCGACCAAGAGAAAGATTGATGACCCGGATGTTGTAAGTGCTTTTCAACTGAATTGCCCGTTCAATAGCGGAAATCACCATGCTGTCGGTGCCCGATCCGTTTTCATCCAGTACGCGAAGGTTGATCAGGTTCGCGCCCGGCGCAATACCTTTTAACAATCGGGTACACTGCTTGCAATTAGAACTCTTACCGCTGCTGGCAATGATTCCGGCTACGTGCTCGCCATGTCCATACAGGTCAGGTGCGTTACTGGTTTGGGTAACGTCTTTGCCTTGCTTGTACTCACCCGTGAAGTCTTCACTGTAAACAATGTTGTTGTGCTGCGTCAGATCTGGACTCTGATTCATTCCGCTATCAATAACGGCTACGCCGATTCCCGTTCCGTCAAAACCCTGGCTCCAAACGGCTGGCGCATTTACCGCCGCCGCACTTAAATCTAATTTTGACTTTACTGGTCTATCCAGCGCAATATACGCCACGTTGATGTCACTAGCCAGAGTGCTTAAGGAGTAAGCAGGCACGCTATAAGACCCTGCTTTGATGGAGCCGTGCAGCGACTTTAGCTTTCCCCCTTGATCCAGAATTTTCTGGTTATCAGAAGCGCTCGGAGGGTTGTTCCATTGCACAATCACGTTCACCTGTGAATTCGGATCAAGCGTGGCTGTGTCGGGCGAGAGCTTCGATTTCGGACCGGGAGCGCTTAAGCAAAGCAGTCCTCCGAAAACGAACAAAGACACTAATTTCTTCATAACTTGATAAAAACTTTCCGTCACTGTTTCGGCAGTTTAGATATTTATTCAACTGTGACTATGAACGGCTTATCGGGCGATAGCGGAGCAGCTTTAAGGAATTCGCAAAATTTTTGCGCTAATTGCAATCCGACCGGCATAGGCAAAAACTTTACTGGCATTCCGCTTGCAAAAAAAATCCCCATGAACAATGAAACATCCTGCAAACCCGGTTCATTCAAGGGAAACTGCGCAATCTGCTCAGTTTTTGTCATCCTGGCGATTCTGGCGATCTACGTGATGATCGCTTTTCCGCAGCAAGGATAATGAACTGTTCACCAAAAAGATAATGCGGGGTAGTGTCGCTATCCTCGCGTTGTCCAGCGAACCTCGTCCGACTTAGAATAAATAGAGCGGGCGCACGCTATCCAACATTAAATGCCGGAAAACAGAACGTAATTTGGAGCAAGAGCTTGAGTCTCAAACCAGCACGGAGGAAAACGAGGCGTCCTGGAGTGCTAGCGTTTCGCTATCCATTTTATTCTTTTCCGCTGTTACCGGATCGGCTGCTGGTTTGGTGTGCGTCGGATTTCGATTTGTTCTTCGTTTTCTGCAATTGTCGTTCACCGGCCATTCCGGGCTGTTGGCCGAAGCCGCTAACAGCATGCCTCCGTGGCAAAGGATACTTATTCCAGTATTAGGAGCATTGGCGGCTACGCTGATCCTGAAACTTGGCCGAACAGTTACCGGAAAACAAAAAGCAGTTGAATATGTAGAAGCCGCGCGGTTTTATGGCGGACAGATTCCGTTTCCTCCGACGTTTTGGCGAGCTGTTTCTTCTTGCGTTTCTATCGCCAGCGGCGCAGCAATTGGTCGCGAGGGTTCAATGATTCAGTTTGCTTCTGCGGTGATTTCCAAGATAGGGCAGCGCTGGCAGCCGCAATGCTTGCCTTTGCAGACGTTGCTCACTTTAGGCGTTGCCGGCGCGGTTGCCGCCGTTTACCAGGCCCCAGTTGCCGGAGCCTGTTTCGCTTTGGAAATTGTGCTCGGCACTTCAGTTTGGAGTCGAGCTGCGTTTAAACAACTGCCGGCGCTGCTGGTTTCAGCCGGAGCAGGCTCCTTGATGAGCCATTTTATGCTAGGCAGCGGTCCCTTGTTTTGCGTCACCCTCCCCGTACAGTTTCATGGTGCAGATTGTTTTCCGCTGATAATCAGCTCAGCTTGTATCGCGGTGCTTGGAACCGCTTACTTTCATTTCATTAAGAGCGCTAATTTTCTGAGAAGCTGGCCGCTTCCGCTGGTATTGAGCGCAATTGTGGTGGGAATTCTTTCCTGCATTCAACCGGAAACCTGGGGAAATGGCGACAGTGCTGTTCTGGAAATCACCAGCGGCCGATTTACTCTTCAATTGGCAGCACTGGTCTTGTTGCTTCGCTTAATTGCCACCGCAGCCTGCGCCGGCTCAGGTGTAGTCGGCGGCGTATTTACGCCTACGGTTTTTACCGGCAGCGCGCTAGGGTTATTCTGCAGCGCCGGTTTACGCTGGTTTTTCCCTCATCTCTCAGCGCCGTCTGGCTACGCGGTGGTGGGCATCGCATCGTTGCTGGCTGCGGTGACTCATGCTCCGCTGATGGCTGCGTTCATGAGCGTCGAATTAACGGGAACACCGGAATGGCTGCCGGTGACGATCTGTGCCAGTCTGCTTTCCTGGCAGATTGCCAAACGGATTACCTCTGGCTCGCTGTATGCCGTAGCCGAACCTAACCCGACCGCGCCCGCGAAAACCGGCGAGCCCCAGACCAGGCATTAGCACTTATTGTTTTTATTCTTCTCGCTGCGATTTTAAGTTTAGCCGCAGCGCCAGCCATTCCAGGCGCTCCATGCGGGCCTGCCCATTTAAAACATGTCCTCCCTCATAAAAGCGAACTTTTTTTGGTTCCGGCGCGGCTTCGGCTAACGTCTGCGCGGCATTTGCCGGAACATAAGGATCTCCGTCGCCGAACTGCAGAAACACTGGGCCGGTGACATGCGGCAGATAACTCACCGGACAAAGCGGCTTCAACTCAGATTCCATTTTTCGTTGCTCATTCTCATCGGCTGGGCGGTTCAACAAAAACCAATCGCTCAGACAAGTGGCGGCAGTCATGAAAACGGAAGCGCGCACCCGATGATCAACACCGGCGAAGATCATCCCGTACATCGCGCCAAAATCGTGGCCGACAAAAGCGATCCGCGAATAGTCAATGCCTTCGCGCCGCAGCAGAACGTCCAGCGCGCGTCGCAGATTTTTCACTTGATTCATGGAAGCAACTACATCCTGGCTTGGATTGCGTTGAGCGAACCAGCCTGCATCCGACCACATGGTATCT
The DNA here is from genome assembly GCA_964247975.1 of uncultured Bryobacteraceae bacterium. Classification (GTDB taxonomy): domain Bacteria; phylum Acidobacteriota; class Terriglobia; order Bryobacterales; family Bryobacteraceae; genus KBS-96. Next base: position 30,302 of record CAXTWH010000029.1, on the reverse strand, counting down.
ACCAGCAGCGAAACGGCCCCATGATGGGCCAGATCGTAGGCTTCCGGCAGAAATTCCGCCCGATTGCCATTCGCGGCTTTCGGCTCATACCAGTGTGCAAACAAAATACCGGCGCACTTGCTTCGTTTGATTCCGCAGCCTGTTACCGGCTCTACCTGGTAAGCGGCAATCGGCTTGCCTTCTACGCTGTTGAATTGCAGATGCCGAATGCGAACACCCTGCTTTTCTTCCACTTTCAACTGCTCCACTTTAAGGGGCGGCTGCCCGTAGCTGAAATCGGAAGAAGGCATTTGCGCGAAAAGACCGGAAGCCAGGCTTAAGCCGAACAAGAAGCGGAATAAACGCATACCGGATTCAATGGATTCTCCAGTCTACTGCGGATCATTTCAGAAGATTAACCATTTGATGGCATACCTCGTCAGCGAACAGTTATTCTAAAAAAGTATGGGGACGTAGCTCAGATGGATAGAGCGGCCGCCTCCTAAGCGACAGGTCGGCAGTTCGAATCTGCCCGTCCCTACCATACCCTTTCCAGCTAAGTCGTTTTACTGATTTTGCGCGTTGGTCTTTTCCAGAGTCGGGTCAATCTGGTGAGCTAACGCCGTGGGATTGAAGTAAGCGCGAAAACGCTTGATCTTATCGCCTTCAAATTCAAGAATGCTGACCCCTTCGTAACGAATCGGATTGCCGTTTTTGGTTGTTCCTTCCGTGATCCATTCTAAAGCAGCCCCGGTTTCAGAAAAGATTTGGCTGCGGTAAGTGGATCGCATTTCTTCAAACGTTTCGCGATACTTTGACCAGAATTCGCGGGCTCCTTCCGGGCCGTTAAACTTTTCCGGGGCGATTACATTCCCAATTTCACTGTCAGCCGCAAAAAGAGGCGCGATCTCGTCTAAGATGCGCGAGCTTTCCAGCTTGCCAAGCGCGGCTATGAAGCGGTCTGCTATTGAATTCAACATTTAAACTCTCCTGCTTAAAGAGATGCTGATTTGCAAATTCCCGCAGCAAAGTCGCTTTATGCGTTTTTGATTTATTAACGGCTGGAAACGCTCATTGCATAATGCTCAAGCCAGCGGCTTTGTTCTGGGGTTTCGGGAACAGGCGCTCCTCTTTTAGCGGTTAAATACTGAACCGCTGTTTGCGGATCCCAACCTTTGGTCACCAGCAAACAAGCGGCTACTAATCCGGCCCGGCCCACTCCTTGAGAGCAATGTACAACGACATTCCTTCCGGCAGTAAATTCCATTTCCACTTTTTCCAAAACGTTTGCCATTGCAGTTTCAGAAGCTGGCGCTTGACGATCCTGAACGGGAAAAGACAGAAACTTCATTCCACGCGCTTTTATTTCTAATACCTCGTTGATGAGATCAAAATCCTGTTCTTCGGGTGTTAACAAGGAAAGCACGGTATCGACTCCGGCCTGCTGCCAGTTACTTACTTCCTCTCCAAACCGGTCACCACCTCGAGGGCGCGGCACTAAGACTAATTTGCCAAGCCAAGAACCATCAATCCAATACATTTCTGTCCGCCTAACTAAAGCAAGACCCCGCATGAACCATCGTCCACGCGGGGTCTTTTGTGCTTTGCTTGGGAGGAAGGATTAATAATCCATCTCAGGGCCGTGACCGCCGCCTTGAGCCGGAGCAGCCTGCTTCTTCTCCGGAATTTCGCAGATCAATGCTTCGGTGGTCAGCATCAGAGCGCTGATGGAGGAAGCATGTTGCAGAGCGGAACGAGTCACCTTTGCCGGATCGATAACACCGGACTTCACCAGATCTTCGAACACGCCGGTAGCGGCGTTGAAGCCAAAGTTGGGATCTTCGTTGCTGCGAACCTTTTCAATCACCACAGCGCCTTCGTAACCGGCGTTGCCGGCGATCTGGCGCAGCGGTTCTTCAGTGGCGCGATGAATGATGTTGATGCCGATCTGCTCGTCGCCTTCAGCTTTCAAGTCAACCAGGATTTTACCGGCGCGCAGGAGAGCCACGCCGCCGCCCGGAACGATACCTTCTTCAACAGCCGCGCGAGTTGCATGTAATGCGTCCTCAACACGAGCCTTCTTTTCCTTCATTTCGGTTTCGGTGGCAGCACCGACTTTGATCACCGCCACGCCGCCGGCGAGCTTCGCCAACCGCTCTTGCAGTTTTTCACGATCATAGTCCGAAGTGGTTTCTTCGATCTGATTGCGTAATTGCTTAATGCGGCCTTCGATGGTCTTCTGGGTGCCTGCGCCGTCAACGATGGTGGTGTTGTCCTTGTCGATCGTAACGCGCTTGGCGCGGCCCAAATCTTCCAGGCGAACGCCTTCCAGCTTGATGCCGGTTTCTTCCATCAACGCTTTGCCGCCGGTAAGAACAGCAATATCTTCCAGCATGGCTTTGCGGCGATCACCGAAGCCGGGAGCTTTTACGGCAGCAGCATTCAGGGTGCCACGGAGCTTGTTGACCACGAGCGTGGCCAGGGCTTCGCCTTCCACTTCTTCCGCAATGATCAGCAGCGGACGGCCCGCGCGGGCAATCTGCTCCAATAGCGGCAGCAGATCCTTCATGTTGCTGATCTTCTTTTCATGAATCAGGATGTAGGGATCTTCGAGAACCGCTTCCATGCGATCGGGATCGGACACGAAGTAGGGGGACAGATAACCGCGATCGAACTGCATTCCGTCCACGGTCTGCAACTCGGTCACCATCGTTTTGGATTCTTCCACGGTGATAACGCCATCCTTGCCGACCTTCTGCATGGCTTCAGCAATGGTGGTCCCGATGGTGGAATCGCCGTTGGCGGAAATGGTGCCGACCTGCGCGATTTCGTTACCGGAAACAGGCTTGGAGAACTTCTTCACTTCTCCAACCACAGCTTCCACGGCCTTCTCAATGCCGCGCTTCAACGCCATCGGATTTGCGCCGGCAGCCACGCTCTTCACGCCTTCGCGGAAAATGGCTTGAGCCAGAATAGTGGCGGTGGTGGTGCCGTCGCCGGCGATGTCGGAAGTCTTAGAGGCCACTTCGCGCACCATCTGTGCGCCCATGTTCTCCAGCGGATCTCTTAATTCAATCTCTTTTGCTACGGTTACGCCGTCTTTGGTGATGGTCGGGCCACCGAACTTCTTTTCCAGAACGACGTTGCGGCCTTTCGGACCAAGCGTTACCTTCACTGCATCGGCAAGCTGGTTCACGCCGCGAAGAATTGCCTGACGCGAATTTTCGCTATAAACAATCTGTTTTGCTGCCATATTTCAATCTCCTGAAACTTACGCCTTGGCGGTTTGAGAGCCGCCTTCAAGCACCGCAAGAACTTCGTCCTCGCGCATGATCATATATTCCTGGCCATCCAATTTGATGTCGCTGCCGGAATACTTGCCGAATAGGATGCGGTCGCCCACTTTCACGTCCAGGACAATCGTTTTCCCATCCTCAGTTTTCTTGCCATTACCCACGGCCACAACCTGGCCTTCCTGGGGCTTTTCTTTTGCAGAATCGGGAATGAAAAGACCACCCGCCGTTGTTGCTTCCTGCTGTTCGAGCCGTTTGACCACAATGCGGTCATGGAGCGGTCGAATATCCATACTCAGAACCTCCAAATTAAGTTGATTTGTTACCGACTTAAAATCTTTGGGACTTCGGCGCAAGCCGTTACATGTCCCTTCTGAAGTTTTAGCACACTCGGCCTGAGAGTGACAACTCTTTGTTGTAAGTGTTTGATTTAATTCAACTGAAATAATTAGCAGAAGTTAGGATACATTGCTGTACTCAGGACTTCTTTAGTGGGTTTCGCTAATATTTCGCGTTGGTTTAAAGAAGTGGAACATCATTTGGTCATTTGCTACAGCGACTTTCCAACAAGGGTGGTGTTGAGATGATTTCAAAACATCAAGAAATAGCAGGTTCGCTGAATTATTGCGTAAATCTTCATTTCCAGAATAAATCGGCAGGTAAGCCGTTTCCTCAATTTCCGTGTTGCAAATGAAAGTGATTGTCAACGGAGTTGTGCAATAGCCCGTGTACGGGAGATAGCCGGATTAATAGATTTTGGAACGAATTCCTGCCGACGCCCGGGGTCGGCGTTGTTCAGCTTGTCGTCCATCATGTTCCATTGCAGCCGGTTATTGTAGGCGGCGCGCCAAAGATTGTTGCCGAACCGGTATTGTGCCGCGCTGCCTTGCGGGGCGTACAGAACATTATCCACATAGGGCAGGAACTGCCCATCCTGACTGCGGCTTACGCTGGAAACGCGGTTGGATCCATCGTACTGCGTCGCATAGATCCGTCCCGAGGGGCAGGTTTCCGCCGTAAGCGATCCGGCTAAGTTATACGCATATCCAAACTGATAGAGTTGGCCGTTGGTGGCTTGGCTGCTGGCGCTCATGCGGCCCAGCGAGTCATAGGTGAAAGAGTCATCCGCGTTGTTGTTGTACTCGCGGGTGAGTTTGCCTTTGGCTCCCGCCCCAGCATCATACGCATAATAAACGGTGCTGGTAGCCGAAATGTTCTTGGTCGCGTCTTTAACAAAGTAAGATTTCACCAAAGGTCTGTTAAGGGTGTCATAGGGTTGTGCTTGGCCCTGCACGGTGCCTGGAGCGGGGCCGGCTCCGGTGAGGGTAATGACGCCAAAACAGGTGATGCTTCCATTTGCGTCGGTTTTAGAAATCAAATTGCCGGCGTCGGAATAGGTATACTGCACGGTTCCGTTTTCCGGCTTTGTGGCGGAGAGCTGCTCTGCAAAAATCCGCTAGTCAGTCATCTCTGGTAGGAGAAGTGAAGGAAGACGCAAGTCTCGTCAATGGCATAAATCCGGATATAGGCGGCGTACAGGGGGTAAGTCCTAGCTTCGGCATTGACTCATGTACGAATGTTCCACCTGTGTACATTAACTCCTTGTATGGAGCCCATGGACAGAAAATTCAGGTTCCTAATGCCAACAACTACAACAAGGTTCATGAATTTTATTTGGGTGGGGTCACTGCTGTTGCTCCCAGAGTAAGTTGCTACATAGCTGACAGCACATTCATAAATCAACTGTTCTGCGCGGGCTGGTCTTTCCTGCCCGTTTGGGATGGCTATCAAGCTCCTTGCGGCAATTTCTCCCAAAAACTTGATCAGAATTTAGCAGCGGCGCAAGGCGCAGGAGATGGAGAAAGCGCTTGCATTGAACTTCAACAAATAGGACTCTCTTCGGGCATCGCATACCTTGACATAGAACGATACGACGCAACTCCTGGCGATTCGTGTTCGTAATCTGTACGCACGTATGTAAATGCCTGGATAGGCGCCATGCGCCAAAACGGCTGCTCCTACGCCGGTGTTTATGCAAGCGGATCTAACATCACACAGGATGTGGCGCCAGGTGTGATTGCCAATGTGCCTGATGATATTTGGGTGCCAAACTACAATGGCCAGCCAGTAACTACTCCGCTTAGCGGAGTACCCGACGGCTAGTGGAGCTATACTCAACGAGCTCATCAGTACAGAGATTCGGTCGCTCTGATTTCGAATAAAACACAGTATACGTGGGATCTCAATATTGTCAACTCGACAGTTACAGTGAAACTCGACCCGCCACCTAGTTGCGATGAGGGATGTACTGCAGCGTGTTACAACAACACCTCTCAATGGTGCGGTAGTACCTGCATGAATTGTTGTAGTTGCAGTTCCCAACAAACCGCCTCCTGCGTCAACGGAACCCCACAATGCACAACGAGTGAAAGTTACTATACCTCAATTTGCGGACCCAGCGCCGTGCCGCAAAACTTTGACGAGTATCCCACTAGCGGCTGCCCAGGCAGCGGTTATCAGACTAGCAATGGATGTTGCTGCGCAGTTTGCCCTATCGTCATTGATGCTTTTAACGAAGGTTTTCGTTTGACAAGCGCGCTTGGCGGAGTTAAATTCACAGTTCTTCCAGTGGACGGCCCCTCGCAAGTAAGCTGGACAGACGGGAGTTGGCACAACGGCCGGCTCGCTCTCAATTGCAATGGAAACAGCAAAATTGACGATTTTACCGAGCTATTCGGCAACCTGACTCCACAACCGCTAAATCCGGAAAGGAACGGTTATCTTGCGCTGGCTGTCTTCGATGATCCAGCTAATGGCGGGAACGGCAATGGCGCGATCGATCCGGAAGATTCCGTTTTCGATCATCTACTTTTATGGATCGATGCGAATCACAACGGTGTTAGCGAGCCTGAAGAGCTGCACTCGTTTCGAGACATGGGCATATTCCGCATAGACCTTAAATACAAAGCGTCAAACTATACCGATGCCAATGGGAACCGATTTCGGTATAAAGCAAAAATGCTGGATGCAGCATCCAAATGGCGAGAAGACAGCTACGATGTCTTTCTCACCGTGGAGACTCAGCAATGATTAAAAAAGATACGTGTGGGTGATTTGGCTCATGGCGCAATTGTTTGCAATCACTTTTGCAAGAGCGCAGTCAGCCGCGCAAAGCTGTTTATCCGTTTCGGCTGAGAAACAAAAAAGCATTGTGGATTATTTCCGAAAACAATACCGGATTCCAGATGATACGGAAATAACAATTGCTAAAGAAGAGTTGATGGCTCAAACCTGCTATCGATTGTTCACTTTGCAAGGCAAGAGTCCGGTAAAAAGCTGGCAAGCTAAGTTATACCTGTCCCCGGACCAGCGATTCTTAACAGGCGAACTCCTGGATCTTACACTGGATCCGGATGAAGAGCGACGGCGAAAAAACAAAGATTCGATGGCTGAGCTCACCGGTAATAGCCAAACCAGCAAGGGACCTATAAACGCACCAGTCAACATCGTAGAGTTCTCGGATTTTCAATGCCCATTCTGCCGAAAGTTTGCCCAGATCATGGACCAAGTGCTTCCCTCTGAAGGGACCAAGTGCGGGTCATCTTCCACCACATGCATTGTCAATGCATCCTTGGGCGCGTTTAGCCGCCGAAAGCGCCGGATGCGCTCAACTGCAAAACGCCGAAGCGTTCTGGGCCATCCATAATCAACTGTTCGCTCATCAGCAGGACATCAATACGTCCAATAAAGGAGAAGTTACTTGAATAGGCAGGCCAGATTAAAACGTTGAATTTAGCTTCTTACAAGAATTGTCTGAACCAGGAAATGTCATTGGGTATTCTTTTTAAGGATATGAATCTTGCCGCCGCCTACGGCATTAATTCGACCCCACGCTTTTTATCAATGGCGAACGAGTTGGAGGGATTAGAGATGCTGATCAACTTCGACAACTTATTCGTGATGCGAAGAAAGAAGTAAGCATGAACGGTCAAGCCGGAAGCCGATTGTTGCTTTCTAAGTGAAAAATCGAAATGAACGCCGCAAGACAAAACTAAACCACATGATTCCGGTAGCAGTTCATTTTGCTCCGAGCCGCCTTTAAACTGCCATCATGAAGGGGGCAGCGTAAGGGAAGCTACAACAATCCGCAATACTGTCCTGCTCTCGGGTATGGAGCAGTTCACCAATTAGTGATTGATCCATCCGGGCGGAAGTAAGTCTGCGCCCGAGCTGTAACAGGTTCTGTAATTTCAGCAATCATCTTTAACTGCGACACATCCAGTTCAACGCCTAAGCCGGGCCGATCGTTCGGATAGAGTTTGCCGTTCTTAAAATCCAGGCACACCGGCAGGTGCGGAAGCGTTCTTCCCTGATAGTTATATTCCATCAGCACCGGCCCTGAGAACGTGCCTAAACAATGCACCAGGGCTGCCGTCGCAATCGGGCCGGTAAAATGCGGCGTGATTCCGATGAAGTGTGTTTCGCAGATCGCGGCGATCTTCAGCATTTCGGTGATGCCGCCGACGTTCGGCAAAGTCGCCCGCACGTAATCGATGTCGTGACGCTCCAGCAGTTTGTTGAAATCCCAGCGATTGCCCCATTCCTCGCCGGCGGCAATAGGAACGTTTACTTTCTGACGCAGAATTGGAATGTCTTCGTTGAAGGCTTCGGTTCGGACTGGATCTTCCACAAAAAATGGCGCGAGGCTTTCGATCAAATTGCAGCCGCGAATCGCGTCGGATAAGTCGAACCGCTGGTGAAAGTCAATGACCCAATCGCCATTTTTGCCAACACCTTCGCGGGCCTGCGCGCAATCCTCGTACAGCTTATTGACTCGTTCCCGAGTGTTGAAAGTGGTATTCGCAGGCGTATCCGCCGCGCCCATGCGAAAAGCCCGATATCCGGCTGCTACTGTCGCCTTTGCTCTTTCTTTGACGCTCATGCCTTGCTGGATGCCCGGAATAATGCCGGCCGTATTGTAAAGCTCGCAGTGGTTTCGAACCATGCCCCCTAATACTTCGTGAACCGGCAGCTTCAACACTTTGCCTTTGATGTCCCATAAGGCCAGATCGAGCGCGCCGATCGCATCTGTTTTTTCGCGGCCTGCCGGGTAAAAGAAAGCGCGGTTCATGTCCTGCCATAGCCGCTCAATGTATTGTGGATCCCGACCAATTAACCGGCCTGCTGATTGGGAAAGCGTGTCCTTTGCGCCGCCTTCGCCGATGCCGATAATGCCCGCATCCGTTTCAATCGTCACCACCACATCACTTTGGTTAAACAAAGGATTTGGATTCGGCGGCAGATAAGCGCGCACACGCGTAATCTTCATTTTCGGGAGCGCGGCCTGGACGTAAGGAGCGGTCACTGCTCCGGCCACTGACGCCGCTGCCAGCGACTTGAGAAACGTTCGTCGGTTCACGATTCCTCCTGGTGAACCAACTACTCTACTGCATCGTGCGGCGCGATTGTTACCGGGCTACTTGGATTTTTCCGCGCCCTTTTCATCGTTCACGACGCAGATGCGGCCACGGTCGGAACGACCCTCGTACTTCGGCTCGCAAAAAATCGCGCATAGGGAAGCAGAGATTTGAAACATGAAGTAAAGTGTCCAGAAGGTCATGCTGGTTCTAGGGCAGGCGCAGGGCCAACGGAAAACAGCGTGTAACTTGTTGAAATTACAACAGCCCGGAAAAGCCGGAACAGATTTTGTTTCGTCTTGGAATTCAAATCGGTTCAGTTTTCACCATAGGTTGCCAGAATGAAATTCGCCTGAATTATTGATCGCGCAGAGTTTGCGCCGGATCGAGCCGCAACAGCCGCAACGCAGGCAATAGGGTTGCCAGCAGAGCAACGCACAACAACAGGGCGGAAGTAACCGCAAAGGTAAGCAGATCCAAAGGCTGCACGCCCCAGATCAGATGCTTCAGCAAACTCGAAGAAGCTGCCGCCAATACCAGCCCGATGCCGATACCGCATAAGGCAAACACAATTCCCGGTTTGGTGGTAGTTGTAATCACGTGACGAACGGTAGCGCCCAACGCCATGCGAATGCCCATTTCGCGCGTGCGCTGCGCTACCGAATGAGCAATCAGCCCATAAAGCCCCACCGCTGCCAGCAGGGAGGCAAGCCCGGCAATGCTCATGAAGAGCGTTGCATGATAAAGCTGGTCCTGCACTGCTTGTTCATGCAGTTGTTCAATCGTGCGGAACTCCGCTACAGGCAGTTGCGGATCAACGGCCGCCACTGCTTTCTGTATCTCGCTCGCAAGCTGTCCCGCCGGGCGCTGCGTTCGCACGACCCACCTGGGTGTCGAAAATGTATGAATCATTTGCAAAGACCGGTCGCCGATCTGCGCCACCGGTACATACACAGTGGGTTCGACCGATAAAGGGCCGAAATCTCCGATTCCGCTGTGTTGTTGCACGTCCCCCACAATGCCCACAATCTCGTAGGCGAACTGGCCCATATTTAAGTGCTGCCCGAGCGCTTCCTGGTTATGAAAATATCTTTGGGCAAACGAGAGGCTGACCACGACAATTTTTCCATTACCGGCGGTATCGGAATCGCGGATGGTACGGCCGGCAAGCAACGGGATCTTCACCAACTCCAAATATCCTGGGGTTTGGTAGACCACATCGGTGATATGCCCTTGCTTATCTCCGGCTTCCGCTAGTTGAAAAACATCGTTCAAAGGGCGCTCAAAAGGAAGCGTAAGCGCCACTGCCGCCGATTGGACACCCGGGATCGCTCGGATTCGCTCCAGCCCTTTATTGAATAAGTTAGTGACGCGGTCGCCGGTTGCATACCGCGCATCCTGCAGCGAGGTTTGCGCCGTTAACAGGTGATGAGGATCGAAGCCTGGATTCAAATTGTCCAAGTACGCCAACGTTTTCACCAGCAGTCCAGCACTGACGAGCAGAACCATGCTTAAAGCAACTTCGCTGATCACCAAGCCGTTTCGCAGCCAGCGTTGTCTGGAACCTGCTACACTCCGTCCGCCTTCCACCAGAACCGAGCGAATATCGACCCTGCTTGCTTCCAGCGCCGGAAGTAGACCAAACAATACGCTAGTGAACAGCGCAATCAACAGCATGGTCCCCAGGACGCGGGCATCCAAAATAAGCGGATGCCACAATTCCATGTTCTTGGCGCCGAGCCGCTTCAAGATATCAAGCGCCATATTGCCCACAAACAAACCGCAGATGCCGCCTCCGGCTGCCAGCAAAATGCTTTCCAGAAGAAGCTGCCGGATGATGGCTCGGCGGGTGCCGCCCATTGCCATTCTGGTGGCTATTTCCCGCCTGCGTTCCGAAGCGCGCGCCAGCAGCAGACCGGCAATGTTCACGCAGCCGATCAAAAGCACAACCAATGCCGCCGCCCAGGTCAGCAGTAAGCCGCTTCGCAGTTCGATTGTAGCGCCGCGCTGCAACGGAACCGCGCTTTCTTCGAAAGCAACTTCTCGCGGCATATTTGAATGCTGAATGTTTCTGCTTAAAACTTTCAACTCAGTGAATGCTTGAGCCCAGGTAGCAGTCGGCCTCAAGCGCGCGATCACAGCGTAGTTGGTTCCGCCGCCTTCTCCTGTTCGCGACGGCTTCAGCGGCGTCCAGACATCAACAGCCGTTTCAGTGCGAAAACCTTGCGGCATAATGCCGACTACTGTGTATGGTTCGCCGCGCAAGGTGATGTGTTGCCCAAGCACGCGGAAATCGCCTCCAAAGGCCCGCTGCCAGAACGGGTAGCTCAATACGGCGACCGGAGTGCCGCCGCTTATGTCTTCACTAGCCAGAAACTCCCTTCCCCGTTGGGGTTTAACTCCCAAAACACGAAAGAATCCGGTGGAAACGCGCTGCTGCTGAATGTATTCCGGCGTTTGACCGTGCGAAAAATTTACGCCATCGGCGCCCCTGTATGCCGCTACGTCAAGGCTAGGCGCTTGCGCGCGCGCCACTTCAAACATTTCGCCGGTTTGTCTAGTTTCCAACCCTTGCCTGCCTTGATACCGCCAGCTTATGCCAAGCATGGCAAGCCGTGAAGGATCAGGATAAGGAAGGGAGCGGAAAAGAACCGCATCCACCACGCTGTAAATGGCTGTGTTAGCGCCGACGCACAAAGCTAATGTCAGCAAAACCGTGATCGTAAAAGCCGGACTTTTGCGGAGCTGCCGAAAGGCATAACGAAGTTCATTAAACAGCAACACCCTGCCTGATAATAGGCACGGCGGATGCCAAACCGCTCACCCCAATTTGATTGGGTTTGGCACATGCGCATTCAGCTTAAGTGTTCGATTCCGGGATGACGCTATGTCGAAATCGGCCACTGTTAATAAACAGCCCAACACCCAGGAGACATCAATTCCAGCAGGTGATTGTCGTCATCGCGGAAGTAGATGCTATGTCCGTTGCGGCCGCAATCCACTTCGCTTTCAATGGGAATATTGTTGGCCGCCAGATGCTTTTTCCAGGCGGGAATTGTGCAGGCCTCAATCGCAAACGCCAGATGAAGTGGCCCTTTGCCGTCATGGGGCGGAATGCGACCGCCGGGAGTTTCCGTCGCTTCCAGCGATGCTCCTTCCGTAAAAAGCAGCAGGATCTGTTTGTCCGCTACCGCCACGCCGCACATCCGGCTGCCTTCGCGGTGAATCACCGGAAAGCCGAAAACGCGCCCGTAAAATTCAATGGACCGGTCCAGATTTTGTACGTAAAGCGCAGTTTCCAGAATTCCCGTTAACTTCGGCATCATCATACTGAACGATTGTTGCAAGTTTCGGATTACGGCGGGTAAAAACAAAAGATTTGTTTAGAAGAGGTTGAAGGATTGCAGTTCGAGTTACGGTTAGATAAAAGACTACGCCGCCAAGGGACCTGAAATCGTGCAACAGGCCCTTGAAAATCAGGCGATAACAGGCGCTTTTAAGCGGTAAGATTGCGCTGCATGGCGAATTTCACCAAGCCGGCGACATCGTGAATTTCCAGCTTGCGCATTAAACTCGCCCGGTAAGTATCGACGGTTTTGGGGCTTAAGGTTAAACGCGCGGCAATTTCTTTGGCTCGCACGCCTTCCACCAGCAGCGAAAAAACCTGATACTCGCGGCTGCTTAGGGCGTCCAGCGGGTCCACCGTGCGCTGGTGCTGCTGGCCTTCGTAAACCAGCGAAGCAAGCTCGATCTGCGGCGAAACATAGATGCCGCCTTCCATCAGATTTTTCAACGCGTCATCCAACTGCTGCCGGGTTGCGTTTTTCAACAGAAATCCGCAGGCGCCGGAGCGCAGCGCATCCATCACGGTTTTTCTGTCTTTACGGGCTGAAAACACGGCGCAGCGAGTGGGAACGCGACCGGCAATAATGCGCTTAATGACTTCCAGCGCCAGCATGTCGGTGAGTTCCAGGTCAATCAAAGCGATATCGGGTTTCAGCGTCTCAATGTGTTCCAGAGCTTGCTGACCGCTACCAGCCTTGGCTGATACTTCAAAATTGGCGATTGCCCCGCAAAGCGAAGCCAAACCCTCAAGCAGCAGGGTTTGTTCGCTCGCAACAACCAGCCGTGTCGACGACGGCTTGGACTGAGCGGTAACCAGACTGCTCGGACCGTTGTAATAAGAAATCACAGAAGGGATTGAACTTGACACGGGTCTCTCTTACCCATTAAGTGTCAAGTTTGTAATTTTGTTCTCAACACTTGCGGCCTTGACCCACAGACAATACTGTGAAATCCCCGTATTAAACCGGGGATAGTACGTTCTAGACTTCATTTTCTGGTGAGTCTTGCTTCAATTTACAAGTAGGTATGCCTGTTTTTCAGTGTCGGTAACACAATGGACTTCTCTGCCCGGCAAAAGATTTTTAAACACGGCCCAGCGGCGGCGGTTTGAACTCCCGCACGATCTGCACCATCGCTTTAACGTTTTCCACCGGTGTTTCCGGAAGGATGCCGTGGCCGACGTTGATAATATGGCCCGGGCGCGTTCCGGTGCGGCGCATTAAATCCATGACTTTCTGCTTCAACTCCGGCAAGGGCGCAAACAACGCCACCGGGTCCAGGTTGCCTTGAATGGCGGCGCGATAGCCGATATCGGCCCAAGCCGCATCAATGCTCATGCGCCAGTCCACGCCGATCACATCACCGCCTGCGGCGTGAAGCTCGCGAAAAAAACCGCCCACGCCGGTGCCGAAATGAATCGCAGGCACGCCATTGGCGCGGATCCGCTCAATCAAGGCGCGGGAATAAGGCTGGACGTAGCGAATGTAGTCTTCCGGACTTAACGCGCCCACCCAGCTATCGAACATTTGAATGGCGCGCGCGCCGGACCGTACCTGAATCGCGGCAAAATCACCCAGAACGTCTACTAATTTGCCGGCCAACCGGCGCCACATCGTTTCATTGCCGTACATCAGGCGCTTGGTTTTCAGAAAAGTCTTAGACGGTCCGCCTTCGATCATGTAGCTGGCTACTGTGAAGGGCGCGCCCACAAAACCGATTACCGGTACGCGTCCGTCCAGGGTTTTCGACACAAGCTGAATGGACTCGCCCACATAGCCCAAGTCTTCTGTGTTTTCCGTGGAAAGCTCGTCAATATCTTCCGGCTCGGTAATCGGGTTCTCGATGGACGGACCTTCGCCGGCGATGAACTCCAGCTTCAACCCCATTGGCTCCAGCGGCAGCAGCAGATCGGCAAAAATAATGGCTGCATCCACGTCCAGAATGTCGATCGGCTGCAGCGTGACGGCAGCGGCCAGATCCGCCCGCTTGCAGATTTCCAGAATCGAGTGTTTCGACCGGATTTCGCGGTACTGCTTCAGATAGCGGCCTGCTTGACGCATAAACCACACAGGGCGAACGTCGGTAGCCCGGCGGCGGCACGCATCCAGAAACCGGTTGTTTATGGGAGCCATTCGCAAGTTGCTCCTGTTTTGTTCTCGCACATCAATACGCGAAAATCTGCTGGTTTATGCCGCAGCGTCCATTGGCGGCCCAGAATGTAATAGGGTTTGGCCCACACTTCGCTATCGAGCGTGCGCGGAGCCAGAACTGAAACTGAAAGCATTCCTTCTGATGGATAACCCGTACGTGGATCCATGATATGGCTATAAAGCTTACCTTCCGCAAAAAAGAACTTTTCGTAATTGCCTGACGTTGAAACTGAGCTATCCCTAAGATAAACTTCCGCCGCTGTTTTCCGCTCGTTTTTGGGATCACGAATGCGAACATACCAGCCTTTTGCTTCGTTAGGCGGCGCGCCGATTCCGTAAATGCTGGAGCCTCCCCCGGAAACCAGGCCGGAACGAATGCCGTTAGCGCGAAGAACCGCCACCATTTTATCCACAGCGTATCCTTTGCCGACGCCGCCCGGATCAAGGCTCATGCCTTTTCTGGTGAACCGGACGGTTTTGTGAATGGAATCAAGTTCTACGTTTTCGTAACCGATTTGGTCCAGCGCGGTTCTGATCTCGGCCCGGTGCGGAAGATGGCCGCTTTCCTTGTAAAATCCCCAAATTTTCATCAATGGGCCGACGGTGATATCGAATGATCCTTCGCTTTGGCGGCTGTAAGCAAGACAATCACTAAGAAGCTGGAAAAACTCAGCCGAGACTGTCACCGGATGATCATATCCTTCCCGGTTCACCCGGCTGAGTTCGCTTTCAGGAATGTAGTTGGAAATCAATTGGTCCAGCCGTTTCACTTCTTCGGCTGCTTGTTCGGCGGCGCCTTCAAGAACAGTGATGTTGGGGCCGTACAAGTCCACGGTATATTCCGTGCCCATCGCATAGATGTTGCGTTCCAGTTTTACCGGAGTAGCGGTTCCCGATGGCTGGCTGCCGGCGAAAGACGCTAGGCAGATTAAAAGAAAAACGAGCCTGCTTCCCAGTTGCGTTGCGTACACTGTGGCTGTCAATCTCGTGGGCGTCCCCGACGGACTCGCTTCAGTAAATGGCTCATCCGATCGTTTAAGCCGGAAGAAACATCGGCTTCGAAGTGAAGCTCGGGAATTCTGAAAATATCTAGACGCTCTGCGAGTTGATGGCGCAGAAAATTGCGCGCGCCGGCGAGAGCCGCAATGGTTTCCTTGCCTTCACCGGATTGATTCGGAAAATGCAGGCGCACCTGAGCATGTTTCTTATCGGGCGAAACCAGAACTTCCGTTACTACGACTTCTCCGATGCGCGGATCGGAAAGCTCGTAGGCTATCAGTTCGTTCAATTCCTCGCGCAGCGCTTCCGAAATGCGTTCCGCTCGGTGTGTGTCCATTCCGGACCTCCCTTTTTGAGTGTAGGAGGTTCGATTTTGAACATCTCGCCGATGGTGATAATTTGTTTGATTTCTTGACAGTTCCACAAAAACAACTTGAATGGAAACAAAGCCAAAGCACACCATTTCCGAACGCAGAGAACCGGCGACTTACGTAGCGCTCAGAGAACCTTTAATATGGCAACTGATTGAACCAGTGCGGACGGAGCACGAGCGGAAGCTGCCACGCTTTGGACCTAGAGATGGGCTTTGTCTTTGCACCGACTCTTGCCACATACTAAAGAGGTGCCGTCGGTTCACCTTGTCAACGCTTTTGCAGACGTACCCTTTACCGGAAACCCCGCTGCTGTATGCATCCTAACGCATCCAGAGTCGATTCAATTAATGAGTACTTTGGCCAAGGACTTAAATCAACCTGCCACGGCTTTTCTCCATCCGGAAGGCAGTGATTACCATCTCCGGTGGTTCAATGCTTCTGGTGAGTTGCAATTCTGTGGTCACGCCACGCTGGCGAGCGCACATGTTCTACAGCAAACGGGTCTTAGGAGCTTAGACGCCCCGATTTGTTTCCACACTCCTGCAGGCGAACTGCACACTTGGGCTGAGGAGGAGTGGTTAGTGCTGGCGTTACCGTCTCAGCCCCCTCATCAAATCGCTTCCGATCCAGCCCTTTCGGAAGCTTTGGGCGCCAACATTGTCCAACTCTCTCGTAGTCCGCTCGACCTCCTCGCCGAGCTTAGTTCCGAGGAAGAGGTACGGTTATTGGCTCCGAAGTTCCAGGAACTTGCTAAAATCGAGACCCGAGGTGTGATCGTCACTGCACCCTCTCATCACTCCAACTTTGATTTCGTATCTCGATTCTTCGCACCGCGGCTCGGTATTCCTGAAGACGCCGTTACAGGAACCGCCCACTGCTGTCTTGGACCATACTGGAGTGCACGCCTAGGCAAAACGGACCTTACCGGGCGTCAGCTCTCTGCACGGGGTGGTACCGTTCGGGTGAAAACGGATAAAAACCGCGTTCAGCTCTTGGGCAAAGCTGTCACAGTTGTGCAAGGCACACTCCCGCTACTGTCGTGAAAGTAGCCCACTGTTTAAGCTCGATTTTGGCCATTTGCAAAACAAGGCTAAGCCAAGCGGCGGTAGGCTGAAAACGTCCCGGCCAAAGGACATTCTCCTGCAGGCTTCGGTCGCCGCGCAACCGGATCTCCAGAAGGGTGCCCGGCACCGGAGTGGGGGAGGCAGCAAAGGCGCTGGCTCAGAGGTGACCACCTTGATCGCCTCCAAGGGCTCTGGCTTCGCGCGAAGTCATTTCCGCCACTCGTAAAACTGCCAAACGGGCAGTGCCCACTCGCGGACAGAACCCGGCGATACTCTGGCTACTTTCCTGCTGCTCCGAAAACAACCCGCGTCAGCGGGCCCACTCTTTTTGTTTCCGCTCTCCCATATCAGTAGCATGCCGCCCGAAGCCACGGATTACAAGATGCGATTCGCGGAGCACTCACAACAAAGGCGTCCGGTGCAGTGTAAACCGAACGCCCTCAGAAGCGAAGCAGGCTGTTATTAAACGTTAGTAGCCCTGTTTTGCGTTGTGTTTATCCTGATAGATTGCTTTGCTGGCCTTATTCTGCGCGCGGTTCACTTGTTTGGCTTGCGCGGCGGAAAGCTTGCCGCCGTTAGCCTGGCGATCCGCATTGATCTTTTGATTGACGCCCTGTTCGCGATTTTCCAGATGGGCGGCTTCGCCCGGACGCAAACTGCCGTTTCGAATGCCATTCGCAATCCGATCTTGTTGAGCCTGCCGACGCTGGCCTACTTCACCGTTGCCATAATGAGCGGTATTTCCATTGTGCTTATCGTTGTAAATCTGCTTGCTTAAGCCATTTTCCTGATGATTGATCTGCTGTTTTTCCTGTGAAGTAAGCTGTCCGCCATTGGCACTTTTATCGGTATGTATTTCCCGATTCAAGTTGGCTTCGTTGCCTTCCAGCGACTTTGTTTCGCCGGTTGTCAGTTGGCCAGACTGCACACCATTAGCAATGCGGTCCTGCTGGTCTTTGCGCCGATTGTTAGGGGTGCTAGTTTGAGCAAACATGCTCGTTGTTAACAAGAGGGCCCCTGCCAGCACTGTAAAATGATTTAATTTCATGGGACATTCCCTTTCTGCTTGCCAATTTGTTTTAATTGGCTTCTGCTTATACGAACGGCAGGCAGACAGAAAGGTTTAGACACTCCACATTAATTCAGATACATCTTAGACTTTTGTTTAAATGCAAACACAGGAAAATTCTGAGAAAGAAGCTCCATGGCGGAACCATTCAATGTTTCGGTTCGCAATGAAGCTTCACTAACAATTACGCTTCGATCAGATCGAAGTGACCATCACGCCGCCGAAACAGCACCGATAAACTGCTGCGTTTCAAATCGCGGTAAATCAGATAATCATCGTTGCCGCGCATTTCCAGCACCGCTTCTTCGAGCGTCATCGGCTTGGCATCGCCATCAGGAGCTACCCGGAACACTTTCGGCTTCAGCACCTTGGCATCGCCGTTGATCTTGCCGCTCCTTTTCGCCAGCTTGACGGGTGCCGGGGTTTTCTCCACAAAAGAGTCCGCCGACTCTTTCTTGGCGCGCGCGTTTTTCACGTCGCGGTGCGTATCGCGCCACCGGCTGCCGAGTTTCACAATCTGCTTTTCCAGCTTTTCGATGGCCTCGCAGATGGCAATCATCAGATCGGCGTCGGCGCCGGTGCCGAGCAGAACGTGCTCATGGAAGCTCGTTTTGATCTCGATTTTGTGCAGAAAGCGCTCCTGACGATGCAGAACAGAAGCGCATTTCTCGCCTTTATGCTCGATCATTTTCGCTAACTTGGCGAGCTTCTCTTCGACTTTTTTCTCAATTTGAGAAGTGAAGTCTTTGGTCTTTCCTGAATAGGTGACCTTCATGTTTCTCTCCAAATAAACGGGCCGCCCAAGGGCAGCGGCTCGCAAGGATTTGTTAGGGGACGAAAGATCTAGGCGCGGTCGCGGTCGCGCCGCTTATGCGTGGATGGAATCTTCATGTCTTCGCGGTATTTGGCAATGGTCCGCCGGTTCACGTCAAAACCTTCGGATCGCAGCAGCTCTGTGATCCGCTCATCGGTCAAAGGATGTTTCGAATCTTCTTCTTCAATCATCTTTTTCACCTTCAGCTTCAATACCGGAAGAGGCGTGGTAACGCCTGAAGATCCTTGCGTTTGCTCAGAAAAAAGTTTTCGCAGATCAAAAACGCCCTGCGGCGTGTGAACGTATTTATTCATCACCGCGCGGCTGGCCGTGGAAGGATGAACGCCGATTTCTTCCGCCACTTCCTTGATCATCATCGGCTTCAAATGCGTAATGCCGTGATCCAGAAATTCCTGCTGCCTGCGAACGAGGGAATGGCACACGCGAAAAATAGTTTGCTTGCGCTGTTCAATATTCTTAATAAATTGCAGCGCCGAAGCATAACGTTCTTTCGCATAATTCCGCGCGTCTTTGGCGTCTTTGCTTGGTTCCTGGTTGCGATCCAACAGGTGTTTATAGTTGCCGTTTAAACGAAGCTGCGGAATATCATCCTCGTTTAGGGTGATCCGATATTCGTCGCCGTCTTTTTCGATGTAAACGTCCGGCTCTACCGGCCGCGCTTCCGCCCGGGTATAACGCAGGCCCGGCGCCGGGTCCAGATGACGAATCGCATTCACAGCAATCTGGATGTGCGCCAGAGGGCGGCACAAAACTTTGGCAAGCTGCTGGTATTGGCGTGTTTCAAGCAGCTTTAAGTGATCGTGAACAATGTTCCATGCTACGCTGCCTTTGGAGCCGCGCGCGTCAAGCTGCAAAAGCAGGCATTCGCGCATGGTGCAAGCGCCCACGCCGGTAGGGTCAAGCGATTGCACGGCTTTCAAACCGGCGCGCACATTCTCAATTGACAAGCCTTCGGAATCGGCTACTTCTTCGAGCGTGGTGGTGAGATAGCCGCTTTCTTCCAGATTGCCCACAATGGCGTTGGCGGCATCCCGAATGCGTTCGGGCAGAACCAGAACGGCCAACTGGCTTTGCAGATGGTCGGCCAGCGTCACCGGCGAAGAAAGAAAGGTTTCAAAGGACGGCTTTTCCACCAATTCGCCCGCTGGACTCTTAAAACCAGGGTCCAGGTAATCATCAAAGTACGATCCGAAGTCAATTTCGTCAAAAGGATCGGTTTCTGATTTGGAAGTCTCCTCCGGGGCGGGCGCAGCAGCCGAAGCGGAAGCTCCTTCCGAAACAAAATCCGCGCTGCCTTCACCCGCTTCGAACGGTTCCGGCATGGAATCGTGCGTCGAGTGATCGAGAATCGCCTGGTCTGCCGGCTCCGAGCGAAGCTCGCGCTCCAGCATGTTCTGTACTTCTTCGGGCGTGAGTTCTTCGCCGCTTTCGCCTGATTCTTCGAGAACCGGATTTTCGCTGATTTCGTTGATGATCATGTCTTTCAGCTCTAAACGATTGAGCTGAAGCACGGTCACCATCTGGACGAGTCCAGGCGTGAGGATCTGCTTTTGCTGTACTCCCAAGTGCAGGCGTTGCGAAAGCGAACCCATCGGACTTCAGTTTAACACCGGAAGCAAGGGGGTGAAATTGGTAATGATTTCAGGATTTTCCGAAACAGAAGCGGGTAAGTTTTTAACGCCAGCCGTTTGGGTTGAAGTAGAAACTCTCGCCCAGATATACCCGGCGTACTTCAGGATCATTTCCTAACGATTCCGGGGTGCCGGTGCGAAAAATGCGGCCGTTGCTGATGATGTAAGCGCGATCCGTGACCGCCAGCGTTTCCCGCACCTGGTGGTCGGTAATCAGAATGCCGATGCCGGACTTCCGCAGATCTCCGATGATGCCTTGAATCTCCAGAACCTGAATCGGATCAATGCCGGAGAACGGTTCGTCCAACAGCAGAAAGCTTGGCTCCAGCACCAGGGAGCGGGCAATTTCCGTTCGCCGTCGTTCCCCACCCGACAGCATATAGCCTTTGCTGTGGCGAACTGTTTCCAGGCCCAACTGTTCAATCAAGCGGTTCATGCGGTCGCGCCGCTCGCGTCCGCTGATCGGCAGTGTTTGCAGAATCGCCATCAGGTTGTCTTCCACGCTCAGTTTGCGAAACACGGAAGATTCCTGCGGAAGGTAGCTTACGCCTTTGCGGGCGCGCAGATACATCGGCAAACGGGTAATGTCTTCTTCATTCAACAGAACCACTCCTGCTTCCGGGCTGACCAAACCCACCGTGATGTAAAACGACGTGGTTTTGCCTGCTCCGTTTGGCCCTAGCAGGCCTACCACTTCGCCTTGTTCCACCCGAACGGAAACATTGTCCACCACGCGCCGCCCGTTGTAGGATTTCGAAATCTCAACCGTTTGTAAAGTGTTCAAAGCGGGAATGATCCTATTATGTCCGATGCGCCGAAACGAAATTTTACTTCGACTTATTCATGTCGCTGATCGCCGGTTTTTTCGGCAATCCTTCCACCACGATGCGATCGGAATCCGGGTAGTACGTTAACTGCTGACCCATCGTAGTTCCTTTGCGGGAATCGGCCATTTTGGCTAAACCGCCGTTGAGAATCACTTTGTTCTCATCGGGATAATATTCGCAATGCTGGCTTGTGCCGGTGCGGGTGCGGTTGTTCATGGCTTCCACCACTTTCACATCGCCATCAGCGAAAGCATGGTCCAGCGAAGTGCCGTTATCTTTGTTGTCCTGCCCGGCATCGTCGTTGTTGAGAAACGCCCGCAATTCCTTGGAGGTGACAATCATTTTGTCGTGAACCAATGTGACGCCGCCGGTGTAGTGGGCAATCCGGGTATCATCCTGATAAAACAGATCGGGCGCGCGCACAATCGTAAAAACCATCGGTTTATCGGTTGATGGCGCGGTGGTTGTGTTCACTACCGGCTGCAGCCGGACCTGGTTACTGCCGCTGACAGGCTGTTTATCTTCATTCTTCTGTTTATCGATTAACTGGCTGACCACATGGCCTTTGGCATGAAGCGTTTCGTTGTCGCGGTCAATATCGATGGCGTCTGCTTGTATACGGTCGGCTCCCTGCCAAAGAAGCGCCTGCCCTTCGTAGGAGATTTTCAAATTGTTTTCGCGGCTTTGCATTTTGTCGGCCCGCGCTTGCAGCGGTTCGGTTTCATCGAGCAGCGAAGATTTTCCGTTTTCTTTGGGCTTATCCGGCTGGCGGGTGGAAGCTACTTTTCCAGTGGCGTCCATGTCCCCGTTCTGCTGGTTGAGCAGAATGGCGTCTGCCGCCGTAACGCCGGTGTCATCCCAAAGCTTGGCATGGTCTTTCAATAGAATTTGATTTAGAGTTTGCTCCAAGTGCGCGCGGGCGGCGGTGGCGTGGCGCATTCCTTCTTCGTAGCGGAAATTGCCGGTTTGTTCAAGCGTCGCCAAGTCGTTTGATTGCGGGGCAAATTTCGCCGTCAGTTCATCGCTCCAAGTGAGCGCGGGCGTTACCGGAACGGTTTTTCCATTTTTGTCTTTCCGTTTTTCCGGCGGCAGCGGTTTTTCCGTACGGGTGCTGGCCTGGGAAGCATGAAACGAGTCGATTGAGTTCGCATCGCCGTAAACAATCTGGATGCGGTTTCCATTCATCCAGCGATGCGCGCGTTCGGCCTGGTTGGGCTTGAATTCCAACTGTCCGGGCGCGTCCGCGCGCAGAGATTGAATTTCCTTGCCGTCGTCCTTCATGGCGATTTCAATCACTTCGCTGCGCAGAATGCGCGTATCGGACGGCTTCACGTCCGGCCTCGGAACAGGCGATGAATGGATCAGCGCGTTTCCTTTGGCAAACACCTGGTGCAGTACGCTGTTGTTGCTTTCCTGGCCGCTCACCACATCTATATCGGTTTCAACGTTGAAAGAAAGCACCGCTTGTTTGGCGGTGACGGCGGTTTTAGCGAACTTATCGGTTGACAACAGATGTGCATTCGGCTCAGCCGTAATCTGGGTCATGTCGCCGTTGTCATTAAATAAAGCAACCAGCTTATCGCCGCCATATTCCACCTGCCGCGTTTCTTCCCGGTCGACGCCCTTCGCGTTCAGCGAATCTACTTCTTTTAAAACTCCCTGGTCCAGGGTCACTTCGGAATTGGCGGCGTTGATCACCGTATTTTTCCGCTTCAAGCGCGACCACGGCCATAGGAAAACTTTGCCGTGGTTTTCTTCGTAGCGTAGTTCGCCCGCTTCAATGTGCATGGAATCTTCCGGCGGACCATTGCCGAACCAGTCGAGCGAAACCTGCGACTTCATGTGCAGTTGGTGAGTATTGGGGTCGTAATCCGCGCCCAGCGAGTGGCCGCGACCATTGGCAAATTGAAAAGCCGCCGGCTGCGTGGTGTCCGCTTTGCCGGTTTTCGTTTCATACCGCACGCCGGTAGTTCGTATGTGAACCAGATTGGCGGTAGCCTTTTTATCGTCCGGCTCCTTATCTCCTGGCACCTTCATCACAATCAAAACATCATTTTTGGCGGTCATCACCTCAGACTGCTCATCAAACTCCGCCTTGGAGCTTTGCACGTAAGTATAAGAAGAACAGCCTTTGTTGAACAACTTAAGCTGCATGTCGGTCAGCTCAAAAGTGCTGGGGTCGTGAACTGCCCGGAATGAGGAAGAAACCACCCGCACCACCGGGCAGTTCGTTTGCGGATCATCCTTGCCCCAATGCCAGGTTTTCGCGATTGCTTGCACATCCCGATCAATTCGCGCCACCGGATTCGGTGGATGCCGTCGTTCCCGGTCCGAACGGCGGAGATAAGTGCGAACGACAAAAAGGGTTAAAAGGATGGCGGCGGAAAACAAAAAGAAGGAATAACGCCGCATATTGTGGAAAGCGGGAAACTTCAGGATAACAAATTGGGCAGGATGCATTAGGTTTGGCTCCATTCGAACACCGCTCAGAAAGGCATTCAAAAATTTCAGAAAAGGCAAGCTGCAACGGGTTTCAACACGGCTCTGGCCAATTGCGCGGAACTCTTTGTTGAGATTCTGTGTCAATTTCTTCAGGAAGAAAACTCAGCTTGCCGCTGAAAGAATCGCTGTCCCACGGCTGATCGCGGCTTGTCCTTCACGGGCCTTTACATTCGGTCAAATACGAGAGTTGACAAGAAACTCTACATATGTTGATATTAAGAAGATGGCGCGAAAGCCGAATAGCTCGGCGCAAACCCGGGAACTGCTTGCCGCAATGCTCCAACAGCCGCACAAGTGGCAGTACGGCTACGAACTTTCGAAGCAAACAGGTTTGAAGTCGGGCACGCTTTATCCGCTGCTCATACGGCTTAGCGATCAAGGACTGTTGGAATCGAAGTGGCAGGAGCCGGAACGCCCGGGCAAGCCGGCTCGCCATGCGTACAAGCTGAGCGCGAACGGCTTGGCTTTCGCGCGCGCTATTGAATCGTCAAGCACGTCACCTGCTGTCCGCGGCAAGCTGGCAGGAGCGATCCCATGAGCGGCCGAGTTTCGGTTCTGAAACGAATCGCCCTAGCTCTAATGAGCCACGCGTTCCATGTGCTTCCGCCAACGCGTTCGGAATGGGGAGAAGCAATGGAACGCGAACTGGACTACATCGAAAGCGACTGGAAGGCGCTGCGGTGGTCGGCCGGATGCGTGGTAGCCAGTTATGCCGAGAGAAACCAAGAACACCCCAGTTCGCTGCTCGCCGTCGTAAGAAAACCGAGTGCTTTTCTTCCAATGGCGATGTCGCTCACGGCATCAGCAATCGTACTGGTCAGCATCGCGATCTTCGGCGTTGTTCACGAGACCGACGAGGGAGCGATTGCCCATGTTTGGCAGATGCTTATGGTCGGACAGATGCCGATTCTGGCATTCTTCGCCGTGAAATGGCTGCCGCGCGCGCCAAAACAAACGCTTTTTGTGCTTGCACTGCAAACCGGCACTGCCTTTGCAGCAATAGCTCCTGTTTATTATCTGAAGCTCTAAATGCACAAGGCGAGATACCGGCGCGTACTCAAGATCCTGGTCACCATACCGCTTGTTGCTGTCGCCCTAGTTGCAGTCTTACTGGGCGTGCTATGGCTGGATCACTTCAGAGTGACAACGCTACCGACACCGACTGGACTTTTTGCGGTCGGTCGTACGCGGTACGTTTGGATCGATTCGGCGCATACGGATTCGCTGGCCCTACCGCCAAGCGCCGACAGAAAGCTTTTTGCTTGGGTCTGGTATCCCGCCGCAAGTTCATCGAAACAAGCGTTCGACAACTATCTTCCCGCTTCTTGGCGGATTGCGCTCGCGCACCAGACCGGGTTTCTGCTCACCCACTTTCTGACGCGAGATTTGTCGCGGGTTCGCAGCCACAGCGTACACGATCCGGAAGTATCGCCTCAGCAGAAGTCCTATCCGGTAGTGCTCATGCGAGGAGGGCATTCGGCCCTCACCACGGATTACACGACGCTGGCCGAGGACTTAGCGAGCCACGGATACGTGGTGGTCGGTATCGATGCGCCGTATCGAACCTTTGTTGTGGTGCTTCCAAACGGAACCCCAATCGCGAGATCGCCCGAAAACAATGCTGAACTGGCCGGTGAATCCCAAAGGGTGCGCATTGCGACTAGACTTGTTCGAACGTGGAGCACCGACATGAGCTTTGCGCTCGATCAAATGGAGAGACTGAATGCCAGCGATCCTTCCGGTAAATTTCGTGGAAAGCTCGATCTGCAGCATATTGGAGCGTTCGGCCATTCACTCGGCGGTGCCGAAGCACTTCAATTCTGTCATGACGATCCCAGGTGCAAGGCGGGCATAAATATAGATGGCGCGCCATTCGGCAGCGTGATTGCTGAAGGCGTGTCACAGCCGTTTATGTTCCTGATGAGCGATCACAGCGGCGAGTCCGTTGCGGAGACCGGTCCGGTTGAAGCGAACTTGCGTTCAATTTTCAATCGACTGCCTCGTGACAGCAGGCTGCAAGTCACGATTCGGCGTGCGACGCACTTCGGCTTCAGCGACGACGTGAAGAGTCCCTTACTGATGAGCCTGCTGCGGATGCCAGACAAGCGTTTAAATGGGAGGCGGCAACTCGCAATCGCAGAGCATTACATCAATAGCTTTTTCGACGTATACCTGCGAGGAGTGCCAGCTTCGAGGCTTCAGCGGAGTCCGCAGTATCCAGAAATCGAGTGTAGACGTTAGCTGACGGCCGATGCTCTCCGGCAGAGTTCAACGCGAATCACGATTTTTTGGAGTTGCGCAAACGAAGGTTTACGCACGAAATCAGTGGGCTTGTGATTTGCTCTGTTTCCGTTTTGCAGAACCCAGTTGCACAGCAAAACCAATTGGCAACAACATTCTGCAATAAGGTTGATAACCAGCGGATTTTTAAAAGTAGTCCTTGCCGCCGCCCAACAAGGCTACTGACGAGTAGCATGGATTTTTCGATTGTTGAGCTGTTCTAAATATTTGAAGAACCCGGAATGAGCCAGGAAAGCGAGTTGCCTTCCGTTGAGCAATATCGATCCAAGCGGTGAAGATTGCGTTACAGCAAGTAACCAAACCGAAACGAGCGTCACAGTAACGATTGCTTCGGGAACTTGCGACGGCAATGGAGGAGCGTGCATTAATGGAACTGTTGATACAAATCCATTGACCTACAACGGAACTAGCATCGGTTATTCCTATAACTCCTACAACAGCAACACAACGTTTGGTTCTGGAACCATAAATCTGGGGTCAGATAGCAATGGTGATATCAACCCGTTCGGGCTTGCAGTAATTCAATCGGTTGGCCGGCAAACAAACAGCATGTACGGATTGATGGGTACGTTTGCTGGAGGATCGACTTTGATAGGCGGTACTTTTGTGGCTGGAGGTCTGGCCATCACCGCCTCTGGGTCTGGGTTAACCACAGTTGGTGTTGGGACCTGCCCCTGTTTACTCCACCAGTGTTAACTATAAATTCGCCACTTTCAAGCAGCCTATGCGCTGCCGGTCGGCGCGCCGACCGGCAGCGCACGCGCGAACTCCACAGGGGTTCGGTATGCTGACGAACTGTGCGGCCGTTCCTCATTGTAGTGCGTTCGCCATTGTCCGATCTTTTCCCTGGCCTCCCCGAGATGCAGAACACAGTTCATATTCAGGCCTTCGTCTCGTAGTCTTCCGTTAAAGCTTTCAATGTGCCCGTTCTGCTGCGACTTGCCCGGCTGTATGTGCCGGATCCCGCTCTTTTTCTGTTCCGCCCATTTCTTCAGATGTCCGGCGATAAACTCAGGCCCGTTGTCAACGCGCAGACTTGCCGGCGTCGCCCCGCGCTCGTTCATCACGCGATCCAGCACACGCGCCACCCGATGAGCTCCGATCGAGGCGGCCACCTCGATGGCGAGGCACTCGCGCGTGTAGAGATCGATCAGCGTCAGCGCCCGCAGAGTTTGCCCGTTTACCGCCGCGTCGCTGTATGAAATCCATTGCCCATTGCTCATTCATCCGCACCGCCTTCACAGCAGCGGGATGTTCTCTCTTAAGCCGCCGCTTCGGCCTCCGCCGCACCGCTAGACCCAACTCGCTTCGAAGCCGCCACACACGCTTGTGGTTCCCTTGGTGGCCCTCTCGATTCAGCACTGCCGTCACTCTCCGATACCCGTACCGCGGATGCGCTTCCGCCAGCCTCTTCACCTCCCTGGCTGCTTCCGGATGCCGCTGAGGTTTCATCCGATATCGGCAACTGCTTCGCTCAATTCCCATCAGCCCGCAAGCCCTGCGCTCGCTGATTCCGAACTTCTCAACAGCGAGCGCGACATCTTCACGACGGCTCACGAGCTCCACCCGTTTTTTGAGATCACCGCTTTCAGAACGTCACGATCCAGCGTCAGGTCCGCTACCGCCACCTTCAGTCGTCGGTTCTCCTCCTCCAGATGCTTCAGTCGCTTCGCCTCATCGCTCGTCATCCCGCCATACTTTTTGTTCCACGCGTACATCGTGTGCTTGCTGACCCCCAACTCGCGCGCCATGTCGGATGCCGTCCTTCCCGCAGCCATTGGCTGCAGCGCCGCTACAATCTGCTCTTCACTGAACCTTGCCTTCTTCATTCTTCTCTCCAAAACATCAGTTTCGTATCTGATTCTGATGGAGTTCTTGGGGTTCAGGTCAGAACAGTCTGAACCGGCACACAAACAGAGTTTCTGCCAGGGATGTTTGCACTTAGAGGTTCAGTATACAGCGGGCAATCTGACCAGCCAAATGGATGCGCGCGGGATAACAGTGCTGTGCATTGAAGGAATAAGAATTTGATAAAACGCGCTTAAACCGAATTAGCCTCCTTCTACACCGCTGTTTCACCGCAATGGGTTGCATCGTAGCCGCAAACCGCTTCCAAACGGTGTTGAATCGCGGAGCGGCTCAATTCTTCAAAAAATCGTTGAATCGGCTTCTCGCCCAGCCATTCTTTTCGAACAACAAAATCGTATCGCTCTGTCGTGAGCGGAATAAACGTCAACCCCGTCAATCGTGCGGCTGAACTGATTGCTAAACCACAGTCAGCTTTCCCGCTCAACACTTCACCCGCCACTGCCATGTGGCTTTTCATCGTGTTGTTGTAGCCGCATACCATGCGCGGGGTAATCGCGGCCTCAGCTAACAAAGCGTCAAGCAGGCAGCGCGTGCCGGAGCCTTGTTCGCGATTCACTAGGCACACATCGGTTCGCGCCAGGTCCCCAATCGTTTGTATCTTTTTCGGGTTGCCGCGCGCTACCAGCAATCCTTCCTGCCACAGCACAAAACTGATTACGGCTAATTCCAGATCAGCAGTGATCTTATGAATAAATTGCAGATTCAGTTCGCCTGTTTTCGCACTGCTCATGTGGCAGCCGGCAATGTGAATTTTGTTTTCTTTAAGCAATGCCAGAGCCGATGAGCTGTTTGCCAGCCACGGCGCCAGATGAACCCCGGCCTTCTCCAATGGGTTCGCCAGCAGCGTCACCGCCGGATCACACCCGGCCACGATTAAACTGCTTTCCAGCAGCGATTCATCCAGTATCTGAACTGTCAAACCTGAAGCGTTCCGACGATTCCCCTGCACCACGATTCCGTTCACGCCACTCGGATAACGTTCCGCAGTTTCGCTGCCGGGAACAGCGATTAGCTCTGAACCGATACGGCCAAGTTGCACCGTCTGGCCGGGATAAACACGTTTACGCTCGTCAATGAGTTGCGCGGGGGCGGACTCCCCATCAGGCTTCTGCTCCGGTTCAAGGCTGAAGATTTCTTCCACGCGGCAGTTCAGAAACTGCGCCAAACGTAAGGCCACTGCCGTATTCGGCGTGAATGATCCTGATTCGATGGAATAAATGGTCTGGCGGCTGACTCCAACCGCCTGGGCCAGTTCGCTTGCTCCAACATCACGCTTTGCGCGAAGAAAACTAAGGTTATTTTTGACAACCATTCGGGCTCTGACACCAGATACCGCTTATGCGGTACGGCTTATTGTTCCAGTGTAGGCCCGGCAGGCTTAATCGGCAGTGAAAAGAAAAAAGTGGAGCCAACATCCGGGGTGGATTCCACCCAGATCTGCCCATGATGCTTTTCCACAATGCGCTTGCAAGTCGCCAGCCCCAAACCGGACCCGGATACCGGCTGTTTGTGAAGCCGCTCGAAAGGCTTAAAAACACGATCTTTAAAACGCTCCGCAATGCCGGTGCCGTTATCCGCCACGGAGATAATCCAATTCGTTTCACGCTGCACGGCGGAAACATGAATTACCGGCGCAGTTGTGCCTCGATAACGAATGGCATTATCCAGCAAATTCTGAAATACCTGCTCCAGTTGATTGTTGTCGCCCACAATCTGCGGCAGCGGATCAGAACTCACCACAGCGCCCGCTTTTTCGAGAGAGTCTTTCAATTTAACAAGAGCATGGCGCAGCACGTGTTCAAGCTGCACAGGAGCTGGATCAAAGCCACCTTCAAGCGCCCGGGCGTAAGCAAAAAGAGCTTTGGTTAACGCCAACCCGCATTTTGATTCATCGGCAATCAATTGCAGAAGTTCCTGGCCATTCTGATCCAGCGCGCTGTTATGTCGCCGCAACAGCAGTTCTGAGCAGATCACGATGTTCCGCAATGGTCCTTGCAGATCATGGCTGGCGCGGGACACGAAATCCTGCCATTCTGGACTGCTCTGAGCTGGTGTTCTAGGTGCTTTTTCCGTTTGGCGCGTTTTGCTTGCCGAACCGTCATGGTCTACCACTGAACCAAGCTTAGAACTTGAGCTGAGTTGGTCTTCAGTTGAGTCTAATTGCCTGCCAGCATCAATCCGCATCAATCTATTCCAAGTGTATTTTGATTAGTCGAACACAAAAAAGATCCATAAAAGTCTGCCTCCAGCCGAAACTCTCTTTCCAGTTGGCAATATCAGCGTAAACTTCTGAAGCGATAAATAGTTATTTTGATCACAGAAAAGCCGTGTGTTTGATAATCGGCCTTTCGGACTAGTCTGCTTGAGCTTGCAGATTTAGGCTTTTCCTGAAATTTGAAATTGGGCAAACCGGAGTATATTAGCGATGTATTGCAACTTCTACTTGATCTGCCTAACAGAACCATTGAGCATCAGCCCCCGAAGCTTTCGGATACAACATCTACCTTTACAGATAATCTTGCGCAGCCTGTTCATCGCTGGTTTAAATACTCAGCCGAATTTCTGCTGTATGGGTGCGAAATCTTCTTGATCGTGAAAAAGCAAACGGATGTCAAACCGTGCTCGACCCATTTGCTGGATCAGGAAC
>CAXTWH010000028.1:0-65812 GCA_964247975.1 uncultured Bryobacteraceae bacterium | reverse complement strand
TACAGCGCATGATCGGCCGCGACCTGGAGCTACAGCCCGGTACGCCTGCTGACGATAATGAACAGCCATTCTGGAAGACTTTCACAAACCAAGTCCACGCCTTGCCCGATGAAGTTTTCGAGCGTTTGCCAAGCGACGGCGCAAGCGAACATGACCATTATCTTTATGGATCACCCAAGCGAAATTCGTGAACACTGTGTTCGCGGACACTTTTTATTGGATTGCACTCACCAGTAAACACGACAGTGCTCACCAAACTGTCATGAAATACACCGCCAGCTTGAAGCCGCGCAGTATCATAACAAGCGACGAAGTGTTAACAGAGTTCCTAGCCTACTGCGCTTCCGACGAACTGTTGCGCGGCGTCGCCGGTAATGCCGTCAGATCGCTGATAAATAACCCTGACATTCGCATTATCCCGCAAAGTCGGACAACTTTTCTTGGAGCAATGTCAGACGGTTTAACGCTCTACAATGCATGTCCTGACAAAGGATATAGCCTGACTCATTGCATCTCAAGGCAGACCATGCGCCGCGAAGGGTTAACGGACGTGCTCACAAATGACCGGCATTTCGAGCGGGAAGGCTTTCGCGCGGTTTCGCACTTGACTTGAAAACATACTATCGGAAACCGTTACACGCTCAATCTGATCCGCACCCTTACAAAGATCGGTCAGATTCCCTGATCGGTAGATCGTTGATGCTCGCTTCTCTTCTTTGCATCAGTCCATTGTCGGCAAATTCCCAAAGCTCATTGCCGTAGCTTCGAAACCATTGGCCGCTATCGTCGTGCCATTCATACTGAAACTTCACCGCCATCCGGTTTCCTCGAAAGCCCCAAAGTTCTTTTCTGAGCTTGTAATCGAGTTCGCGGCTCCATTTTCGACGCAGAAACTCCACAATGGCGGAGCGGCCTTGGAAGAACTCCACGCGATTTCTCCACTGACAGTCTTCTGTATACGCGGCGCCAACAGCTTCTGGATCGCGTGTATTCCAAAGATCCTCGGCAATTTGCACTTTGCGCGCGGCCAGTTCCGGATTTGTGAACGGCGGGGTAATGATTGAACTCATGAAATTTCTCCTTTTAACTGATGTGCTTGGGATTCGAAAACGCTCACCAAGTCACCTTCTTGAACAAAGCCGGCCTGGATCACTGCGCAATCGAGCGCCAAAGTCCCCCCGTTTTGAGAAACAATCTTCTTTAATACTGACCGGTCCTGTTTCAGCGTGTCGGGATTGAAGGTGGTCATCACGCAACGCATGCGGAGTTGCGCGGCGCGAATACGCACCGGGCCAAGCTGGATTTGAAAACCGGGCCAATCCCGTTCTGAGTTCCCAGGAACATTGCCGATAACGATGTTAGGCCGAAAACGGCGGCTGTCCAGCTCAAGTTGCGCCAATGCTCCGTCCGTCGCAACCAGCAGCGGAAGCACGTCAAATCGCCGCGTGTCCGTTTCAAGGTCAGCCAGGAACACTCGTTCGCTTGCCGCGTCGCTAACGAGTTCACTCGCTGCCGCACTCTGCCAGGGGAAGCCGCTTACGTTGATCGCATTGCCGCGGACGCAGGCTTGTAAGCCAAGCAAACGCGGATGAGTTCGAGCTGTAATCAGCTTGCCTCGTGTTTTGGACACGCAGACGATTTGGCGATCCGAAGCCAAACCCGATAAGAGAACTGTGGAACTTGGAATGCGTTCACCACGCATGCTTTTGATGGGGTATCGCCAGATTTCGCTAATATACATGGGGAGCTGTTATTCCTGTACTCATTACTGGCTAGGCGCCAGGCCAGACTTCCGGACCGACCTGGCTCTCCTTTTTCCTGCTTTAGCTTGCTTGGGAAAACGATATTTGGGGAAAATCAATATCGACTTCAGCGGCTACGTTGAAATAATTGGTGAGTACGTTGAGAGCGACATGGGCAATAATCTCCGCTATCTCTTCATCGCTGAAACCGGCAGCGCGAATCGCGGCTATTGAGTCTTCTTCAACATGTCCCTTACTATCAAGAACCTTACGGGCGAAGGTAAGCGCTGCGGTGGCGCAGACAGACGAGCCGCGTCCCTGGCGGCTACCCTGAACCACGTCGTCGTTCAGTCCAACGATTTTGCCAATGGCAGTATGGGCCGAAAGGCAGTAATCGCAATGGTTGGATTGCGCCGTAAGCAGCGCAATCTGTTCCCGAAGCTGCGCGTCGAGTTTGCCCTTGCTAAGATCTCCGCTGAAATCCAGATATCCTTTGAGTACGGCGGGGGAATTTGCCATAACCTTGGTCATGTTGGGAACAAGGCCAAGCGCGGCATGAACTTGGTTGAAAAGTTGTTTTGTTTCGGTAGGGGCAGTGCTGGGTTCAATCGTATGCAGGCGAGCCATATAATCTCCTTATGAATAATGGCCTTTTGTTACAGTCATTTATAATTTAGACTGTAACAGAGGGTTGGGGATGAATGCAAGAAAATTCTTCGCAAAGTCGTTTTCTTTGGGTGGGCAATTGGCTCGCTGTTGATTTCATTAACACGGATATTGTTCTCGAAGGCAAACCGGTTAATCTGCTAAAACATCCGGCGGATTTCATGACGTGGCTTCAGGAAGCAGGCGTGAACGGCTTACAGGAAGCGAAAATAGAGGCGAGAGAAACCGAACGCATTCTTCCCGAAGCCTTGGCATATCGTTCGCTTTTGAAGCAGAGTCTGGCTGCCGTGACGCAAAAGCGACAGCCCCCTTGCGAATTGGTCCCTGCAACCAATGCGCTTTTGGCGCGCCCGGAAAACGCGGCTCAACTGGTTGAGCAAACCGGACGGTATAGCCTGATCGTCGCGCCCAGTTTTCCCACAGCGAAGTCGTACGTTGTGCCGGTGGCTCAATCGGTAGCAAAGTTGCTCGTTGAAGGAGATCTCAATCGGCTCCGTAAATGTAAAAATCCGGAATGCGTTCTTTATTTCTATGACACGAGCAAGAGCGGAACACGATCCTGGTGCAGTCTTGACATCTGCGGTAACAAATTACGCATGGCTGCTTCCCGCGAACGCAAGAAGTAAGCAAATTATCGAAGTCCCTATAAATCAAAAAGACCGCGATTGCTCGCGGTCCTCTGCTTCTGTCTAATCAGAAAATCTAATTGCTGGTGGGGGAATCGCCCGAAGAAGTATCCGAGCTGTCCGAAGGCCGCCGTTTCAGCTTAGGCCGGTCCTCGTCATCGCCCTTGGACTTCTTGGAACTATCGGTCTCATCCTCAATTGGAGCGGTAGAATTCGGATTACGCCGCAGCGTCGGCTTGTTAGGGTCGTCGTTGGAAGCAATGTTCAGCTTGCGGCGGTTTTGGAGCATCGCCAAACGCCCTTTCACATCGTTGAACTCCGAAGTCGTCACTACGTATTCCGGCTTCTGCTTCAGGATTTGGGCAATTTCCTTCTGAGCATTGGCGATCCGGTCATCAGTCGGCGGATGAGTGGAGAAAACCTTCGACATTGTTCCCGGCTTGCGTTTTTCCAGGGTTTCAATTTTTTCAAAGAAGTCCACAAATGCTTCCGGGTCGTAGCCGGTTTTGTACATATACTGTAAGCCCAAGTAGTCCGCTTCCGATTCGAATCCTCGCGAAAACTGCAGGAATCCCATTGGAATCAACAAACCCGCGCCTTGTTGAATTGCATACCCACCCCAACCGCCCAGAAAGATTAGCGGAATGCTGGCAATATTCGCTAACTGGCCGCGAGTGGCCTGCCGGGTGCCGTGCCGGGCCGCAACGTGAGCAATCTCATGCGACATCACGCCCGCCAGTTCCGATTCGGTGTCGGCTTTCAGAATCAATCCCGAGTACACAAAGAAAAAGCCGCCCGGCAGCGCGAAAGCGTTCACTTCCTCGCCGTCGATCACTTTGATGGTAAATGGAACTTTCGCATCCGAATTGCGCACCAGATTCTGTCCAATCCGGTTTACGTACTCTGCCACTACCGGATCATTGATGATTTT
Source organism: uncultured Bryobacteraceae bacterium (assembly GCA_964247975.1). GTDB lineage: Bacteria > Acidobacteriota > Terriglobia > Bryobacterales > Bryobacteraceae > KBS-96. The sequence goes on along the minus strand of CAXTWH010000028.1, from coordinate 61,847 downwards.
GGACTGCCGCTCCACTTCCTGGGCTAGCTGTTTGCCCAAAGCGATTTCTTTTTCGAGCGAGTACCAGTTCAGCTTTCCCGACACATTACGATCACCGATGGTATCGGGATCTTTTTTACTGCCGTCCGGCTTCTTATGGTCATCGGCAAAAGCCGGAAAAACAGTGGCGAAGATAACCAAAACGTAAGCCATCACCAAGCTGGTGGGCTTTGAAACGAGCGACCGGGAAAAAAAACGCTGCATTGAACCTCCAGAACACCGGACTGCGGACAAACCTTAAACGTCGGTGATTCTTCTACTTACAGTATAGGCTGAAAGCAGCCTGACCGGGCAGAAGCCCGTAAACACACCGTTTAAAAAGTGACTCTCTTCTATTAACGTATCCTCATGATTATGGGTTTCGTTCCAGCCTTGCTTGGTGTTGAAAAAAACACTCAACCGCTTCATGAACTGTATCGCGCTGAATTTCCCGTTACCAAAGAGCTGATTTACCTGAATCATGCGGCAGTGGCTCCGCTCTGCGCGCGCGCTGCCAATGCCATGAAGTGGCTGGCCGATGATGCCCTCCAGTACGGATCGCTCCACTACGACCGGTGGATGGCAGGTTACGAAAAACTGCGCTCTGCCACTGCCCGGCTTATTAATGCGGAACCGGGCGAAATCGCCATTGTGAAGAATACTTCTGAGGGCGTCGCGACCGTTGCTCTGGGCCTGGATTGGCATCCTGGCGACCGCATTATTGCTTTTAAGGAGGAATTTCCCGCCAACTACTTTCCTTGGCTTCGTTTAGTTGAAAAAGGAATGCAGATTACCTGGCTATCCATTTACGATTCCCTTGAAGTAATCGCAGCCGCCCTTCCCGGAGCGCGCCTGCTTGCCATCAGCTATGTGAATTACCTGAGCGGCTATCGGGTGGACCTGAACGCTATAGGCCAGCTTTGCCGCCGGCACGATTGCTTTTTCTTCGTGGATGCCATTCAGGGCATGGGCGCGTTCCCCATTAATGTACAGGAAGCAAACATCGACGCGCTCGCTGCCGATGGCCATAAATGGATGTTAGGGCCGGAAGGCAATGGCGTGCTGTATGTCCGGCGCGACCGGCTCGACCAGATTGAACCCATTGAATTTGGCTGGACCAACGTGGCCGGCTATGCCGATTATGCTTCGCGCGACATGGCTTTGCGTCACGACGCGGGCCGTTATGAGTGCGGAACATTGAACACCATCGGCTGCTTCGGACAGGCCGCTGCTCTTGATCTGCTGCTTGAAGTGGGCGTGGAGCGGATCGCTACTGCCGTCGCCTCGCTGGCAGATCAGATCTACGAAGGCGTTCGCGCCAAAAACTATGAAGTTCTGGTGGAACGCACCCCTGAAACCAGTGCCGGTATCGTCTCCTTCCGCCACCCGGAAATCGACAGTCGCGTGATTGTTTCAAAACTGCGCGAAAACCGCATCACTGCTGCCCCGCGCCAAGGCTGGGTTCGCACCTCGCCGCATTTTTACCTCAGTGCTGATGACATTGCTCAAATGCTGGATCTGCTGCCGGCGATTTAGTTCCGTTACTGCAAAACTTAACTAAACAGTCTAGTATTGCTTTGAGGACCGGCTTGTTGTGATCCGTGTTGAAAATTTATCGAAAAATTTCGGCAGCTTTGAAGCTGTGAAAGGGATTACGTTTGAAGTGCAAGAAGGCGAAATTTTCGCTTTTCTGGGGCCGAACGGCGCGGGAAAAACCACCACGATCAAAATGCTTACCACGCTGCTGAAACCTAGCGGCGGCTCCATTCAATTGGATGGGCTGGACCCCACCAAACAACAAAAAGAAGCTCGCCAGCGATTCGGCATTGTGTTCCAGGACCCTAGCCTCGATAATGAGCAGACCGCCTGGGAAAACATGGAACTGCACGGCGTTCTGTACCATGTGCCGCGAAAAATCCGCTCCGAGCGCAGCGAAACTTTATTGAAGTTGTTTGAACTCTGGGATCGACGCAACGAGTTGGTGAAAAAGTTTTCCGGCGGCATGAAGCGGCGTTTGGAGATTGCCCGCGGTTTATTGCATAGGCCAAAAATTCTGTTTCTCGATGAGCCGACTCTCGGGCTTGATCCCCAAAGCCGGAATCAGCTTTGGACGCACATCAAATACCTGAACGAAACCGAAAAAACAACCGTGTTCCTGACCACGCACTACATGGATGAAGCAGACCGCGTGGCGGATCGCATTGCGGTAATTGACCACGGCTCAATTGTGGCGATGGGCTCCTCACCGGAATTGAAAACACAAACCGGAACGGATTCACTGGAACAAGCGTTTCTGGCCTTAACCGGCTCCGCGATTCGGGATGAAAGCGCTGGCGCAGCGGACCAGATGCGGCAGTTTGCCAAAGCTTGGAGGAGATAACGCGATGGAAGTCATTTACATTCTTTGGCTGCGCGAACTCAAACGTTATGTGCGGTCGCGTGCGCAGATTGTAGCTTCTTTAGGCCAACCGCTGCTTTATTTACTGGCGCTCGGGTTTGGTCTGGGGCCGATCTTTCAAAAGTCAGGTAACGGCAGCTATATCCAATTTGTTGCGCCCGGCGTTATTGGCATGACAATCCTGTTCAGTTCTGTGTTTTCCGGCATGGCGCTGTTATGGGATCGCCAGTTCGGATTTTTGAAAGAAACACTTGTTTCTCCGGTGTCGCGGTTCCAAATTATGGTTGGCCGCACTTTAGGCGGCGCTACAGTCGCTGTTCTACAAGGATTATTGGTAGTCGTTGTGTGTTTGATTGCCGGGTTTCGGCCTATTAACCTGAGCAGTATTCCTTCCGCTTTGCTGATGATGCTTTTGATCGCGCTGGTTTTTTCCGCGCTCGGCACCGCGCTTGGCTCCGTTTTACAAGACATGCAAGGATTTCAGCTCATCATGAACTTTCTGGTGATGCCGGTTTTCTTTTTATCAGGTGCATTGTTTCCGCTGGCGAATCTGCCCAAAATAATGAGCGTGCTGACCAGTGTTGACCCGCTTTCTTACGGCGTGGATGGTTTACGGGGAACTTTGATCGGGCTGTCTCATTTCGGCTTGGCGCTGGATGTAGCCACGCTCTGCTGTGTAGCGGCATTATTCTTGGGAGTTGGCAGCTATCTGTTCTCAAAAATCCAGTTATAAATTTATGCCTTGCCCACAGTTTCTGCGAAAGGAAAAGTTTGAACTCGTTCCCAAGGACCGTTCAGGTAGCGCCATAAATGGAGGCCCACGCCCTTCATCGTAAACGGCGCAAACTGAGTTTCTAATTGCCTGAAAAGCATTCTTGCTTCATCCGGCGTTACTTTGTTCTGAACTGTCAGATGCGGCTTGTATTTCTGCTGATCCTGTTTCGTAAGGAATAGCGAGAAGCTCTGCGCTAAACGGCGGCGTAAGCCCAATAAAACTTCCGCATCAATTAAGTAAGCTACGCCTCGGCCCAGATTCCGCAAGCCTGTTACTCGAAGCTCAAAGGGCGTAATATTCCCGCATTGCTGCCTCAATTCATTCGATATTGCCGCGATTTCTAAACCAGGAAGATAGTGAAATAATGTAATATGAGCGGGAACAATGTTTAGTGCGGAAGGGAAAAACTGCTGGCGCATTTCGTTCGCGCGGGCAAACGAGCGGTCATCCAAAGCAAGCGTTAGAATTAATGGAAAATTAGGCACCGGAAATCAAACAAAAAGGGATGCGTTCATTGCCGGAAACACATCCCTCAAAGGAAAACAAATTGAGAATGAAATAACTAGATAGCGCTGCCGCGTCGGCCTAAGTGCATCACCAAGCCAACAAGGAACAGCACTAAGAATACAAAAAATAAAATTTTTGCGATTCCAGCAGAGGCCGCAGCCACACCGCCAAAACCTAAAACGCCAGCCACAAGCGCGACAAGCAAAAAAACTAGAGCCCAGTAAAGCATCGTTCCTCCTACAGGTTTATTCTATCGGTGAGGCGGTTTCACTTTCGCCACCTCTCATTGTTTATTAGGGCAAGTTTGTTGCCAATCCAGGTTTACGCTCAGCTTTTAGCATCATGCTATTAAAATCAATGAATTAGGATGCTAATTGGTAATTGACCTTGAAAAACTCTTTCGGGTTCGTGTGACTTTTTCCAGGTACGCAATAAACTTTTTACGGTCTCATGAATAAATGCATTTCTGCCGCCTCATAAGCCAGCGTTTATCTATATGCTTAAATCGTAAACGAATGAAGTTTATCCTCTTGTTGCTTGTGTCGCCTTTTTTCCTCAACGCTCAAACAAACCTGAATGACTTAGTGGACAGTTTCTATTCTGAATACTTTCATTTCTTTCCGAGCGAAGGAACTGCCGCCGGGTTCCACCAGTACGATTCCGCTCTGGAAGATTACTCGCAAGCAAACCTGCAATCCGCGCGGTTCATGCTGCGGCGTTATCAAGCTGAATTCCGCAAACTGCCGGAAAGCGATGATCGCAATCTGCTGATTGCGAGAACCGAAGCGCAACTGCTCGCGCTCGAAAATATTCGCTCCTGGGCAGTGAATCCCGATTTTTATTCCAGCAACGTTACCGGCAGTATTTTCAGCTTAATCAGCCGCAAGTTTGCGTCCCAATCGGAACGCCTGCGCAGCGTGATTGCCCGCGAAAGACAAATCAACCGCGTTCTTGAAGAAGGCAAAAAGAACCTGAATAATCCGCCGAAAATCTTCACTGAAGTGGCTTTGCAGCAGTTGCCCGGAATCGAAGATTTTTTTGGCAGCGATGTGCCGAAAGCATTCAACGAGGTTACTGATCAGGACCTGTTATCCGAGTTCAAGAAAACAAATGGCGATGTAATTGAAGGATTGAAAAGCTACGAGGCGTTTCTGAAAAGCGACGTGCTGCCCCGCTCACACGGAGACTTCCGCATCGGCGCGGAAAACTACCGCAAGAAACTGCTTTACGAAGAAGATGTGAACATTCCTTTAGATCGCCTTCTGCAAATCGGCTACGACAATCTACATGAGAACCAGCGGCAATTGGCGGAGATAGCCAAACGGATTGATTCTCATAAAACGCCGGAACAGATTGCCGATCAATTGGGCGCCGACCATCCTGCGCCGGACCAGTTGCTTCAATCCTTCCAGAACACTTTTGCCAGCCTCAAGCAATTTATTCAAACCAAGCGCATCATCACCATTCCTTCTCCGGTAGAGCCGATTCTCGAAGAAACTCCGCCGTTCATGCGGGCATTGACCACCGCTTCAATGGACACCCCCGGCCCTTACGAAACCAAGGCAACCGAAGCGTACTTTAATGTCACCTTGCCGGAGCATAACTGGCCGCGGGAAGAAACGGAACAGTTTATGACCGCGTTTAACCGTGGAACTATTCTGAGCACTGCCATCCACGAAGCCTATCCCGGCCATTATGTGCAGCTTCTCTGGTTCCAAAAAGTCCAATCAAAAGTAAAGAAGCTGACTCAAAGCGGTTCCAATGTGGAGGGCTGGGCGCATTACACGGAACAGATGATGCTCGATGAAGGCTACGGCAACAATGATCCGAAGCTGCGCTTTGGTCAACTGATTGATGCTTTGCTACGGAACTGCCGCTACATTGTCGGCATTGAAATGCATACCGGCAAAATGACCTACGAGCAAGGCATTCAGTTCTTTATGAAGCAGGCTTATATGACCCACGCCTACGCCGAACGCGAAACCAAGCGCGGCACAAGCGATCCGACTTATCTGGTTTACACTCTCGGCAAACTGCAGATTCTGAAGCTGCGCGAAGATTATCATCAGAAACTCGGCTCGCAGTTTAGCCTGGAAAAATTCCACAACGATTTTGTCAGCCAAGGCGGAGTCCCCATTCCGATAATTCGCAAGAATATGTTGGGAGATGATTCGGCCAGTTTGTAACCGCTCGATGAAGGCGATTAAACGTGCGCGCAATTTTGCTTCTAATTATCCTAGCTTCACTAGCTCCTTTTCTTTATTCACAGCAGAAAGGCTCAACAGATCATTACCGTATTTACCGGGGCGACGGATCGCCCGCCACAATGGACGATATCGCCGCCGTTTCGCAAAGCGCCGACGCCGTTTTTCTGGGCGAAGTGCATGACGACCCGACCGGACATCAGGTGGAACTGCAAATTCTACAGCGCCTCGCCTCCCCGCGCTTGGCGCTAGGTTTGGAAATGTTCGAGCGTGATGTTCAGCCGGTTGTCAATGAATACTTGTCCGGCTACATCAACGAGGAGAACTTCCGCGCCAGCTCCCACGCTTGGCCCAACTATAAAACCGATTACCGCCCGCTGGTGGAATATGCCCTTCAACAAAAGATTCCGGTAATTGCTTCGAACGCGCCGCGCCGCTACGTGAACCGCGTGTATCGTTTAGGCTCGGCTGCGCTGGCGCCCTTGCCGGATTATGCTGCGCCTTGGCTGGCGCCTCTGCCGTATGCTCCGGCTTCTCCCGCTTATCGGCAGAAATTTCAACAGGAAATGGCGGAACACATGCCGCCTTCACCACCGCCGCCTCCAAAAGAAAAAGCTAAACCTGACAAAGAAACTGCTGCGATGCCCGCCATGACCGAAGCCGATATGGCCCATGCCTTGGAAGCGCAATCGCTTTGGGACGCTACAATGGCGTTCTCCATAGCCGATTACCTGACGCGGCACCCCGGTTCCCTTGTGCTTCATGTGAACGGGAGTGCCCACACGGCGGAGCGATTAGGGATTGTGGAACAATTTGCCCGTTATCGTCCGGCGGCCTATTCCGTTGTGATTACGATGTGTCCAGCCGCCCCGCCGCTTCGCTTCGAAGAAAAGGACATGAAAGCGCAAGGTGATTTCGTGGTGGTCACCGATGCGTCTTTAATCAAGGACGACGCCAAGAAATAAATTCCCTACGTTCGCGCCAGCGTTGCTGTTTCTCGCACCTGGTCAATCCCGTGCTGCTTTAACAGAATCCGCAGGGTTTGCTGTTCCCGGCGTTCTTCGTTCGAATAAAAACGCGCTTTTTGAAACGAATGGGTAGCAATCGCCTGCACCATGTTTTTCACCAGCGCGTCAATGCGCTTCTGCGCTTCCACTACTTCGTTTGGCAATTCTTTATATTGATTTAAATCTATAGCTGCATTCATCTGACAACCTCCCAGGTAATTTTTTGAACTGAATCTCGCCATCCATTCCCGGCCTGCTCCCAGGGCTAACCCCATTAATTCCGAGCAAGCAAAACAAACAAGAGAAACTAAACCGTGTTGACGCTGCTCATCTATAGCCTGTTCGAACACAGCCATCATCTCCGGAGCAAAAGCTTTCCGGTAAGGCTTCGGATACAAACGCAGTAAAGCGTGAAAGCTCTTCTTCACCATCGTTCTACGCTTCCTTGCTTTGCAGCCGACGTGCCGCTGCCTGGGTCAACTGTTTTAAGCGGCTCAACTCCCATTCGAGTTGTTTGCGTCCCGCTGAAGTAATCTGATAAGCCTGTTTTTCCCGCGACGTGTCTTGCTGCTCGAAACGCGCAATGGCGTTTTCCTCCAGCAATCGGCGCAATGCTCCATATAAAGTGCCGGTGCTGAGCCGTACCCGTCCTTCGCTGAGGGATTCAATATCTTTCAACAAGGCGTAGCCATGCCGGGGTTGCTCCGCCAGGCTCAACAGAATCAGAAACACTGGCTCGGTCAGCGGCTTCGCTTCTTTTGCCTCTGATTGCCTAGCGACCTGTCGCATAACGACATATTAAGCTGACTGCTTAGCTTTTGTCAACACTCTTATTTCAGAGTTTGGGTTTGTTTGTCCTGCTTTTACACCCCGCCCGGCAACTTTTGTTCCAGTTCGCGGGCAATGTTATCTACGGCAGTGACGGAGCTGAGTTCCACTACTTCGCGGTCCGTATCGGCTTCAGTGATTCCCAAACGACGGCAGATCAACTGCTGCATCTGCAAAACTTTGGTAATTTCTTTTTCTGACAGCAGATTAATTTGCAGGTCCAGATGGCTCCTTTGGTCGGCGCGCTGGCTCATCCGGTTCTGTTTCACCAGCACGAATGTGGAAAGCAGCACTCCTTCCAAAGACACCAGCATGCAAAGCAAAGCAAACGGGTAGGGATCGAATTTCCACGGCAGCTTGAATAAGCCAGTATTGACGACCACCCAGATTCCAAACCAAAGCACGTGAATTATTACAAAACGCATGCTGCCCACAAAATTTGCAATCACATCGGAAATGCGGTCCGCAGTGGTTCGCTCCTTTAATGCTTGTTCTTCGAGCTTAACGACGGTGTTGATGTTGGCTTCTGCCGTAGGCGGCATGGCGGATTGATTGATGGCATCCATTTCCCCTATTTTCGCCTCTGTCCGAATAAGTTTTTGCCTGCCAGCATTTCGTAAGCGTCAGCTTAAGTAATCTTTCCGGTTTTTCCGGCGCGTCGGACTGATACCCTTTCGATTGGTGATCCAAGAATTATTTGTTTCCGGTTATCGATCAGTGCGAAAACTCCGCCTTCCGTTAGGATCTGTCAATGTGTTGACCGGCCCAAACGGCTGCGGCAAAAGCAATCTCTACAATGCTGTGTATTTACTGAAAAGGGCAGGGGACGGCAGCTTCGCCCAGATGATTGCGCAGGAAGGCGGCATGACCTCCGTGTTGTGGGCCGGCGCAAGCCAAAGACGTATGCGCACCGCGCCGCCCTCGAAAGTTGTGCTTTCGGTGGAACTCGACCAGTTCGGCTACGAACTGCAGTGCGGGTTGCCGGTGGTCAGTCCTTTATCTTTGTTTTCGCTTGATCCTGAAATTAAAACCGAGCGCGCTTGGCTGAATACCGCTCAGAAATCCACCTTAATGGAGCGGAAAAGCGCCATTGCAACCATTCGGAACAGCAAAGGAAAAATGGAGCCGTATCCGTTCCCTTTGTATTCTTCCGAATCGCTATTGGCTCAGGTGAGAGATCCTCATGCTTATCCGGAACTGTTCACCATTCGCGAGGAAACCCGCTCCTGGCGCTTTTATCATTACTTCCGCACCGACCAGGACTCACCTCTGCGACGGCCTCAGCCTGGCGTTCTCACTCCTGTATTGAGCCGGGATGGTTCCGATCTTGCCGCTGCGCTGCAAACCATCATGGAAATCGGCGCGGCTGATGAGCTTCAGGAAAGCATTGAAGCGGCTTTCGGCGGCGCGCGGTTGGAAGTGCGCGTGGAAAGCACCGGCTTTCGCGTGGCATTGCATATGCCCGGCCTGCTGCGCCCGTTGGAAGGCCCGGAACTTTCTGACGGAACACTGCGCTATCTATGTTTACTGGCGGCATTGTTAAGCCCCAGAACGGCCTCGCTGTTAGCTTTCAATGAGCCGGAAACCAGCTTGCATCCATCGCTTCTGGAACCGTTGGCGAAGCTGATTGCGCGGGCAGCCCAGCAGTCTCAACTCTGGATCACAACCCACTCGGTTGAACTCGCCCGCCATATCGAACAATTTTCCGGTCAGCCGCCCGTGCGCTTAACATTGGAAAACGGCGAAACCCGCTTGGAAGCAAACGAAGCCAAAGAAGAAGAACCGGAAGCGTCGATCACCGGCAACAGCTAACCGGCATGAGATTTTAAGAATTTCTCCAACACCGCGCCAAACTCATCAGCCGCTTCCACCGGCGAAAGGTGCGCTGCCAGTAATTCGTGGTATTGTGCGCCCCGAATAAACGACACCATTTGTTGCGCGGCCGCCGGAGTTGCCGCTGTGTCTTCAGTTCCGGTTATCACCAGCGTTGGCGTTTGGACGGCGTTGAACTGGGTAAGCTGATCTTTCGCCAGAACGCCGTTCCGCACAACTTTCGCGCAAGCAGTATACCCATCCAGAGGCGTTGCTAAAAACATGGTTCGAATCTGCGACACGGTTTCCGCTTTTTGTTGGCGGAATTTTGCTGTAAACCAGCGCTCCATCGTAGCCTGCGCGATAGCTTCCAATCCGTTCTGTTGTATGTTCTGGATTCGCTCATCCCACATTTCCGCGCTGCCCATCCGCGGAGCGGTATCAACTAGTGCCAAGGTATGCAGCCGTTCCGGGGCATGCAAGCCAAGCCACTGCCCTACCATGCCGCCGAGCGAAAGCCCGCAGAAATGGACGCGTTTTATCGCCAGCCCGTCCATCAACCGGAGCACATCCTGGCCCAGATCCGCTAAGGTGATTGGTTCTTCCGGCACCGGCGAGCGGCCGTGGCCGCGAAGATCATAGCGGAGAACCCGGTACTTTGCGGTCAAATTCTCTGCTTGTTGATCCCAAATACGTAAGCTGCTGCCGAGAGCGTGTGAAAGAACGATGACCGGAGCATTTTCAGGCCCGGTAATGATGTGGAATCCAGGTATTTGTCAATTCTGACATATCGAGGACGGCCGGTGTGTTTAACTCAATATTTTCCACTCAAATACAGAAAGCGATATTGACAAGACTTCAACGCGATTACCGGAATAACAGTCGCTATGGAGCCGTGCCGTCGTTATCCCTCACGCAAGGTCATCGCCGGGTCTGCCCGGGCCGCCTGAAGCGCCGGGCCCACAATGGCGATAAGCGCAACAAACAGCAGGACGGCAATGGTGATCAACATCGTACCTAGCTCGAAAAGACTAGTGTTGTATAGCAGGGATTTGGTCCAGTATGAGCCCAGCACAGCCAAACCGGCACCAGCTATAACTGGTGCGAGACTCTGAACACTGACTAGTCGGAAAAGCTTGACGGGATCGGCGCGTTTCGACTGATGACAGGTTTGCCTTCTAATTTTCTGGAGCTTTCACGCGGAATTTCACCGTCAACGAATGCACCGAAGCATAAGGCTCAATATCTGAAAATTCTCGGTGAGGCGCGTCACGCTGCGATGGCTGGTTTGATTCATGATGGCGCGTTCGCTTTTGCCGGCGGCGGCCGCCGCCGCGATTGCACCACAAGTGGGCCAGAACCCGTTTAACCACAGCGCGACAACCTTTGCTCCCCAGCGTTCCCGCTCCTTTTTACATGCTTTTCCCGCTTCAAACGTTCAAGGACTTCAGGTAAGGCACGCTCGGCGGCATCAGCGCCGGATCCTCTTCCAGCTCGACGAAGTAGTTCTTCACGCCGCCTGTTTTTGCGGCCGCAAAGACGGCTTTCCAATCCACCACCCCCTTGCCCAACGGAACCTGGCGGAAACCAGACTTGGTGGAGGGATCCTTCACCCAGTCCTGGCAGTGCATCGAGAGGAAGCGGCCCGAATACTTCTGGAAGTAGGTCACGGGATTGTAGCCCTGCTGCCAGGTAGAAACCTGAAACTGTAGCTTGGTAGTGGTTGGATTGAGTTCGGCGATCATCATGTCGTAGACTGGTTTACCATCGATGTATGCGGAAACAAAGCCTTCATTGTGCAGCAATGCGACGATGCCGGCGGCGTGGGCCTTTTCGGCGAAAGCGTTGAAAGGCTCCACGTAGCGTTTCACGTCGTCGACGGTCTGGGTCGTCTTTGAGACGAACGGTCCCAGCGCGGCAATGGCCATCTGCGTCATGCCGAACTCCTTCGCATAAGCAATGCTCACGTCCGGCTTTTGAAAAAGCTCGGTTGGCGCCCAGTGCGCCGAAATGCAGCCCAGTCCCCAGTCGCTCAGCATGCGCCGCAACTCCTGCGGCTTGTATTGCTGGAGGCTCGAAAAATCGGCGTAGCCATAGGGCGAGCACAGCTCAATCTGCGTGAAACCTGCGGCCCGCAGTCCCTTCATAGTGCCGGCAAAATCCGTACTGATCGACTGGCGCACAGGATAGGTCTGGCAGCCGATTGGCAGGCCAAGCGGATCGGCAGAGGAAAATCGCGTGCCGGTGAGGAAAGCCGAAGCAGCGGCTCCTCCCCTGAGAAATGTTCTCCGATTTATCGCGTGCATAATCCCCCCTCGTAAAGCGATGGAAAAACTATAGCACCTTGTCATAGTTCAGACTTGATCTGACAAACTCTTAGGCCACACTCCCAAAAGCCAGTCTTAGATTGTCTGACGGAGTCAGAAGTGTCAGATGATTCAGTACCCGCTGAACCACTTTCGGCTGTTATGGGGAGAGCGCATCGAAGCCGCTCCAGAGCGGCCCACGCGGTAGCGGAACCCTGATTGGGAGAGTTTCCACCGACACAAAAACCAAGACATTACCTGACATCGAAGTTCTCGGCGCTTATCGCTGGTTTTTCAAAATCTTGGTGGTGGTTATAATCTGCCCTGAATGCCGCTGCGTATGCTCGGCAATGTGAACCAAAAGACCTAGAGCAGTTACTTCCAGCCTTTGTCTGCCGACATAACGGGGCGCGTCAAAACTACTTAAATCCAATTGCAAAAGCCGCTGCTCAGCGTTTTGTAGTTCGCTATTCGTTTCGGCAAACAATTCCGCAAAATCAGCTCCCGGAACTTTTTCGTTTTGCAGAAACGCAAGTTGTTCCGCCCTTAACTGTTTGTCTTCCAGATATGTTACCAGCCGGTCTACGCTGCCTGCCAAATGCCTGATATGGAAGCCAACTGTGGCGGGGCCGGCCACCGGTTTCCAGATTTCTTCCGTTGTTAAATCTTGCACATGTGTCAGCAGGTCTTCCCGCACCAGCGCAAAACTGAAAAACAAAGGCATCACGGGAAGCGGCACGCCTTCCATTGCGCCGCGCAGCCACGGTTCTATTGATTTGTCGCTCATGAAACAATCTGCTTCCGTGTTTTAGCGGAAAATGCCCGTGTGTCCCAGCGAATAGCGCCCGGGCTGCGGGTAAACGCACAATCCATGCGGTCCTTTGCCCACCCGCACCTTTGCCAATACATGACCGTCGGTTGTATCAAAAGCATACACAACACTGTCATAGCGGCCCGATAACCATAAAATCTTTCCGTCAGCCGAAACGCCGCCCATGTCCGGACTGCCGCCGCCGGGAATCTGCCATTTCGCGGCAATCTGCCGGTCGGCAAAGTTGATCAGTGTCACCGAGCCTTCGCCGCGGTTTGCCACATACAGATATTTGGAATCGCGGCTGACGTAAAGGCCATGCGCGCCTTTTCCGGTCGGGATAAAACTAACCGATTTCAGCGCGTCGCCGTCCACCACATGAACGCCATTGGCTTCCATGTTCGCCACATAAAACAGTTTTCCGTCGGGTGAAATTTTAATATCCTGCGGCATACCTTTAGGGACCAATTTCAAGGTGCCGATCACTTTCTGGTTGGGAACATCCACTTTCAAGAGATCGCCGGAAAATTCGCAGGTCGCGAGCAGGTATCGACCGTCAATCGAAAAATCGATGTGGTTTACGCCGTCGCAGGGAACCGGAACGCGATTCACCACTTTCATGGTCTGTGCATCACGGAAATCCAGCCGCTTTTCCCGTTCGGCGCAGATAATCGCGTACTTGCCATCGGGCGTGAAGTACATATTATAAGGATCGTCCACGTGAATGGTTTCGCCCTTCTGTCCGGTAGCCGGATCAATCAGCGTGATCTGGTCTTGTAGATCCTGTGCGACCCAAAGTTTTTTCAAGTCCCAGGAGGGAATCACATGCTGCGGTTCCTTGCCGACCGGAAACGAGCGGATCACTTGAAAAGTCTTCGGATCAATAATGCTGACCGAATTGCTTTTAGAGTTGGGAACATAAACCAGCGATGGAAAATTCTTCACCGCTGAACTGAGCCGGCCGGGACGGTCTGCTGAGTAAATGTCATGAATATCAGCCACGGCGGGCATTCCAGGAAGCAGTTTTAAGCCGGTCGCGCCGGACGCAGAAGCGGCATCTGCCGGCGCGCTGGGCGCAGCGGTCGATGCTGCTTCAGCCGCGAAAAACTGCGCTGAACAAAACGACCCTAACAAGAAGGCGGAAGCGGCAACTGAATAGCCATAAAGGAAACGCATAAATTATCAAACGTGGAAACTGATTAAACAACAATTGTCGCGCACGAACTCCGGAAAGAGGAACGTTGTTCGTCAGGAAAACTATTTAACCGCAGATTGCCGCTGCAATCGACTGTATGCTTTCAGGATTTTATTAACGTAGGCGATGGTTTCCGGATAAGGAGGAACGCCGCGATAACGTTCCACTGCGGCAGGACCGGCATTGTAGGCCGCTAATGCTAAACGCGCATCGCCTTTATAACGGAGAAGCAGTTCGCGCAGGTATCTGGCGCCGCCTAAAGCGTTTTCCGCCGGTATTCCTTCGTGCACCCCAAGCTGCGCAGCGGTCGCCGGCATCAGTTGCATCAGTCCCACTGCGCCCTTAGGCGACACCGCTTCGGTTTGCAGACCGGATTCGGCGTTTGCCACTGTTTGCAGAAATTTCAGAGGAAGGGCTGAAGCATGGCTGGCAGCTTTCAACATTTCCGCTGCGGTCACCGGATCGGCTATCGGCGAAAAACTGCTTTGCGGTTGGTTGTCAGCTACGGTTTCCGTGCGATCTACTTCCGTCGCCGGTAGTTCAATGGTGCCTCCGCCTACCGCGAACTGTAGAACATCTCCGCTTGCCTGCTGCGCTTTCGCTTCAAACTCCGTGCCGTTTCGAAGATGCACAAGAATCGCGCCGGAAACTTGCGTCATGCTGAGGCAAACAAGCAGAAAAACACTGAAACAGCTTTTCATTTATCCGTGGGAAGCAGTTTTTATCATAACGGATTCCCCGGAAGCTAAATCACTGGTTTCAGCCTGCGGTTCGGCTGCGAGCAGTTCCTGTTCCAGCAGAGTGGCACATACTAACGCTTTGGTGGAAAGATCCGTTAGTGAACTATGCTTGCCGTACCGGGAACTGAACAACTCAGAAAGTTCTTGTAGCTGATTGCGAAGAGTACTAACGTAACGCGACATGGCGATACGTTCATTAGGACTAAAAGGATAAGGCGTATGAACTGAGTCTACTGCCATTGTATGGTTGTCAACTCCCAAACTGCATCTACACCACGGTTAACACAGCCCATACACTACAGAGTTGATTTTTGCAAAAACTTGGTCATTTTTTGCACTTGCCCTACTAAAGTACTATTACCGAACTAGGAAAAATCCTAACCGCTACAATCGGGAAATGGGAAAGCCGGTTCATCTCAGGTGCGGTTTATGCAAACAGTTTTATGATGCAAATCAGTTAATTAATCTTTGCCAATGCGGCGGCCCGCTGCTGGTGGATTATGATCTGGCCGCGATCAAACACTCGTGGAATCTCCAACAGCTAGCAGCAGAACAGCCCACTCTCTGGCGCTATCATCCGGTGCTGCCCGCTGAAACGCACGAAGCCGTGACGTTATTCGAAGGGTTCACCCCGTTATCAAAAATCGACAACACCGGCTCCGCGTTCGGATTTTCTGACTTGTGGCTGAAAGACGAAGCACATAACCCAACAGCGTCGTTTAAGGCCCGCGGCATGTCCGTGGCCGTGACGATGGCGCGAAAATTGGGCGCAAACAAACTGGCTGCTCCATCCGCCGGTAATGCCGCTGGTGCTTTGGCCGCTTATGGGACGGCTGCCGGACTGAAAACTTATCTGTTTATGCCGCGCGATGTTCCGCAAGCGAATTATCTGGAGTCGAAAGCCGCCGGAGCGCACGTCACGCTGGTTAATGGACTAATAAGCGACTGCGGACGCATCGTGTCGGAGCGCAAACAAAAAGAAGGCTGGTTTGAAGTAAGCACATTAAAAGAGCCCTACCGTGTGGAAGGCAAAAAAACGATGGGGTACGAATTGGCGGAACAGTTTGGATGGACGCTGCCCGATGCCGTCCTTTATCCCTGCGGCGGCGGCGTGGGTTTGATCGGAATGTGGAAAGCATTTGCGGAACTGGAAGCTTTGGGCTGGATTGGCGGAAAGCGTCCTAAAATGATTGCTGTGCAGGCGCAAGGGTGCGCGCCGATTGTGCGGGCTTTTCAGAGTGGCATCGAACGCAGCGAATTTTGGGAAGGTGCTTACACCGTGGCGAGCGGGCTGCGAGTGCCGAAGGCGTTAGGCGATTTTCTGGTTCTGGACGCGATTCGTGAAAGCAACGGAGCGGCCGTAGCGGTGAGCGATGAAAAAATGATGGATGCCGCGTTGGAACTGGCGCAAAGAGAAGGCATTTTCCCCGCGCCGGAAGGCGGAGCTTGTTTGGCCGCGCTACCGGAATTGAAGAAGAACGGCATTCTAAAAGCAGACGAGCGGATTGTGATTTTTAACACCGGGTCCGGGCTGAAATACCTGGAAGCGTATGCGGCGCGCTTTCCTCGCGTAGCGGGTGGGGAAGCCGATAAGCTGGGCGGTTTAATTACGCCGCGCTAATGATATGTTCCATTCAGATCGACGATTCTTGATCGCCGTCTGAGCTAAAGCGACCTTTTGAGGATGTCGGACGCTTCCCGCTTACACAAAAATCAAGACACTACCAAATCATGCATTTCCTTCCAATAATAAATTTTTAGCTTTTCCGTTTGATTCTCCGCCGACCTCATCATTGCTTTTGCAATTTCCTCCCCCGTTATGCCCTTATATTTATCGCCTTTCCACGTTAAGAGAGGATTTAAAACAGACCAGGACTTCATCAACGTTTCTTCGAGCAGCGAACGTTTCTTCCTGTTTCCCAGGATCATTGAAGGACGAAAGATGTGGGTATGCTCGAAATTGAGCGCGATCACGTCTCGCTCGGTTTCGCCCTTGGTCCGTACATAGAAGAATTTAGAATTGGGATTGGCGCCAACTGCTGTGACCAGAAAAACTGATTTTGCTCCTTCTTCTTTTGCGATCCGCGCCGCCAGAATCGGATACTCATGATCCACCTGGTAGTACTCGGCTTTCTGCGGTGAGTTCGCTCTAGTTGTGCCAAGAGTGATGAAGATTTCATCCGCAACGATTTCCGATCTCATACCCTCCAGGGAGTTGTAGTCGCCCATCAGGGTTCTTAGCTTTGGGTGAGTGATATTCAAACTTTTCCGAACGACGGCGATGACTCGTCCGTAATCAGAGTTGTTCAACAGTTCATTCAGAAGATACGAACCTACAAATCCGCTTGAGCCAAAAACAATCGCACTTTTCATTGCGGAAAACTCTCAACCTGCTTCGTTGTTGCCGCTACACAACCCATATTTTTGAGAACTGCTCGAACGCCCAATCCACAATCACTTCCCGTCGCCGTGCTTTATCAGTGAGGGCGATGGGAGTCCATGAATGAGACAGTACACTAGGACTCCAAAAGTTCGTCGCCTAAATGCTTTTGCGGCAGTAGATAATTGCGAACGTAGTCTCCTACAGCCATATTCAACGGGGTTGGTGGTTTCTGGTAGCCAGCCGACCGAAGCTTGGAAGTATCAGCTTTCGTATAGTATTGATATTTTCCGCGCAGATGCTCGGGCATTTCAACAAAATTAATAACCGGTTCTCGTTCCATTGCCGCAAAAAGGGCGTGGACCAACTCCAGCCAAGTGCTGGCCTGGCCGGAGCCGACATTAAATAGTCCTTCTCCGCTCACAGCTTCCGCTAAGTAAACCGTGATTTCTGCGGCGTCTTTGACATAAAGAAAGTCCCGGCGTTGGCAGCCATCTGCAAAATCGCTTCGGTAGCTCCTGAACAGGGAAACGCGGCCGGTATCGCGGATCTGCTCGAAGGCTTTATGCACCACGCTGCGCATATCGCCTTTATGCGCTTCATTCGGACCGAAAACGTTGAAATATTTAATTCCGGTCACATCCGGCAGAAAACCCTGCTGCGCGGCGTACATATCAAACAAGTGTTTTGAATAGCCGTACATGTTCAAAGGTCGCAGGGAATGGCTGGGCAAGTCTTCGCGAAGATTCTGTTCCAGCGCGCCATAAGTGGCGGCTGATGAGGCATAAAGAAACCGGCGGTCAGCAACCAGCGCAAAATGACACAGCATTTTTGTGTACTCAAAGTTATTGTGGATCAGGTACGCGGCATCGGTTTCGGTGGTGGCCGAGCAGGCGCCCAGATGAAAGATGGCTTTAATATTGGAAAACTGTTGCGGATGTTGGCGGATGCGGTCCGCCAGATCATCGCCTTCCAGGTAATCCGAGAATCGCAGCGGCGCCAGATTTTTCCATTTTTCCGCAGAACGAAGATGATCGCTGATCACGATGTTGGTCAGCCCGCGCCGGTTCAGCGCCCAGACGATGGCGCTTCCGATAAGTCCGGCTCCGCCGGTGACGAGAATGGTTCCGCGGGAAAGATCAGTCACGTGAGAACTGCCGAAATACGGAGAATACAAAGCATGATTTAAGAATTTTTCCCTTGCACGATCAACACCGGTATCTTTAACCGATGCCGCACGTTATTAATCGTGCTGCCGAAAATCAAGTCTTTCAATCCGCGATGCCCATGCGCGGCCATTACCAGAAGATCGGGCTTAAACTGTTGCACAGCGCGCGCAATCTCGTTGGCCGGACTGTGGCCGTGTTGGACGACTACTTCCACCCGGATGCCCTGCCGTCGCAGTACTTCCGCGATTCCATCCAGATATTCCTGTCCTTCGGCAATCTCCGCAGTGGAAGCAAGCGAACCGTACATCCGGCTGATAACGCCTTCCTCGATATGCAGCAGAATCAACTGCGCTTCGTTCGATTGGGCAATGGCTATGGCGTTCGAAATGGCATCGGCATCCGATGGGGAATGATCCAGCGGAACCAGAACCGTTGCATAGTGCAGCGGCTGCGCAGGCGGCAAAGCCTCAGCACTCACAGAAACCGCCACGCGCTGCTGTTTTTGCTTTTTCCTTTCCGTGATAAAGGGCCAGGCAATCAGAAAAGCGAGCAGCGCCACCAACGCAATGCTGACGACCACCGATACGCCAACAGCAATCTCGGCCCAAAAACCCTTTACCGGAAACGAGGAAAGAAGGTCCCAGGCTAGATAGCCATTCAATAGAATAATGGCCGCTGCAATGGTCCAGGACGCTGTCTTCAGAGTGGAATTGTTGGCAAACTGCCCCATTCGCGAATGATCGCTGGTCAGGTGAATCAACGGAACCACCGCAAACGGCAGTTGAAGGCTGAGCACAATCTGGCTCATGATCACCAGTTGATAAGTTCCCGCTTCACCGGCAAGCCAGATGGTAAGCACTGCGGGCGTAATAGCCAGAATGCGCGTGATAGCGCGCCGCAGCCACGGCTGCATTTTGAAGCGCACAAAACCTTCCATCACAATCTGGCCAGCCATTGTGCCGGTTAAGGTAGAGGATTGGCCGGAACAAAGCAGCGCGGCTCCGAACAAAATGCTGGCTGCCGTGGTGCCGAGCAGGGGACTTAACAGCGCATGAGCTTGTTGGATTTGCGTAACAACCAGGCCGTGTTTAAAGAAAACAGCCGCTGCCAGAACCAGAATGGCGCAGTTCACCAGCAGCGCCGCATTCAAAGCGAACATCGAATCGATAAAGTTGAATCGACAGGCGTTTTTCAGGTCAGCCAGGGTTGTCCCGATCCGGCGCGTTTGCACCAGCGCCGAATGCAGGTAGAGGTTGTGCGGCATCACGGTAGCACCCAGTATGCCGACCGCAATGTATAGATTTTGAGAGTTCAGGTGTGGTACCAACCCATGAATCACTTCCCCCGCGTCCGGTTTAGCAAGAAATATTTCAAACGCGAAGCAGCCTCCAATAGTGGCAATCAGGACCATCACCACTGCTTCAATCATGCGAATGCCGTAACGGGAAAACCAAAGCACCAGCAGCGTGTCGGCAGCAGTCAACAGAACTCCCGCCAGAATCGGAATTTTAAACAGCAAATTCAAACCGATTGCCGCGCCAATCACTTCCGCCAGGTCGCAAGCGACAATGGCAAACTCGCAAAGCAGCCAAAGCACATAAGAAACCGTTTGCGGGTATTCGTCGCGGCAAGCCTGGGCCAAGTCGCGCCGGGTCACAATGCCCAGGCGCGCGCTTAAAGTTTGCAGCAACAGGGCCATGATGTTTGAAGCCAGCAGAACCCAGAGCATCTGATAACCGAACTTTGCTCCGCCTTCCAGATCGGTGACCCAGTTGCCCGGGTCCATATAGCCAACGCTCACCAGATACGCCGGCCCGGCGAAGCTGAACATTCGTCGCAGCCAATGAGTGCTGCCTACCGAGACGCTGCCGTGAACTTCCGGCAAGGACTGGGAAACAGTGGCGCTCGATGGCTCGTAAGGCATTCCTTTCTATTATCCAAGCCTACATTCAGTTTTCACCAATTTCGAGCTTTCACACTGCTGAAAGCGCATGTATGAAACCTAGACGGTTTCGCATCTAGGAAAGAAGCAACTAACAATATGTAAATGGGAGATGGCGAGGGTTATGCCGGAAAAAGAAGCGCGCCAACGCGCCCAAAGAGACAAGCAGGAAGGCAAATCGCCTTCCACTCAGGCCAGTGAATTTGTTCGGGAAGAAATGAAACAGATTGGAAAAGGGAAGCGCGGCCCGCAATCGCCGCAGCAGGCGATTGCGATTGGCTTATCGGAAGCCCGCCGCGCTGGCATAGATATAAAGCCGCCCGCTTCCGGAAAGGCATCTCCGGCGACGCGCAAGAAAGCCAAGAAAGATTACGAGAAAGGGCAGGCGTTAAAGGCCGGAAGCAAAGCAACCGCTAAACGGTCTAAATCAACGACCGAAAAAAGCGCCACGAAATAACTGTTGTAAACACAAGGTAGCAAGAAGGTTTATTTCAAGCAAATGTCTAGAATTCCATTCGGCACTTACCGAATACAGTTACATAAAGATTTTACGTTTGACGACGCATCCGCGCTGGCAGGTTATTTTCAACAGCTCGGCATCAGCCATGTTTATTGTTCGCCGTATCTGCAGGCCGCGCCCAACAGCAAGCACGGCTATGACGTAGTGGACCACCATCATGTGAACCAGGAACTGGGCGGCGAAGAAGCACATGAACGCTTTTGCAACCAGCTCGGCAGATTTGGCTTAGGTCAAGTGCTGGACATTGTTCCGAATCACATGGCTATTGCCGGGCAGCGCAACCGCTATTGGTGGGACGTGCTCGAAAACGGACCGGCCAGCGTATATGCTTCCTACTTCGACATTGACTGGCATCCTTCGGAGAAGAAGCTGCGTAATAAGGTGTTGGTTCCCGTCCTCGGAGACCATTACGGGCGCGTGCTGGCCCGTCATGAAGTTTGTGTGAAGCGTCGGGGCGGCAACTTCTTTGTTGATTATTTCGATAATTCGCTGCCTGCTGCGCCGCGCTCGCTTGATTCAGTTCTGGCCGGCGCGGCGCAGCGCATCAACTCGGATTATCTAGCTTTTCTGGGCGATTCTTACCATAATCTTCCTGTTTCCACCGAAACGGATCGTGAAAGCCTGGCGGCCCGTCACCGCGATAAGGAAGTGATTCGGGCTTTACTCGGACGCTTCTGCAACGAATCAGCAGGAGCGGCATCGGCCATTGATGCCGAACTGGAAAAATTAAACGCCGATGTCGATGCCTTGGACGCATTTCTGGAACGCCAGAACTTCCGGCTTTCGTTCTGGAAAACGGCCGGTGAGGAATTAATGTACCGGCGGTTTTTTGATGTGAACACGCTGGTGGGCTTGCGCATGGAAAGCGAAACGGTGTTCAAAGACACTCACTCGTTGATTCTCGATTGGCTGCAGCGCGGCATTCTCGACGGCATTCGCATCGACCATCCTGATGGGCTGCGGGATCCTGATCAGTATTTCCATCGGCTTCGATCGGCTACGCCCGAAGGATGGATTCTCGGTGAAAAAATTCTGGAGCCGGGTGAGCCGCTACGCAAGAATTGGCCCATTGACGGCACCACCGGTTATGATTTTTTGAACCAGGCCGGGGGCCTGTTTATTAGTCCCGAGGGGTTGGAAAAGATAACTGGCTTTTACCAGGAGTTCACCGGCGAAAACACCAGCTACGAAGACATGTGCCACGAAAAAAAGCTGCTCGTGATGCGCGACATCCTGGGCAGCGATGTAAATCGGCTGGTCACATTGTTCAGTGAAATTTGTGAAAACCAACGCAATCATCGCGATTACACCAGAACCGAAATTCATCGCGCCATTCGCGAAGTGACAGCTTGTTTCCCGGTGTACCGGACGTTTTTGGTCAGCGGCATGAAAGAAATCAATCCGATTGATCAACACTACATCGACGAAGCAATCACCAAGGCCAAAAAACACCGCGAAGATGTAGACCCCGACTTATTTGATTTTATTCGCGACGTGCTTCTGCTGAAATATCCGGGCGAGCTTGAAAACGAATTTGTCATGCGCTTTCAACAGTTCACAGGCCCAGCAATGGCTAAGGGCGTGGAAGACACAACATTTTATTGTTACAACCGGCTCATTTCAGCGAACGAAGTGGGCGGTGACCCCGGGAAGCCGACGATCAGCGTTTCCGAATTTCACCAGCACTGCGAAGAAGTGCAGCAGGATTGGCCTTTAACCATGCTGGCCACCTCCACGCATGACACCAAGCGCAGCGAGGATTTGCGGGCGCGCATCAGCCTTTTATCTGAAATGCCGGAGGAGTGGGCGGAAGCGGTGCAGCGATGGTCCGCGTTGAACAAGCAGTTTAAATCAGGCGATTATCCTGACCCCAACACCGAGTATCTGCTTTACCAAACAATGATGGGCGCTTGGCCGATCTCGGCGGAACGCCTGCAGCAGTACATGGAAAAAGCCACTCGTGAATCAAAGCGCATCACTTCCTGGATCAGCCCTGATGAAGCTTTTGATAAAGCTTTGCAAAACTTCATTGAACAGGTTTCAAAGCACGAGCCGTTTCTTCAGGATTTGGAAAAATTTGTTCATCCTTTGATTGTTCCGGGCCGCGTTAGTTCCCTCGCGCAGGTACTACTGAAGATGACCGCTCCCGGCATTCCTGACTTGTACCAAGGAAGCGAAATCTGGGATCTGAGTTTAGTTGATCCTGACAATCGCCGCCCGGTGGATTATGATCTGCGCCGCCGCCTGCTGGCCGAACTGCCTTCCCTGAACGCTGAATCCATCTGGCAGCGACAGGAAGAAGGCTTGCCGAAGCTGTGGCTGATTCATCAATGCCTTTTGACCCGCCGCGAACACGGACGATACTTCGGGAAAGAAGGAAATTACGCTCGTTTAAACGCAAAAGGCAGGGCGGCGGACCATGTGGCCGCTTTCACGCGGGGCAACGGCGCAGTGGTAGTGGTGCCCCGTCTTATTCTGAATCTTCAAGCGCAGTGGGCAGACACCAGCATTGATCTGCCGGAAGGACGTTGGAAGAATCAGTTCACAAACGAAGTTTTTGAAGGCGGCGAGAAACGCATTGCCGATCTTTTTGCGAAATTTCCTGTCAGTTTGTTAGTTCGTGAAAGATAGATAAATACTATGCACACTTTCGAAGTCTGGGCTCCCAACGCGAAAAAAGTCAGCGTGAAGCTGGGCGGCAAAACGTATCCTCTCGAAATAGGCAAGCGCGGTTACTGGCGCGCAAGCGTTGATGAGGCGCAGGCGGGAAATGATTACGCTTACCTGCTGGATGATTCAGATACTGCAATGCCTGATCCTCGATCACAGTTTCAGCCATCAAGCATACATGGCCCCTCACGTCTGGTGGACCATCATTCTTTCAAGTGGAGCGACCAGAACTGGCATGCGCCGCCTTTAGCCCACGCGATTATTTATGAACTCCACATCGGTACGTTTACCTCTGCAGGAACTTTTGAAGCAGCCCTGGAAAAGCTCGATTATCTGCGCGATCTGGGCATTACTCATGTGGAGATCATGCCGGTGAACGAGTTTCCCGGTGTTCGCGGCTGGGGTTACGACGGTGTTGATTTGTATGCGCCGCATCATGCTTATGGCGGTCCCGATGGTTTGAAGAAACTGGTGAACGCCTGCCACGAGAAAGGCTTGGCTGTGCTGCTCGATGTGGTTTACAACCATCTCGGACCAGTGGGGAACTACCTGAACGCTTTCGGGCCGTATTTTAACGAAAACTACCACACGCCCTGGGGCGCGGCCGTGAACCTGGACGGAGCGGGCAGCACGGAAGTGCGCCGGTTCTTCTGCGACAACGCTTTGATGTGGCTGCGCGATTATCATTTTGATGGGCTGCGCCTGGATGCGGTTCATGCTTTTCTGGACCGGTCCGCCACTCATTTCCTGGAACAGCTTTCCACCGAAGTGGATGCGCTTGAAAGCCACCTGGGGCGGCAGCTTGTGTTGATTGCCGAAAGCGACCTGAATCAACCTTTGGTGGTCACTCCGCGCGAAGCCAACGGGTACGGAATCGATGCGCAGTGGAGCGATGATTTTCATCACGCGCTTCATTCTGTTCTGACAAACGAAAAAGAAGGGTATTACGCGGATTTCGGATCGCTGTCGCAGCTTGCCAAGGCGCTGCAATCCGTGTTCGTTTATGACGGCGAGTATTCAGAAGACCGGAAGCGCGTTCATGGGCGCCCTGTGTCTGGCTTGTCCGGCTCCCGGTTTTTAGCTTACCTGCAGAATCACGACCAAATTGGGAACCGGGCGCAGGGTGATCGTAGCTCGCATATGCTAAGTCCGGGCCGCTTAAACATTGCAGCAGCGATTATTCTTCTTTCGCCTTACGTGCCGATGTTGTTTCAAGGCGAAGAGTTCGGTGCTTCCACGCCGTTCCAGTACTTCACCAATCACGAGGACTTGGAAATCGGTAAAGCCGTTACAGAGGGCAGGCGCAAGGAATTTTCCAGTTTCGGCTGGAAGCCGGAAGACGTTCCCAATCCCCAGGATGAGGAAACGTTCAAGCGTTCGGTTTTGAAGTGGGACGAAGTAACGGAAGAACCGCACCGCTCGATTCTCGATTGGCATCGTAAGCTGATCAAGCTGCGCTTTTCTAATTCTCAGTTGACTGATGGCCGTTTAGATCGGGTTGATGTGGAGGTGGATGAGGAGAATCAACTACTTCGCCTGTATCGGGGTGATTACCTGCTGGTGTGCAATCTTTCCCAAGAAATGAAGGAGCAGAAGCTGGACAAACAGTATTACCTTCTTCTCAGCTCCCATGAAGATGTGAAAACTGCCATGTCGGGTCAACTGACGCTGCCGCCGGAATCGGTCGCGATCTTGCTGGAGCAGATGTAAACAAACGAAGCCAAGGAACTTGGGCCGATAGACTTCATCATTTTCCGGCCTGAGTAGTCCTTTTAGAAGCGTGATATACCCCTACAGAAAACAGGTCTATCAGATTATTCTGATGGCGTAGGATTAATCCTTAGGGTAATCATAGAGGCTATTGATGAGACGACATTTACACCACCAAGCCCTATGGCTGTTTAATCACATTTGGCTCTGTTTTTTTATAGGTTCAACTGCAGTTGCGCTACAAGCTCAAGCCGCAGGTTACTGGCATACTAGCGGTAACCAAATTCTTGACTCTAGCGGTAAGCCGGTTCGGATGGCAGGGGTGAACTGGTACGGCTTTGAAACCACTGATGAAGTGGCGCATGGCTTATGGGCGCAGGATTACAAATCGATTTTGAAAGCCATTCAATCTAACGGCTACAACGTAGTTCGGCTTCCGTTTTCCAATCAGATGGTGGAATCACCCGTTGTTCCTTCTAATATCGGCTATTCCAATAGCGGCGGCCCTATCAACAGCGACTTGGCCGGTCTGAACTCGTTGCAAGTTCTAGATAAAATTGTGACTTACGCCGGCCAGATCGGCTTGCGGGTCATTCTCGATAATCATCGCTCGGAAGCCGGAAACAGCGCCGAATCAAATGGGCTTTGGTATACTGGCTCTTATCCTGAGTCAGCTTGGCTGAAAGACTGGCAAACGCTCACGTCGCGCTATCTGAACAACAGCACCGTGATTGGGATGGATTTACGCAATGAACCGCATAATGCTACCGGAGGCGGATCGTGCTGGGGCTGCGGTTCCACCACAAATGACTGGCGGCTGGCAGCGGAGCGCGCCGGGAACGCGGTACTAGGTATGAATCCGAAGCTGCTGATTTTTGTAGAAGGAACTGATTGCTTCAACGGTGACTGCGATTGGTGGGGCGGCAATCTGGAAGGAGTGCAGCAATATCCGGTTGCGCTCAACATGGCTAATCAATTGGTATATTCGGCCCATGATTACGGCCCGCACGAATACGGGCAGAGCTGGTTCAACGGCAGCACAACTGCTGCCAGTTTGAGCGCGGTCTGGACCAAATTCTGGGCATACATCAGCCAGAATAACCTAGCGCCGGTTTGGCTAGGGGAGTTCGGAACCACGAACAATTCCAGCGAGGTACAAAATGGGACAAACGGTTCGCAAGGGCAATGGTTTCAATCGCTGGTCAGCTTTTTAAAATCAAACGGCTCAATTAGTTGGACTTATTGGGCATTGAACGGAGAAGACACTTATGGTCTGCTCAACAGCAACTACGATCCCACACCGGCTAACTCTTTGAAACAACAATTGTTAGCCAGTATTCAATCGACCTCGGGCAGCAGCGGCGGTGGAACCGGCGGCGGCGGTGGTGGAACCACTATCCCTGCCGCGCCCAATGGGTTAGTCGCCACTGCCGTTTCAACCAGCGAAATTGATTTAACCTGGAATGCCAGTTCCACCACAGGCGCAACATACAATGTTTATTCGAGCGTCGGAGGAAGCGTGTCTCCGGTGGCATCGGCTAGAATCGCGAACGGCTTAACGGCAGCTTCCTATCACGAAATGGGCTTAAAAGCGGGAACTACCTATTCTTACTTGGTTACCGCCGTGAACTCCGCTGGTGAGTCCAAAGCGTCAAATGAAGCCTCAACCACCACGCAGTCTGCCGCTGGAGGATCCGGCGGGGCTTGTCACGTGTCGTACGTGGACCAAAACGATTGGAAGTCCGGTTTTACCGGTAACATTTCGATCACAAATAACAGCCAAACGCCCGTCAACGGCTGGACCGTAACCTGGACTTGGAACGGTAATCAGCAGATCACTACCGCCTGGAATGCCTCTTATTTACAGTCGGGGACTAAAGTGATGTTAAGCAGCCAAAGCTACAACGGTTCCATTCCGGCTGGTTCGCAGATCAGCGGCATCGGTTTTAACGCCAATTATTTCGGGTCCAACAGCGTTCCTTCCGCGTTTTATCTGAACGGAACTCTCTGTCATTAAGAAGCTGGCCGGACAGAATTACCCGTTCACGTCCGGTCAGTTCAACAATTTTCAAAAATTATCATCAAGGTTTTCAGTTATTTAGCCGATATATCTCCTATGAAGGAGGGATCGGTAGGTTACGATCCAGAACGTGAACTTCTTAAAGGACGACGAACAACTTAAGAATGTGGCGCTGCCACCGCGCCAACCTTTAACGGCAACATCCAAACTTGCTCCGACGCAGCGAGCGGTCATTTCTCTTTACAATCGTTTAGGCGGCTTGTTCGAGCAATTAAGCCGTCAAACGGGTGTGACCATCGAAACGGCACTGGCGGTTTGGTTAGTGGAAAGCGGCGGATTTCCTTTTATTCCCAATCGGGCTATTATTCGGTTGGAAATTCACGAGCTATACGAAAGCTGGGGCAAGTGGAACAAAACTGTCTTTAATAACCATTTTCGCTTTGGCGGTTATTGTCAGCAGCCGGGGTTCCCTTGGGAAAACCAGGAATATCGCACCCAAACCTCAGGGCTATATAGTTCTGTACACCACAATCAATCGACAGAATACAGTGCATTGACCCTGGCCCGGTTGGTAACCAGTGATAAGGTGGCGCTAAGCTGTACGAGCATCGGCGGCTGCCAAATTATGATGGATGCTTACAAACTGCTCGGCTACGAAGATTGTTTGGACATGTACAACGCGTTTCAAAGTTCTGAAGCGGCGCATGTTTTCGGCTTTTTTGATTTCTGCCGGATGAAATCCGCTCCCAAAGCGGGTGATTTAATAACCTACCTGCAAGCAAAAGATTGGTTTAGTTTCAGCAAATATTACAACGGCACTGGCCAAGTGCCTACTTACGCTGCGGCATTACAAACTAACTATCAATCTGCTTCAGAACTGCTGATTGTGCCGCAAGCAGCGTAAGCAGCTTGTACTGGTCTCTGCGGTTTTCTGTTGCTCAGGTCACTCTGTAAGTGTCAAGCAACGAATTCTTCCTGTTAGCGTCAAGAATGCGGGGAACCGATATGGACCAACTAGAAGAATTGAAAAGTAAATACAATTCTGTTTTGGAATTGATCAAACAGAAGGGTGTTCACCTTACCCATCTACATGTACAGCAGAATAAGCTCTTCATACAGGGCACCGCACCTTCCGAAACCATCAAGAATGATATCTGGAATCAGATCAAAGCAGTTGATAGTTCTTATTCCGATTTGACCTGTGATTTGACAATTGATTCCTCGCTGCCGCAGCCGCAAGCTGCTCCAGCCCCAGCAGCCTCTTCGGGGAGCCGCACTTATACGGTGCAGCCGGGCGATACTTTATCTAAAATTTCGAAAGATTTCTACGGAGATGCCAACAAGTATCAGCACATCTTCGAAGCGAATCGTGACAAATTGGAAAACCCGGACAAGATCCGCGTCGGACAAGAATTGGTTATTCCTGCTTAAGGAGAAAAATTATGGCATTTTCTGGAATTATGAATGTTCTTGAACAGTATGCGGGCGGCAATAGTTCAACGCCTGGAGCGAATACTGAACAGGATTTTGAGAAAGTTTCCCAAGCCGCTCCGTCTTCCCACTTGGCTCAGGGCTTGACTCAGGCTTTTCACTCCGACCAGACTCCGCCTTTCGGAGATATGGTCAAGAATCTATTTTCGCAGTCTAATGGCCAGCAGCGAGCAGGATTGCTCAACCAGTTGGCCGGTTCTTCATCCGGCGGTTTGGGCGGGCTGCTTTCTGGTGGAATGCTGAGTGGAGGCTTGGCAAACCTGCTGCAAGGCGGCAACCAAATTACTCCTGAGCAGGCTCAGAATATATCCCCTGATGAAGTGAAAACTCTCGCTGAACAAGCTCATCAAAACAACCCGTCAGTGGTGGATCAGGTGAGCCAATTCTATTCGCAACATCCGGGTGTTGTGAAAACGCTCGGCGCAGGAGCTTTAGCTTTGATGATGTCCCACATGTATCAGAATCGGTAAGGTCTCCAAAAACTTTTCGTGCTTTTCTGATATTGATTTCTTCCGCAGATTTATCTGTTGGTGAAGAACTTCATTGTTTTTCACCAACAGAGATTTTTGTTTTAACGCAGCATCTCAAACAAATTTCCGGAAAGGAAACACATCCAGCACTTCAAGTATTCTCTTTTCACGTCTCTGTAACAAACGCTTGCTAGGGTTAGCAAGAGGAATTTTCTTTATGGCGGCAGCCGCTACTGCTACTTCACCTGGGTCACTACTTGATTCAAAGATTTCGCGCAAACCGGGAAAAATTGGCACTCTGGTTTTTGGCGCTGCTTTAATCATAGGAGCTATTTATTCTGGTTCACACCTGATTTCCGATCTGGAGCAGGTGCATTCCAGTTCCGCGCTTCCCTTCATTCTGTTGGGAATTGCGCTGTTAATTGCTCTTGGATTTGAATTTGTCAATGGTTTTCACGACACCGCTAATGCGGTAGCTACCGTGATTTATACACATACGCTGGAGCCTCATCTGGCGGTAGTATGGTCCGGTATCTGGAATTTTATTGGGGTCTTAACTTCCAGCGGCGCGGTCGCGTTCGGGATCGTGTCTTTGCTGCCGGTCGAGTTAATTCTCCAAGTGGGCTCGAAAGCCGGTTTTGCGATGGTGTTCGCACTGCTTGTCGCTGCGATCATCTGGAATCTTGGCACTTGGTATTTCGGCATCCCGAACTCCAGTTCTCATACTCTGATCGGCTCTATTATCGGCGTTGGTTTAATGAACCAGCTTCTGGCTGCTCACCGAACCGGCACCAGCGGGGTAGACTGGAGCCAAGCGATCAACGTCGGAAAAAGCTTGTTGTTTTCCCCGATCATTGGCTTTATTTGTTCCGGCCTGCTGTTGCTAATCGCCAAAAAACTGCTGCCGAATCCAAAGCTTTACAGCGAACCCAAAGGCACGGAGCCGCCTCCGTTCTGGATTCGCGGATTGTTGATGCTGACCTGCACAGGCGTCAGTTTTGCCCACGGTTCCAACGATGGGCAAAAAGGTATGGGTTTGATTATGCTGATTCTGGTTGGCACCGTGCCGACTGCTTATGCCTTGAACCATGCCGTAGGGTATAGCGAAGTTCAGAATTTCGTGGCGGTTTCCGAAAAAGTGGACAACACTTTGAAAACCTACACGCAATCCGGGGCGAACGCCACGAGCGATCCACGCCATGAACTGGAGCGCTACATCAGTTCTCAAAAGCTTTTGCCCTCCACGATTCCAGCCCTCCGCGAGATGGTGGAGAGTGTCCAGAAACAGGTCGCCACTTACAAAACGCTGCGCTTGATTCCTACCCAGTTGACCACCAACGTTCGCAACGACATGTATCTGTCGACGGAAACACTGCGACTGATGGAGAAGAAGAAGGACCCCGCTTTTCAGGCAGGGGACAATGCCGCACTTCTCAACTACAAGAAAGAACTGGATCGGGCCACCAAATTCATTCCTGATTGGGTGAAGGTTGCTGTTGCTTTGGCGCTCGGCTTAGGCACGATGGTGGGCTGGAAGCGTATTGTGATTACCGTGGGTGAACACATTGGAAAACAGCATCTCACTTATGCGCAGGGTGCATCCTCGGAACTGGTTGCGATGGCTACCATTCTGGCGGCTGACCGTTTCGGACTGCCCGTAAGCACCACACACGTTCTCACCTCCGGAGTGGCCGGCACTATGGCCGCTAATCACGCTGGCCTGCAATGGGGTACGATCCGTAATTTAATGCTTGCTTGGGTATTGACGCTGCCAGCTTCTATCATTCTGTCAGGGTTATTATTTTGGGCCTTCCGCAGCTTGTCTGCTTAAACACTGCTTAACAATCGGAGCGAAACCTAGCACCCACCCGGCTACGTTTCGCTCCGATTGTGCATAGATCTTCAGCAATCAAACAATCTATCTGCCTCTATCACCCTCAACAGACTTTCCAAATGTAGAGAATCCGACAATGTTCTACATTTGGTCGAAATCACAAGGTGGATTTCTGCATCGGACCTGATTAGGGGTTATCTGGATGTTCTTTAATGGCAAGAAGACGGCTGTGTCTAACCAGTGGGATTTGAAAGTACGTATTTTGCTGGTAGAAGATAATCCGGGAGATGTAAGGCTGATTCAGGAAGCACTAAAAACAACAGAACTTCAGTATGTTCTCGAGGTGGCTTCGGACGGCGATGAGGCGATTGCGAAACTGCTGACCAGTTCTTCCCGTGAACCGCTGCCTGATCTGATCATTTTAGATTTGAACCTGCCGCGCCGAAATGGTCACGAAGTTCTTTCCATTATCAAAGAACATCCTAAAACGCGAAGCGTTCCGGTAATTGTTCTTTCTTCTTCAGGGCTGACCGAGGATGTGCAGAAAGCTTACGGAGCCCATGCTAATTGCTACATTCAGAAGCCCCAAAATATTGATGATTTTTTTCACGTTTGCTCCTTGCTGGAAGCGTTCTGGTTTGAAGTGGCGCGCTTACCTAAAACTAATCAGCATTTAGCGTGAAAGCGGCAGTTGATAAAAATTGGGCCGGTGATTTAACATGCTGGCTACGACCGTAAGCAAGCTTTTATCCAGCAAACGAGCTTCGCTTGTTCTGGCGCTCAGCTTTAGCGTGTTCGTAGCTTGTCAAACTCAGGTCAAACAGCAGCTTCATCCTGAAGAATCGCAACGGGTGACTACATTACATCCTGAACAATCTAAACCAATTTCGGCGGAACCACAGCCTGAGCCGACCAATGTTGAGATGCGTAACGTGATTCTTCGGGATATTTCCAACCTGAGCTTGCGCGTGCAGTGGATGCGCGGACAATTACGACCGACCCGTTCTCAGGATGTGCCTTCCTTTGATGACAGTTCTTCTTATTTTGTGCAGATTGAAGCCGGCGTGATCCGAGTAAACTTATCCGAGTTAACTGTGCTGCTGAATAAACAAGCTTTGCCCGGCTCAGGCTTACAGAAAGTTTCAGTTGCAGTTCGCAATCAGCGGTTGCAAATTAAAGGCACGCTCCACAAAGGCATTCCGCTGCATGTGGAAATGATGGCCAGCCTAGGCACAACCAGTGACGGCAAAATCTGTCTTCATGCGGAAAAACTACACGTTCTGCGAATGCCTATGAGCGGACTGCTCAAAACATTTCACATTACGCTTGATGATCTGGTTCGTTCCAATCCGGCAAAGGGGTTGGAAATTGCGGGAAATGACATTTACCTGGATCAGGAAAAGCTGCTGCCGCCTCCCCTGAAAAAAGGGAGATTAACCGCGCTGCAGTTATCCAGCGCAGGCGAGATTGTGGAAACTTACGGCAGCGCGCAAGCGAGCAAACCGGCAAAGCCTTGGCGCAATTACATGAGTATGCAGGGCGGAACGTTCAACTTCGGCAAGTTCACAATGCATCGGGTAGATATGGCGTTGGTCGATAGCGATAATGATCAGTGGTTCGATTTTGATGGAACGCGCTTTCAAGAGCAGTTGGTGAACGGAAACGCTCATCTAACACCCGAAGCAGGTTTAGAAGTGTTTATGCCTGACATTTCGCGCATTCCTGATACTCCCGCAAATCGGAGTATTCGCGCTACTTGGATGAAGAACCGCTATCGTTCTTCATCGAGCATGTCTCAGTGATACTCACTATAATTCAGTAATTTGGAATACTGAGTTAGACGCTGTTCAGTTCACCTTCATCTTACTTTGCCAAATACACAGTAAAGTTACAAGTCTTTCATTAAAAGACTTGAAACTTATCCCAGTTAGGCGTACTATTCAGTCGAATGTCATGCTGTCGCCGCGAAGACGCCCGGCGAATAGTATAAGCAATGGACGTCGATCGCGGTTCCCGGAAGAACAGAAAGGAGCGATCCTAATGAACGTCAATATGCACCTTGCCATCTGCGGAGTCCTGCTACTCCTGTTAATCGTGTCGTTTCTTTATCGTAAGTTTCTTGACGACCACGAAGATCACAATATTCACTTATCAAACCCTACTGACGTGCGGGCAATCAGTCTGCATGAATCTCATTGCAAACGCATTGAACAGTTGGGAACACTCAACAAATACCTGAGTATCGTGATTGTGCTTTACCTGATTGCGATCGGAGTTTTTGCCGCTTATACAGGCTGGTTCACTTCAAGCCAGCTTAGCTAATAAAAGTTTGTGAGGCCGCGGTTATCTATGCGGCCTCACAAGAACTTATGCGCTGGCGGTTGCTTCCTGCGGGATGCCTTCTTCTTTGCGCTTTTTCAAAAAGGTCATCATGGAACGAAGTTCCGCGCCTACTTTTTCGATAGAACGATCCTTGCCCGTTTCGCGAAGCGCGAGAAAGTTCTTGCGGCCATTCCGATTTTCGGCCAACCAGGCTCGCGCAAACTCGCCGGATTGAATCTCGTTGAGGATCTTTTTCATTTCGGCGCGCGTCTCGTCAGTGACGATGCGCGGTCCGCGCGTGTAATCACCGTATTCAGCGGTATCAGAAATGGAATACCGCATATAGCCTAAACCGCCTTCGTAGATTAGATCCACAATCAGCTTCAACTCGTGAAGACACTCGAAGTAGGCGATTTCCGGCGCATAACCGGCATTTACCAGCGTTTCAAAACCGGCTTGAATCAGTTCGCTGACACCGCCGCAGAGCACGGCTTGTTCGCCGAACAGATCGCTTTCGGTTTCTTCTTTGAAACTCGTTTCAATCACTCCCGCTTTCAAGCAGCCCAGCGCCAGCGCGTAAGCAAGAGCATTTTCTAGCGCCTTGCCGGAAGCATCCTGGGCGATAGCGACCAAGGCTGGAACGCCAACGCCTTCCGTAAACAATTCCCGCACGCGATGTCCCGGCGCTTTCGGCGCGATCATGGAAACATCAATATTCGCAGGCGGCTTAATTTCGTTAAAATGAATATTGAAGCCGTGCGCGAACATCAGCGTTTTGCCTGCGGTCAGGTTTGGCTCAATGTCCTGGCGGTAGGTATCGCCTTGCACATGGTCGGGCAGCAGAACCATAATGAAGTTCGCTGTTTTAGTAGCTTCGGCTACGCTCAAGACTTTTAAACCAGCAGCCTGGGCTTTAGCCGCGCTCCTGCTCCCTGCATACAATCCGACAATTACGTCCACGCCGGAGTCGCGCAAGTTGAGCGCATGAGCATGTCCTTGGCTGCCATAGCCGATAATGGCAACTGTTTTGCCCGCAAGCGGGGCGAGGCTGCCGTCCTTTTCATAAAAGCGTCTTGGCATAAAATCCTTTTATTCCGCTGCTTCCAGCGCGTATTCTTCCTGCGAGGCTCCGGTTGAAATGGGCGGCGACAAACGAAGTTTCTTGTTTTCCAGCGACATCGAAACAATGCCGGAACGGGTGACTTCAATTTCGCCGTAGCTCCGCATCACGTTGATGAATTCGTCGAGCTTTTCGGGGTCGCCGGTAGCTTCCAGAGCAAAACCTTCCACAGTGGAGTCCACTACCCGGGCCTGGAAAATCTCAGCTTCTTTCAAGATAGAAGAACGATTCTGCTGAAGCGCGCGCACCCGCAGCAGTACCATTTCACGATTGACCGCCGCAGCATCAGTCACGTCAGCAGCTTGTAGAACGTTGATCAGCTTGTTCATCTGCTTGATGACCTGAGCGCGGATATTCGGTTCCACGTCCACCGTGATGGTCATGCGCGAAAGACTTTCATCAAGCGTTCGGGCGACGGTTAAGCTTTCGATGTTATATCCGCGCTGGCCAATTAAGCCGGTGACGCGCATCAGCGCGCCGGGTTTGTTTTCGAGCAGAAGAGAAATCACCTGTTGCATGGATGCGTTCTCCTACACTTCCACCGGCTGCGGCGGGCGAAGCAGCATTTCATCGAGCGCGCCGCCGGCTGGAACCATCGGATAAACATTTTCAGTGGGAGATACTTTTACGTTCAGAAGAAATGGTCCCGGCTCGCGAACAGCATCTTCCAAAGCACGCGGCATTTCTTCTACTTTGTCCACCGTGCGGCCTTTAAAGCCATAAGCGCCGGCTAATTTTTCCACATCCGGGAAGGAGCTGAGTTCCACCTGGCTTAAACGATTGTTGTGGAACATGGTCTGCCATTGGCGCACCATGCCCAGGTAGCCGTTGTTCATCACAACGATTTTGATAGGCAGCGAATGATTCACAATGGTCGCCAATTCCGGCAATGACATCTGGAAGCCGCCATCACCCACAATGGCAAATACCAACTGATCAGGACAAGCAAACTGCGCTCCGATCGCGGCAGGAAGGCCAAAGCCCATTGAACCCAAACCGCCGGAATTGATCCAGAGCCGCGGGTTGTTGTAGCGAATCAACTGCGCGGACCACATCTGATGCTGGCCCACATCAGTACAAACAATTGCGTTGCCGCCGGAAATCCGGTCAATCTCCGCCATCAGGTGCTGCGGCTTAATCTCGTCAGGCGACATCTGCGGTACCAGCGGATGCTGTTCTTTCCAGGAGCGAATCTGTTTCCACCAGGCTTGGCGCGCTTCGGAATTCCTTTTCCGCATGGTCGGCTCAAGCTCTTTCAGTTCGGCGGTAAGCTTCGGGAGAACACGCTTCAGATCGCCCACAATCGGCAGATCCGCCAAGCGATTTTTGCTGATTTCGGAAGGATCAATGTCGACGTGAATGATTTTAGCGTGCGGGGCAAAAGCAGCCAAACGGCCCGTAACACGATCGTCGAAGCGCACGCCGAGAGCAATCAGCAGGTCAGCCCGCTGCATTCCCATGTTTGCTGTGTAGCTTCCGTGCATACCGGGCATACTGATGAAGTTCGGATGCTCGGTCGGCAGTGCTCCCAAGCCCATCAAGGTGCAAACCGCCGGCGCGTCCAAAGCTTCCACTAACTGGCGCAGTTCATTGCTGGCATTGGCGGCAATCACGCCGCCCCCAGCGTAGAAGTAAGGCCGTTCCGCTTCCCACATCATCTGCGCAGCGCGGCGAATCTGGCCGCCGTGGCCTTCGCTGTAAACCTTGTAACCCGGTAGATGAATTTCGGAAACGGGCGTGTAATGCGCATTGCCTTGAAACACGTCCTTGGCAATATCAATCAGCACCGGACCGGGACGGCCGCTCGATGCAATATAGAACGCTTCATGCACGATCTGGGGCAACTCGTTGATGTTCTTCACCAGGTAGTTGTGTTTAGTGGCCGAGCGCGTGATGCCAAACGTGTCCGCTTCCTGAAATGCGTCGGTACCCATCAGCTTGGTTGAGACTTGTCCGGTTAAAGCCACAATCGGAATCGAATCCATCATGGCGTCCACCAAACCTGTTACGAGGTTGGTTGCGCCCGGACCTGATGTAGCGCAACAAACGCCTACCCGCCCTGTAGCGCGCGAATAACCTTGCGCTGCGAACGCCGCGTTTTGTTCATGGCGAACCAGGATGTGGCGGATGGAGTGATCGTAAAGCGCATCATAGAGCGGCAGGGTAACTCCGCCGGGATACCCGAAGATGATTTCTACGTTTTCACGTACAAGGCATTCCAAAAGAATTTTCGCGCCGGAAAGAAGTGTGGACATAATGATTTCGTGATTCTCAACAACCTAAGCTGTTTAATAGCTGTTATTCATTCGCAAACTAAAAAAGCCACCGGCTGGTTTTGTTACCCGCCCGGTGGCCCCGATGTTTATTCCGTGAGGCTCCTAAGCGGTTCCGACTACAACCACTCCTACGAGCGTAATGATGACCCGATGCAGGAAGTTCATATCACGGCGGCAACGCGGCATCAAAACTCGGTAAGCTCCGAAGCGCGTCTTCTCAACCAGCATAGACTAGAAGAGTTTTTTATGCAAGAGAATGAAAGTATAAAAAATAAATATCAACTGTGAAAACGACTAGGACACTATTTTGAATGGCGAATTTGACTGTAAACAACAGATTAGCCAGGTAAAATTTTGTTGGAACAGTTATGACAGCTAAACGGGTTCTACCTTTCTCAGCATTCTTTGTGATTGCCTGCTTACTCGGGATAGGCCAGGACGTTAGAACGAATGCTATGAAACCACCTATGGTACGAATCGCAGAATTGGAGATTGATCCCGCCCATTTAGAAGCTTACAAAGCCGCCCTTAAAGAAGAGATTGCCGCTTCGATCCGCGTGGAACCAGGAGTCCTGAGCCTGTATGCCGTTTCAGTAAGGGATCATCCAACGCAGATCAGAATCTTCGAAACGTACGCGGATCAGGCCGCTTACGAAGCACACCTGCAAACTTTCCATTTCCGGAAATATAAAAGTGAGACACAGGGCATGGTGAAGTCTCTCCAACTGATCGAGACTGACCCCATTCTGCTTGGAGCGAAAACCGTTCAGCATTGAATCAAGTGCCTGAAAACGGAGTGTGGGCGGGCTGAGAACGTGTGTTCAGATTGCGGTCACTCGGAAATTGCGCGCCGGCTTGCTATCGCTCACGCATCGGGGGTGTCGTTTGTTTGGGCAATGATTGTAGGGTCAGATTCCCGGTCAGCTAAATTTTCAGCAAGCATGTCTTTCGACCATAGCGCTAAGCAACCTGGACATAGGGTCCGGTTTGCCGACCAGCCAGACACAAGCCTACGAAATCGCAGAAGGCCAGAATATCATTCAAATCATGATCCGCATGGTAGTACACTACCTGCACGTTCCTATTGCAAAACACGTCATTCGTTGAAATGCAATCCTTGAGAGTCGGCTTCTGTCAGACTGTGCGTAGCCTTCGAAAAGCTCCCGCGCTCGCAACCGTAGCAATCATATCTCTAGCGCTAGGAATCGGCGCGAATGTGACTGTCTTCAGTGTGGTTCGCGAAATGATTCTCGACGACCTGAGCGCCCGGAACCCGGATCGCTTGGCCCGTGTGGAAGGCATGAACCTATCGTATATGCTTTATCGGCAGTTGCGAACGTTGGGCGCGTTTGAGGACCTCGCCTTCTATCGCAGTTTTGGCGATCAAATCTGGCGCACGGGGAGTCGCAGCGAGATCGTTTGGAGACTGACAACCAGCGCCAACTTTTTCGACGTACTCGGGATTCATGCTCATGCCGGACGGCTCTATTCACAAGCCGACGAGGGCCGCGAACTCGCCGTATCGAGTTACGGTTTCTGGCATAAGCGTTTGCACGCTGACCCACATGCGCTGGGGCAACCCATCCAATTGGCAGGAAAGCTTTACACGTTAGTCGGTGTTCTTCCGCGAGACTACCGCAGCATTTATGGTCACGGCGTGTCTCCTGAGCTGTACCTCTCCGATGCCGGCAACACCGACCCGCACGACCGTTTGTACGGACTGTTCTGCCGATTGGGTGGCAATGCCTCTTTGAAGCAGACGCGACAGTCGTTCATGGCCGGTGCTGGAAAGCTGAGAGGGCTGGACCCGATGCGACGAACAGTCGAATTGCATCCGATGAGTGGGCTACGCGCCCATGCAGCCAAAGGCGGGGATGATCGCCTCTTTGTGCTGTTTTTCGTGACGCTCTTTGCGGTCGCTGGTATGTTGGCGCTCATCGGGTGCTCGAACGTAGCGGGACTGCTGATCATTCGCACGCTGAACCGCCGAAGGGAATTGGCGATTCGGAAAGCGCTCGGCGCAACACGTATCCAGATCCTGCAGCCCCTTCTCGCTGAAGGATTTGTGCTCGTACTATGCGGTGCCGGCCTCGGTCTCGCACTCGATGCTGTCCTACGCGACCGGCTGAGTGATCTGCGTTGGCCTTCGGCCTACGGGATTCCTTTCGAGTTCCATTTTCAGAGCGACAATGGATTGTTCCTATATGCCGGTTTGACGGCACTCGTCGCCTTGCTCGTTTCCTCCCTCTTCCCGGCATTGCGAGGATCTGATGCCGATCCGGGCCTTGCCATGAAACAAACCGAGCCGTCGTTCTCCGTCCGGCATTGGGACATGCGCAACGGTTTCGTGCTTTTGCAGGTGGTACTCTCGATGGTGCTCCTCACGGTTTCGAGCCTGTTTACAAGGAGCCTTCTGCACCTAGCGACAGCCGGCCCCGGCTTCGACGCCACTCACACCCTAATAGCGGCTGTACACCCCCTTCCCGGGCGGTACAACGAAGAACGCTCCTGGAATCTGCGTCGACGGGTTCTGCAACATGTCGAGTCCGTCCCCGGTGTTGAGGCGGTGACTTCTACCGAAATTCTTCCGCTTATGGGAGAGATCCCTAGTGACATGCTTCGTCGCCAAAGTGATTCAGTATCGGCTTTGCGCAACGTTTACGTGATGGGTGCAGGCGAGAACTACTTCAGAACGCTCAATGTCCCGATTCTTCGTGGCCGCGATTTGGAGTTCGCCGATCGAGGCCGCACACCAGTTCCTGTGGTTGTCAATCGAACATTGGCGCACGATGTCTTTGCTGGAAATGACCCAATCGGTCAACGTCTGGTGATAGGCCGGGAGAAGGAAACCGTTTTGGAGGTCATTGGGGTTTCTGCAAATTTTAAAATGCGCACGATGGGCGAGGCAAATGTGCCGGCTCTCTTCAGGCCGGATTTCAATGCTCAATTGCTCGTTCGCGTAGCGGGAAATCCAACGCTGTGGATTGAACCGCTGCGGAATGCGCTTGGCGCAATTGATGGGACCGCTGCGCTCGATGTACGATCACTGGAGGAGGCAGTTGGCGGAGCCATGTTTCCCATGCACGTAGCAACCGGATTCCTGGTATCGCTGAGTAGTCTCGGATTAGCGCTATCGTTGATTGGGTTGTACGGATCTGTATCATATGCGGTAGGGCGTCGGACGCGAGAATTTGGAATTCGCGCTGCGCTAGGTGCCTCGCGACAGAGAATCGTCCAGACTGCGCTACGAGATGGAGTTGCCGTCGTTGCTTGTGGGGTAGTGCTTGGCGCACCACTGGCACTGTCAGTAATTCGGCCACTCGTCGATTTATTTCCGGCAGGATTTAATCCCTGGGCACCTGCGCCCCTTTTAGAAGTCGTCCTTTTACTATTTGCGACTAGTGCTGCAGCTATTTGGATTCCCGCCCGGCGGGCCGCCAGAGTTGATCCTTCTATGGCACTGCGGCAGGAATGATTCGGTCATATTGATTTAGGTCACCGAGGATCGGAAAAGCGTTCACGAATCTTGCAGACTATTTCTCCCAGTAGCTCCTCAATGACGGGCAAACCGGAAAATGAGCGGTAACGCCAATGGGTGTTCGCTGAAAGCAAAGTGTTTTTAGAGCAGTATGGCGGTGTGAAAGATTCGGAACGAGTATAGTCTTGGCAGGAATCGTTTTCATGATTGAAACCTTGGTGGAGCAGATTCGGAATGGTGATCGCCGCGTCTTAGCACGTGCGGCCACCTCCATTGAGAACGGAACTTTGCTTGGGCGGGAACTGGTAAAGGCGCTGTTTCCTTTTACCGGGCGAACTGTTGTGTTGGGCATCACAGGGCCGCCAGGGGCGGGGAAGAGTACGCTTGTGGCGGCGCTGGCGCGTGTTCTGCGCGGCCAGAACAAAACGGTTGGAATTTTAGCGGTTGATCCTAGCAGTTCACTTACAAACGGAGCAATTCTGGGTGACCGCATCCGTATGCAGGAGCATTATGCCGATGTGGGCGTGTTTATCCGGTCATTAGCCACGCGGGGGCAGTTGGGCGGTTTAGCCGCTGCGACATTTGATATGACGCTGCTGCTCGATGCTGCCGGCTTCGATGTGGTTCTTGTGGAAACGGTCGGCGTGGGCCAGGATGAAATAGATGTTGCCGGTTTAGCAGACGTAACGGTTGTGGTGTTAGTGCCGGGGCTGGGTGACGATGTGCAGGCAATCAAGGCCGGCATTCTGGAGATTGCGGATGTGTTTGCCATTAACAAAGCGGATCTTCCCGGCGCGGACCGGCTCGAACAAGAAATCCGGGCCATGCAGAGTTTCGGCAATGAGGCTCGATTAGCGCCGATACGAAAAGTGATTGCCACCGAAGGAATCGGAATCAGCGAATTATTAGAAATAGCCCTAAACAACAAACAGAAAAAGCCAAAAATTGAGGTTTGGCAGCAGCGGCTCCAACAGTTGCTGTGGAACCGATTGTTAGCCGCAGTTCCGGAGCAGGCTTTCACCCAAGCGGCACTCGACGTATCGGAACGCCGCACCGATCCTTTTACCGCTACCAATTTTCTGTTGCAAGCAGCAACGGCAAACGCCGGCGCGGCAGTGGAGATTGATCATCTGGGAATTGCGGTGCGTAGTTTGGATGAATCACTCCGTTTCTATCGGGATCAACTGGGAATCGCGGTACGACAGTGTGAAACGGTGGAAGCCGAGCAGGTACACGTGGCTATGCTGCCTGCTGGATCGGCGCGGATTGAGCTGCTGGAAGCCACTCAGGAAAATTCAACCATTGCTCGGTTCATCGAAAAGCGCGGGCCTGGTTTGCATCACCTTGCGTTGAAAGTGGATGACCTGAACGCCACGGCGGAACGGCTTCGTCAGGCAGGCGCAAAACTGTTGAACGAACCGCGTTTCGGGGCAGGCGGGCATCTTTACGTGTTTGTTCATCCGCAGTCTGCCGGCGGCGTTCTGCTGGAATTGATTCAACGCTGAATAGCTGGTCATGCACAATAGAACATTGGAGAATCATGTGGCATTGAAAGCAGAAATCGGCATTATCGGCGGCAGCGGTTTGTACGGCATGGCAGGATTCGAAAGGGCAGAAGAGGTGCGATTAGATACGCCCTTCGGAGAACCGTCTGACGCTTACATCGTGGGTACGCTCGAAGGCAAGCAAGTCGCGTTTCTGGCGCGGCATGGGCGAGGACACCGGATTCAGCCTTCTGACTTGAACTACCGGGCCAACATCTACGGCATGAAGATGCTCGGCGTAGAGCGTATTTTATCGGTGAGCGCGGTAGGTTCTTTGAAAGAAGAACATAAGCCGCTGGAGTTTGTGATTCCTGACCAGTTTTTTGATCGCACTCGTGGGCGCATTTCCACGTTTTTCGGCGATGGCATTGTGGCGCATATCAGCTTTGCCGATCCGGTCTGCCCCCAACTTTCAACGTTATTAGAACAGTCCTGCGCCGCGATAGATGTAGTGGGGAAAAAGGGCGGCACATATTTGTGCATGGAAGGTCCGGCGTTTTCAACCCGCGCTGAATCGAATGTTTACCGGCAATGGGGCATGGATGTGATCGGCATGACCAACCTCCAGGAAGCAAAGCTCGCGCGCGAAGCCGAACTCTGCTATGTCACGCTGGCGATGGTGACCGATTATGACTGCTGGCATGAGGGGCATGACGCGGTGACCGTGGATGAGATTGTGGCGAATCTGTTGAAAAACGCTGAAAATGCGCAGCGCGTCGTGCGGGAAGCGGTAAAGCAGATGCCGCAGGAACGGACCTGCGGGTGCGGAAAATCGTTGAAACATGCGATTCTGACGAGCAAGGACACGATTCCGGCAGGAACAAAAGAAAAGTTGGATTTGTTGATTGGCAAGTACGTTTAAGTCCTTAGCGGCGTTGCAATCTGACCCGAGCCTTGCCCGCAACATCACTGCGGAACTGCTTCACCACGGCACATGGCCGGAAGATCAGTTGGATGAGCTGCTGCGAAGAGCAACGAGCGCGGATGTAACGGCGGCGCTCCAGGCAAGCCGGATTTTCTTTCGGGAAGTGGTGGAAAAAATCTGCGATCTGTTCGATCCGCAGTTGGCGCTTCCTTACGCCGATCTGTTTGCCGGGCTGGTGGCGCGGGTGCTGCCGGGTTACTCCGCTGAATCACTGAAAGAACGGTATCGCCGTGTTCGTTGCGTTCAATCTTACGCGGGTAATCCCAAACGCGTTTGCGTGCTTTCGCGCATTACGCTCGGCGCGGACGTAGTGGTCAGCAGTGCAATGCTGGCGGCGGCGAAGCGCCGATTTCCTGATGCGGAAATCTGCTTCGTGGGACCGGCTAAAAATGCGGAACTGTTTGCGGCGGATACAGCGGTGACACGGATCGCCACGCAGTACGGGCGATCGGCCAGTTTACGCGACCGCTTGCTGGCTTCAGAAGCGATCAGGCCGCTGATAGAGGATGAACGAACGCTGGTGATTGATCCTGATTCCCGATTCACTCAACTCGGAGTGATTCCGTTAGCAGATGAGCAGCATTACCTGTTTTTTGAGAGCCGGGCTTATGGCGGAACAGCCAACGCAACATTGGCTGCGCTCGCTTCCGATTGGATTTCACGAACGCTCGGAATGGAAAATGCCCGCCCTTATCTCATGCCGCCGGTTGATGAAACAAACCAAGCTGATGTTGCGATCAGTTTAGGTGTCGGCGAGAACCGGGAAAAGCTGGTGAACGACGAACTGGAATTCCAGGCCGTTCGCGCCTTAGCTTCATTAGGAAGGCGAGTGCTGATTGATGTGGGCGGCGGCGGCGAAGAACAAGTAAGGGCACAGCAGATTGTTTCCCGTTTAGGCTTTCCGGCCCATGTTCAACTGCATGAGGGAAGTTTTGCTTCGTTTGCCAACGCTATTATGCAAAGCCGTTTATATTTCGGCTACGATTCCGCCGGGCAGCATGTCGCGGCAGCAAGCGGCATTCCGCTGGTCACGGTGTTTGCCGGATATGCGGCGGAGCGGACTTTCGAACGTTGGCATCCGAGCGGGCCGGGTCCGATGCGGGTTGTAAAGATTGCCGATCGGAACGCGCCGGAAAACCTTGAGCGCACACTAGCCGCGATTACTTCGGCGGCGGCGGAGGCAGGCCTTTCATAAGCGGGTCTTCCACCGGCTGCTCGGTTGTTTTATCAGCGGGGAGCGGGGCTAAATCGCTGTCAGAGTATTTAATTTCAGAACCGACGTTGAACTTCTGATACAACTTGAACTGTTCTTCGTTTTTGGTGTGAACATTATCCGGTCCGGCCATCAACACTAAAGCGCGAAGCGGCAGAATGTAAGGATTGTCCCCGATTTTCTGGTCATCGTAGTCGAGCGTTGTTTTGGCTTCCCTGATCGGGAAAGTGGCCGGAATATCGACTGCCTCGAACGTAATGCGCGCAATTGCACCGGTGTTCTCGTCAGCGTAAATTTTCCCTTTGTACGCAGTGAAGATGCGCTGCGCGCCCCTGTCGTAATCGAGCGAATACTCTGAAT
Source organism: uncultured Bryobacteraceae bacterium (assembly GCA_964247975.1). Classification (GTDB taxonomy): domain Bacteria; phylum Acidobacteriota; class Terriglobia; order Bryobacterales; family Bryobacteraceae; genus KBS-96. Next base: position 17,802 of record CAXTWH010000028.1, on the reverse strand, counting down.
GCGCTGAATCAATGAAATAATTGAAAACCGCCATCACTTTTCCGCGAAGTCGGCCCCAATGGTCCCAATTGAAATCAGCTTCGCTTTTGGGAGTGAAGATTGTTTTCATCAGCGACCCGAACTCGCCGCTGGAGATTGCGCCGCCCAGTTTTTCCATGTCCGTATCGACAACCTGATTATTAACTGAAAAAACTTTATAATTCTCTTGGCCGCCGGTGTAGCTTAACTTAGTCAGAATCTGGTCTTCTTTGGTCCAGTTATCGTCGCCGCGGAAGCTGACAAAACGATTGGTCACCTGCACGCACAAGAAGTTAGGAAGGTTCTGCGTGTAATAGTTGGCGTAATTGCGCATGGCTTCCAGAATTTCTTTCTGGCGCACTGAGTTCGGCGCGGGCGGCTGCGGAAACTGAGCGGGCATGGAAGCACTAGGACCGCCGGTGATCGGTTTCGCTGCCGGACCCTGTGTTGGTCCTTTCAAATCAGCAGTTTCGCTTTTCAGAGCTTCTAAAGCCTTCACGGTTTTCGGCCCGGCTCCTTGCGCTTCCAGACTTTCAATGGTTTTATCGTCGAGCTTGTTGGTGAGCGTGACGCCTTTTACGTATTTGGCGATTTTTGCGTCGTCGTACTTCATGGCGAGGGAAGAACGCACAAAATCTAGCAACTGATCCACACTCATAGAGTTTCCGGCGCAAAGCATGGAACTCAGTATCAAAACCAGAACAGAAATTCGAAACCGCATCATAAACAGTTCCTATTTTGACGTGTAACGGCGTTTTCGTGTTGCAAGAACCAAAAACAAAAGGCGTTTCGGCCGTATGTAAAGTTTTGTTTAGGTTTGTTTGAAGCCGGAAAGCTTTAAAGTGTAAATCTGGCGATGCGGCAGCTTGGATTGCAGCGATGGTGGAACCGTAATGCTGATATTGTTGCCGCTCGCGCTGTGTGGAAGCAGTTCGCCGGTTTCGAGCAGGGTTATCTTGGCGTCAGACGCTCCGCTAAAGCCCTGTAGCGAAACCGATTCTTCCGGCCAGCGGGGAAGCAGGGCGTAAATCGCATCGCCTTTGGCGGTAAAGAACGCATCCACGCGAGCATAGCCTGAAGGCGGCGCGTCCACCATTTTGGTGATGTCGTAGTCGGCCCGGAACTCTTTTTCTTCCATGCGGGGAACACTGCCTTGGCTCCATTGCCGTGTTCGGGGCAGTGCTTTTGTGCCGTAAACCGCTTCACCGTTCGGCTTTAACCAAGCGCCAATCTGCTGTAAACGTTCTTCCATGATGGTGGGAATACGGCCATCGGCGGTCGGCCCGATGTCTAGAAGCAGGTTGCCGCCCCGACTCACGATATCGACCAGCATCAGATCCAGTTCGCGTTCGGTGCGGTAATCCTTCAGGGTTTCCATGCGGTTGTAGCCGTAAGAAAATCCCATGCCGCGACTTTCTTCCCAGGGATGGTTGGATTGCTGCATGCCGGACGTGTATTCAGTGGTGTAATAGCCGCCGTGCTTGTGGCGCGTGTCTTTGCCCCAACGGTCGTCGATCACCACATGACTGCCTACCGGTGATTCGTTGTAAAGCCAGGAAAGAATTTCAGTGGCATGCCATTCATCGCTGGTGATTTCCCATTCGCCGTCGCTGAAGATGATCGAAGGCTTGGCGTGGGTCACCACATCTTTGAACTGCGGAATCATGTGTTCGGTCACATAGCGTTTGCGGTCCGATATCCAGAGCGGGTTGTACCATTCGTAAAGCGAATAATAGATGCCCATTTCCAAACCTTTGCGGCGGCCCGCTTCGGATAGATCAAGCAGCAAGTCGCGCTTGGGGCCGATATCTACGCTGTTCCAAGGGCGGTTATAGCTACGGTTCGCCTGCTCGTTTTTCCAAAGCGTGAAGCCTTCATGGTGCTTGGAAGTTAATGCCACGTACTTTGCGCCTGATCCGGCGATGCAATCGGCCCAATGGTCAGGATTAAAGAATTCAGCCCGGAACATCGGCGCGAAGTTCTGGTAAGGAAAATCGCTTCCGTAAACCTTGTTGTGGAAAGCCAAAGTGGAAGCGCCGTCGCCCTTGGCATTCTTTTTCTGACCTTCCGTCAATGAATGCCAATACCATTCGGCGTAGGGTGTTTCGTTCGGAGTATTCACCGGCGCAAAAGCCGGAACAGAATAAACACCCCAGTGAATGAAGATGCCGAATTTCGCGTCCGTGTACCACTGCGGAACGGGACGCGCATCAATGGCAGCCCACGTGGGTTCGTTTGTTTTTTGCGCGGCTTGCAATCGCCGATTGGCAGTTAAAGCGAGGGGAGCGGCGGAAAGAGTTTTCAGAAGATCGCGTCGAAGCATGTTCTCGGAACATACTATCAATACAAGCCCCTACAGAGGAGATCTAAGCTGTGACTAAACAGGAGAAACGTTGACACTCAGCCCGGACTTCAATATCCGCCCTCTATTATCTTCCGATGCCGCCGAGGTCGCCAGCTTAAGCACGGAGTTGGGCTATCCTGTTGCCGCCGAGGTAATGGAGAAACGAATTAGGCTGTTCTCCACGATGCAAAGCCATGTGGTGTTTGGTGCCTGTCTGCATCATCGGGTCATTGCTTGGATTGATATCAGCATTGTTCATCACTTGCAGTCAGAACCTTGTGGAGAAATTGGCGGCTTGGTCGTTTCCGAGAAGTACCACGGCTGCGGGATAGGCAAAGCGCTGGTAGAAGCGGCAGAAAGGTGGATCATAAGTCAAGGTGTGGCCCAGGTGCTCGTACGCTCCCAAATTGCACGAGAAAAGGCTCACGCTTTTTATCTTCATTTGGGTTTTTCCCGCACGAAAACCTCAGCCGTGTTTATGAAATCGATCGAGCCATGCTAAACCCTTATGTTTGCCGGCGCGGTTAATATCACTCGTGCTCCGACTCTCACATAGAGGACAGATAACCAGAAATTCACGTAAGTTTTTTCACTTGCAGCAGTTTCAACGCGAACGCTCCTACGCGGTCGCGCGTTTTGGAATCGCGCAGAAACGCCCATTCCAAAGCTTTGATGGAGACTGGAACCTTCCAACTCGGGTCGCGCTGCTGGCGACGGTCAATAATGCCGCTCAGAGTTTGGCGCGGCTCCTGCCGGATGCTATCGAGCATGGCCGTTTGATGCACGCAGGAAATGGTACAGAACGGAGCGCAGCCTTTCGGCTTCTGCGCTTCGCGCACAATGTCTTCGCGGGTGTAATCAGCCAGCGGAATGCCGGGGCGGCCACGCTGTTGTGAGCAGTAATGCACGAGCCCTTCTTCGCAGATGTAAAGAAAACGTCCGCCTGCCGTGCAGTGCCATTTATTAGGCAGTCCTTTGGTGATGTTCTGTTGAAAGGCGTCGTGGTGCGTGAAAGAAAATAATCCGGTCCCCAAACCGGTGATGCGTTCGTGAACGCTGCTTTGCTCGGTGTTCAAAGAACGCAACTGTCCGCCGCCATCGTGCAGAATACCAACCGTGCTGGTAAAGCCAAGCTCACGCGCGCGAACCGCAATCTGGTAAGCGTCTTCAGGATGCGTAATTTCGCTGCCAAGAACGGAATTGATGGTGATGTTGAAGTCCGCGTACTCGTTTAACCATTGCAGTTTACGATCCAGCACTCTCAGGCTTTTCTTCGAAACATCGTCCGGCTGAACGTTGTCGATGCTGATTTGCAGGTAGTCAAGGCCAGCCGCGTTCAGCTTTTTGATTCGATCCGGAGTCAGCAGATAGCCATTGGTGATGAGCGTGGCAATCGCGCCCTGCTTCCTGATTTCCGCAATCAGCAGGTCAAGATCAGGATGAAGCATCGGTTCTCCGCCGCTGAACGTGATAATGCTGGTGCCCAGTTCGCCCAATTTACGGATGCGGCGCAGCATTTCCTCAGTTGGCACCGGAGGCGAAACTTTATCGTACTCGTTGCAATACGTACAAGCCAAATTACAGCGGCGGATGGGAATGATCTGCGCCAGAATCGGATGTTCTTTCGAGGTCATCGCGCGAGCAAACATCTGCGCTTCGCGCCAACGCCGCTTGTACTTCAATAAAGTCCGCATGTACGGTTTTTCGCTACACTGCCACTTTAGAAGATGCGGTCAACCAGCTAGTTTATTCAACTAAAACTTGTCCGGCGTATTCAGGAACTACCGGCAAAGTGCGGGGCAGCAAGCCTTTTGCGCATAAAAGAAACAACCCTGCTAACGCAGCGGAGAAGATGCCTAGCTTTGTTATATCTGCCCAATGTGCGTGAGGCAGAAAAATCCAGAGCAGCCCGAGAATGCCTTGCGCGGGCGCCACAATCCAGAGAGCGCCGTAAAAGAAGCGCCGTTCAAAGCCTTCTAATCGCGTGGAGGGCTTCACGCGCGGCAGCTTGCCCAAAACGCCCAATATCCATACCAAACCCGCGATTGGGAAGTAAGCGACAGCGTAGATTTGTTGCAAGTGCCATTTGCCGCTGAAGATCGCATCTGCCAAGCCAATCCAGTTTAAAACCGCATATGCCGTCAGTTCCCCCCAAGCCGTGGTGTAACAGATGCGCCGGTACAACGGATTCGGCCGGTCCTCATCAAAGCGAATGATGTAGGGCTTTGGTTCTACGCCCGGCAGTTGGCCGAAAACTCCGGCGATGCCGGTTCCGAGCAGAACCACGCCCAACCATAAGAGCATGGAATGGGAAAACCCGTGCGCGAACAATCGGAACACCAAGGGACCAGGAGCTAGAAAGAAGACAATTATCCAAATGGGCCAGTGCAAAACCCGGTAGTAGGTTTTATTGCGGGCGCGAAACTTAGGCGGACGCGCAAACTTTTTCGGCACCGAACAGGAACTCCTCGTTTCTAAAACTGCGGCAACTCACCGGGCTAGGCAAAGCGCCAAACCACCTTGCCTCCCACAATGGTAGCGATTGGGCCGCCCTGAAACTCGCGGCCGTGGAAAGGCGAATTGCGGCTTTTCGAAGGCGAGCGGTTTACGTCATATATCCAGCGATGCTCGGTGCTCAAAATGGTGATGTCCGCCGGCGCGCCTGGGTTCAGCGTTCCTCGGTCCAACGACAAAATACGAGCCGGTTTTGTGGTGAACATCGCAATCAGATGAGAAAGCGACACCTTGCCGGGATGATACAACTGTTCCAGCGCCAGCCCGATTGCCGTTTCAAAACCAAGAATACCGAACGGGCAGCGCTCAAATTCCTGCATTTTTTCATCGCCTGGGTGCGGCGCATGGTCGGTGGCAATCGCATCAATGGTGCCGTTTGCAAGACCATTCACCACTGCCGACACATCGCAGTGTTCTCGGAGCGGCGGCTTCATTTTGAAGTTGCTGTCATAAGGCAGCATGTCCTGATCGGCTAAAACGAAGTGATGCGGCGTTGCTTCCGCTGTAACCGGCAGCCCTTTACTTTTGGCATACGCGACCATATCAACAGCGTTTCGGGAAGAAATATGGGCCACATGGTAACGAACGCCGGTCAGTTCTGCCAGCAGAATATCGCGCGCTACCATCACATCCTCGGAAGCACGGGGAATGCCTCGCAAGCCTAAACGGGTGGATTCGAAGCCTTCGTGCATGTCGCCGCCCGCGCTCAGGTTCAAGTCTTCGCAGTGTTCAATCAACGGAAGGTTTAACGATCGCGCCAGTTCCATCGCGCGACGGGCGACGCGGGCGTTCATTACCGGGCGGCCATCGTCGGAGATCGCCACAATACCCGCTTTTTTCATGGAAGCGAGGGAAGCCAGTTCTTCTCCGGCGTTGCCTTTGGTGATGGCGCCGATCGGGTAAACGTTTACCGGCGCTTTCTGCCGCGCCCGTTCCAGAATGTAATGCGTTACAGTCGGGCTGTCGTTCACCGGTTGCGTATTCGGCATACAGCAGATAGATGTGAAGCCTCCGGCAGCAGCGGCATGGGAACCGGTTTCAATCGTTTCCGAATGCTCAAACCCGGGCTCGCGCAGATGCACGTGCATGTCAATGAAGCCGGGCGCGACAATCAAACCCGATGCGTCGAAAATTTCGGAGCCGGTTGTGTCGATGTCGGCTGCAATCTCACGAATTACGCCATCTTCTATAGCCACATCCGCCGCTTGATTATGGCCTGAAGCCGGATCAATCACATGGCCGTTTTTTATCACCAGCTTGCTCATGCCGCCAGCACCTTTTCCAAAACCGCCATGCGAACGGCAATACCGTTTTCCACCTGATTCAGAATGGCCGAGCGCTGCGAGTCCGCCACGATTGAAGAGATTTCACGCCCTCGATTAATCGGCCCCGGATGCATCACAATCACATCCGGTTTCGCCAATTGAATATGCTCCTGGCGCAAACCGAAGAATTGAAAGTACTCGCTGGCCGGATATGCTGCCTCGTTCTGCCGTTCCAGTTGCACGCGCAGCATCATAATCACATCGGCATCGCGGATTGCCTCGCTCATATCGTTGGTGAGTTCGATCCCTGGAGCGATCATCGCCATTTCGCGCGGCAGCAGTGAAGCCGGCCCGCACAAAACGACGCTGGCCCCGAATTTGGAAAGCAAAAAAATATTTGACCTCGCCACGCGGCTATGAGCAATGTCGCCGATAATGGCTACTCGCAAGCCTTCAAGCGACGGACGGCGATCCAGAATCGTGCGGGCATCGAGCAGCGCTTGCGTGGGATGCTCGTGCGTGCCGTCGCCTGCGTTCACAATCGGAATCGGCAGGTAACGGGAAAGAAAATGCGGCGCGCCGGAAGCCGCGTGGCGCATCACAATCGCATCGGGCCGCATGGCCCCCAGAGTGTTCAACGTGTCAACCAGCGACTCGCCTTTGGAAACGCTGGAAGCGGCAGCAGTGATTGATAAAATTTCCGCGCCTAAACGCCGGGCGGCGATTTCAAAACTGGACCGGGTGCGGGTGGAAGATTCAAAGAATAAATTCACAATGGAACGGTTGCGCAGCAGATCGAATCGCCCGAACGGCTGGCCCGGTGCTGGTTGAAAATCGCGCGCGCGAATCAGAATCGATTCGACCTCCGGGCGTGACAGTTCCTCGATGCCTAATAAACCGCGTCCCATTGTTTTACTTACTGTGCCTGAGCGGTGGACGAAGCGGAATCTACTTTTTCCACCAGCAGAACTTTTTCGATGCCGTCCACTTCAGAAAATTTTACTTCGATAATTTCATTGGCGGTGGTCTGCACCATGCGCCCCACGTATTTCGCTTCAATGGGAAGCTCGCGCCAGCCGCGGTCAATCAAGACGAGCAACTGAACCCTAGCCGGACGGCCATGATGAAATAATCCGTCCAACGCGGCGCGAATGGTTCGCCCGGTGTACAGCACATCGTCCATCAGCACGATATCTTTGCCGGTCACAGGAAAATCAATTTTTGTCGGATTGATCACCGGCTTTTCGCCGACGGTAGAAAGATCATCGCGGTACAGATTGATATCGAGAATACCGACCGGAACCGTGCGGCCTTCCAACTGGTGAATTTTCCCGGCCAGCCGTTCGGCCAGCGGAACGCCCCGGCGTCGGATGCCGATAAAGGCGAGCTGGTCCAGATTTTCCGTTTTTTCGAGAACTTCGTGCGCCAATCGAACCAGGGTTCGATCGATTTCGGACGCGCTCATCAACTGCTTCTTTTCACGAACCACAGCTTGCATAACTGAAATGGTGTTCTGACACGCCAGATTAACACGCTGGAATCTTCGCATCCTGCTGCGTGAAGAACAATCAATAATAGTTTTTGTTCTCCTTTCTCACGGAACGCAAAATTCTGCCCGGTGTGTGCCTGATCGCTGCCGCGATAACAGCAATGGTGTTCTGTGCTGTTTTAATCGGCACCGGTTATCTGAAGTGTCCGTATTGGGACCAGTGGTGGATTGTTTCGCAGCTTGCCGAAGGCGCTTCGCCGTTTTCCCTCCAATGGCTTTGGAGCCAGCAGAATGAACATCGAATTCTGTTCACCCGGCTGATTGTTTCGCTCGATGTTTACAAGCTGGGCGCGCGCAACCTGCTTCCGTTCGGATTAATTTTCACAATTCAGCTTCTCCATCTGTTCTTATGGATATTTGCGATACGGCGCTGGTGTTCCGACTCATTAAATATACGCTTGGTGATTGCGGGCGTATTCGGATATTGCTTATTCTGCCCCAACCAGATTGAAAATTTTGTTTGGGCTTTTCAGTTTACGTTTTTGATACCCTTTTTTCTGGCAACCCTGGCGTTTATTTGCGTTCTGTTGATGAGCGAGATAAAACAGGCGCAATGGCTTTTTGCCGTAGTTTTAATTTCGCCTTTGGTCGCGCTAAGTTGTCTGGCCATCGGGTTGTTTGTCTGGCCGTTTCTGATTTTGCTCGCTACCAAGCAGAAGCTGCCGAGATGGGTGCTTGTAGTTGCAACAATTATCGCAGTCGCTTCAATCGCGTTTTATCTGCACGGCTATCGATCGCCCGCTTATCATTCTAATCCATTACAGGCATTGCAGATGCCGGTGCCGTTCTTTCGCTACGTTCTCACTTTCTTCGGCACAAGCTGGTGGTTTCTGCTGCCGCACCTGGCCCGGACCATCGCAATGGTGGGGATCGTGTTGCTGCTGTATCTGGCAGCCGGAACAATCAGCAAAAGAAGCGTTAACAAATTTAAACTGCTGCTCGCTGTTGAAGGAGTGTTTCTGTTCGGCACTGCGCTTATCACCGCATCAGGCCGCGTCCTTTTGGGAGTGGGGCAGGCTGGTTCCAGCCGTTATCAGACTCCCGCCATGCTTTTCTGGGCAATCGTGGCGGCATTGTGTCTGCTTTGGTTGGAAGAACATAGGAAGCGGCGCTTGCTGAACGGATTGCAAACAGTTATCCTGATCGTCGTATTCTTATCAGCTTTTGCTATGCCGTCTATTTACAGATCGAATCTGGCTCGCTCCGGCGAATTAAGGGCGGCTTGCGAAGTAATCGCAACCGGCGGCAATGCGCCGAACTCAACTAAAAAATTGTCGGATTATCCGGATGTGCTGGCAGTAGGCGGAAAATTCTTGCGCTCCATTTGGAACAAAACCAATTAGCTTCAAGCTTTCAATCGGGCGCGAATTTTTCTGGCTAGTTTCTCAATGTCTTCCGTACGGCGGACGGCCGCGACCGGAACTACAAACCTGCCCGCTTCTTTCAATTCATCTTTCAACTTCTGGGCCATTTGCAGCAGTTGCTCCGCTTCGTTCAACGCTTTTTTATGTTCTTCATCAGCAATCGCATCAGCTCGTGATTTGCCGTTCGGCATCTTCTCGTCATTGTCATGATCATGATCGCGGCGCGGTAAAGGCGGCAGAGGGTCCTGGGCAGACGGCTGGTCTTGAATCCTAGACAGGCAAGCGCCAGCAGTGGTAAGGCCTAGAACAACCAATCGCCGAGACATCTGCATACGGTTGCTATCATATGCCACAAATGCTCGAACAAAATGTGTGTAGGGAATTTTACTGATGAATGTCGGGGTAGGCGTGGTAGGTTTGGGGAATGTGGGCTCCGGCACCCTGCAAATTTTAGTAGAGAACGCAAAACAGATTGAAGAAAAACTCGGTTTCCGGCTGTGCGTGAAAGCGGTTTGTGCCCGTTCACTCGATGGCAAGAAACTCCCGCCGCTTTCGCCGGATGTGATCCAAACCACCAACTGGCAGGAAGTCTGCCAACATCCCGATGTGGACGTAATCGCCGAAGTGGTGGGCGGCACCGGCATAGCGGCGCAACTGATTGAAACCGCGCTGCGGGCAGGAAAGTCGGTCGTCACAGCGAATAAGGAGCTGATGGCTTTGCGCGGCGCGGAATTATGGAACCTGGCTCATGCTTCCGGGGCTAATCTGGCGATGGAAGCAAGCGTCGCGGGCGGTATTCCCATTCACACGGTGCTGCGCGAAGGAATTGCCGGCGATAAAGTCACAACCCTATACGGCATTTTGAACGGAACCAGCAACTTTATCCTCACCGAAATCGAAAACAAGAACGTGGATTTTGCCGACGTGTTGGCCGAAGCGCAGCGGCTGGGCTATGCGGAAGCCGACCCCACCGCCGATGTAGACGGCTTCGATGCGCGATCAAAATTGGCGATTCTGGCGGCGCTGGCGTTTGGTGAAAAGCTGACGCCCGCCGACATTTACGCTGAAGGAATTAGGCGGCTGCTGCCAGTGGATTTCCGTTATGCGCATCAATTGAAGCACACCATCCGGCTGCTTTGCGTAGCTAGACAAACGGCTGATGGCTTGTTGCTTTCCGTGCGGCCTTCGTTGATTCCGCTTTCCGCCATTCTGGCGAATGTAACTGGAGCATACAACGCGATCTGGGTGCGCGGGTTGTATGGCCAGGATACGTTTTATTATGGTCGCGGCGCCGGTTCGCAGCCGACCGGAGTAGCAGTGGTAAGTGATCTGATGAAAGTCGCGCGGGAAATTCGATACGGCAGCCCGGCGCGCGTCAGCCCTTTCGCGCACGAACGGCTAGGCCCCTATAAGCCGCTACCGGTTACGGCGCATAAATCGGCTTATTACCTGCGGTTTCGTGTACAGGACCGTCCGGGAATTATTGCTACTTTAGCCACTTGCCTGGCCAAGCACCAGATCAGCCTGGATGCGGTTCTGCAACTGCCGGATGAGAATTGGCGCGACTTGCCGTTTGTGATTACCACCGAGCCCGCCACGGAAGAAGGAATCCGTTCCGCGCTGGCCGACATTGCCGCAGAAGACTTCCATACCGAACCGCCGTTGGCAATGCCGATGGTGCGCGGATTTTAAGGTTTACAAATTCAATTTTGTGGCTTGGTGCGTCCGACACATGTTACGATTTCTTAAGGCACACCTGGAACCGGAGAGATGGCTGAGTGGTCGAAAGCAGCGGTTTGCTAAACCGTCGTAGTGCCTTAAAGCGCTACCGAGGGTTCGAATCCCTCTCTCTCCGCCATTTTTCTTAAGGCGTTTGAGCCAAAGCAGACACAATATTGGTTTGCGAGAAATCGCTTCTCTTATATAGCAAGGAAAAACGCCAGGATTTTGCGGTTGCGTAGCTGAAGTTATCGCCAAGGTTCAATCTGGCGCAATGATGACCCTTGCCGTATTTCTGGTAAGCAATGCGGGCGAGCTATATTTTGGATGCTGATTCAGAGCAGTGTGAATTGATTGCAGTTCTGATATTCTCGAAAGTTAGATAAAGGTTTTATTCTGCTGAGGTTTTTGCATGTCCGGACATAGTAAATGGGCCACCATTAAGCACAAAAAAGCGGCGCTTGACGCAAAGCGCGGCAAGGCGTTTACGCGATTGATTAAAGAAATTCAGATTGCCGCGCGAAGCGGCGGCGATCCTGACATGAACCCTCGTCTGCGCACCGCTGTAACGGCTGCAAAAGCGGTCAGCATGCCTGCTGACAACATCAAGCGCGCCATTATGCGCGGCACCGGCGAACTGGAAGGCGGCCAGATTGATGAAATCATGTTCGAAGGTTACGGGCCGGGCGGCGCAGCCGTTCTTGTTTCAACGGCGACTGACAACCGGAACCGCACTGTCAGCGAAATCCGCCACGCGTTTTCCAAGAACGGCGGGAACTTGGGTGAGTTGGGCAGCGTGGCCTGGATGTTTGAACGCAAAAGCCAGATCATCGTGGATGGCGAAAAGGCTGATGAGGAACAACTGATGAACATTGCGCTTGATGCCGGAGCGGACGATATACGCGATCAGGGCGGCGCATGGGAAATTGTTTCCGCCCCTGAATCGCATGAGGCTGTGCTGCAAGCGCTTTCGAAAGCGGGCGTTACCACAGAATCGGCGGAAATCGCGATGGTGCCGAAAAATACCATAAAACTTGAAGGCAAAAACGCGCAAGCAATGTTGAAGCTGTACGACGTGCTGGAAGAACACGATGACGTGCAGAACGTTTATTCAAACTATGAGGTGGACGAAGCAGAAGTTGAGGCGCTGGCTTAACGTCGCCTTCTGAACCGAGCTTCGAGAGATCACCTAACCTTTCATGCGGATTCTGGGAATTGACTGCGGCACGGAACGCACTGGTTATGGCGTGATTGATTCAAACGGGCGCACCCATACGCTGATTGATGCCGGAGTGATCCGGCTGCAGGTGGCCGATCCTTTTGAAATCCGGTTGGCCACCATCGCTGCCAAACTGCGCACCCTAGTGGCAGAAACCACGCCCGAAGTGTTCGCCGTGGAAGAAGTGTTTCATGCAGTCAATACGAAATCGGCGCTGAAATTAGCTCACGTCCGGGGCGTGGCTTTGCTGTTGGCGGCAGAAGCCGGGCTGCCGGTGGCGGAATATTCTCCGCTGTCGATTAAAATGAGTGTCACCGGTTATGGACGCGCTGACAAACAGCAGGTGCAGATTATGGTGCGATCGCTGCTTCGTTCGCAGGAAGTGGCATTTAAATCGTTCGACACTTCCGACGCTTTAGCAGTCGCTATCTGCCATGCCACTAGGGCCGCATTCACAGCTTCCACCAGGAAACAAGCATGAAATTGTTAATGCTTTTATGCTGCTCGGCAATAGCCTGTTTATCCGCCCAAGCGTCTACCCTTACCTTTACGAAAAGTTTCCCCGGCAGCCAGCCGCCTTATGTTTCGGTGAGCATTGCAAAAACCGGTGCATTGGAATATAAGGAATCGCCCACCGATACCCAGCCGGTGAAAGCTCAACTGCCGGAAAAAGATACCGCGCCTTTGTTTGAGATGGCCGAAAAACTTAACTACTTTCACGACCCGCTGGAATCAGGCTTGAAAGTAGCGAAAACCGGCGAGAAAACATTCCGCTACACCGACGATGCAGGCAAAAAATCGGAAACAGTATTTAATTACTCCACCAATGTAACGGCGCAGCAGTTGCTCAATAAATTGGAAAACATTGCCGCCACCGAGCGCACCTACATTGAACTGGAGCGAACCATTCGGTTCGACAAATTGGGAGTGAATGACGCGTTGGCGCAAGTGGAATCGCTTTGGCTGCGTAAGGAATTGGCTGCGCCGCTTCAATTTGTGCCGCTGCTAAACCGCGTTGCCGCGCACGAAAGTTTTATGCATCTGGCTCGTGAACGCGCCGGACGCTTGCGGGATCAGTTTCAAGCTCCGCCCATTCCTGCGGCGGAACCAAATGCCGGGGCAAAATAGTTGACGCTGTGTATTCTGATGGAAAGCTGTTGAGATGCCAACTCCTCCCTTTGGGCGCGTGATCTGGATTGTGCTGGATAGCGTTGGCATCGGAGCCATGCCCGATGCAGCAGCCTACGGCGATACCGGCAGCAACACGCTCGGCAACCTTGCCCAACAACGAAGATTAGATTTGCCCAATCTGTGCCGGTTAGGATTAGCAAATATTGTTCCGCTGACCGGCTTAGCTGCCGATCCGCATCCGACCGGCGCATTCGGCAAATGCACGCTTGCTTCACCCGGCAAAGACACCACCACCGGCCACTGGGAAATGGCGGGCATTCATCTAACGAAGCCTTTCCCGATTTATCCGCGCGGATTTCCGTCGGAAATCATGAACGAATTTGAAACGCGCATCGGGCGCAAAACGCTCGGCAACAAAGCGGCTTCCGGCACCGAAATTATCAAGGAGCTGGGCGAAGAACATCTGCGTACCGGCTTCCCCATTGTTTACACTTCCGCCGATAGTGTTTTTCAAATTGCTGCGCACGAACAGATTATTCCCGTGCCTGAGCTATACCGAATTTGTGAAACGGCGCGTGAAATCCTGCGCGGACCTAATGAAGTGGGCCGCGTGATTGGCCGCCCGTTTGAAGGCGAGCCGGGACATTTTACCCGCATTGCCAATCGCCACGATTATGCAGTGCCGCCGCCCGCAGGCATGTTACTGGATAAGCTCGAAGAACGCAGCGTACCGGTTTACGCGATTGGAAAGATAGCTGATGTGTTTCTCAATCGCGGCATTACGTCCAGCGTGAAAACCAAGAACAATGACGATGGAATGGCGCGAACGGCGGAAGCCATGCGGGACCACGAGGCAGGTTTGATTTTTGTAAACCTGGTGGACTTCGATCAGTTGTTCGGCCACCGCAACGATGTGGAAGGCTACGCAAAAGCTTTGGAAGCAGTAGACCAATGGCTGCCCTCGCTGCAACTATCTGACAACGATCTGTTGATTCTCACCGCCGATCATGGCTGCGACCCAACCACGCCTTCCACCGACCATTCACGCGAGTACACTCCGCTGCTGGTGAGTGGTCCTCGCGTGCGAAGTGGCGTTAATCTAGGTACCCGTCAAACCTTGTCCGACATCGGCCAGACCGTGGCGGAAAATTTCGGCGCGAGCATCGAACACGGAACCAGCTTTCTTCCCGATATTTTGAGTTAGGAACCAGCAAAAATTATTTATGAGACGACGCATTATGGCGGGTAACTGGAAGATGTATAAAACTGTTCAACAAACAGAAGATTTTTTTGCCCAGTTCAACCCTCTGGTGGCGAACACGAAAAGCTGCGATGTGGTTGTGTTTCCCACTTTTTTGAGCATTCCCGCCGCAGTAGCCGCTACCGAAAATACAGTGGTAAAGATTGGCGGCCAGGATTTGCATTGGGGAAAAGAAGGCGCTTACACCGGCGAAGTTTCCGCCGGAATGCTGGCCGCGACCGGATGCAAATGGACGCTGGTAGGCCACAGCGAACGGCGGCTTTACGCATTTGAAACCGATGCCGACGTGCTGAAGAAAACACAATCTGCTTTGGAAGCCGGTCTAACTCCGATTGTCTGCATGGGCGAAAGATTGGAAGAGCGACAGGCGGAGGAAACCGAGCAGATTTTGTTAGAACAATTTGCCGGTGGACTGGCCGGTTTAACCGAAGAACAATTTTCCACTGTGGTCATCGCTTATGAACCGGTTTGGGCTATCGGCACCGGGCATACCGCAACGCCGGAAATTGCTGCCGCTGCCCATGCGCTGATTCGCAATGAAGTGGAACGCCGGTTCGGCAAGCAGGCAGCGGATGATGTTCGCATTCTTTATGGCGGCAGCGTGAAGCCTGATAACGTAGCAGGGTTAATGGCGGAAGAACAGATTGATGGAACGCTGGTAGGCGGCGCGAGCCTGGACCCTGCCTCGTTTCATAAAATTGTCCTGGCCGCTTAAACAAGGGCTAAATGGTAACGCTAGATCACAAAGGACGCCGCCGGTTTCTGCAACAACTTGGAGCGGCTGCTGCGGGTGCTGCGCTGCTTCCTCAAAATGCTGTCGCGGCAACGGGCAAACCCCGGCTAGGCGTGGTCACTGGAGTAACTGGTTCGGTTTCCCCGGATGCGGCCATTGCCCGGGTTCACGCGTTAGGCTTTCAAACCTGCCAGGTGCATGTGGGCATGTCTCCTCCTGGGTTGGAAGAACCGCTTAAGAATGCTTTGGCCAAATACAACGTAGAAGCAACGGCGGTGATGACGCTTGGGGAAGGGAAGATGGTGTGGGACTTTTATCAAGGTCCGCTGACCATCGGCATTGTTCCTCCGGCGACTCGCGTAGCTAGGATCAATGCGCTGAAGCGAGCTTCCGATTTGGGCAAGAAGTTGGGAATTGAAGCCGTACACACGCACTGCGGCTTCATCCCCGAAAATCCGAATGAACTGCTGTACCGGGAAGCGATTGCTGCCATCCGCGAAGTGGCGAGCTACTGCAAAGGCAACGGACAAACATTCATGATGGAAACCGGCCAGGAAACGCCCATTACGTTTCGGCGAGCTATTGAAGATGTTGGTTTAGATAACGTGCGTGTGAATCTCGATACAGCCAATCTCATTCTGTATGGCAAAGGCGAACCGGTGGGCGCGCTCGATGTTCTGGGCCGCTATGTGCATGGCTTACATGCCAAAGACGGCTTGTATCCGACCAATCCGAAGAAGCTGGGCGAGGAAGTGCCGATCGGGCAAGGAAGAGTAAATTTTCCGGGAGTGATCGAGCGTCTAAAAGATTTGCTTTACACCGGGCCAATTACCATTGAACGCGAAATCTCCGGGCCGCAGCAGGAAGCCGATATTCGAAATTCAAAAGCGTTTCTTCAGAATCTGATTGACCGCGCTTACGGACAGCAAAGTTAATTGCCAGATAGATTGATTCGGCAAATTTATTTGTAAACTTACCGCCCGTGCCGTTCCAAACGGTAAGAGCGAACGGCTTCAACAATTTGTGCTTCCTCGGGAGGACCGCCGCGCTCTCTCTGTTGCTGGCCGCTGATGCGCTCCATAACCGGCAGGAGGGCGCTTTTGCGCTCTGCTTCCTCGCGACTGGCAGTAAACGCGGGATCGGGAGGCGTGATATCGGGTGAGGAGTCCACAGCTTTATTCTGGCAGAGAACGCCCTGGGTTGAAAATCGGAAAATTCGGAACAGCCGTCACAACTGCCGATTTGAAATATTCCCGCAAAGTTTAAAGATATTTCTGCAAAACCTGAGACCCGCTTATGGACAGCAAAATTAACTCAGAAGAGTATGGTTGCCTATTCAGCCCTGTGTAGCTCTTCCTAGAAAGCTTAGTACTATCACTTTTTATCAGAATTTAACTCTTGACAAGCAACAATCATCACAATATTCTGACTCTGATCTCATGAATTTATGGGTTTAAGTAGCGGTTCTTACTCTATTGTGATCGATGAACTGACATTTCAGGAGTGTGTACGCGTATGCGTTTGAGACTGATTCTCCCGATTTTAGCAGCATTAGGTTTTTCTCTCCACTTTGCTCCCGGTATTCCCCTGGGGGACCATGTCCGGCAGACTATATTGATTGTGGCAGCCTTATTTGTGGAGAATCTTACCTGCACAGCATTGTCATCACTGTCCGTGGGAGTACTTGACTGCCCAAACTTTTCTGTACGTAAGATTTATAAGATTCCGCTTAATAAAAAATTAATGAATTATGAATTCTATTGTCATAGTTTGGCAGGAGATACTGAGGGGCAGCTTTTCAATACTCGGCAGAATGGCTAGTTTAGCGCGTTGTTATGAACCTGAAATAAATTTGTACTCCCACCGGAACGTTACTGAAGTACTTGGGATAACCGAAGCAGACCGCGCCATTCGTTTAACTCATAAACTAGTCTGGGACGATTGGATGCGAGGATCATTCTCATTAAGGGAAATGGACTTCCAGTTGTTCTTAAGTGAAGACTCGTTTAAAGTTTTGCAAAATAAAAGGCTCTTGCAAGTACAATCAGTGTTTCTTGGTTTCGCGCCTACGGCTGCGGTCTCAAGTGATAGAGCATTATTTAGTATAACTTTGCAAAATATGTTAAAAAAATCGCAAAATCAGTGTCTTTACAAAGGGGAGGCAAGTAGTGTAAATGATGCACTAGGTCCGGTACCTCTTACACCAAGAGAAACTGAGATTTTGTTGCTGATCGGAAAAGGGCTAACATCAAAGGAAATTGCTGTATTACTAAACTTAACAATAACTACTATCGGAAGTTATCGAAAGAACATATGTAGCAAACTGGACTTACATTCTACTGCGAGTTTAGCCTCGTACTTATATAGAAAGAAAAATAATATTTACTCTTCATAATAAGTTATTATTCTTCGGCTTAGGGTAGAGCCTTGGGCATGATTAGCAACTTGTTCTATCCAATTGTCTGCGTGGTCGTATTTGTATTTGTAAGATGCGATAGGTACATCATCCTGGGTCTCAGTTGCTACATCACCATGATCGTTATAAGTGTAGGAAGTACATTTTGTGAATATGCCTTTCATAAATCTTTTCATCGAGATTAGGTGACCATCCGCATCATACTCAAAACGCACTAAAAGTTCTAATTCAGATGGTGCCTGTATTTTCTGTGACCTGCGATCTGAAAT
>CAXTWH010000027.1:0-70173 GCA_964247975.1 uncultured Bryobacteraceae bacterium | reverse complement strand
GCTTTTCTGCGAGTTGCGGGTGATTGCAGGCGATCAGGTGGAGTTCTTCGAGTTCGGTTTGTTCCTGTTGTTTACGGTCGGCTTGGATGTCGCGGAGTTGCTTCAGGGTTTGCAGGAAGCGGCGGTTCAAGCGCGATTCGTAGAGGGTGAGCAGGGCTAACGGGTTGGCGGCCTGGCGGAGGGTTTCAGCCATTGTGAGGGCAGCGTGCGATTCGGAGTGGCCGGTGTTCCAGAGTTCACCTTGTTCGTCGTGGCCGATGGCGAACAAGTTGTGTTCAGCAGCAGCAAGGCGATGCAAGCGGAATTGAAGATCGGCGCAGGAGTTGGCCAATTGCGTTTCCACCATGCCGACCGGGTTCAGGGAAGCGACATAAGCTTCAGTGAACTCGTGATACGAGTTCAATTCTTCTTCAGGCAGGTGAATGACCTGACTCAGGATGCCGTGACGAGTCGCGTTCAGGGCGGAACGAGTTTTGCCTGCTTCGGTTTTCGGGCCGGTGCTTTTTTGGGCGTTGGCGCGATTGGCCCGGAGCCGGGCTGCGCTCGGCTGTTTCTGCGGGGTGTTATTGGTAGGTTGATCGGTGTTCATGCGGTTCAGAGTGTAGTACAGCCCGAACCGCAGTTGCTTCCATAAATCCAATAAGCGATAGAAAACAAACAGGAAAATTTATGAAAAAACTTGAACTGGATTTCGGTAATACCGTTGATGAGCGAAATGGTAGGCTTGCAATTCCGGAGGAAGAATAAGCTATTTCGGCACAGTTCTTCGGATTTTATGTGCTCCTGTTCCTAAATCTTGAGGAATACGAGTGTTGATAAACACCTCGATTCTCGCCGCCATTCTGCTGCAGGAGGCTGGTTATGAGCAGTATGAGCGATCAATTGCTTATGCCCAAGAGGCGTTGTCGCGTCTGTAGCTTTAGTAGTAAGTTATCTAGTTTTCTGCAAATCTGCGTTGTTCCGTAGTGCCATTATCAGATCAATGCGGGCAACGGAAATAGCTAGAATTAGACAGACACTAATGCTTAGATTCGCCGCCTGCGTGGCCAATAGTGTCTTCCAAATTTTCGCCGACGCTCGAATAAAGCAGCTTGCCGTGCTTGCGGACATAGGAGAGCGGGATTTTCGGATTGTTGATGTCCCGGCCGCCGTCAGCGTGCCATTTCTTCGTCCATTTTTCGTACCAGTGCTCCATAGCATCCGGCTTCAGCAGGAAGATTTCTTTTAGCTCAATAGCCTCGTAGGTTGTGAAGATCCAATCAACTTTCCGATATTTCTCGATAATGACGGGGTTCAGGTGATGATGCGTTGTGAACTGGTCCGTGCGGAGCAGGTTGACCGTTTTGAGTTCGTACTCGTTGCCTTCATCATCAATGGCATCGTTGCCCTCGCGTGATTTAAGAACGACCAAGCCGAGAAACAGGCATACCTGAAGGATCTTGCCGCCATTATCCTGAAAAATGTCGGGTATGCCGTGCTTCATTGCCAATTTTTGATACTCTCGGACGGCAGGAAACAAGCCCTTGAGCAGTTGAGCGTCCGGGTGCGGCTTCATTCGGGCACATCCTTCAGCAAAAGGCTGGGAGAAACGCCGAAGGCTTTAGCGATCTTGCCGATATTGTCGATGGAGACGTTGCGCTCGCAGCGTTCGACAGAGCCAACATAGGTCCGGTGCAGGCCGGCAAGATCAGCTAGTTTTTCCTGCGAAATTCCGCGCTCGGCTCTTAACCGCCGAAGATTTTGCGCTAACGTGTTGCGCGGCTCTGGTATGGTCCTTTGACGTGCCACATATTGAGGCTTAACCACGTGATGACTTTAGGTCTACAGCCTTTAGGTAGCTTTATTCTGGCAAATGCATTAAATTTAAAGAGGCTCTATGCGACACAAATTCACCATCCTACCAGTGGCTCCCGCCTATTTTACGTCGCACGGCGCAGCCTATTGCGGAAACTCGTTGGAGCTGTTAACTGGCTTGCCGGGTGAAAGCATCAACCTGGTGATGACCTCGCCGCCCTTCGCCTTGCAACGGCAAAAAGCCTACGGCAATAAAGAGCAGGCCGAGTATATCGACTGGCTAACGCAATTTGCCAAGCAGGTTCACCGCGTTCTCAAAAGCGACGGGAGTTTTGTACTCGATCTGGGCGGCGCATATGAAAAGGGCGTCCCTACACGAAGCCTTTATAACTTCCGCGTCCTCATCAAATTCTGCGACGACATCGGCTTTTTCCTCGCGGAAGATTTCTACTGGTTCAATCCTTCGAAGTTGCCAAGCCCAATTGAATGGGTGAACAAGCGCAAGCTACGGGCCAAGGATGCCGTTAATACTGTCTGGTGGTTCAGCAAAAGCGAATGGCCGAAGGCCGATATTTCAAAGGTGCTTGCGCCCTATAGCGACCGGATGAAGAAGCTGCTCGAAAATCCGACTGCTTTTTATACTCCCAAGCTACGGCCGTCCGGTCATGACATCGGGGTCGGTTTCGGCAAAGACAATGGCGGGGCTATTCCGTCGAACCTGCTGCAAATTCCGAACACCGAATCGAACGGGCAATATCTGGACGGCTGCAAAATCCTATCCGAAAAGCAGCATCCGGCGCGCTTTCCTGCCAAGCTGCCGGAGTTCTTCATTCGCATGTTAACGACGCCAGGCGATGTTGTGCTGGACATCTTCGCCGGCTCCAACACGACCGGGCAGGTCGCCGAAGTCGAAGGTCGCGAGTGGCTGGCTTTTGAGCTATCCCGCGAATATGTCGGCACTTCAGCGTTCCGTTTTCTAAGCAAAAACAACACGCCTAATGACATGCGCGAAATTTTCGAGTGCATCAAAGCCGGTGAGACAGTCGATATAAGCAAATACGTCATGCAGAAGCAACTATTATCAGCCAGCTCAAAATAGGAGCTGCGTTCAAGGCTGTTTCTGTGCTACGCAAATTCATGTTGTTTTAAACTTGATGTCTGACCACACCTTTAAATCTATTTAGTTTTGTTGCTTTGAATATTGAGAACGCCCGCTTGTTCTCACGGAACTATAACGGACTTACTCAAAGACTTTGGGGGGAAGGCAGGAGTCTTATTCATTGAATTAACGCCTCGCCCAAAAATTTAACGCTCTTTGAACGGCCGCGCGGCTCCGCGCAGCATGGAGGTTAAACGCCAGGAGCGGGACTGTACAACGTTGTTGAAAGTTTCTTCGAGGCCGTTATACTCGTCCGTCAATTGTTGATGAGATTCTTCAAGCGCCTCGTATTGCTTTTCCAATCTGGCGAACTTGCCTTTCAAATCCGCCAGTTCCGCTTCGGTGTCCTTCATGGATTTCTGCGAAGCTTTCAACAGATAAAGATGAGTTTGTTTCTGGTTGGCTTCTTTCAATAACTGATCGCGCTCGGCGCGCAGCAGTTCCAGTTGCGCTTCAAGCGGGGCGGCTGAAGGGGCAGCGGTTCCGTTGGGGCCGGAAATGGCTGGTTGCGTCAATCCGTTCGAGGCGTTGTGCGGTACAACTTCCGGGTGTTGCTGGACGAAAGATAGCAGGTCTTGCAAGTTGGTTTGCACGCGCAGCCAGATTTCCAGCAGCAGCGGTTGATTGAATTGTTCGGAGTTTAAATGAGGAAAGCGCAATCGCGGGTCAGCACCGTAATTGAAGAACCGGCAGTGATTCTGTTCCGGCTCGCTTTTAATCTGCTGTAAAGTTCCGCTTGTTTCGAGGGCACAGACACCGGCTGCATCGGCTGACCACAAAACCTGCTGGTCATGAACCGCGCGCAGCGTGATTGACCACACATCCACCAGGGCAGGGCGATTCGCTAGATTGATATAGGAAGCGTTGCTGCCGAAATCGCCCAGTAGTTCCACAGTTATCTTCTGCCATTCACCGGTTTTCACTTTTGCGGTAGAAACTTCTTCGGGTAGTAAAGCTGTTGGCGAATGCAGATAAACCCGCAGACTTGTTTCAGCATCCGAGTCCGGTTGGGGAGCAGCGTTCCGATGATTCCATTCCAGTTCCAGGGCCAGCAGAAAGTAAGATCGACGCAGTTGTTCTTCTTCCGCATGGCTGCTGTTGAACATGGCTTTCAGCAGATCAGAACCGGCGGGATAGCTTCCCGGTTTGAGGAAAACACCTAAGCCGCCATTGTGATGAAATTCAAAAGTTTCTCCTTCAGTTTTCAGTGTTTCCCAAAGCTTCCATAGTGCCGCGCTGTTATGCCGGAAAGCAGTGCCGTGCAGGAGAATGAGGCCGCCCGGTTTCACTTTGGGCAGCCAAGCGTGGAAGTGGCGCGAGGCGGCTTCTAAAGAAGAATGGCCGGCGAGGTGAAGGATGTTGATGGAGTTGTCGGAAAACTGAGTTAATGCTTCATCGAAGGATGAATTTAAAAGGTAAGAAAAGCCGCTATAATTCGCCTGATTATAAGCAGTCAATTCATCATAAACAGCACGATTCCGAGATTCCGAATGGGATTTTTCCGCCTGGTTGATGATGGCGTAGGCTTTACAGGCAATGCCGTTTTCCGACAGGGCCTGGCAGAATCCGAAGTAAGATTCACCATTGCGAGTTCCCAATTCCACAAATAAGGAGGGACAAACGGCAGCGACCAGATCCCGCGCAAACGGCAGATGCCCGGACCAGTTGCCAGCCTGGGCGGATTGATACCGTTTGGGATGAAAAATTTTAGACACGAATCGGAGAGAAGGAGTCGCCATGAATCAATAAGTACAGCACAAAATGGAACTTAGACAAAATTAGCAGATGCGCTGACGCAATCCGCTGTTGCGAAAGAGCGTGCGAACAGAACAACGTTTTGAACCATGATTGTTTGCAAGCAGCAGGGCCGTTTTATAATCTGCATTGAACACCCGTGAAAGTTCTCTGTTTTGACAGTAACGTTCTGCCAGTTCAGATTGAGGATGGAAAGGAAACGGCTTGAAGGAACAAACGCCTGCCATAGCAAGTGCTGGCTACGATGACGATGGCAAACAGTTGGAACTGCAACTGAGAACAATCGGCAAACAATTGCAAGACTTGCAGTTTGCTGTTCAGGATGACAGTTTTAAGAATCTGCAGGCGATCAAAGCGGAAGTGCATGTAGCGCAAAGCAAGCTCCACAAGCTGCAGATGCTGCTCGGCGAGGCACTGGAAGGCAGAAACGGTTACTCGGAAGCGAAAGCCGCGTTGTCCAGTTTGGTTGCGGGAAGCAATGGCGCGCCGAGCAGAAGAGGATCCCGGCAGGAGCAAACGGATTGGCTGCTGGATCTTGATGAGCCGATGGACGGGCAGGCATTTGTGTCGGGAGAATTGTTTGTGCGAGGGTGGGTTCTGGTTCCGCCCGGTGAGCCGGTCATCACGGCACAATTAGGAGACCTGCCTGCAATCAATGTTCCCCACGGCAAAACGCGAACCGATCTGGCCAACACATTTTCAGACGTAGAATATGCCGGACAGGCAGGATTTTCTCAGCGCATTGATGTTTCCACTCTTACACCCGGCGAGTACCCGTTCTGTTTAACGATCCGTTCCGAAACCGGCCAGTATGTGGAAATTAAACGCAGGATACAGATTCTAGCCGCATCGGAACTGGAGCGGCAAGCGATCTCCAATCGTCCGGGAGATTTTGTGCGTTTAAAGCTGGAAGAACCCGCGCCGGAAACGCTTATTTTACGCGGTTCAGTGCTGCGGGTTTCCGGTTGGGCAGTAGCGCAGAGCGGCATCAAACATCTGGAAGTTTGGGTGGACGGCAAAGGGCCGCAGTACGCCACGCACGGCTTGATGCGTGAAGACATCGGGTCGTTGTATGACGACTTCACCAAATCGACGCATTCCGGTTTTCTCTGGATTTCTCCGACCACAAGTTTGCAGCCGGGAACTCATAAAATCCGCTTGATCGCCGTGTCCGAGAACGGGAATTCAGCGAAGCTTGAGTTTTCAGTAAATATTGACGAGCAGACTGAATACGGACTTTGGGCCAAGATCAGCCAGCACAGCCATGACCAGATACTGGCGCTGCACGAAGCAGCCGCGAAGTTTTCCTACACTCCCACCATCAGCATTGTGACGCCGGTATATCGCACACCGGAAGATTATCTGCGGCGCTGCGTGCAATCGGTGCAAGAACAGGTGTACCCGCACTGGGAACTGATTCTGGTGGATGATTGTTCAAAGCAAATTGAATTAACGGAACTGTTGGAATCGTTTGCGCGAGAAGACCGGCGCATCCGGGTACGCACGCTACCCTCTAACCTCGGTATTGCCGGGGCTACTAATGCCGGTTTTGAATTGTGCAGCGGCGAGTATGTGGCGCTGCTCGATCACGATGATGAAATTTCTCCGGAAGCGCTGTTCCGCGTGGTGGAGGCTTTGAACGAGAACGCTTCGGTAGACGTGTTTTATTCCGATGAAGACAAAATTGATGAAAAGGGGAATTACAAAGACGGCTTATTTAAGCCGGACTGGTCACCGGACCTGCTGCTTTCGATGAATTATGTTTGCCATTTCCTGGTGTGCCGGCGGTCGCTGCTCCAGGAGATAGGCGGATTGCGGCTAGGCTTTGACGGCAGCCAGGATTACGACCTGATTCTTCGTTTAGCGGAGCGCACGAATAAGATTCAGCGTCTGCCCATGATTCTGTATCATTGGCGCATTCATCCGCAGTCAACCGCCAGCGGAGTCAGCCAGAAGCCGACTGCTTCCGATGCCGGGCGGCGGGCGATTGAGCAGCATCTGCAACGAAAATCAGTGGATGCGCAAGTGCTGGAAACAGGGCCGGGCCGCTACCGGGTGAAGTACAACATAAGCAGCAAACCCGAAGTGACCATTGCGATCCCAAGCGGCGGCAGCAAAACGTTGGCGGCAGCGATTGAAAGCCTGCTGACGGCTAGCGCTTATCCAAGCTATCGGGTTGTGGTGGTGGATAACGCCCGCAATAACAGCGTGCAGCAGCAAGTGGAAAAATTCCAAGGCGGCGACCGCAGAATCGATCTGCTGGATTGCCGGGACTTGCCGTTTAATTTTTCGACGCTGTGCAACCGGGCGGCGGCGGCAACCGATTCGCCGCTGCTGCTTTTTCTGAATGATGATACGTCCATTATTACGCCGGACTGGATTGAGGTGATGCTGGAACATGCGCAACGGCAGGAAGTGGGCGCGGTGGGGCCGCTGCTGTTGTTTCCAAATAACACCATTCAACATGCGGGCGTAGTGACCGGATTATTCGGCGTGGCGGGCCATCCGTTTCGCGGGTTTCCAGACCAGCCTTATTATTTTGATTTTTCCCATGTGATCCGCAACTGCTCGGCTGTGACCGGAGCCTGCCTGCTGACTCGAAGGGACGTGTTTGACGAAGTAGGCAGGTTTGATGAAGTGAATCTTCCTACTTGTTTTCAGGATGTTGATCTTTGCTTGAAGATGGTGGAAAAAGGCTATCGGATTGTGTACACGCCTTTTGCGCGGTTGTACCATTACGAGAGCTTTTCGAAGAAATCAGTAGCGCACCTGCCGGAAATTGATTACATGAAGGAGCATTGGCAAGCAGTGGTCGCGAATGATCCTTTCTACAATCCGAACTTATCGCGGCGCTTGGATGATTACAGCGTGAACTATGACCATCTTTTCGCAGTTGCTAAAAGGATACCGGTTAGAGAGAACCAAACAAAAACGGAGAACCGATCTTCTCGAACTGAGAAAAACTTCAGCGCCGAAGAAATACCGGAAACTCCGGCGGTGAGAAAGTACAGCCGCTTCGGTAAAATTAAGTTTTCGGCTTCCCCCAATCCGGCGCGGGCCGTCAGCTATGGTTTAGGCCAAACAACGCTGCACTGGACCGTTCCGGGCGCGACGAGGGTACAGGTGCGAGTCGGCTCCCCGATGGGTCCGCTGTTTGCAGAAAGCGGATCGTCCGGGGAAAAAAGCACCGGTCCGTGGGTGGAAACGGGAACCATGTTTTATTTACAGGATGCTTCGGAAGGCAACCCGTCTTCGCCGGAGCAGGTGTTATCAACAGTGCGAGTGGTGATTAGAAATTCATGAACAACAGGAACACGCGGCAGAACCAGACGTGCTTCCAATGAACAAATTAAGTTGGCTTCCCCGTTTGGTTCGCGGCCGGGTGACATGGCCGAATCTCACGGAAGGAGCGTTGATCAGCACCGTTCCGCAAGGCTTATCGGAGTTAGGTGAGTATCTGGGACAGTCGAGTCCCGGTTTAAAAAAACGCGTCGTTGCAGTTCGCTTTTCCAGCGATGAGCCGGATCAGTTTCAAACTTCTATTCCGATCACTTGGGAAAAACTCACTTTTCAGGAAGGACAAGGGCCAGCCGACTCGCAGAATTTATCCGCGCCCACTCTTCCGTTAGAAACACTTTGGCTGCCGGGCCGGCAGCTTGCGGCTGTGGTGGGAGCGGAAACGCAGTTAGAGGAATCGGCTCTTCGGGTGCGCACGAAGACGGGTGATCCTCAACTCACGTTCTCGTCAGCGAAAAATTTATCTTCAATCAAGACGATTATGGTTCGCGCTAAATTTTCGTTAGCGGACAGAGTCGATTTCTTTTTCGGACGCCAGATCGATGGGCGCGGCATTCC
This sequence comes from uncultured Bryobacteraceae bacterium, assembly GCA_964247975.1. Lineage (GTDB taxonomy): Bacteria > Acidobacteriota > Terriglobia > Bryobacterales > Bryobacteraceae > KBS-96. The sequence goes on along the minus strand of CAXTWH010000027.1, from coordinate 61,610 downwards.
CGGTTATGTTCCGGCCGCAAACCAATGGCTGGATATTTACATCAATGTCGCCGCGAATCCTTATTGGCAAAGCGAGGCAGGAAATTTGATTCGCTTTGATCCGGCCAGTGAAGGTGCGGTTGGTTCCACGATTGAGATAAAGGGAATTTGCGGATCTCCTGAAAATCTTCCGGTTAGCGCGAAACCGGAAATGGTGTTTTATCCTTCGCACTGAGGGTTCAAATGAAAACAAGGCTAAGCCTTATTCTGCTCATCTTTATCTTCGCCTTTACAGCACTGGCTGACACTGTTCCCGTGGACCTCGGAGGCTTACTCCTTTCCGTTTCCGATTCACCGACAGCACAGGTGTTTCACATCGTCGATCAGCTTGCCGAGTGGGACCAGTACGCGCACAAGCAGTACGTTCGGTGGTCGGCTCAGTCGCTCCACTTGGATTCAGAAGATCGGGAGCTGTTACGAAAACACGCGGATCTTCGGCGCGCACGCGGGTGGGGTCATGGGTTTGAGCAGTCCTTTTTGGTAGACGACTCGATCGACAATGCTACAACCAACGCAATCGCCTCTCAACAGCTTACGGCGCATGAGGCCATCACAGAAAAAGAAATCCTCTTGCACTTCGCCCCAAAGCTCGCAGGACTGATGGAGCAGCGGCACCGAGAGATCGCGGTCTTTCAGGAGCAACTGGAGAAGGCACCCTCCCGACTCACAGGCTTTGTTGCCCAGCTTCGCCGATTTGCGGGATCGGCGGGAACTGTCAAAGTGCCTGTTTTCCTCGTTGCCAATGCGGAGGAGAAGAACGGCGGCGGCGAGGCGAACGGGGGGCGGCTGGTGATCGAAGTGCCATCAGCCGATCCGATGGGATTTCTCTTGCACGAATCCATGCACTCACTCCTAGCTCCACGAGTTGAACAAATCAAAGTGGCAGCCGAATCGGCCGGAATGAACTGGCAGTCGCTGAACGAAGGCATTGCCTATGCTCTCGCTCCCGGCATGACGGACGATATGGAACGGCGCGATTTACTCGCCGAGCAACTTGCGCACTATCTCATCACAAAGACGCCAGCCTCCGACAGCTACGTGCAGTTCTATATGGTGGCGGCCATTATTCGCCCCGTACTCCGGGGATCATTCGCCCGGGGCGAGACAATCAACGACTTTCTTCCCAAAGCGATTGACGAGTGGCGTAGCATTTTGGGTGGAAACAAGTAGGGAAAATGAGCTGTGGCACTAGGGTTCATATTGCGTACAATACGCTAGAGTAAATTTCCGCACGGATGCTGGCCGGTAAGAGCGTTAGTAACTTGGAACTGAAACAAGCGCCGATCATAGGCGATTTGTTTGTGCCATTCGATAGTTACGTTCTGAGCGTTCGGGTGTAAGGGATTAAAAAGATAATTTTGGGATTCAGGAGCAGGAGCAGACGGCACAATCAGCAGTGCTGTTTGGTTGCTAGCTAACCAAGCGTTGCCCAGGGCGCGGGTTTCGTCCAGATCGTCACGCCAGTTTTCTGTTAAGAGCGCCGAATCGAGAACGGCTTCCGAAACGCTGTCAGCGACCTTGATTTTGAGTAGTTGATAATGATCAGGAAAAAATTGGGAATCGCCTTTCAAGTTGACGAGCAATTCAATGAGGCAGACGGCGGGATGCTCGGAAAGGTAAACGATGCGCTTGCCGGGACTTGCGGTATGCCAGCGTCCATCTGCTTTTTCGCCGCCCAGCCCATTCAGCTCAATGCGGTTGCTGATGCGCCATGCCGATCTCATGCATAAACGCCTTCATCAATCTGCCAGAGCATTTCTTCCACCAGGCGGCCGCCGGATTCGGTTTGCAGCAGGCTGAGGGCGGTTCGGTTATTAAAGCGAGCATCCGGCGTACGCAGCCAGCCGAGAGCTTTTTCCCTGCTTCCAAATACCTGGCTTGCTAAAGAGAGGATACGGGCAATGCGCACAACCCGGTCGGCTTCATCGTGGGTGAGGCGGTCAACGCCTTTCGATTTACGATGCTGCAAAGTGCGCGGCGAAGCAATCAGGGTGGAAACTTCGGTGAAGGTTAAACCCTTATGCTTCAACAAGGTCAGGCTATTAGTGGACAAGCCTTGTTCAACGATTTCAGCCAGATCAAAGTCGGATTTCGGGGTGATGCCGATGTATTCAGAAATGTTCAGGTGAGTCGCCATGAAAAGCCGCCTGACTACATTGTGCCATAAGTAGGGATGGCACATTGCGCAGCGGTGGATTACATGGGCTGATTAGCTGTTTTTGACAGCTTCTGCTTCGGCCTGTTTCGCCGCCAACGCGCGGGTGACTTCCCTTGAAAAGCTGTCATTCAACTTCCAGAGATTAGTGGCGATTTCGGTGAAGTTGCCGGCGGCGCGTTCAAAGGGCGCGCTGAGAGAGCGCAGGCGATCTTCCATGCTGAGAATGGGATCGACCATTGATTGCAGGCGTTCTTGCAACTCCTGCGAATCCTGCCGGGAAGCGGATTTCAATTCAGTGGTGAGGGTTTCGAGCGAATCGGCCAGGGTTTTGCGCAGTTCTGCGGTGGTCTGCGTCATGCGGTCAGCGGCGTTGTTAAAGGCGGTTGGCAGTTGACTGGCGGCGGAATCTACGTTTGATGACGATCTTTCCAGCGTGCCGGTAGCCTGGCGCACAAAATCGCGATAACCCGACAACATGTATTCGAGGGTTTTCCGTTCTTCGGTTAACTGCGTTTGGTGTTTCTCCACCGAGCGATAAAAGGCGCGGATCTCGTCTTCAAAGGAAGTCCAGCGGTGCAGGGAAGCAGCAAATTTTTCGATTTCGCTGCCGAGCGAGGCTTGAGCGCGTTCCAGCGCATGATCGGAAGTTTTGATTCCCTGGCTGAATTCATTCATGCCGCGCCAGAACAGTTCCGCAGCCTGTTGCGCGTTCGAAACGGCGCCAACAAATTTCAGCGTATTGGTTTCGATGGCGGCGGAAGCGTCGGTGACTCGCGCGGCGTTTTGCAGAGTTTGCACGGCCCACTGCGCCGCCCTTTGCGCCACCGTAGGGTAGAGCTTGGGAATCCAGAGCGTAGTAGTTTTGCGGCGCAGATGGAAAAAACAGGGCGTTTGCGTTGTCAGCTTGAATCGCAGAAACAAACCGCCGCCGATCAAAGCAAACAAAGCGCTCCAGATCAGTGGCGGCAGCGCGCTTTGCAGGCCGGTGCGAAGGAGAGGATGAGACAGTGATTGATTAAACAAGACCAGCAGCGTGCCGAGCGCACCGAATAAAAAAATCAGCAGCAGTTCCAGCCAGAGTTGTTCGGAACGACGCTTCAATTCCTGCAAGGTGGCGGCGGTCAGTTCAGCGACATCCAACATGCTTTCGTCGCAGCCGGCGACAAAGATGGTTTTGAAATGAGTTTGCACGGCGACAGGAGGAAGCGGAGTGTTGCGTGCTTTGAAGGCTGTGATGATTGTGGCATCGAAGAACTGGCCCGGATCGACGGGCGCTTCACCGCCTTTGATGCGCTGGCGATCGCGCCAAAGCAGTTGCGCTCGCAGTTGATCAATGCACTCATCCAGGCGATTCACCGAGGCCCGGACTTCCTGCGTTTGTTCCACTTCTTTTTTCAGCCGGAACAGCCAGAAGCCGAACCAGGCAATCAGCGCGAAGATGAAAACGAGCGCCAGCGGATTGTTCGGGAAGAAAGCGGCAAGCGTCATTGATCTATCCGCGCTCCCGGATTTCCCCTTTTTGCACCACGTTCCAGCGGTCGCCGGATTCTTCCACGAGGGCCGGGCTGACCAGCCAGACAAGCGATCCGTTGCCGCCCGGTTCAAGCTGCGGAGCATCAAACAGGTAAGCGACTCCTTCGCTGCGCCAATAGCCTTCCCGCAGCCGAAGGCCCAGTTCAGGCACCACGTAGCAGCGGTTTCCGTCCTGGATCAACTGATAGATGCCGCCTTCCTTCCGGGTAAATTTCGGGCTGCCGCCGTTGCGCCAGATTTCGTCCACATTGGCCGCGCCAAAACTCGAAGGGCGAAACCGGCGCGACCATTTGGCCGGTTCGGTATTGTAAACGCGAACCAGTTCTTCGGCGAATGGATCATCCAGGTTCGGTTTGATTGGAACAGTTTCAGCAAGGCTGGGCAGGATAGGATTCGGTTCACTTTCCGGCACTGGCAGTTCCGCAGCCAAGGTGCGAAGCAGTTCTTTCACCAGCTTTTCGCGCTCGGTGAGATGCTTCATATGCGCACTGGCGTAGTCGAACAGCAGTTGCTTGGGGCCAGCCTGGTCAGCCACGTCGGCCAACGCTTCAGTGAGTTTTCGGTCTTGTTCGAGCGATTTTTCCAGAAAACCATGCAGGGCGGAGCGCAGTTCCGTATTGTTCATACTGGTCCTCTTTCAAAGCGCAGTTAGCGACCGTTGGATGCCGTGATTCGGGTCCGGTCAACGTCGCGCACCATGCCCACCAGCAACGCTTGCAGACCTTTAATGAAGGGAGGAACTAAATCCACATCGTCGGCCTCTTTATTCTTCTGGTCGGCCATGAACTGCCGGACGCGCTCCAAGGCACGCGCAAACAAAGCATCGGCAGGCAGGTTTAAGCGCGGATAGCCGTTTTTCTCAGTGACCCGGATAAAGGTGTCATAGAACGAGCGCAGTTCCGGCAATTCGAGCACATCGGCTTGGATTAATTCCTCGCGGCTGATCAGATCCGTTCCCGGCCGGTTCTCGCCGCCGACGGAAAACGGCTCGCCCGCAATCACTTGATCCCAGAGTTCTGCTTCATCTCGCAACGTGACAGGAACTACCAGCCCGGTAGCTACTTCCTGTTTCGGCCTGGAGCTTAGCCGAATCTGCACGTTGCGCGGCGCTTTCTCGGTCCAGCCTGCGCCGGCAAAAAGGCAGGTGGTCAGCACATGGGCAAACAAGCCATCCGGCTCATACTCGCCGCCATCGGCCCAGTGAAGCAGTTGCGCTCCGTTGCCGCCCAGAAATACTCCACCCAGGCTGCGTTTGTATAAGCCTTTCGCTTCTAAGTGACGGAGGATGAGGCCCAGGTAATAAAAAATTCCGGCGATGCCGAAGCGAACGGGAAGCGCGGGAAGGTCCAACTTGTCCTGGCGCTGCAATTGTTTGGGCAGGCTAGTTCCGGCATCGCGCAGCATAGCTTCGGCATGAGCGAAGAATTCCGTTTCCGATTGATCGGCGATTAAACGAGTTTCGGTGCCGCTTGGCACGCGATCAGGCAGAGCGTGGGCGAAGTCTTTGATTAAACGCGCTCGAAGCTGGAACAACGGAGCCAGAAAAATATCGCGCCCGGCAAAGCGGATCGAAACGCCGCAGCGTTCGGTGTTGTCCTGCCAGATGGAAATATCGCTGGTGCCGCCGCCAATATCGACAAAAATAGCGCCTACCACCGGCGGAGCTTCTTCGCGGTGCGTGAAGTAAGAAGCCGCCGCGAAGCTTTCGGTCATGGACAGCGTTTCCTGAGTGGAAGAAAGGCCGGTTTCCTCGGCGATGAATTTCGTAATGGACTTCCAGCCTTTGCGGTAGTCTGCCTGGCGAAAACGAGTTAATGCAGTGGGCAGCGAGTAAACCCAGTTGATGCGTTCCGCGCCGCGCATCACGGCTTCGGCAGCAGCCTGCAAACAAATCTGACGCAGGTAAGGCTCACTGCGGGCTTTGGCCTCGCCTTCCCACTTCAGGTTGGTGGCCAGCCGACCAGCGCTTAATTCCTGAACATTATGCGAACGGCTGTAAAAGAAGATATGCGCGTCGGAGATTTCGTTAAAAGTTTTCTGGTCCGGGTGACGCATTCGCAGAAACGAGAGAAACGGCGAAGTTTCGGCTAGTTCCGTGTTTTCCGGCGTAGACGGCAGAAAATACGTGTACAGCGCTTCCGGACGGTCGGCATCGCGATTTGGCACGACTACGCGCAGCGGACCGGATTGCGCCAACGCGAGCGGTTGTTCATAATTGTTGCCCGTGCGCAGCACGATGTTGGTGCTGCTGGTGCCGAAATCGACGCCGGCCACCCAGGTGCCGGTGGGCGGAGCAGCAACAGTGGTCAGATTAGTGAGCAGCAGGCCCGCATCAGTCATCACCGAGCGGCTGCGTCCGGGCTGCGGGTATTGCAGAAAGAAACCATCCGGCGGCTGCTGCAAACGAGTGACGCGAATTTTTTGTTGGCCGCCAAACAGGTTCTCGGTCTGCTCCACAATCGGCGCGATAGCGGGAAACGGTTCAGCGGTAAAAGTCATGTCGGCGTTTGACCACCAGAACGTGCTGTAATAGCGCCATTTAGGATGCCGAAAAGGAGGCCAGACTTCGAGCACCGGCATCTGCTGCATGGAAACCTGCGCATCGTTGGGATAAGCGCGGGCAATCTCCAGACTGCGACCGTTTTTCAACGGCAAGCGCAGCCGAACCATGATCGCTTTGCCGCTGCCGTGGTCCTCTACCGAAAAGCGCACATTGCGAGCGATTTCCGCCGCAGGCAGCAGTTCCGTTAAGCGCGGCGAAAACGGCAGCACCGGATATTCAGAAAGCTCGTTCGCCACGTCGCGCTGGCCGCGAGCATGAAGGAGCCGGGCGCTTTGCTGCGTGCCTTTCAGGAAAAACAAGCGGTCGAGGAAAAGGGTTTTGGGGTCCAGCCATTGGGCATCGCCTGGCAGCGGACGCCCGGCAATGCTTTTTTTGTTCTCGCCCCAAACTGCGGTTCGGATGTCTTCAAGCGAAGTGCCGCTGACCACGCAGATTTTAGCGGCATCGGTAGGCGGTTCAATTGTTACGTCGGTGTCGCCAGCCCGGATCGGCAAGAGAACCGGAGTGGGAAGCGGCAAAGAAGTTTCCAACAGCAGGTCGGAATCTTCCAGGCGGGCTTCTTCGGCTTTCACGGCATAGGCTAAATACTGAAAAGCCGATCTGCCGAGCTGCAGAATGTTTTCCCGCGCCAGGTTCGGGGTAGGCGGCTTAGCGGCCAGCGCATCCTGAAACGTGCGCAAAGCTTTCAGAAGGGATTGGTGCCCATGCCGCCAAGTGATGGTTTCCCGGTTCTCGTCGCGTTGGGACAAGTTGGCTTGCAGTTCATGAAGCCATCCGGCCAGCAGGGTCCGGTCTTCGTCATTGAGAACGCCTGGCGCGGAGGGATCTTGAAATTCCGCGCCATTGAACCAGGCGGACGGCAGGGCGCGTAAACCGGTGAGCGAGGGTCCTTGCGCCGGACAGATCAGCGTTAATGGGGAACTGATAGCAAGCAGGGAGCCGCCATCACCTTTGAGCAGATACACTTCGTTCCAGCCGGTATCGGAATAAAGCTGGTGAATGTGGTGGTTCGCGGTGGAATGCTGGCGAGCGGCAGAAGCGAACAGCCAATTACCTGAATCCAAGCTCAAAACAGAAGCTTTCAGCAGTATGTTCTTGCGCGAGCGCAGGGCCAGTAAAGCCAGAACACCGCGAAACGCCGCCACTGCGGGCTTGTGCATCAGATGTTGTTCGTCGTACAAAGCGTTGCTGAACAGAATGAGCCGCGCCCAAACATCGGGGATGAGATCTACTTCGATGCGGGTTCGTTCGCTGCTGGTGTTGCGCGTGCGCCGGGCAATGGCGGAAAGTTCCTGCCAGTTCCGTTTATCCCATTGGCCAGGCTTGCCAGCGCCCAGTTCATCCTGGCTGGTTTCGGCGGTGGGGAGCATGGGAGGCATATTGGTGTTTCACTCCTGTGACTGAGTACTCGAAGCTACGCGCTGATTCTGGCCAGCACATGAACAAAATGGCCGAATCCGGCAAGGTCCGGCTTGCGTTCAAGCGGCATCCCCGCTAACCGTTGGACGGCTTGTTTCGCGGTATACGGGTAGCGTTCGCCGGTGATTAAGGTCGGAAAGGCTTCGTCCTCAAAAGGGTAATGGGAAAACGCTCCGGCATGAGTCAGTTCTACAGTTAGACCGGCGTTGTTGTGAAGATCAACCCACCAGCGCAGGAACGCGCGGCAGAAATCGCCAAGCGCTTTCACTTGATCCTGAAACTCCGAAGTGGTCGGGTTCACACCAGCTTCTTTTACATGCTTGCCATACCAGGTAGCTTTCAGGTGGCCGTGCGCCGATCTTTGCAGTTCCGGCTCGAAATCGCGCAGATAAAGAAAGCAGAAGCGGGTAAAGGCGGCTAGTTGCGGCTTGATTCTGCCGGCTTCGGGAACATCCGCCCAAGTGAATGAGGTCTCACGTTCGCGATGAAGAACGTAGAGGAGCGGGTCATGCCCGTTCTGCCCGGCGGCGGAAGGACTCCAAGTAACCAGGAAATTGGAAGCGGCCAGCGCGGCCAAGAATTCTACCAGGTCCGCCGGATTCTTCTGCTCGGCTTTGCCTACGGCAGAATTGGGAAGATGCCGCCATTTATCCGCGCCGATGGCGTACACGCATTGATAGCGGCTGCGATTCAGAACGTAATAAGGAAGCGCGTCCTTCATCATCATGATGAAGTCATTTGGATTAGCGTGCGCGCCTTGCCGGTCGAGCGTTGCGGTGTTGAATGCGAAGTACGGCAGCAGAAAAGCGCCGCCGCATAACACCTGATCGCTGCCGTGCTTCATGCTGGCAATCAGGGTGCTGGGGATGGTCGGCAGGCCAGCCGCGCCGGTTCCGCCGAAAATGGAGCCCATGCTGAACAAACGAACCGAACGCCCTTGCGCGGCGCCTGTTTCCAGTTGTTCCTTGATGCGCCCTAGGGAATCAACATGATCGCCGTTGGTTGTGCTGTTGCCTTGCGCTGCCGCCCGATAAACCGCCGCGCCGATGGAAGGACGACCACGAAAACCTTCCGTTACGGACAGCTTGCGCTTTTCGGGATCGTACAAAAATTCGTACAAGGCCGTCAGATCTTCCGCGCGGCGGCGCATGGATTCATGGCCCAGATAACTATCGAGCGTCGGCTCTGCTTCGTGGGTGCTAAATGGCGACCAGGGGCGGTCGTCCATCAGTTGCAGCTTCGGACGAAAGAACGGGGCGTCGCCCAGCCATTTGCCGGGACCGCGCACATGGTTGTAGAGGTGAATCAGGTCGAGGCTTTCAGTCAGGTTGCCGTTGGTAGCATCATTATCCACGCACAGGAGCGATAAGTCCTGGTCGCCTAAAGCTCCGGCAGCAGCCAAAAACACAAGCGGCTTCAGCGACCGATGGCCGGAACCGCCAATCGACAAAAGACAATTGCTCATGCGCTTCTTCTTCCCCAAACCAGCCGGGCCATCAGCGGCGTATAACGATACTGGTCAGGAGCCATAAAGAACGTGGCTGCCCAATAGCCGACCAAAGCCAGCAGCCCGTTTACCAGCATGGGCGTGAGCGGCCCTTCGCGGAGCGCGGGAGGAACCAGCCAAGCGATCAGCGCAGCGGCGAAAATGGAAACGCACCAAAGCAGATACCAGGAACCGGCTTTGGTGTCGAGGCCGCGACCGGCATGAGCTGCCGCCAGCCACCAAGCCGAGCAGACCGCTGCCGCCAAAGCCGACCATCCCACTGATTTGATGTAATCGCCGCGCCAAACATCGACGCTGAGGTTGGGGTCCTGCGGATTCACAGTATTAGAAAGATAGCCGGCCAGCGCAATGCCAAGGCCGCCGACAACGGCAGCCGCCACAAGCGCTGCGACCAGAATAGATAAATAAGGTTGATTTCTCATAAACCGCTAACTTTTCAGGAAATAAAAATAGGCAGTGGCCGCCGTAGCACCGTCAGCGGCGGTGTTCGCCAATCCCTGGATCAGCGGAGCAAGGTTAAGCGTTTTGCCGCCCCAGGTGGGCAATTTCCCCTGATAGCCAGCGTTGAACTGCGCCGCATTCGCGCTGCTGTTCTTTACCCAATCGGGTAGAACAATGTCTTCAGGCGTGCCGACGCGTTGCAAGCGGAGCAGGGCCAAGTTTGAGGACTGAATGGCCGCGCAATCCAATTCAATCTTAATTGCGTTTGGCGGCGCTTTCGGAACGGCGGTGTTCACAATCGGGCGGGATAGCGAATGCGTTTCCCAGCTTCCGTTTTTGCCGGCGACGGAAAACAGTTCAGCCTGGTAAGCGCCGCTGCGGGAAGGCGATGCGGGAGCAAAAACGCCGTCCGGCGTGGGCGTGAGATGGGGAACTGCGGTAAAGCCTGCAACACTGCAATTGCGCGAAGTGCGGTAAACCAAGTACGGCGCGGATTGTGCATCACCCGGCGAACGCCGTACCAAGGCTGCGCTGGAAGTTTGCGCGACCGTGAGCCAATTCTGTGAATCAGTCAATAGCTTGCCGGAGAGTAGCAGAAACTGCGGTTTGCCGATCGTGACTGTTCGATCAATCGCCTGCCGTAGATTGCCGATGGAAGCTTCCGAGCCGAGCGCCATCAGGTAAAGGAAGCGAGACCCTGCGTAGGAGTGCCCTTGGCTGGTGCGGAAATCGAAATCGTAGATTTGACCGCTGAACGGCAAGGACCATTGCCAGATCGCCAAGCTGGAACGCGCAGGAAACGCCGCCGTTTTTAAGGCTTCCTCAATGGAGCCGATATCTAAATCTTTTTCAAACAGATCGGTCATTACCAGGGTGAGATTGTCCGGCTGGCTTTGGCGGAAAACCGTGTCGATGCGGGTGGCCGCGTAGTCTTTCGTGTTTTGATAAAAACTTTCCGCCGAAGCCGCTACGTAGAAAGGCTGGCGTGGAACATCTTCGATTCTCGATCCGAACCGATGGTAATGGATTTGAGAGCGCGTCGAGTTTGCCGAAAGCGACAAATCGAGTTCCTGAAGCAACTGCGCGAACTTGCCGTCTTTTGGCGCGGCAAAGCCGCGCATAGACAGCGTACCGTCCAGGTTAAAGTTTACGACCTTGTTCGCCCCAGACTCCGGTTGAGTGATGGCGACGGACGGAAAAAGTTTTTCAACGGGCGGAATGGAAGGCGCAGACTGGGTGCAACTGAAGGCAAACAGAAAAGCAGCCACACCAGTTACTGTGAAAACACGCGAAAACCTGGTTGTGAGCCTAACCATTTGTTCAATCTGATAAAACGCGTAAAAACAGAAGGAAGTTCTGGGAAGAATTATAACCCGGTCAGTTCTGCTGACCCAGGAACACGGAAGCTGTTCTTGTAAAAACAGCTAGGCTGGTACCAAGTTGCCGTCGGCTTCCGGTTCCAGCGGAAGATCAATGACCGTAGTGGTTGAAGCAGGCAGCTCCGTTTTCACTTCCGCCAATGGGACCAGTTCGCAGGATCTGCCATCGGCGCGAACAATGATGACTTCTTCTCCCGAACGGGCTTGATGAAACAGTTCTTCCAAATTTTCCTGGGCGTATTCCAGTTCGTAAGTGGGCATATTATTTTTAGACGCGGCGGAAGAATCATTATTTCGAAGGATGTAATTTCGCCTTTTGTTCGCTAAAATAAATGGAGGATTCTTTTCCGTTTTCCCCATCATCTTATGCAGACTCCCGGCGGACGGAAGGATTGTTTATGCCCAACACACTTGATGAATACCGCGAAGCAAAAAATAACTATTTGAAACTGCGCAATCTAGCCAAGAAAGACCTGATTAACCGGTTCAACGAACTAGCCAACGAACTGCTGCAGATCCAGCGCGAGTTGTTGGAAGATTTTGGCGAGAAGGTAGCAATTCCTTCGAAATCAAAGAAGCCGCGCCCGGCAAAATCGACTGGCAAGCCAAGCGGCGAATCCAAGCCGCCGGCTGCGCAGGAATCTGCTTCCGCTTCGCCCAAAATTGTTGTAGTTCAAAAGCAATTGGACCAGCAGCGGCGGAAATTGGCCCAGGTACAAGCGACCGGAAAGCCGACAAAAACCATTGAGGATCGCATTTATGAGCTGGAAGACGAGCTTCGGCTTTCGCACGCGAACTAAAATTTAAGCGGCTTTATTGATTAGAAGGAGCGGTTTTAGGAAGAATGCCGGGAGACAGAACCGGAACGGCATTCAATACGCTTTCCAGATCGCGCTTCAAAAACGAGATTTTGGCTCGAACATCCTGAAGCATGGCTACGCGATCACCTAAATCGTCAATGGATAAACGGTGGTTCTGGTCGGGCATGCTGGCCATGCGTTCAATTTTTCCTGTTCCTTCCGGTGTGTTTAGCGGCGGAATACGATCCACTGCGGTCCAAGTGCGAATCAAACGTTCTTTGCGAGAAATGTTGTCAGGGTCAGTAGGGGCAACCGCATTCAAGAATGCCCAGACCACCGGCGGATAAACGCTGGTGGGTTCTGGGGGGCGATTGAATAATTGGGCCAGCATGTTGGACGGGAACGCGAACTGCATGGTTTTTCCCCGCTGCGCACGCAGCCCGATAATGGACAAGGTGGAAGCGACACCGCCAGCCACAATGCCGGTAGCGTTTCCCGCTTTGGCATGGTTCGCTGATAATTGCAGTGCGGAACTCACGACACCAAGCGCGCCGCCAACACTTAAACTCGCCAAGTTCAGCCGGTTCACGTCATGGTCGCGGCGATCAGTCAGGTAATCTTCGATGTTTTTTGCCTGCGCAGTTTCGTTATCAATTTGCGCGAGAGTGGCATCAAGCTGGAACGAAGCGCGCATCAGTTCTTCCGTAACTTGTTGGTGAAGTAATAAGATCTCCAGCGCGTTCGCGGCAGAAGGAGTCTCCGATTGCAGTTGTTGGAGCCTGGATAGGGACGGCAATAAATTCAGCGATGCAGCCACCTGCCGCGCGCCAGGAAGCAGTTCTCCCGGAACGGGATGGGCAGGAGGCTGTTGTGCTGAGAGCAGAGCGGCTAGTGCAAAAACAAGAAGCGTCCGAAGCATTAAGCAGGATGCCACAGTTTCACCAATAGCCCGGATGAGCCGCTTACCGGATCGGACTGAGGGAAAACCAATCGTTCCATTTCCTGCCGCACTGCTTCCGAGGGAGCTTTACGGCAGATATCCCAGTGCTGATTTGGCGGGTAAGCGCCGATCACCAGAAAGTCGGAGCTGGCTTCCAGCTTACAATGGCCGGTTCCGGCGGGTAAAAATGCTACGTCGCCAGCCTGCACTGTGACCTCGTGGCCGTTTTCGCCGTCCAGCATCAGCCTGGCCCGGCCTTTTGCAAATCCAAGCACTTCATGAGCGGTGGAATGGTAGTGGTGGAAATCGTAAACGCCGTTGCGCCACTGCGGAGGCCAGCCGTGGCGGAGGAATGCTGTTTCAAAATGCGCTGCCGGATCTTCTCCGGCAGAAACAAAGACGCCCCGATACAGCAGCACCGGCAATCGCTCGTTGTTGGGCATCCAGCCGTTGCGGGACAGTTTAAGGATTTCGGGATCGCTTGAACCGTTGTGCATTTCTTTCTCAAAATCCGATGCGGAAGCTGCGAACCCAAGACCGGTCAGGATGGTGTTAAATCGCCGTCGCTCCATAAAACCTATGGTAATTGGCGGGAATCGGGAGCCGCTGCTTCGGCAGCCAGAACTTCTTCCGGGGATGCGGTACCGGTGCCGGGCTTCATGATGGTGATGGAGGCGATTCGGTGGCCAAACTGCACAGCTTGAACCATGTTGTTGGTTAACGATAAAGCAATGGCTAACCCGGCGTTGAAGCTGTCGCCAGCGCCGCAGATGTCAACCGGGTTCTGAACAGGCTGCGTCGGCACGTGGATTTCCCGGTCTGCCTGCACCAGCAGGGCACCTGCGCTGCCGCAAGTCACGAGCAAAGCGGGGTAGTCAATTTGGCTGCGCAGTGTTTGATAATCTTGGCAACCGAGGCGAACGCAGCATTCTTCGGCTTCCTGTTCATTCACTTTTACCAGCACTCGCCGGTAAAGTTCGCCGCGTTTGCGAGAATCGACCAGAATTACTTTATTCGGGTAAGCCGACGCTATCTCGGTTAAGGCTTGCCGCATTGTTTCGGTGACAACGCCGCCGGCGTTGGTTTCCGCCTGGTCGGAAATGATAACGGCATCAGCAGCAGGAGCAAGCCGGTGGAAGCGGGCGAGGAGTTCGGATTCTACCGCAAGGGGCAGCGGATTGGCGAACACAAAATCAATGCGGGGCCGGTCTTCGATCCCGGTAGCAGCGTTGATGATTTTTGTATAAGTGAAGGTAGGAACTTCGCGGGTGCGAACCAGTTGCGTGGAATCGATGCCCCGTGCTTCCAAAGCTTCCACCAGATCATAGCCGTTGCCGTCCAGACCTGCTACACCTAAAACGGTGATCTGCCGCACGCTCAAAGAAGCTAAGTTGGAGGCGATGGTGCCGCCAGCCCCCGGCGTTGTGTTCGCGGAAACGACGGCGGTACGAGGAATGCCGGTTTCCCGCGAAGGCTCCGACAAGGCCGGATCGTAGCGGCACCAGCGGTCCAGGCAGATATCGCCCACAATCAGAATCGATAAACGGGCTGCCTGCGCCAGAACTTCCGTTGTGGTCATGCGCGTTCCTGCAATTGCCGCCAAAGGGCCGGAATGGTAGCCCGATGGTTTCCGCTGAAGTAAAAGCTTTCTCCACCATCAGCTACGGTTCTGATCAGGATGGTTTTGCGAGGGCGGAAATAATAGGCCGCTTCCATTTTGGGCTGTTCCTCACGAAAGTTGCCGGTCATCGGCACCAGATCGAAAACCGCCGTGGTGAAGCGTCGGATTTGAAGTTGTTCCTGGTGAGCGACGTTGCGCGCCATCGATAAAGCTTTCAGATAAACTTCCGGTGCCATAACTGCCGAGCCGAAGCTGAGCATCACTCCAGTTTCCAGATTTTCCACTGTATGGGCAAAGATGAGAAAGTCACGGTAGCTTGCTTTCCCGGTGGCCGCACCGTCGCAGTTCGGATGCTCGTGCAGAATATCGTATCCGATGCCGACGTGAACAGTGAGGGGAACGGATAACTCATAAGCCGCCGCGAAAATGCTGAGATCGCGATGAGGGTAGGCACTTTCGAGGATGCGCCGCCCGATGTTTTCACCTAAGCCGAGGTTCAGTTCCGCCGCTTCCGCAATCCAATCATTCAGTTCGCCGGTTTCCCGCCATAACCCGAACTCTCCGGTGCTGATGTACTGAGGAACGCTTTCCGTGGTCGCCCCGATGCGCGCCAGTTCATAATCGTGAATAGCTCCCGCGCCGTTCACCGCTAGATGGGTGATGATGCCTTTCCGCAGCAGATCAATCAGAAAGCGATTTACTCCGGCCCGCAGCACATGCGCGCCCATCATCAGGATGCAAGCGGCTGATTTCCGGCGTGCTTTGAGTAAGCGGTCGGCCAGCGCGGGCAGATCAGGATGCTCGTAAGGCGGCGTTGGGTCGTCCAAAGCAAGCCAATTATCAAGGTGAAGATCGTGAACACGCTCGTCGAGCGGTTTAATGACCAAACGGCTACGGTCGAACGCGGAATAACGGGACTTCATACAGGGAATAACCAGCGGAACAGTTCGCCGCGATCCAGATAATGCGGAATAACGTAATCGGCCCCGACCTGAACCAGGCGGTTCCTTTTCCAGGGATCGATTTTGCGGCAATCCGGCTCGTCGGTTGCTACGCCCACCGCTACCCCGCCCACACTTTTAATGTTTTCAATTTCCACGTAGCCGTCCCCAAAGCCCAGAATCTCCGGGCCGCTGCATTCTGAACTGCCAATCAGCTTATCAATCAGGATTTTTTTGGAGAACGTGCCGCGATCATCCACCGCGCCGAAGATGCCACCGTTGAAGAACGGCGTGAGCCCCAGCAGATCGGATTCTTCGCAAACGCATTCATGATCGGTGCCGCTGGCCAGATACAAGCGCAAACCGCGTTGGCGTAAATCTTCGAGAAGCTCAAGCGAACCGGGCACCAGATATTTAACAGCGGCGGCAGGGTTTTCGCGAAGTTCGCTGATTCGTTGGCCGACCACAACATTCAGCAGATTTAAATAACGCTGTTTGTAGTAAACCGGATCGCAGGGCATTCTGCCGCGTCGTTCAATCTGGCGGCACAGTTCAGCCATCTGGCAAATCGTGGGCTGGCCGGTCAAGCGATACACGAACTCGGAAACCACGCCAGTTAAATCGGCTTCGGTTTCATCAGGCTGAAGCCCGACTAGTTCTTTCACCATCATCGGCACCATCACATCGGCCCAACCGGCGCGAACCAGGGACAATGTACCGTCAAAATCGAGCAGCGCAATTTTGGAAGACTGCGCCGAAGCCCCGGTAATCACTTCAATCTGCATAGCGAAGGTTAATGGACACTACCTTACCTTGTAAGAACTCCGCTGCGCGGAGCGATGCAACCCAGTACTGAAATACGACTGCTAAGTTTCAAAAGCGCAGCGAGGAAGATTTGCCAAGCGGTGGACGAAAAATATTAGAAAGAACCGGAATGGCCCGGTACGAACGGTTCAAACTGGTGAACAGGTTATAAATCAGGATGTACCAAAGCGCGGCGATTCCGTCGCGGATGCCGATTTTTTTTCCTTCGTCATAAGTGCGGCCATAATAACTGATCGGAACTTCATAAACAGCGCAGCGAAGCTTGGCGATTTTGGCAGTCACTTCAATTTCAAAGCCGAATCCGCTGGAAGTGATAATCATGTTCCGGATAATTTCGCCGCGAAAGGCTTTATAACCGGTTTCCACGTCGGTCAGGTTCAGATTGGTTAGTAAGTTCGACAGGAACGTTAAGCCTTTGTTGGCCAGGTAATGGTAGAAGTAAAGCACGCGCGCGGCCCGGCGCACCTGAAAACGCGAACCGTAAACCACGTCAGCCACGCCTTCCACAATGGGATCAATGACGATGTGAATTTCGGAAGGATGGTATTCCAGATCGGCATCCTGCACAATCACGATGTCGCCGCTGGTGGCGGCAAAGCCGGTTTTCAGGGCTTCGGTTTTTCCGCTGTTTCTTGGGTGCCGAAGCACTTTCACAAGGGGCTGCGAGGAAGCCATTTGCAAAGCCAGATCAAAGGTTCGATCGGTGGAGCAGTCATCCACCACGATGATTTCCGCCAGGTGCGGCACGGCCAGCACTTCGCGAATCACTTTCATGATGGTTGCTTCTTCGTTATAAGCCGGGATCACTACTGACAACGCTGTTGAACTCATGTTTGCTGTCTGCGAAGCGTTACGACTATTTCCATGCCTCAAACCGGTAGTATAGCGATTAAAACAGGATCACTCGTCCCGGTTAATCGGATACCTGCTCCCGCAGCCAGGCCAGATATCCGGGAAAACCGCTTTCAATCGGCAGCACAACGATCTCCGGCGTGTCGTAGGAGTGAAGCTGAAGCAGGCGTTGTTGAAGCTTCTGTTCTTGTTCGGGCGCGGTCTTGATGAATAACAGATGTTCGGGCGCAGTTTCTGTTTTTCCCTGCCAGCGATACACGCTGGTGACTTGCAGCAGAATGTTAACGCAGGCCGCAATGCGTTCGTTCACAAGCGCGCGGGCAATGGTTTCCGCTTCAAGAGCAGTTCCGCAAGCACAAAGAACAAGAATCGCTGAAGCCATAATTTCTGATGAAAACAAGTGGAAAACGCAAGGAAAACGAAAATCTTCCATTGCGGGCATGATTTCCTTGAGGAACACTAGACGTGTAGCTAAAACCAGATTATAAACAAGATAAGGACTTTTACAAAAGTTGTATAGATCATTTCTACGTCCAATTGTTTTTTTATGTAGTTTGATCGGTTTCGCCGCTTATGCCGCAATTATGCTGCATGGACCCCAAGGGGTAGGCGCACTAGAAGAGAAGCGCAGAGTGGTTCGCCAGTTGGAAGAACAGAACGCGACGCTTCTCAAAGAGATCGAAGACGAAAAGCAGTTAATCAATAAACTGCAGCATGATCCCGGCACGCAGGAGCGGTTCGTTCGGGAGCGAACCGGGAAAACACGGCCGGGCGACACATCGTTTATGGTTCCCGACCAGGGAGGCAATCCGCAGTAGCCTGATTGGTGGCTTCGTAAACAATTTCCACTTCTGCCGTTTCCCCAAACGGATATGATGAGGAGAATGTCGAAATTAGGAAGACGAGATTTTCTTCAACGCTCTGCCGCGTTGTTGCCGGTAGCTTCGGTGGCCGCCAAAGCTGCCGGATCGCAGCACCTGAAAAACATCGGGGTGCAGCTTTATACCGTTCGTAACGTAATTCAAAATGATCCGGCAGCGGTGATTGGCGCAATTCAGGATATCGGCTATACCGAAGTGGAAGCGATTTATAGTACGCTTCACGCCATCTGGAAACCGCTGCAGATGGCTAAACTCAAGCCGGTGAGCGTGCATATCGACTATGCTTTGTTCGGCGACACCGCAAAAATGGGCGAGGCTTTGGGCCATGCGCATGAATGGGGATTTCAGTATGCCGTGTTTCCCTACCTGCCCGTTTCCGCGCGCGGCGGAGCCGATTCCATCAAAACGCTGGCCGATAAGCTGAATAAGGCCGGAGAACAAGGAAAAAAGCTCGGCCTTCAGGTTTGCTATCACAACCATGCGTTTGAATTCAAGCCGACAAACGGCACCATGCCGCTGGAAACGCTGTTAAATGAAACGCAGAAGGACCTGGTTTCGCTGGAACTGGACGTGTTCTGGGCGAGCGTTGCCGGCCATGATCCGGTGCAACTGTTGAAACAGCATTCCGGGCGCGTGGCGCTGCTGCACTTAAAAGATAAAGGGAAAGACATGGCCGTGCAGTACGACGAGAACGTGCCGAAAGATGCTTTCAAAGAAGTAGGTAAGGGTTCCATTGATTTTCCGGCAGTGCTGCGGGCAGCGCAATCCGCCGGCGTGCAGCATTATTTCGTGGAACAGGACCAAACGCCGGGCGATCCGCTGCAGAGCTTGAAAACAAGCTATCAGTACCTGCACAATCTTTCGTTCTAGTTCGGTTGTGAAAATTCCTTCATGGCCGCAGGCTACCGGACGGGAAGCAGAACTGCTGCACCAAGTTCTGCAATCTCCGCAGTGGGGCGGCTTTCATCCTTTTGTTCAGGAATTTGAAAACAGCTTTGCCGCTTACCAGGGCGCTGAGTATGGGATCAGCGCGTTTAACGGCACGGTAACGCTGGAACTGGCCCTGCAGGTTCTGAATATCGGGCCGGGCGATGAAGTGATCGTTCCGGCTGTTTCGTTTATTTCCACCGCGACCGCCATTTCCCGAGTCGGCGCTTTACCGGTTTTTGTTGACCTGGAACCGTGGAGCTTTAATGTTGACCCAGAGCGCGTTCGTGAAGCCATTACGCCGCGCACAAAGGCAGTGATTCCGGTTCACTTCGGAGGACCGTTAGCTAACATGGACGCATTATTGGACATTGCCGCCCAGCATCACTTATGGCTGATTGAGGATGCAGCCCACGCGCACGGAAGCGAGTGGAACGGCAAACGCGCCGGCAGTTTCGGGATCTGCGGATCGTTCAGCTTTCAAAACGGCAAAGTGTTATGCGCCGGGGAAGGCGGAATGCTGGTAACCAATGAAAGCTGCTTTGCGGAAAAAGCCAGAAGCCTCGTAAACCAGGGCCGCAAACCAGGGGAAAGCTTTTACAAGCACTTTAATCTAGGCACAAACTTCCGGCTTACCGGCTGGCAGGCAGCGGTGCTGCTGGCGCAGTTTGAATTATTACCGACCCAGATTGCGCAACGCACCCAAAACGCGATTTTCTTAAAAAGTTTGTTATCTGATGTAAAAGAAATTGTCTGGCAAACGCAGCCTGAGCAGATAACTCAGAATTCGTTTTATCTGCTGCCCGGCAGATTGCAAAACGCCCCAATCAGCCGGGATGCCTTTTGCCGCCGATTGAATGCTGCACAAATACCCTGTACGCCGTTTTATCCTTTTCCCTTGTACGGAAATCCGCTTTATCAACAAACAGGTTCATGCCGGGTTATGCCGTGTCCGGAAGCGGAAAACTATGTGAGTGACGCATTCTGGTTTCCGCACCGTTTATTGTTGGCCGATCAAGCCATCATAAAAGAGGTAGCGCAAGTGATTCGTAAAGCGTTATGGGACCGTTGAAAACAGCTTGCCGCGAAAACTATTGGGAAGGTTCGAGGCCCAATTTCCGCGAGTGAACATTGGTTTTAGCTTGTTCGGGGGAGGGAGAAGGCTTAACGACCGAGCGGCGAAGCAAACGATTTACCAGCCGCGTTTTTTCCTCGGTTGGTGCAGAAGGAATAATTCCCGATAGAAACGTCGCGGATTCAGGAGAACCGACAATTTCCGCTCCGTCGATTTTAACCATTTCCTGAAGCCATTGACGGCCTGCTTCGTCCGCGCTTTCCAGTTTTTTCACATCTACCGAGATTTTCCGGCCGGCAACGCTGGATTTAGCTGTGTTCCAGCATCCCTGTAATTCCGGCAGATTGGCTGAAGTAAGATGCCCAAATAATTGAAGGCGGAAAGAACGAGAGTGATCGTGAAGGTAATATCGAAACTGTCCCGGTTTCCTGCCAAGGCTGGCAGTTGGTTCTCCTGTTTTGATTTCAGTTTTTTTTATTTTTTTATTGAACACAATCCTCGCCCAAAACAATATGATTCCGCCGCGCTGAATTCGTTGCGGCTTCTATGTAAAGAAACGCAGGCCAGGCATTTTGGTTGCGTCTTCATGCTGGAATAAGTTTCACAAATCAAACTTAATGTGGACGAGTTTCCTATAAATCTCAGTTTCCGGGAAGCAGAAATTACGGTTCACAAAAGAATACCCGCAATACAAGCTGACATGAAATTAGCCAGTGTTCCCACCAGCATGGCTTTTACTCCCAAGCGGGCCAGATCAGACTTTCGGGAAGGCGCCAACGCGCCGATTCCGCCAATCTGAATGGCAATCGAGCTTAGATTTGCAAAACCGCATAAGGCAAATGTAGCAATCACGAAAGACCGTGGTTCCAGGTGAGCTTTCATTTTTCCGAGATCCACAAACGCCACAAACTCATTTAGGATCATCCGGGTTCCCAGCAGATCGCCGATTGCCCCGCAATCTTTCCAGGGCACCCCTAAAAGCCAGGCAACCGGAGCAAAAATCCAGGATAAAATCTGCTGCAAGGAGGAAGGAAACCAGGCAATGTGGGAGTGAACCCAGTTAAGCGTGCCGTTACAAAGAGCAATTAACGCCAAAAAAGCGATCAACATCCCAGCGATATTTAGAGCGAGCTGAAGTCCATCGCCTGCGCCTCGCGCGGCGGCATCAATAATGTTGACGCCCGGCTTTTCCACTTCAATCCGGATGGTTCCGCTCGTAGCCGGATGACCTTCTTCGGGCACAAAGATTTTCGAAAGCATGATGGTGGCCGGCGCGGTCATAATCACCGCCGTTAATAAATGACTGATGGATACTCCGGCAATCACCACATAAGCGGCCATTACCGCTCCGGAAACATGCGCCATGCCGCTCACCATAATGGTGAACAGTTCGGATTGGGTCAGCCCGGCTAGAAAAGGCTTGATGGTCAGCGGAGCTTCCGTTTGGCCCATCACAATGCTGGCCGCTACGTTGGTGGATTCGGCGCCGCTGGTTTTCATGACCTTTTGCATCAGAATCGCCATGCCTTTCACAAATGCCTGCATCACGCCGAGAAAATACAGAATCGAGAACAAAGACGAGATGAAAATTACAATCGGCAGCACTTGAAACGCAAAGATGACTCCGAACTGATCGTTTTGCAGTCCCAGTCGATCACCGAAAACAAAACGCGCGCCTTCGGAGGAATATCCAAGCAGCGCGCTCACAAACTGGCTGACCGTGTAGAAAATGTTTCCAAAAGGCGTTTTCAAGACCAACAAGGCAAAAATAAACTGCAACAAAAGTCCCCAGATGACCACTTCTCTCCTTATTGCTTTTCGGTTGGAGGAGAAAAGGAAAGCACCGCCCACAATCGCGGCCAGGCCAAGCAGCCCAGTGAAACGTCCCATGTGCGATTAGTCTAGCGAACAGTTTTAAACCGGGCCGTTTTAACCTTAGTATTTTCCGGTCCTGTGCTTTCTTAAATTGGCCTTCTACGTGCAGACTTCTTTGCTTCTTAATTGAATTATCTGGAGAGTCCGGGGTGATTTTCGTTGTGAGTTCGTTTATAGCCGTTTGGGTTCTGCTTCGATGGTTGTTTGCGCGCCGCAGCATTTCGCGATTTTACGCCGTTGGAATTGTTTTTTCGCTTTTCATTTCTGTTGTTGCCTACAGACTCTCGATGACTCCTATCAGCTTAGAAATAACAGCAGCTACTCTAAAAAACGTAACCGCCGCGGCGCTTCTTCCATTTTGGGGATTTCCTGGAAACCTGATCGCAGCCGCCGCCATTTGCACCGCAGCGGTTTTGTTCCTGATTAAGCGTGCATGGCTTTTTCTGCCGCGCTTTCGCGCTATGGAGAGAAGCTATCGGAATTTGTTTGAGCGCAATCCAGCGGGAATCTATCGAGCCACGAGGCAGGGCTGCATACTTGACTTGAATCGAGCGTGCGCCAGTTTGTGGGGCTACGATTCGCGGGAGCAGGCACGCGGCAAAAACATCAAAAGTCATTTTGCCGATGCTGATGATTTCACCACTTTGATACTGAATCTGGAGCTTTTTGAACAGGCCGAAGAGTGCGAAATTGAGTGCATCAGCCGGGATGGAAGCCGCCGGTGGATTCGGCAAAGCGCTTCGCTGGTGGAAGATCCGCAGAACGGTTCACTGCTAATTCAAGCCACGATGGTCGACATCACCGAACGCCGAAAGATGGAAGAGCTTGCCGCGCAGCGCGATGCAGCCGAAGCGGAGAGCAAAGCTAAAAGCGAGTTTCTGGCCCGCATGAGCCACGAAATACGCACGCCTATGAACGGCATCATCGGCATGACGGAGCTGGCGCTGCACACATCGCTTGATGCCGAACAGTCGGAATATCTCCAGTGCGTCCGCAATTCTGCCGGTTCGCTGCTCAACATTATTAATGATGTGCTTGATCTTTCCAAGATTGAAGCAAACCGATTCGATCTGGACCCAATCGAATTTAATCTTCATTTGGAACTCCGCGATGCGATGAGAGCTTTAGCCTTAAGCGCGCACGAAAAGGGATTGGAATTCATCTGCGACATCGACCCAACCATTCCGGAAACGGTGCTGGGCGACCCGACCCGGCTACGCCAGATCCTTATCAACTTGGCGGCAAATGCTATTAAGTTTACGGAATCAGGGTCAGTAACCGTTCGCGGCAGCGCTGAAACTCGGAATCATGCTATTCATCTTCATTTTGAAGTGATTGATACCGGAATCGGTATTCCAAAAGATAAACAAATCAGCATCTTTGACCCGTTTTCCCAAGCCGAAGCTTCCACCGCCCGGCAGTTTGGAGGAACCGGCCTTGGTTTGGCTATTTCCGCTCGTTTGGCCGAACAGATGGGCGGCCGATTGTGGGTGGAAAGCGAAGTGGGCCAGGGCGCCAGTTTTCATTTAGCAGTGATGCTGCCCTTGCCGAAAGCTTTTGCGCCGGACTTACATGCTTTAAGCAGGACTCTCCACTTCGCCGGGGCGACCGCGCTGATTGTGGAGGACCACCAGGAAACCCGGCGTATTCTTGAAAATATGCTGCGCTGCTGGCAAATGAAAGCGATTTTAGCCGGTTCCGGCCATGAAGCCTTCAGCATTCTGGCTGATTCCGCTGCGGGGCGCATTGACCTGATTCTTCTGGAGGCACGTTTATGCGATGTTGACGGGTTTGAACTGGCGCAGCAACTCCGGCGCGACCGTGTTTCAGAAGCACCAGTGGTGATGATGCTCGATTCCGCCAATCAGATGCACGATTCGGCTCAGTGCCGCAGCTTAGGCATCGAAGCTCAAGTGCTAAAACCGATTTGGAAGGTGGATCTGGAAAAAGCCATCACTGCTGCGCTGGGCAGTTATGCCACGCCGGAAGCATCTTTTGAAAAAGCCGAAAGTCAGCCGTGGCTCCAGAATGGAAGCCCCCTCCGCATTCTTTTAGCGGAAGACAATCTGATTAATCAGAAAGTGGCTTGGAGGCTGCTGGAAAAACAGGGTCACTATGTGGAAATCGCTTCCAACGGCAGAGAAGCCCTGGACATTCTATCCCGGAAAACGTTTGATGCGGTGTTGATGGATGTGGAAATGCCGGATCTGAGCGGCCTGGACGTGACGCGTTTAGTGCGAGCGCGGGAAAAAGGAAGCGCGATTCGGCAACTAATTATTGCCATGACTGCCCATGCGCTGCCCGGCGACCGGGAAAGATGTTTACAGGCAGGTATGGACCATTACCTGGCGAAGCCGTTTAACGTGCGCGAACTACACGCGCTGCTTCAGCAAGTACAGTCCGATGAAGAAATTTCCGCTTAATCTACGTAAAACTAGCTGACCACTTCCAGAATCAAATCCCGTTCTTCGGTAGGCTGCTGCGAAATGCGGAAAGCGTCCTCGATCAGTTCGGCTGCTTCATCCAGATTATTGTCGCTGGTATGGTACAAGCGGCAGAGAATGCTGCCGGATTCAATCTTCTGGCCGACTTTCACTTCCAGAATCACGCCTACTGCCGGATCAATGGAATCTTCTTTAGTGTTCCGTCCCGCGCCGATCATGGAAGAAGCCTGCCCAATCAGTTCCGCATCAATGGCGCTGATATATCCGCCGCGGCTGGTGGAGATTTCATGCGCACCGGTGGCGTTCGGAAGCAGTTCAAATCGATCCAGAACCTGCGCGTTTCCGCCCTGCGCTTGAATCACTTCTTTAAACTTGCGATATCCTGAGCCATCGAGCAGCTTGGATTGCGCCAGTTCACGGGCATCATCCAATGTTTTCGTGATCTTTGCCAGGAAAATCATGCGCGCTGCCAGTTCAAGCGAAAGCCGCGTCAAGTCGGCCGGGCCGCCATTTTGCAGAGTCTGCGACACTTCCATTACTTCAAGCGCGTTGCCGATCGCATAGCCAAGCGGCTGGCTCATGTCGGTAATCAATGCCTGCACGCGCTTATCAACGCGGCGGCCAATTGCCACCATCATCTGCGCCAGGCGTCGCGCATCCACTTGCCGCTTCATGAAAGCGCCGTTGCCCACTTTCACATCGAGCACCAGCGCGTCCACTCCTTCGGCCAGCTTCTTCGACATAATGGAAGACGCGATTAAAGGAATCGATTCCACGGTAGCCGTGGCATCGCGCAACGAATACAGCTTGCCGTCTGCCGGAGCCACTTCCGGCGTCTGCCCCATGAAAGCGATTCCGATTCTGCCGAGCTGTTCCCGAAACTGGTCCACCGTTAAATCAGTTCGAAAGCCAGGAATGGATTCCAGCTTGTCCAGCGTGCCGCCGGTGTGGCCTAAAGCGCGGCCGGCAATGGACGGAACGATGACGCCCGCTGCCGCTGCAATCGGCGAAGCAATGAGGCTTGTTTTATCGCCCACGCCGCCGGTAGAATGTTTATCGACCTTCAGGCCAGGAACACTAGAAAGATCTACACTGCTTCCAGAACGCATCATCTTTTCAGTCAGGGCGCTTACTTCCCGGTCGGTCATGCCTGAAAAGAATACCGCCATAAGAAACGCTGAAATCTGGTAGTCCGGAATGTCCCCGCGAGTGTAGCCTTCGATGAGGAACTGAATTTCCTCAGCGGAAAGCTCTTCGCCGTCACGCTTGCGGTGGATAAGGTCAACAGTGCGCATTTTTGCTCCTTCAGGGTAGCATCTCAATTTGTTGAAAGTAAACGAAAACGTGTAGTTTGCAGCGGCAAAATGAGTGTTGGCGGGTTTACCAGGCGAAGGCTTGGCAATCTTCGAACGCAAGCGAACAGGCCGTTTTTGTTCGGTAACATCAAGCAAAAAAAGAGCCGCCTGCATCGTACACTTTGGAACATGACGGAAGCCGGAAAATTTGTTCGTGAATGCTGTGGTTTGGAGCCGAAAGTCGGGGTTGTGCTGGGCAGCGGATTGGGTTCTTATGCGGATCACCTTGTTGATTCGGTTCGCATTCCTTACAACGCAATTCCTCAGTTTCCGGTCAGCACCGCGATAGGACACAAAGGTGAATTGATTATCGGAAAAGATAATGGCTTTCCGGTTGCCGTAATGTCGGGACGTTTTCATTTGTATGAAGGCTATACAGCGCAGCAGGTTGTATCCGGCATTCGGCTTTTCGCGGAGTTAGGCATTCGGCGCGTTATTCTGACTAACGCCGCTGGAGGCATTAACCCCCAATACGAGCGCGGCGCGCTGGTTCTGATAAGCGATCACATCAACTTACAAGGAGCTAATCCTTTGGTGGGACTGAATGATGATCGGCTCGGCCCGCGCTTTCCCGATATGACGGAAGCGTATTCCGCGCGCCTGCGTGCGCTGGCCCAACAAGCTGCCGGTGAGTTGGGTGTCGAGGTGTTCGAAGGCGTTTATGCCGCGCTGCTCGGTCCCAGTTATGAAACGCCAGCGGAAATCCGGTATCTACGAACAATCGGGGCTGATCTGGTGGGCATGTCTACCGCAGCGGAAGCGATTGCCGCCAATCACCTGGGCCTGGAAATAATCGGTATTTCCTGCGTGACGAATCTGGCGGCTGGCTTAAGCGGGCAAAGATTAAATCATGCGGAAGTGCTGGAAATCGGGCAGCGTGTTTCCGATAAGTTCCTTAGATTGATCAGAACGCTGCTGCCCAAACTCGCCTCATGAAAATTCAAACTTTTGAAGTGCTTTATGATTCCGGGCGATATTGTGAGCGCATGGGGCTCGGTCCGTCCGCTTTGTTGAAATCGGGTTTAGTGAGTCGTCTGCGCTTCTTGGGGCATGAGGTAACAGTGGAGCGGATTCGTTTGGCAGCAGACGAGTTTCCCACTGAAATCAAAAGTACATTCGGGTTAGCAGACTCGATTTCCCGCCGCGTGACAAAAGCTCGTGAGCAGAACAGTGTTTCGGTTGTGCTGTCAGGCAATTGCAACGCTTCGCTGGGCGCTATTGCGGGCCTGGACCCGGCCAAAACCGGCGTGCTTTGGTTTGATGCGCATGGCGAGTTTAATACGCCGGAAACTACCAGCAGCGGTTTTCTGGATGGAATGGGTTTAGCGATTGCCACCGGCCGCTGTTGGCGTCGCCTGGCCGAATCCGTGCATGGGTTCAGCCGGTTATCTCCCCGTAATGTAATTTTGGCGGGAGTGCGCGAAACGGATGTGGAAGAACAGGAAGCGTTGGATAATTCCGGCATACAACAGATTCCGGCCAGTGAGATTAGAATGCATGGCGTACGAGCTGTACTTGGGCCTGCGCTCCAAGCTTTGAGCCGCCGCGTCGATCATATTTATGTGCATTTTGATTTGGACGCGCTCGATCCATCAGTGGCCCATTGGAACCAGTGGACGCCGAACGGCGGGTTGATGATGGAACAAATGGAAGAATCGCTTGATCTATTAGCGGGTGGCCCTCCGATTGGCGCGATCGGTTTTGCTTCGCATGATCCTTCGTTGGATCCGGTTCGGTCTTTTGAAGCGGCGCGCCGTTTACTAGATCGCACGCTGGCACTGGCAGGCGCTTAGGAACACGGTGTTGTCAGGCTATGACGCAGTGGCGGAATTCTATCGGCTCGCTTGGGCAGATTGGTATCTGCCTTCCATCCGCCCGGCACTCGACCAACTTCTTTTTTCAGTTGTTCCTTATCGCGGACGCGTTCTTGATGTGTGCTGCGGCTGCGGGCACGTTACCAGGGAAGCCGTTCGCCGAGAATACAGGGTGGTGGGTGTGGACAATTCTGTTGAACTGGTAGCGCGAGCCGCCGGTGATCTTCCTTCCGCTAACTTCGTCGTTGCGGATGCTCGGCAGTTTGCTTTTCGCGTTCCCTTTGACGGTGCATTTTCAACTTTCGATTCGTTTAACCATTTATTGACGTATGAGGACCTGCGTGCCGCGTTTGGCTGCGTCCATGCTGCGCTCCGTCCCGGTGCGCCATTCTTCTTCGATATGAATCTGGAAGAAGCGTATTCGCTCGACCTTTCGCATTGGACCAATTACAGCGACAAAAACGCCATTGGTTTTGTGCGCGGAAGTTACAAGCCGGTTTCACGCCGCGCCGAAACACAACTTATCTGGTTTACGAAGGAACAGAGTTCGCTTTGGCATCGCTCCGATGCGCTGATTGCGGAGCAGTGTTATTCCAAAAAGGAAATTGAGGCCGCGCTTATCGAAGCTGGGTTTGCTGCGGTGGAATGTTATACGGCTCTCGAAGCGGGAGTAACGGATGATCTGGGGTTTGGGAGGATATACGTGCGCGGATGGGCTTAACGATAAAAAATGAGTTTTAACTGTTTGTCTCCAAAAGTGGGGATCAGTTCACCCAGATGTTTAAGCGCAGCAGATAAGACTGCTGCGCTTGTTTGATAAACACTGAAAACCAAATTAATGCCAACTTAGCAAGGCTTACGGAATCTGTACGCCCTGTGCTGCCCAGCGTGCTTTATATTGTTGGCGTTTTTCGGCATACATTCCTTTATCCTCGGTTTGGTTAAACAATTCAGGGTGCAGATATTTGCCGCGTTCGTTATCTGATTTGTCCTCTTCCACCGGTATGCGGTGCGCATTGGCCCAGGTATCCTGGCGAATGCCGGTGACCGTCCAGGAGACTTTTACGTTCGGCTTATCTGTTCTGATTGTGAAAACGCCGTTTTGTACCTCCTGCTCCACAATGACCTGCGCAAACTGGCCAATAACCGTGAGTTGATAACGAAAGTCTCGATTCAACGCTTCAAAATACGAAGGCATCTGCACCGTGCTTCTGCCGTTTGCATCCGTGATGATATTGCCGTTGTAAATGTTCATCATGTCGGGTGATTCCACAAAGGAATGCGACAGATATTTATTGGCTGGGTCTAACGGATGATCGATCTTAAACGATCCTCCCGCCTTCGACAAGTTTCCGGTGACTTTCACATCGCCTACGAATTCGCCTGCGGGAAACAGCGGTCCGCCAGAGTCGATGAACATTCCAAAGATGCCTGCTCCGTATCCGGAATAACCTTCCACGCCGTTGCCGCCTGCCGTATGCAATCCGCTGGATGGTCCGCGTCCGACTACGCCCGGACCCCAGATTGAACTACCTTCAATAGCCGTTCCAGAACCAAGATCGCCATTCCAGGGAGTGTTGGTGAAGAAAACCGAGAGGAGCGGAGATCCGGTTGTGTTTGGAGTTCCTGTTAAGTTTAACGGAGTTTTGACGCCTAGCGGGTTTTTGGTGCTTCCATCTCCGGTGAGCGTTCCGTCATGGTTTACTCCAATAAGATATCGAGTATTGATGAGCAAATCTGGACTTTGGGTTTGCGCAAAAACTTGAACAAT
Organism: uncultured Bryobacteraceae bacterium; assembly: GCA_964247975.1. GTDB lineage: Bacteria > Acidobacteriota > Terriglobia > Bryobacterales > Bryobacteraceae > KBS-96. Next base: position 32,450 of record CAXTWH010000027.1, on the reverse strand, counting down.
CGGCAGAAAGAATAAACCTGCTGCTGCAATCTTTGAAATGTGCATTTTGACCCTCCTGAAGGGAATACCGTGCAGTATGCATTTCAGGGGCCAAGGTAGGAATTTATTTCACAAGCATCAACCTGCTTGAACAGTTTACCTGGGGTTTATTACATCCACTTGCCGGCACTGCGAAAGCAGCAGGCAGGTGGAACACTTCGGTCTCGTGCCGGTGCAGACAAATTTGCCGAACGGCACTAAACGTTCATTAATCTCAATCCAATATCGTTCCGGCAGTTTGGCGGCCAGCGCTTTCATGCTTTGTTCCGGCGTAGAAGTATGAATATAGCCCCAGCGATTGCTGACGCGATGCACATGGATGTCTACTGCAATTGCTGGTTGGTTAAAGCCGACCGCTAAAGTTAACGCGGCAATCTTCGGGCCAACGCCGCGAAAAGCGGTTAAGCCTTCCAGCGTGTCCGGTACGGTGCCGCCATGCTCTTCCACAATCTGCTGCGCTAATCGTTTCAGGTCGCGTGCTTTCGGTTCAGGAAAAGTAGCGCCGCGCAAAAGCTGAACCAGTCGGGCTTCGTCCAGGTTCATCAGGACTTCCGGCGTGCGGGCTACTTCAAACAATCGCAGGCAGACCGGAATGGTAGTTTCATCCAGCGTTCGCGCAGAAATCAAACTGGAAACCAACTGCTCGAACGGTGAATTGTAGCCGCGATCGCGCAGTTCAAACATGGCGGCTTTAGGAAACGGGCTGACCGCCTGCCGCAAACGCCTGAATATTTCATCAATGTCGAAAGGCTCTTTTTCAGGCATCGGCTTAGGTCCAGTAAAGAATCCGCGCGCTCGGCAAATGTTCCGCAATGGCGTTCTCAATGTATTTGCGCATGGCTTTCATCGGCTCTGAAGGATAAACATACTTTACCGACCCGAACTTGGTACGCTTCTGCGCGCGGTCCGCTTCGTTCATATCAAGCGGGGTGCGCGGATACCAATCGAGCAGCACTTCCTTCGACGTGGGTGTAAAGCGATGTGTAATTAACTCCGCTGTCAAATTCAAAGCAGGAACATCTTTCACCGCTTCGGCTACTTTCTCGATCAGATCCGTGTAGCCCGCTTCCCATCCGTCAAAACGCATAATCGGAGCAACTGTAATCCCGATTGGATACCCGGCTAAGGCCATCCGGCGCAGCGCGCTTAATCGCGCTGAAAGCGAAGATGTGCCGCCTTCAAAGTTCCTCGCCACCGACTCGGCATTCAGCGAAAAGCGAACACGAGTGCGGCCTCCGTGGGGCAGCGCAAGCAGCAGCTCTACGTTGTCGAACTTGGTAGTCCAGCGAAGCTGTACCGGCGCATCCCAAGCGCCAAAAAAACGAATCGACTCCGCCAAAGAACCGGTGAGATGCTCCAGCGCTAAAGGATCGGTGTAGCAGGACGCTTCAAACGTAGTTCCTTCCGCGGAACGGTTTTCCGAGCGCGAAGTGATTGTGCCTGTGCCCAGGTAATTGTTCAGATTGCCAAGAATTTCCGGCAGATTCGCGTAAACGCGCGTAATCGGCGGGCCGGAAAGCGAACCTGCTAAATAGCAGTACTGGCAATGCGCCGGGCAGCCTTGCGCCAAGTGGAACTGCCAATCCGCGCTGGGCGGTATTGGCTGCAGTTTGCGGCTGCTGGGCGGTGCAACCACCACGGCCAAAGTGGACTTCGCTTCTGCATAAAGCTTCCGCTCGGTTTCCGCTTGCGGGCGCGGAATGCGGTCATTCTTTAATTGAATAATTTCGGAGCCTCTGGCGGAAGCGCGGGAAGCAATCTGTTCCGCCAAAGGCCACTCGCGAGCGGCGTTCGTCAGGTAAACGCGCTTCGGCGTCCAAAGCTTCGGCGTAGGTGGAGGAACAACAAGCGGGGAACTCTGCAGAATGGGAAAAATCGCTGGAGCAGCCACCCGTATTAGATGCCGGGCAGGGCGGCGAAGGCGCATGTAAGTCCTTAAATACTCATCAGTTCCCGTCCTCGATTCTTGTCGATCTGCTTCCAGAAAAGAAGCAATAAATATATGGCTGCAATCCCGTAAGCATCATCGCGAATATCCTCAGTTTCGAGCGGATTATTAAACACCCAGGTCTGCGCAAATTCAATGAAAACGCCAAGGCCGAATACCCCCAAGCTCACTCCGAGTTCTTCCTGGAGAGTGGAAACAAGACTCACAAACAAAAGCGTAGTTGCGCCAAACCCTAGAACGTGAAATGCCCGGTGTTTCCAATCGCCGACCGTTCTGGTAATCAAAACGGGCTGTTGATGCAAAGCGGGCGGCGGCAGCCGGGATGTGCCAATCGCCTGTTTTGCCTTGCCGGGCAAAAGCGAACCGGCAATCAGAATCGCTACCCAGATCGGCGCAACAACACGCAGAAATGAGCGCGGAACAAACTTGGTTAATGGCGAAGGCATGAACAACTTTCCCCATTGTCGCAAGCCCAAAGAACTTCTTGAAGCTTATTGCAATTTGCTATATAATTATAACAGATTGCTATTATGACTCTGGCGGAAAAGCTTCGCTACCTGCGGACAGTGGAAGGCCATCTGCGCGGGCTGAACCGCGAGATGACGCAGCTTGAGATTTCACAAGCAATTAAACGGGATCTCAAGAAAAGTATGAGCCAGCCTTACCTGTCGCAGATAGAAAGCGGCAAGCGCCAGCACTTAACCAATTCCAGCCGTTTACTGCTGGCGAAATTCTTCAATGTGCATCCCGGGTTTCTGGTGAATGACCCGGAAGGCTACCACACGGAATTAATGAGCGACCTGCGCTTGCAGGAAGATCAGTTGGATCTCTGGCTGGTGCAGGGTGCGGAGCGTTTTCGCCGCGATGGTCCTTTGGCGGAAGCTTTGTTGAGCGTAGCCAAACATGCCGATTCGCGCAAATGCCTGCTGCTGCTGCATTCGGTTCTGGAAACGCCCGAACTGGCGGAACGATTATGGAACGTGCTTCAGCCTCCTGCAAAGGAAGAAGCGTCCGCCAACGCAAGAAAGGAGCTTCGCCGTGGCGCACAGTGATTGGTATCTGTTGTGTTTCGTTTTTGGTTTTTTGTGGTCGGTTGCCGCTCTGCTGCTTGGCTCGTTTCACGGCCACGGTCACTTTCACGGAACCCACTTGCACCATCACCACGGCGGATTGCACCTGCCGAAAAGCATCGGCAAAGCGCCCGGCGCAAAACTATGGAGCGAATTTTTCAACCTGCACAGCATTGCTATTTTTCTCGCCTGGACCGGGGGCTGCGGTTTTCTGGCCAGCCGTCATAGCTCACTGGGCGTCGGCGTGGTGTTTATTGTATCCCTGCTGATCGGTTTTGCAGGGGCTGCGATTCTGGTCTGGTTTTTGCGCTGGCTGCAAAGGCGCGAGCATGTTCTTGATCCTGATGATTACGACATGGTGGGCGTGTGGGGACGCGTTTCAAGCGCAATTCGCAGTGATGGCACCGGCGAAGTTCTGTTCAGCCGCAAGGGCTGCCGCAAGGCTGCTCCTGCCCGTAGCGAAACCGGTGAAAAATTGGGGCGCGGAATGGAAGTGGTAGTGACTCGTTATCAGAACGGCATTGCTTATGTGCGTACCTGGGACGATCTTGCCCGGGAAGACGGAACTGAGCAAACACAAGAGGGCGGTGAAGAGGAAGCGCCGCCTGTTCATGGGCAGTAAACGTTTGGCCGGGCGCGCTGGTTGTGTTTGCGCTTGGTTGGGCGGTTCGGAGGATTTCCTCATAAAGGATGGTAGTTTGTATGTCTTTAGAAGTGATTGTCGGCGCCGGATTAATGGTGGTTGTGCTGATCGCCTTGATGGCCACCGTTGCCCGGTTGTATCGCAAAGCGGGTCCGCATGAAGCCATCATTGTGTACGGCTTTCGCGGCACCCGCATCGTTAAAGGCGGCGGAACGGTGATTTTCCCGATGATGGAATCCAGTCGCCAATTGTCGCTGCAACTGATGTCGTTCGATGTGGCGCCGGAGCAGGATTTATACACGCGCCAAGGTGTTGCCGTCACTGTGGAAGCCGTAGCGCAGATTAAAGTGAAAAGCGATCCTGAATCCATCCAAACCGCGGCGGAACAGTTTCTCACCAAAACCGATGACGAGCGCGAAGGCTTAATCCGCCTTGTGATGGAAGGTCATTTGCGTGGCATCGTGGGCCAGCTTTCGGTAGAAGAGATTGTGAAAGAACCGGAGATGGTGGGTGACCGGATGCGCGCCACTTGCGCGGACGACATGAACAAGATGGGCTTGGAAGTGATTTCTTTCACCATCAAGGAAGTGCGCGATAAAAACGAATACATCACGAACATGGGCAAGCCTGACATTGCCCGCATTAAGCGTGATGCGGAAGTGGCGGCAGCCGAAGCCGACCGCGATATTTCCATGAAGCGCGCCATTGCCACGCGGGAATCCGCCGTTGCCAGAGCGCAAGCCGATCAGGAACGGGTGCTGGCGGAAACGCTGTCCCATGCGAAGCAAGCCGAAGCGCAGCGCGATCTCGAAATTAAACGCGCTCAATACCTGGAAACTGTGAAACGCCAGCAGGCCCAGGCTGATAAATCTTATGACATTCAAACTAACATCATGCAGCAGCAGGTGGCGGCGGAAGCGGTAAAAATCCGCTATGCCGAAAAAGAACAGGAAATCCGCGTTCAGGAAGCTGAAATTCTGCGGCATGAAAAAGAACTGATCGCCACTGTGTTGAAGCGGGCCCAGGTCGACCGGCAACGCATAGAAACCATGGCCGAAGCGGAACGGACAAAAGCAACGGTGGAAGCCGAAGGCCGCGCCGCGTCCATTCGCCTGCAGGGCGAAGCGGAAGCCGAAATTATTCTGAAAAAGGGCGAAGCGGAAGCCAGAGCCATGAACGTGAAGGCTGAAGCTTACCAGGAATGGAACCAGGCGGCGGTAATGGATAAACTGCTGACCGGCTTGCCGGAAGTAGCGCGGGCGTTGGCTTCGCCGCTGCAAAACATTGACAAAATCACGATCGTCTCAACTGGCGACGGACACACGGCAGGCATGAATAAAATTACCGGCGACATGGCTCAAATGGCCGCCCAGATTCCGGCTTTATTTGAAACGCTTTCCGGCATGAAAATGTCCGATTTGATTCAGAATGTCCGTACTATTGGCGACCACTCAAATGGCCGGCCTAAACAGGCTAAGGAGGTTTGAAATGGCGCTGCTTGAACGTGTCACCACCCTGCTGAAAGCAAACCTGAACGATTTGATTGACCAGGCCGAACAACCGGAGAAGCTGCTGAAGCAGCTTCTCCTCGATATGGAAAACCAGTTTATGCAGGTGAAAACGCAGGTGGCGATGGCCATTGCCGACCAGCATCTGCTGGAAAAACGGCAGAAGGAAAGCCTGCAAGCGCAGCAGGATTGGGTGCGCAAAGCCGAGCTTGCCCTAGTGAAAGGTGATGAAAACCTGGCCCGCCTGGCATTGGATCGGTCGCTCAACGCGGAAACTGCCGCCCATAATTTTTCCGAACAGATTCAAGATCAAGGCCACCAGGTCAGCCTTCTCAAAACCGCTCTGCACAATTTAGAACAGAAGATGGGGGAAACCCGCGCCCAAACTGATCTCCTGCTGGCGCGCCATCGCCGGGCCAAACTGGCGCAGCGTGCCGGAGGAGCAGCGGGAACACAATGGGAAGAAGTTGCCCTGCGACGGTTCAGTGATCGGGTGAGCGAAGCGGAAGCGGTGGGCGCAGGACAGATAGCAGTAACAGAAGAATCCGGCGAAAAACGCCTTCAACAACTGGAGCGCGATAACCGCATCGAAAAACTACTGGCGCAGTTGAAAGGGAACGGACACTGAGTTTTTTGGCTTCCGTTCCCTTTCAAACAATTCCAGGCGAAAACTTATACCGAAGATCGCCCGCGAACCAGATGCAGAATAAACGAAACAATCGCTATCACAATCAGGATGTGGATCAAGCCTCCGGCCACATGGAACGCCAGCCAGGAAACCAGCCAGATCACCAGAAACACTAAAGCCAACACTAAAAAAAGAGAATCTCGCAGCATGGTGCCTTTCTTACGAAAATAATCCTGTTGGCAGCTTATCAGGTGTCGCGAAAAGTGCCAATTTGAATTGATCGGTTGGCTTCATGGCTCGATAAAGTTTATTTCAGTGCGCAAGGTCAACATGATTCTTCTTAACCGGATCAATTGACCTGTTACCGGCGGTGCAGGATGGGAACTCACTTATCTATGTACTTGATCTAAGTGCATACAAAAAGAAGAGACCGCCTGAAAAGGCGGCCTCTCATAAAAACTACGATCTTGTTTGCCGATTACTGATTGCTGCTGTTCTCACCGCTGTTATTGTTCCTGCGTTCCTGCATGCGCTGACGCATTTGTTCCTGCATCTGCGTGTATTTCTGCTTCTGGTCGTCGTTTAAAATTCCGTTAATCTTCTGATCGGTTTGCGCGTGCAAATCCTTCATTTTTTGCATGCGATCTTCGCGGGAAGCCGAGGAATCCTGGCGCAGGCTCTGCATCTGCTGTTGCTCGTCAGTGAAAATCGGCAGCAGCTTTTGTTTCTGGTCATCGCTCAGATTCAGCCGCTTTGCCATCATGTCGACGCGGCGCTGCGGGTCCATCTGCCGACGTCCTCCGCGCATACCTCCGCCATTCTGTTGTTCCGATGGCTGCTGGTCAGGCCCTTGCGCGATCATGCTGGCCGCCCCGGCTAATAGCGCCGACAGGGATAAAACAAGAATTGACTTCTTCATGGTTAGCTCTCCTTCCCTAAATCCTTCGCTTACACCTTTTAAGACGCGCCACAAAGCTCAAAGTTTAAGAAACCTTCGTTAAGTTTTGTCTGCCGGTGCGGACACGCAGCTTGTTGCAAACTGGTTTAAACAGCGTCTTGTTACCTGGAGTGCCTAGCGATATGGGAAAACTGAACTTCATCTTCGATCCGGCGGTCAGAAAACATGAAACGGGGCCGGGCCATCCTGAGCAGCCTGCCCGTGTCAGTGCGGTTCTGAATCAGTTGAAGAACACCGGCGCAATGGCTTTACTCAATGAAATCGCGCCAAAGCCAGCCACCGAGGACCAGTTGGCGCTGACACATGACCGGGCTTACATTGAGCTTGTTCAACGCGATGTTTCCTCCAAACGAGGCCAATTGTCAACGGGCGACACTTCCATCTCGAACGATTCCTGGCAGGTTGCTCAACTGGCCGTCGGCAGTGTTTTAACTGCTGTTGACGCAATCTTTGCCCCGGAGCCGGAACATGCTTTCTGTCTGGTGCGGCCTCCCGGACATCATGCTGAAAGCCGCCGGGGAATGGGATTCTGTTTATTTAACAACGTCGCTGTGGGCGCCCGCTACGCGCAGCAACGCTACGGCGTGGAACGGGTGCTGATTGTAGATTGGGACGTGCATCACGGAAACGGCACGCAGGAAATCTTCTATCGCGATTCGTCGGTGTTCTTTTTCAGCACGCACCAGTCGCCCTGGTATCCGGGTACGGGCGCAGCAATTGAAGCCGGTGAGGATAAAGGGAAAGGAAGCACGTTGAACTGTCCTTTTCCGGCAGGCGCAGGGCGCGACGAAATTCTCGGCGCTTTCCGCCAGGCTTTGCTGCCCGCTATGGGTGAATGGAAACCTGATCTGGTGATGATTTCCGCTGGTTTCGATTCGCGCATCAACGATCCGCTCGGACGCTTCACTCTCGAAGACAACGACTTTATAGAACTAACCCAACTCATGCTGGAACTAGCCAGTCGCTGTTCGCAGCCAAAACTGGTCTCGGTTCTGGAAGGCGGTTATAACCTGAACGGCTTGGCGGCAGCCGCGGAAGCGCACATCAGAACGCTTGCCAATGCTTAGCGCCCGCTTATTTGGGCGGCCCCTGATGCTGGCTGGAATCCGACCCCGGCCCGTAAACGCTGTACTGCTTTTGGGGCGGACTTAGCTTCACTTCGATGGTTTTCTGCGGGTCGTCTATATCTACGTTCTGTCCGTAGGTTTGATAATCTTTGGCAATCACCTGCAAGCGGATCGTGCCTTGAGGAATTGGCGGGAAGTGCGCCACGCCCTGCTGATTGGTGCGTACTTCCCAATGTTTCGGCTCACGTTTGCCTAGTTTAAACACCTGATGATGTGCTGTTAAGAAATCCAGAATCACGGAAGCGCGTTCCACTGGTTTTCCGCTTGGACTTTTTACTTCCACCCGAACCTCCGTTGTGGGTCTGGCGGCAAACGCCGTCAGGCTGATGAGAAATACAAACAACAGCGATCGCGCCCTAAGCATAAGTGAATTATCGCTTACGGCTCCCGAAATTTACCGAGGCGGCATTTCGGCCCACAGCCTTCCTTTAAAGGAAACTGCCAAGCTTGCTTACCTCTCTAATTTCATCGGGCATTGATGCCCAGCCCTCACACTTTATGCCAGAGCTCCTATTAAATGATAAAGGCGAACCGAGTCGCAGCGAGGATGAGGATAACAATAACAATGATCCCGGTTCGCTGGAACTGACCGAAGAAGAAAAGCGAGAAGCAAAAGAGCGCACTTCGGTAAGTGCGCCCATCGTGCATGAAGCGATTCGGCGGGATGGCGAAGAAGAATTGAATCGGGCGGCTTCGGCATTAGGCTGGTCCGGCCTGGCGGCTGGTTTATCAATGGGATTTTCGTTTGTGGCCGAAGCCTTAATTCATCAGCACCTGCCCGATGCGCCTTGGCGTCCCTTGCTTGTTAATCTTGGCTATCCGTTTGGGTTTCTGCTCATCATTGTTGGCCGCCAGCAGCTTTTCACCGAGAATACGCTCACGGCTATTATTCCTCTGCTGTCCAAGCGCAATCTAACCACCTTGATTGCTGTGGTCCGGCTTTGGGCTATTGTGCTTGCTTCAAATCTGGTGGGCGCGCATATTTTTGCCTGGGTAGTTGTTCACACGACAATATTTCATCCGGAAATTCAGCCTTCATTTCTTGCTTTGGCACAGGAAGCAGCGAACGTTTCTTTTGGAACGGCGATTCTCCGGGGCGTCTTCGCGGGTTGGCTGATTGCGATGGTGGTTTGGATGCTCGCGGCTGTGGATACAGGCCGAATCACCATCATTGTGGTTTTAACCTACCTTGTGGGGTTGGCCGGTTTAACACATATTGTGGCTGGCTCGGTAGACGTGCTGTACCTGGTGATGCTCGGAACCAAAAGCTGGTTTGCTTATCTGGGGGGTTATATGCTGCCCACTCTGATTGGCAACAGTTTAGGCGGCGTGGCGCTGGTTTCCGCTTTAAACCATGCCCAGGTTGTGGCCGGAATGCAGCGTCGGCAGGGATCAAAGACTTCATAAAAAACAAAAAAGGCCGGGAATAAACCCCGGCCTAGGATAAAGTTTTCGGTGCGCTACGCTTGACTTGTTTTGCGCCGCCGCCAAACTGATCCGAACAAAATTAAACTGATTCCGGCGGTAGCCAGTGCGCCTTCGGCCGGTTCCGGCGAAGGGGTGAAGTTGGGAATATCATCAATGGAACTGATCGCCAGATTTCGTATTTCGTGGTAATCGGTGTAAGCGCCGGTGCCCGCGCTGAAACCGATATCCATTGTTTGCGGCAGGTTTTGCACGCCGCCGTAATAATTAACCAGCGCACTGTAAGCGTCGTAGTTATTGATAACTGTGTGTGTGCCGGAGTTATCCGTTAAGAGTACGGAAATCGGTAGCGTTCCTTTTGATGCATCCTGAGTGTTGATAATGAACTCCACCTGGTAATAATCGGTGGGACGTGTTGTAGTGCCGTTCGCTCCGGTTTGCAAGCCTTGCGAAACGGTCGCCCCTGTCAGATAAGCATAATTATTCTGGCCGTTAGCCGTTGTGGCGTTAGCTGTTCCATCGCCGGGGCCGCGAATGGCGACCGTGTTAGGCGTAAACCCTGGGCCGCCTACCCGGCCCTCATTCGGATTTGAATAATTTCCATATTCATCCAAAGCAACGCCCAGAATGCCGCCAAGCAATCCTGGAGTAGGCGTAGGCGTGTTTCTTTGGGCATAGCCTAGCGATCCGCCGTAGCCGCCAGGTTTAATGACATTCGTGCTGCCGTTAATTAAATCCACCGCCAGCCCGTCAGCGCCGGAGCCGCCCCAAATTGCCACCGAAAGTTTAATATCCACTCCGTATAGAAAAGGCAGATCGGTTGGGTTAAAAACAAATGAAGACTGGTTATTGCTATTACTGGTAAGCCGCAGCCAGCCTTGCCCGTTTGCGTCGGCTGAGCCGCCTGTAAGTGCAGCATTACCTGTAAATGTCCAGCCTGGCGCTACTGCGCTCTGAAAATTTTCACCAAATATATACGTTCCTGCATTCGCCGGCGAAAGACTTCCCAAGGCGACCAGCAGAACAAATGACCCCCACCACGAAATTCTTGTTAACAGAAACTTGCTCCCAAACAAAATTCTTTACCGGCCTAGTTGTCAAGCTGGCAAGCCATAAATCGGCACAATCAAAGACACCCGAAAAGTCTGAAAGTCTCAGCCGGAACAGAAAATCAGGATGCTCTTTCCAGAAAGTTCGACACTTATTGGCCTTTAAAGTAAGATAGTTAACTTGAAATTGTAAAAACAACTTGATTTGGGTTCGTTTGTGCGGCTGATCATTTGCTAACTAGCGACTGTTCCGGATCTTATCGTATAAATACGAGGGTATGTTTTAAATTGCGGTTTCATCCTCCAAGTGACCTATCAAACGAAAACACAGGTGGACTATGGCTCAAACAGCGGCAGATGTGATTGTTGAAACAATTCTTGCCTGGGGCGTGGATACAATTTTCGGCATTCCCGGAGACGGCGTAAACGGGATCATTGAATCGCTGCGCAAGCGTCAGGATAAGATTCGGTTTATTCAAACCCGGCATGAGGAATCAGCCGCTTTCATGGCCTGCGGCTACGCGAAATTCACCGGCAAACTAGGTGTCTGCATTTCCACCTCAGGGCCGGGCGGCATCCATCTCTTGAACGGTTTATATGACGCAAAGATGGATGGTCAACCGGTTCTGGCAATCACCGGCTTGCAGTTTCATGATCTGATTGGCACTTACACCCAGCAGGACGTGGCGCTTGATCGCTTGTTTGAAGATGTCAGTGTTTACAATCAGCGCATCATGGGCGCGGCCCACGCCCAGAACGTAGCGGAATTGGCCTGCCGCACCGCTTTGGCGCGCAAAGGCGTGGCGCACATCACCATTCCGGTTGATATTCAGGACCAAGCCGTGAAAGATGATCTGCGGTCCATGCGCAACAAGCCGAATCATGTTTCCGATGTATACGGATTCGGTAATCGCGTTCCGCAGTCGTCCGAACTGGATGATGCTGCGCAGATTCTGAATGCAGGTAAAAAAGTAGCTATTCTCGCCGGGCAGGGAGCCTTGGGCGCCGGTAAGCAACTGGAACTCGTGGCGGAACTGTTGGGCGCACCCATTATTAAAGCCTTGCTTGGTAAATCCTGCGTTCCCGATAATAGCCCTTATACAACCGGCGGTCTCGGGCTGCTTGGCACATTGCCATCGGAAGAAGCGATGGAAAACTGCGACACTCTTCTGATTGCCGGTTCAAGTCTGCCTTACATCGAGTTTTATCCGAAACCGGGCAAAGCGAAATGCGTGCAGATTGATATTGATGCTGCGCGTATCAGCCTGCGCTATCCCGCTGATGTGGCGCTGGTGGGCGACACGGCGGCCACGCTGAACCTTTTAATTCCGAAGCTTCAGGATAAAAAAGATAAATCCTTTCTGCACAAAGCTCAGGAAGGAATGAAGGATTGGGAAGAAACGCTAAAAACGCGAGGCACCGCCACAACGATGCCGATGAAGCCGCAAGTTGTCGCTTATGAATTAGGCAAGCGTTTGCAGCCGAATGCTCTGGTAGCAAGCGATTCCGGCACGAACACAACCTGGTGGGCGCGCTACATGCCTTCGCTTCCCGGCCAGATGCACACTTGTTCAGGCAATTTAGCCACCATGGCCTGCGGTTTTCCTTATGCGATTGCCGCCCAAGTCGCTTATCCTGACCGGCAGGTAATTGCGTTTGTAGGCGACGGCGGATTCACTATGTTGATGGGCGAACTTGCCACTTGCGTAAAATATAAACTGCCCGTCAAGGTTTTTATCGTGAAGAATAATTCGCTTGGGCAGATTAAATGGGAGCAGATGGTGTTTCTGGGAAATCCGGAGTATGTTTGCGACCTGCAGCCGATTGACTTTGCGATGGTGGCTCGCGGCTTTGGCGTTTCCAGCTTTACTATCAATACGCCTTCAGAATGCGGACACATTATTGATAGCGCTTTAGCTATTCCCGGCCCGGTGCTGATTGAAGCAGTGGTGGATGAAAACGAGCCGCCGATGCCGGCAAAAATAAAAACACAACAGGCAGTTCACTTCGCGGAATCAATGGCCCGCGGCACAAAAGACTGGGAAAAAATTGCCGCGACGGTAGCGAAAGACAAAATACGTGAACTGATCTAAGCCTGTTTTCAGGCTTGGGTGGTCAAATAAACTGGTATGCCTTCTCCTACCGGCAGCGAGGACGAAGACTTCGGAATAGCTGAACTGGTGCCGCAGTATTTAGCTTTTTGCCGGAGCGATTTGGAAGTGCTCCGCGCGGCGCTGGCCGGTAGGGACTTCGAGAAGATCAGGATTTTGGGGCATAATCTGAAAGGCTCGGGCAGTGCTTATGGCTTTCCTGAAATCACAGAATACGGTTCGCTGCTGGAACAAGCGGGCAAAAACAGCGACAATGCCGGCGTTGAACAAGGCATAAGCTTGTTCTCGCAGTTTCTATGTAAACACGTTGAAGCTGGTTAATTTTAAGCGAGACTATCCTGCCACCCAGGAATGACCTGCTTGTTTGGTCGCTTTGGGCCGCTTGGAAGGGTCCGTCTTGCTTGCCAATGTAGATAATGACTATCTCGGTTCTACTGGGCATTTAAATCGAATATTTGTTTAGGCACGATTTTAATGCCGTTCAATGATAATGCCACCGAATCATCTTCGCTGTTGACTGAATGCCAGCCTTGTTCATCCACGTCCCAAGTTCTGCGCCGAACCGGATCGAACACCCACACTTTACTCGTACCCATTCGCAGGTATTCCAAGCACCTATCCTGTAAATCAGCCGCTGTGTCATCCGGCGACATAATTTCAATAATGATGAGCGGCGCTTCAGTGAGCACCGGCTTTCGTTCCTGTGCAAGCGGAATGATGATAACGTCCGGCACTCGATATTTTCTAGGCGCAACTTGGATTCGCTGTTCCGGGAGAACTCGAATCTGCCATTGATCGCGCCGAATACGGAAATATGTAATCAACTCAGCTTGCAGGTTTGCATGTTCGAACTGCCCCACGTTGCGCTCCCGGAGTTCGCCTTCGATCCAATCACAATCGGGCCGGTAAACGGTATGCAGATAGGTTTCAAGCGACACCGTTGAAGTGATCATCGCCATAGCAGAATTCCCACTAAGCCATTTCAAAAATTGTGCCCTGGCCGAGCAACCATTGCGGGTCCAGTTGTCGTTTCACTTGTTTCATCGCTTCAATTTCCGCGTCGGAGTACATCAGCTTAAACAGATCGCGCTTGTTCTTGCCGATGCCGTGTTCGGCGGCTACCGTTCCACCGAGCGACAACGCGAAACGGGCGCAGTCCAGCATCAGTTCTTCGCCTTGACGGGCTTCGTCCGGCGAATCCGGCAGTACGTTCAGATGCAGATTGCCGTCGCCGATATGCCCGAAAATGACGTGTTTGCCGGGAAACGATTCATAGCATCGTTGGCGGTAGTAGGCAAGCAGTTCGCGGTTGCGCGCAAACGGCACAGCAAAATCGGTGCCGATTTTGGGCAGATGATTGCGCCGAACGCGCTCCACAATGCCCGCCGCCAGCGCATGGCGCAGCGTGCGAAATCGTTCGCGGTCGGCATGGGCGAATCCAAACCAGGATTCTTCTTCAAGCGCGTGATGCTCGGCCAACCGGTCTATCCAGCGGTCTATTTCGTCGTCGGCTTCCGCGGTCAGATCCTGTTCTATCAAAAGTGCTGCCTGAGCTTGCTGCGGAATCTCCGGATAAGCAGCACGCATGAAATCGAGTGAAAACCGGTCCAGGTATTCCAGCAATCTTAATTTCGGAACCGATCTCCAATCATCCACCGCATTCAGGGCATCCTCATCGGAAACGAAAAATACCACTCCGCTCACAATCGCGGGCGCTACCGGCAGAAGCTGCAACTCTACTTCGGTGATAATGCCGAGCGTTCCTTCGCTTCCGGCCAGAAGCTGCACCCAGTCCGTATCAGGCGCAAGGTAATAACCGGCTGCGTTCTTGGAAGTGGCGGGCGGGCGCACCGGCGTAAAGGGGAAGGGAAGCAGGTCGCCTTGTTTTACCCGCTTAGTTTCGCCGCTCATAAACGTCACTTCCATTTCCCGGACGTGATGGCGAACCGAGCGGAAACCGAAACTTCGAGCGCCGCCTGCATTCGTGCTGATGATACCGCCTACTGAGGCGGAGTATTCGGTAGGATTCGGGCCGAAGAACTGGCCGGTTTTGTTTGCTTCGTTTTCCAGTTCCTGAAGTGACACTCCCACACCACAGCGGGCACTGTTTTTCCCGATCTGCAGATTGCGAAAGCGATGCAGCGACACAATCCAGCCTCCGGCGGGAACAGCCGCGCCGGTTAAGCCGGTTCGCGCTCCGGCCACGGTGATTGGAACTGATCGGCTGGCCGCGGCGGCAACAATCTCCCGCAGTTCCGGCACGGAGGCGGGAGCAAACGCCTTTTCAGCGGTTCCGCGCAAACCGGAAGCGTCCTCAAGGTAACTGTCGGAAGAAAGGGCGGCACTGGTCACGGTTTAGTTATACGACATTTGAATGGAACATGCGGAAACAGATATTTTCCCGGGAATGCTCGTCCTAATGGAGCTTTAGCCAGCGTGATATGCTTGGTTAACCCGACAGCGAGAATGATCGGGTGATTTAAGATATCCTGCCTGTTTCAAACTCCTTGTGACACCGGCAATGCTCCCAAAAAAGCAGAATCTAGCGGCTGTGATTGATCACACTTTGTTGAAGCCGGAGGCCGCCGCCAGTGACATTGATCGGCTTTGCGAAGAAGCTTTGTCTTATTCCTTCGCCTCGGTATGTGTCAACCCGTACTGGGTATCGCGAGCGAACAAACTATTAAAAGGATCTCCGGTCAAAGTTTGTACTGTGGTGGGCTTTCCCCTGGGCTCAAATACTACTGTTATTAAAGTGCAGGAAGCATTGCAGGCTCGCGCGGAAGGCGCGGCAGAAATTGACATGGTGCTGAATGTGGGCGCGCTGCGCGGCGGCGATCAGCAGAGCGTTTACCAGGATATGCGGGAAGTGGCGCAGGTAGCCCGCCCAAACGACGGGTTGTTAAAAGTGATTCTGGAAACCTGCTTGTTAACCGACGATGAAAAAACAACGGCTTGCCGTTTGGCGGTGGAAGCGGGAGCGGATTTCGTGAAAACATCCACCGGCTTCTCCAAAGCAGGAGCCACAATCGCTGATGTGCGTTTAATGCGCGCTGCGGTGGGCGAAAAAGTAGGCGTAAAGGCGTCCGGCGGCATTCGTGATTTTGCGGCGCTGCAAGGAATGCTTCAGGCCGGCGCAACCCGCATCGGAACCAGCGCCGGAGTCCATATTTTGAAGGAACTTGATGGCGCGAATCCAATGCCAGCAGGTAATTACTAATGGCCGCCGATAAAACCGAGCTTCGATTCCGCGAACGGGCCGAGCTGCTCGATTTCCTGCTGGAAGTGAGTGAAACCACATCCGAAACGCTGGATCTGGACCAGCTTCTGGCAAACATCGCGGACATTGTAAAAGAGGTCATTCCATATGATCTTTTCGCCATTCTGCTTTACAGCGAGAAAACACGCGGGCTACGAGTTCGGTATGCGATCGGCCATCGCGACGAGATTACGCGCAGTCTTACCATTCAACTAGGTGAAGGCATTACCGGAACCGCCGCCGCGACCCGCCAGCCGGTTTTGTCGCTGGATGTGCGAACAGATCCTCGTTACCTGATTGCTTTGGATGCGGTTCGCGCGGAACTGGCGGTTCCGATGCTGGTGCGAGGCAAACTGGTGGGCGTAATTGATCTGGAATCCACGCGATCAAACGCTTTCAGCGAACAGGACAAGGCGCTGCTGACGCTGATTGCCACGCGCATTGCAGTTTCTATCGACAATGCCCGGCTTTATCGCAGAGTGGAGCGCCAGAACAGAACTCTGCGCGTGCTGGCGCATTTGTCACAGGAGTTCAGCTCCATTCTGGATCTTGATGAACTGCTGGCGAAAATTGCGAACACGGTCCGCGCCGTGATCAGCTTCGACGCGTTTAACATCTTTCTGGTTGACCCGGAATATCACATGCTTCGGCATCGTTTCAGTCAACGATATGACGAGCGCGTTACTGTTCAAAACGTGGAAATGGGAAAAGGAATTGTGGGCGCAGCGGTCAGTAGCCGCGAAACGATCCGCGTTGCTGATGCCGTGTCGGACCCTCGCTATATCCCCACCCATTCCGACGCGCGTTCCGAAGTGGCCGTGCCGCTGATTTCGCAGGATCGCGTGATCGGCGTAATGGATCTTGAAAGCAACCGGATCGGCTTTTTTACTGATGAACATGTGCGCGCGCTTTCGCTGCTTGCTCCGCAGATTGCCAGCTCGGTGGAAAATGCCCGTTTATATGAGGAGCTAGCCCAGCGCGAACAGCGGATGCAGGAGGACCTTCGCGCGGCCTACAAACTGCAATCGGTGCTGCTGCCGCGCTCGGTGCCGAGCTATCCGGGTCTTTACGGCAGTTTGAAAACACGGCCCGCGCGGGAAATCAGCGGCGACTTGTATGATTTCTTTGAACACGGCGACGAGTACGCCTTAATTGCCTTCGGCGACGTTAGCGGCAAAGGCGCGGCTGCGGCTTTATATGGAGCGCTGGTGTCCGGGCTGCTGCGAATTCTGGCTCCGAACCGCCAAAGCCCGGCGCAGCTTTTGAAATTGTTGAACGAAGTTCTGCTCGAACGCAAAGTAGATGCCCGCTACGCCACGCTGCTGCTGCTGCAATGGGATTTCCGCACAAAAATGCTGACTATTGCGAACGCCGGGGCTTTGCCGCCTGTGATCTGCCGGAAAGGCGGATTAATTGATCCCAAAGTGGAAGGGCTTCCGCTAGGGTTGCTGGATGACCGCGATTACGATCAGATTGAAATTCAGGCCGAATCCGGCGATCTGATTCTGCTTTGTTCTGATGGCGTGGAAGATCAACTGAACGAGAATGAAAAAGATTTCGGCGAAGATCGCCTGCTGAAAGCCTTGAAAAAAGCATGGAAGCTTTCGCCGCAGGATCTTGTGCAGGCAATTTTCAACGACATCGATCATTTTCGAGGGTCTTGTCCCTTAACCGATGACCAAACTGTGATTGCGTTTAAAGTCGCTTAATCGGCAACACCGGTACACTGGTCACAGGCAGCAGTTTTCGCTTACTTCTTTCTCCCGTAATGGTCACCGATCCAGAATATGCTTATCGCAGCGGCGTGCTGCATTGTGAAAACAAAAGTCTAGTGGAGATTGCCCACGCCTACGGCACTCCTACCTACGTTTACTCCCGGCAGATCATTGAACGGAATTACCAGAATTATGAAAAAACTCTGGACGATGTGCCGCATCAGATTTGTTATGCCGTGAAGGCTAATTCTAATTTGGCAGTTTTGCAGGTGTTAGCAAGGCTCGGCGCAGGCTTTGATATTGTTTCCGGCGGCGAATTGTTTCGCGTGCTCCAGGCCGGCGCAAAACCGGAGCGGGTTGTTTTCTCCGGGGTCGGTAAAACAGCAGCAGACATCCGCTACGCTTTGGAACAGAAAATTCACTCTTTCAACTGCGAGTCAGAAGCAGAACTACATCTGTTGTCAGAAATCGCTTCCCGTTTGGACGTTACAGCTTCGGTTGCTTTGCGCGTAAACCCGGATGTGAATGCGGTTACTCATCCTTACATTTCCACCGGCTTGCGGGAACATAAATTCGGAACCGACATTGCGGGAGTTGAATCGCTTTACCAAAAAGCCCGGTCGCTGCCGGGTTTGCTCCCCGAAGGCGTAAGCTGCCACATTGGTTCTCAACTGCTTGATTATCAGCCGATTCTGGAAGCAACTGGGAAAGTGTTGCAGTTAGTGACGCGGCTTCGCGCTGGCGGCGTGCCGATCCGCTATCTGGATGCAGGCGGCGGCTTGGGCGTGCGCTATCGGCCTGGGGACCAGGATATTTCAACAGCGCAGTTCATTTCGGCTTTGAAGCAAATGCTGGCCGGCAGTGATCTTTGTTTGCTTCTTGAACCGGGCCGTTCGATTGTAGGCGAAGCAGGCACGCTGCTTACGAAAGTTCTGCTGGTTAAGCAAAACGGAAACAAAACTTTTGTGGTGGTGGATGCCGGGATGAATGATTTGATTCGCCCTACCCTGTACCAGGCGCATCATGAAATTGTGCCAGTGGCGCAGCCGGTAAACGATGAAGCCATAACGGTGGATGTGGTGGGGCCGGTCTGTGAATCCGGCGACTTTCTGGCGCAGAACCGGGAACTTCCGCCGGTGCAGTCTGGTGATCTTCTGGCAGTGCAGACAGCGGGCGCTTATGGATTTGTATTGTCGTCAAATTACAATGCGCGGCCGCGCATCGCGGAACTGCTTGTTTCAGGTTCCTGCGTCCACCTCGCCCGCGAACGGGAAACCTGGCAAAGCCTGATTCAAGGCGAGCATCTATTGCCCGCAGCTTCGTCCTTTGTAAGATAAGCGCATGGATCCTTCCACTAAACGGATCGTGATTTTCATCGACAATGCTTACCAGGAAATGGAAGTCTGGTATCCGTATTTCCGGTTGCAGGAAGCTGGCGCATCAGTTCAGTTTGCCGGGGCCACAGCGGGCAAAGTGTATGACAGCAAGTTCGGCTACCCGGCTACGGCCCAATTAAGCTATGACGAACTAGTTGTTTCCGATTTTGACGCGGTGATTGTTCCGGGCGGTTTTGCGCCGGACCGGATTCGCCGTTATCCGAAAGCCAATTTGTTCGTGAAGCAGATGGACGATGCGGGCAAGCTGGTAGCCGCCATCTGTCACGGTCCTTCGGTTTTGTGTTCGGCGCACGGGATGTTGCGGAACCGCCGCGCTACTTCGTTTCATTCCATCAAGGACGATCTGGTGAATGCGGGCGTTTCCTGGGAGGATGCTGAAGTGGTGGTGGACCGCAACCTGATTACTTCCCGTAATCCGGAAGACCTGCCCGCGTTCTGCCGTTCGTTTCTTCAAGTGCTTGGGGCATAATTTAGCCTGAAACTCATGACCGGCCCACTTCCGATTCTGGTCCGCGGTCTTCGCAAATCGTATGGCGCGGTGGAAGCGGTTCGCGGCATTGATCTGCAAGTACAGCCGGGTGAGATTTTCGGATTGTTAGGGCCGAACGGCGCCGGGAAAACCACCACCATCGAAATTCTGGAAGGATTGCGCTCCCGAACAGCGGGTGAAGTGTCCGTGCTCGGCTTCGATCCTGCCGCTGAAGCAAAACAGGTGAAGGAGCGGATCGGCGTTTGCCTGCAAGCTACAAACCTGCCTGACAAGATCAAAATCATGGAAGTTCTGGAATTGTTTGACGCTTTCTACACGCGCCACACCGACCGGAACCGTTTGTTGCAGCGTTTGCAGCTTTGGGAAAAACGCAATGCTTTTTATTCCACGCTTTCCGGCGGCCAAAAGCAGAGAGTGGCTTTGGCATTGGCTTTGTTGAATGATCCGGAACTGCTGTTTCTGGACGAGCCGACCGCCGGTTTAGATCCGCAAGTGCGGCTGGAAACTCACCATCTGATTCTGGAGTTGAAACAGGACGGGCGCACCATTCTGCTGACCACGCATTACATTGAAGAAGCCGAACGCTTGTGCGACCGGGTTGCCATTGTGGACCAAGGACTGGTGATTGAATCGGGAACGCCGCGCGAAATACAAGCGCGAACTCTGGGGCAGTCGGTGGTTGAAGTTGCAACCGATAAACCGATGCCGTCCGAACAGTTGCCTTTTTTCCTGCAACAACAACGTAATGTAATAAGCGAGGAAGGAAAGCGAATTTCAGTGCAATCCACCAACCCGGCCCATACCGTCACCGAGCTAGTAAAATGGATCGACCAACAGGGTTTAAATCTGGTGGATATCAGCCTAAAGCGGCCTACCCTGGAAGATGTTTTCATTGAACTGACCGGCAAACGGCTTCGTGAATGATGAAACCATATCTCGCGCAAATCCGCTCCAATCTGCTGTTAATGAGCCGTGATCGTACGGTGCTCTTCTTCAATTATTTTTTCCCGCTGTTGTTCTTTGTTATTTTTGCTTTCAGCTTCGGCGGCGCAAAGAATCCGGGCGCGATCGGTCAGGTAGTGGACATGGTGTTAGTCCTCGGAGTTTTGGGCAGCGGATTTTTCGGCGCGGGAATGCGCGCGGTGCAGGACCGTGAATCGAACGTACTCCGGCGCTTCAAAGTAACGCCGGTGGGTGCGGCTCCTTTGGTAGTGGCTTCCCTGGTTTCCGGGCTGGTGAGTTATTTGCCTTCTGTGGTTCTGGTGCTGCTGCTGGCTCATTTCTGGACCGGAATGCCGTTTCCCGCGCATTTGTTTGACTTTTTTGTGTTTATCAGTTTGGGCGCGCTGGCATTTCGGGCAATGGGAACCATTGTGGCTTCGGTTGTAAATTCGCCTCAGGAAAACCAGATCATCACGCAGATTCTTTACATGTCGATGCTGTTTTTAAGCGGCACCACTTTCCCGCTGGAGTTTTTTCCGCATTGGCTGCAGGTTGTTTCCCAATTTATTCCAGCCACTTATCTGTTTCATGGGATGCAGTCCCTTTTTCTGGCTAACGGAACGCTGATCGCCAATCTGCTGGCGGCTGTCAGTTTGCTGATCACGTTGTGCGTGGGCTCGTTTCTGGCGGTGAAACTGTTCCGCTGGGAAAAAGAAGAGAAAATATCGAATCGGGCGAAAGCATGGGTTCTGATAGTGATGCTGCCGTTTTTCCTGATGGGCGCTTACCAATCACGCAGCGGAAAAAATCTACAGCAGGACCGGATCATGGCCAGAAATCTGCGCCGCAATCAGCCCCGCTTATTTCAGAATGCGCGTATTTTTGTGGGCGATGGCAACGTGATTCAAAACGGCGCGGTGTTGGTTCGCAACGGCAAAATCGACAAAGTGTTTCCGGCTCCTGTAGAGCCGAAGCTTTGGCAGGCCGAAGTGGTGGATGTTTCCGGGAAAACTCTGCTGCCTGGGTTGATCGACATGCATGTGCATTTGTCCGCGCCGGGCGGAGTTTACGAAAACGTTGCCGATTATGCCAGAAAAGATGCGCTTGAGCGCGAACTGGCTGCTTATCTGTTTAGCGGTATCACTGCTGTACGCAGCACCGGAGACCCGCTGAACCGCGCGCTGCAAGCACGGGCTGCCGTCGAATCCGGCTTGAAAACCGGCGCGGAGTTGTTTGTTTGCGGCCCCATGTTCACTGCCAAAGGCGGGTATGGGACGGAATACGCGAGTTTTTTACCTTCCACCATGCGCGCCGCGTTTGAGCGGGAAACCGTAAGAACTCCTGTTTCCGCAGCAGAAGCTAAAAAAGATGTAGAAGATTTGAAACAAGCAGGCGTGAATGGCATTAAAGCCATTCTGGAATCCGGCCAGGCTGGAATGCTTTTTAATCATCTGGACGCCGGAACTTATCAAGCGGTTGTAATCGCCGCTGCCCGCGTTAAACTTCCCGTGGCAACCCACACCGGCAATCAGCAAGACGTGGAAGAAGCCATACAGGCCGGAACTTCTACAATTGAACACGGGTCCATGCGCGATTTGATCCCGGAAAAAGTTTTTCGGGAAATGGCTGGTAAGGGTATTGCTTATGATCCGACATTGAGCGTGGCGGAAGCGTTGGAAAACATACAACGGCACGAAGGAGCCTTGCTGGACGGATCGTTGACGCAGCAGGCCGCGCCCCGATCCTTACTCAATTCCACGCGCAAGGCGCTGGCCCACTCGGAACTACTTCCTTATTCGGACATGGATGCGGCGCGTGCTTTCAAACTGGCAAAACAGAATTTGAAAGCCGCCTGGCAAGCCGGAGTCACTTTGATAACTGGCAGCGATGCCGGCAACATGCTGGTGATTCATGGCCCGACGGTTCAACGTGAACTGGAACTCTGGGTGCAGGCTGGCATTCCTCCGGCGATAGCCTTAAAAGCGGCTACTTATAATGCCGCTCGCGCATTGCAGGCCGGGCAGATGGGTTTAATCCGCGAAGGCTATGAAGCGAATCTGATCCTGGTGGAAGGAAATCCTTTAGAGGATATATCGAGCATCGAGCGCATCACCTATGTTCTGTTTCATGGAGAGAACATCGACCGCTCCCGAATATTCAAGGAGGAAGGCAGCGATTAGGCGGCATAAAGATTCCATTAAATAAGACATTTCGATTCACGTTATAGAAAATTTGCAGTACTTGTCATCAGCGGAATACTGTTACGCTAGTCGCATTCTCAATTTCTGGCTAACCCGGTAAGAACAACGAATGATCCTATTCACGCCGTCTGAACGGATGTTTGATTTCCTGAAGCGAGCCTCGTACGGAACCGCAATCTTATTTCTTCCCGCCTTTCTCCAGGCGCAGACCACTGCCAACGCATCAGTGGACGCCAAGCTCGCTGCGATTGAGATTGCAACCAAATCCGCTCAATCGGCCGGCGACAATGCCTGGATGCTTGTTTGCGCCGCGCTGGTGCTGATGATGACCGGTCCCGGCCTGGCCCTGTTTTATGGGGGACTGGTTCGCCGCAAAAACGTTTTGGGAACCATGATGCACAGCTTTGCTCTGATGGGCGTGGTGACAGTAATCTGGGCTATCTATGGCTACAGCCTGGCTTTCGGCAGCGGCAATGCGTTTGTGGGCGGTTTGCAATACCTATTTCTGAACGGAGTGGGGAACGCGCCTAATACTGATTACGCCGCTACCATTCCGCAGCAGACATTCATGGTTTACCAGCTTATGTTCGCTATCATCACGCCCGCGCTGATTTCCGGCGCGTTTGCCGAGCGGATCAAGTTCAGCGCCATGCTGTTGTTTACGATTCTCTGGTCCACCATCGTTTATTTTCCGATGGCGCATATGATTTGGGGTAAAGGCGGACTACTCAACGCAGCACTGGGCGGGAAATTTCCCTGCTTCGATTTTGCCGGCGGCACGGTGGTGCATATCACTTCCGGCGTCAGCGCCTTGGTTTGCGCTCTTTACCTCGGCAAGCGTTTAGGTTTTCCCAGGGAGAGTATGCGGCCGCATAGTTTAGTGCTTAGCACAATTGGAGCTTGTTTGCTGTGGGTCGGCTGGTTTGGTTTTAATGCGGGAAGCGCGCTGGCCGCGTCCGGTTTAGCGACAAGCGCGTTTGTGGCTACCCATTTTGGAGCCGCTGCTGCTGCTTTAGGATGGCTGTTGGCGGAATGGTACAAAACAGGCAAACCCAGCATTCTCGGCGGCATCTCCGGGTGTGTAGCCGGACTAGTCGCCATCACTCCGGCTTCGGGTTTTGTGAAGCCTTTTCCGGCTCTTCTGATCGGTTTCATTGCTGGTATCTTCTGTTATTTCATGGTGACAGTGGTGAAAGGAAGATTTGGTTATGACGACAGTCTTGATGCTTTCGGTGTGCATGGGGCGGGCGGAACTTTGGGCGCGATTTTGACTGGAATATTTGCCACAAACGCCGTGAACGACTCTTTCAAGGATGCTTCCGGCAAACTGCTACCCTTGGGTTGGGTGGATGGAAACCCCGGACAGGTTTTTAATCAGGCGATAGGAGTTTTGATTTCGTTTGTTCTGGCCATCGTCGGCACTATCGTTATTCTGAAAATTGTGGATCTGACGATTGGCGTGCGGGTATCGCAGGATGATGAACGAGAAGGACTGGACCTGAGTATGCACGGCGAAGAAGGCTATAACTTCGAAAGCTAAAAAGAACAAACGCGATGAAAAAAATTGAAGCAATCATCCAACCCCACAAGCTTGACGAAGTGAAGGAAGCCTTGAAAGCAATTGGCGTTGACGGCATGACCGTGACGGAAGTGCGCGGCCACGGCCGCCAAAAAGGCCATAAGGAAATCTACCGGGGCATGGAATACGAAGTAGATCTGTTGCCCAAAGTGAAAGTAGAGATTGTGATTGCTGATAGCCGCCTTCAGGAAATTACTCATACTTTGATTTCGGCGGCCCGTACCGGCAAAATTGGTGACGGTAAAGTTTTTGTTTTCGACGTGGCTGATGTGATGCGTATCCGCAACGACGATACCGGCGAATCCGCCCTGTAGCTTGTGGCTGATTCGAACCCATTTCTCGACTGGAGCGCCACGCTTCTTAAACGTACTGCGGAAGTGGACGCTGTTGTTTCGCAAGCTGCCCGTATTTTGATCCATGCCGGTTCCGATGCTGATGGCGTCGCCTTGATCGCTTCCGGCGGCTACGGACGCTGCGAGCTATTTCCGCATTCCGATGTTGACCTTCTGATTCTGGCCGAATCCGAAGAAGATTTAAAGGAAGTGAGTGAGCCGATCTCAACACTTCTTCGCTTGTTGTGGGATGCCGGCCTGCGCATCAGCCAATCGATGCGGACATCGGCAGAGTGCAGCCAGTTGGATGAACAGAACACCGAGCTTCACATCAGTTTGCTGGATGTTCGGTTTCTTTGCGGCAATCAAGTTCTGTTTGACAAACTCACTGCCGCGCTGCCGTTGTTTTTCGAGCGGCACCGCTCGGCGCTGATTCGCAACCTGGCGGAGCTGACGCGAAACCGTCATGCAAAATACAACAACACAATTTTTCATCTGGAGCCGAACATCAAGGAATCGCCTGGTGGCATCCGGGACATTCATTTCCTGCACTGGCTAAATCGCCTGGCACCCGCCAACGAAGCTTTGTCAGCCGCGCTGCATGAATCCGACCAGGCCCGTTCGTTTCTGTTTCCGCTTCGCGTTTTCCTGCACGAGCGCGCCGGGCGCGATAACAACCTGCTCAGCTTCGACTTGCAGGATGAAGCTGCCGCAGCGCTGGGCGCTCAAACGGATCCGGCAGAGTGGATGCGCAGATACTATGGCTATGCCCGGCAAACCTGGCAAGCCGCGCGGCGCGCGCTTGATTTTGTGGATTCGCTGGACCGTTCGCTGCTGCAACAGTTCCGCGACCGGCGCTCGCGTTTATCAACGACTGATTTCACAGTTTCAAACGACCGCATTTTTCTGCGTAATCCGGAAAGCATGGGGCATCCCGAAATGCTGTTCCGCCTTTTCGCTTTTATCGGGCGTCATGGGCTGCAATTGTCCTGGGATGCGGAACGCCGTCTACGGGCGCAGGTTGATTTGATTGCAGCGAATCAGTCGGGCGAAGCGCAGTGGCCATTCTGGAATGAACTGCTGCAGCAGCCTCATGCCAGCCTTGCGCTGCACGAAATGCAGGATACCGGAATGCTGGCCGCTTTTCTGCCGGAATGGAAAGCCATCGACAGCCTGGTGGTTCGCGATTTTTACCATCGCTATACCGTGGACGAGCATACCTTGGTTGCGATCTCAGTGATCGACGACTTAGCCGCAAAATCAGGAGAAACGGCAAAACGTTTTCAGTCGCTTCTGGCGGAAGTGGATGATCCTGCCTTGCTGCGTTTGGCACTGTTGCTGCATGATATCGGCAAAGGCGTTACCCCGGGGCAGCACGTGGAAGGCTCGCTTGCGGTGGCGCGGTCCGTGATGAACCGTTGGAAACTGACCGCTGAGCAACAGAACACGATTCTGTTCCTGATCAAGCATCATCTTGATCTTTACTCCATCATGAACAGGCGGGATCTGGAAGAGCCAGCCACGGCCCGTTTAGTGGCGGCAAAAACCCGGACAATGGAACATCTCCGCTACCTGACGCTGCTGACTCACGCTGATATCAGCGCGGTGAACCCGACCGCGATGACGCCCTGGCGCGTTGAACAGTTATGGCGCGTTTACACGGTCGGCCAGGAACAGTTTACCCGCGAATTGCAAACCGCGCGCATTCACGGCATTGAGGACCTGCCGCCGGAAGACCGCACTCCGCAGATTGCCCGTTTTCTGCAAGGCCTGCCGACGCGCTATCTTCACACCCACAATGCGGATGAAATTCATCGCCACTGCGCTATGCAGATTGCGCTGCGCGAGAAAAACGTGGCAGTAGAGATTTTTTCGCGTAAAGGAGCGTACCAGGCTACCGTTCTCGCGCATGATAAACCAGGGTTGTTTGCGGCGGTTTGCGGCGCATTGGCCAGCTTCGGCATGAACATTGTGAAAGCGGAAGCGTTCAATAACCAGCTTGGCTTGGTGGTGGATCAGTTCCGGTTCACTGATCCGCTCCGCACGCTGGAACTCAACCCTAGCGAAATGGACCGTTTGCGTCGGTTAATGGAACGCGCGGTGTTGGGCGATGAGGATGTACGCACATTATTAAAACGCCGCCGCATTCCGCCCCGGCCCGCCCGCGTCACCCACATCGCGCCTTCGGTTCGCTTCAATAACGATGCTTCTGATACCGCTACTCTGGTTGACTTCGTCGGCGAGGACCGTCCGGGCTTGTTGTTCGATCTGGCTTCCGCTTTTGCGCTGGCAGGCTGCAACATCGAGATTGTGCTGATTGACACGGAAGGGCACAAAGCAATCGACGTTTTCTACGTCACCTACCAGGGGCAGAAACTGAGCGAGGCGATGCAGAAACAATTAAGCTCTTCGCTTTTAGGAGCCGCCGAACGGGTGATGTCCGCTTCGTAAGCGTAAAGTGCGCTCGGCGGAGCTCCTTCAAAGTCCGCTGACCGAGCTGAACCCGCCGCACACCGGCGTGCTTTCGTCCGTGCGGTACGGCAGTCTATACTAAGTCACATGGCTGTGCTGCCCGTTGTTATTCCCTTGCCGGCGGATCTCGACGCTCAGGAATTTCTTCTGGCGCTCGGCGAAGCAAACCCCGGCGCACGGATCGAACAGACCGAACTCCTTCAACTCACCATGACTCCACCTGCCGGATTCGAGTCGTCGGAGGCCAACAACGAAATCAGCACCCAGCTTCGGGTGTGGAGCAAACAGGAAAAACGAGGCCGCACGGTCGATTCGAGCACGCTTTTTGTGCTGCCCGATGGAGGAAAGCTCGGACCCATTACCGCTTGGATTTCTGAGCAACGGCTCGCCGGAACCAGCGCCGAAGAACGGAAAAGTTTTCTTTCCCGCGTGCCGGAATTTGTGGTGGAGCTTCGCTCGGAAACCGATCGCCTGCCGAAACTGCAACAGAAGATGACGCGCTGGTTGCGGAACGGCGTCCTGCTCGGTTGGCTGGTGGACCCGAAACGGAACGTTGTTGAAATCTACCGCCTGGACCGCGATCCGGAAACAGTGTTCTCGCCCTCCACCCTCACGGCGGACGGCCCGGTAGCCGGGTTCACGCTCGACTGCACTGAAATTTGGACTGCGTGACAACCCACAAAGGCTAAACAGGCACACACTGCTCCTGCCCAGCGCAGGCAAAGCTTGCCCGCTGGTCGCATTGTTATAATCCGCGTGGATGCTGTTATCGCTTCGTGGCGTGCAAAAAAGTTTTGGCGGGGTGAAAGCGCTTCGCAACGGAAACCTGGATGTGCAGGCCGGTGAAGTGCATCTTCTGATGGGCGAAAACGGCGCAGGCAAATCGACCCTGATGAAGATTGTAGCCGGAATGCTGCAGCACGATGCCGGGGAGATGCTGTGGCAAGGGCGTTCCGTTTCTTTTGCGCGTCCTGCTGAAGCTTCCGCCAACGGAATCGCAATGGTGCATCAGGAATCGCTGCTTGCTCCGCACCTGAGCGTTGCCGAAAACATTTACCTGGGGCGCGAGGGTAAATCATCCTGGGGCTGGGTAAACCGGCGCAAAACACTGGAACAGGCCACGCGTTTGATCTGTGACAACCACTTTCCCCTGGACCCGGCGGCTCGCGTAGAAAAACTAACGCCTGCCGGCAAGCAACTGGTGGAAATCTGCCGCGCGCTGGCGCAGCAATCCAATCTGCTGATTTTTGACGAGCCGACTTCCTCGCTTTCCGAATCGGAAACCAAAGAAGTGTTCCGCCTGGTGAAGCAACTGCGCGACAACAACGCCGGAATCATCTATATCACTCATCGCCTGGATGAACTGCGCAGCATCGGAGATCGCGTCACGATTCTGCGCGACGGCGAAACCGTGCATAGTTGTTCGCTGCGCGATTTAACCAGCGAACAACTGATTCAATACATGGTAGGTCGTTCGGTGAATGCCGTTTACAAGCGTGATCCGGTGCCGCCCGGCGAAGTGCTGCTGCGTTTGCAAAATGTCTCGCGCGGCTTTGTGCAGGATGTTTCGCTCGAAATCCGCGCCGGTGAAATTGTTGGTTTAGGCGGTTTGATGGGTGCCGGACGAACGGAATTATGCCAGGTGATTTTCGGTCTTGATCCGCTGGATGCAGGAACCATCGAAGTAGCCGGACGCTTGATTCGTCCCGGCAGTCCAAAACAATCGGTGGAAGCCGGCGTGGCGTTGATTCCGGAGGATCGTCAGCATCATGGTTTGGCGCTGCGCCTGCCCATTGCTTATAACGTGACGATGCCTGATCTGGGCCGCGTTTCAAAAGCAGGAATTATTCAAAAGAATAATGAGCTCGCGCTGGCGGAAGAATACCGGCAGAAGCTGCGCATTAAATGTTCCTCTCCAAACCAGTTAGCCGGGCGTTTAAGCGGCGGCAATCAACAGAAGATTGTGATTGCCAAATGGGTGGCTCGCGGTGCGCGGGTGTTTCTGTTCGATGAGCCGACGCGCGGCATTGATGTGGGCGCAAAACAGGAAGTGTTTGAGCAGATGGATTCCTTGGCGCGTTCCGGCGCGGCGATTCTGATGGTCAGTTCCGAATTGCCGGAACTGATTCAAGTGGCCGACCGCATTCTGGTGATGCGCCAGGGGCAGATTACGGGGGAACTGCCCGGCTCCAGCACTCAGGAAGATATTATGCGCTTGGCCGCTTTTCAAGGCTATTCTCCTACCGCCGTCAATTAAAAAACGAACAGAATGCAGCGTTTACAGAAATTACTGCCTTTTCTCACACTTGTTCTGCTGGCGATTGCTTTAACGATTGCCACGCCCAACTTTCTGACGCAATCGAACCTGGCGAGCGTAGCCCGGCAGACCGCCGTAATCAACATCATTGCGCTCGGCATGACATTGGTGATTATCACCGGCGGCATTGATCTTTCGGTCGGCTCCATTCTGGCGATTGCCGGTTTGTTTGGAACTACTGCCATGAAGAATGGCTATTCCATTCCGGTGGCGATTCTGGTGGGCCTCCTGGTCGGGCTAGTCTGCGGTTTGATTAACGGTGTTTCGGTGGCTGTTTTAAGGATCAATCCTTTCATCGTCACTTTAGGCACGATGGGCATTTTTCGCGGTCTTGCCTTGGTGATTTCAAACGGGCTGCCTGTGCATGAAATTCCCGCCGCGTTTGCGTTCCTGGGCGAGGACAATTTTTTAGGCGTTCCGGTGGTGCTTTATATTTTACTGATCTGCGCCGTGCTGATGCACTTTGTGTTGGAAAATACCAAATTAGGGCGCTACGCGTTTGCGATTGGCAGCAACAGCAGCGCGGCTTATTATGCGGGTGTGCCGATCAAATTTCACCTCGCGATGGTGTACGCCATTATCGGGCTGCTTTCCGGCCTTGCCGGGATGATTGAAGCTTCGCGCCTGATGATTGGGCAGCCAACCGCCGGACAAGGCTACGAACTGCAGGCGATTGCCGCAGTGGTGATCGGCGGCGGCAGTTTAACTGGCGGGGAGGGAAGCGTGCTTGGCACACTGATCGGCGCTTTTGTGATGGGTTTACTTTCAAACGGCAGCGATCTGCTTGGCATTAGCCCGTACTGGCAGCAGGCCATTATCGGCGCGGTAATTATTGCGGCGGTCGGGTTTGATGAACTGCGAAAACGACGATTATCGAAGTAGAGTCAATTAAATAGGGTACTTTCTCTGTGTACTGCTTCTGTGCTGCGCTTCGGCAGCAACTAAACCTTATCGTCTCAAAACACTGGTCTGTCCCCAAAACCCGATTCTACTTCGGTTCGTGTACTGGTACGCCGAAACATAGCTCCAAAGCCCGTTGCAGTTCCCCTTCAAACTGCGTGGTCGGCTTGTTGTGGAAATCAACGTTATGGGCCTGCCCTGCTTTGATGCGAGTCAGCACTTCTATCACTTCTTCCATAAACGGGGAGTGCGCGTCCACGCTCTTTTGCTTCATTAGGCTGGGCATATCTTGCAGATAGTCAGCGGCAATCGCTTCCGCTGTTTCTTCCGGCTTGTACTTCGGGCCGATGGTAATGAAGTTTGTATCGATGCAGCTTGGGTCGACAACCGGGCCGAGTTGGTCAAACACTTCATCAGGCCATTCTTCTAAAGCGGTGAAAGCGGAGTAGTTCCCAAATGCGGCGCTGGTCAGCCCCGGCTTGTTCACGGAACGGATCACACATTTTGTTTTCTCGCCCGGCTTTAAACCGTTCACTTCTTCCCGAGCCACCCAGAGCACCAACCAGCCGGGAGGACCATCGGGCAGCCCAAACCGTTTCGTATTGGCTGTCGGCATTCTGCTTCCGTGCCACAATAGCCCTCCGTACCGTAGCGCCTCATCAGGGGTCGCCACCACACTAAAATCAGTAATCATGTCCTCGGATTTGCGGCTGTTCGCTAAGCTGTACTGGTAAAGCAGCCCTTCGCTTTCCTGCTGGATCAGCGTTCCCACATGCACTTGAAACTGGTTGTGAATGGGAATGCGCAGGATCTCCTCATTCGGGCTGCCGTCCTTATGGGGAGGAAACCGGATGATGGCAGTCCGCCTATCCGCCGTAAGGAACACATACTGTTTGTTCAACGAGGCCGGAACATTTCCATCCGCCGGCCAGATCACCGTAGCTTTTTCCAGCGCCGGCGTGCAGGCCGCCATGGAAACGGCCGAAAGGGCAACGCCTATGAGCAAGCAAAGGAACCGATTCATAGGGAAGCGCTCGCCAGCATCGCTTTCGCAATCACCGTTTCCAGTCCTGGTTGAGCGAGCGAAACAAAATTGAGGCGCTGTGGATCCAGCACGGTTACCGGGCCATGGTCCGGGTTCAGGTACTGGCTCAAGGCGGCGATGGCTACTTTCGCAAAGGCTGAATCCGGCGCGAGTTGGCCTTGTTGCACTAGAATATGCAAGCCGGTCAGGAAGTTCTCCACAATTACATCTTTTTCCGTGCTGCGTTTGAACTCCGGGCCAATTACCAGAACCACCTTGCTGTCCCAAGCGGGGCTAAACACGGTGTCGAGTTCTTTTTTCACCTCGCCGGGCAAACTCAGGGCTAGCGCTTCCGTATAGGACGCGCTCGTGCTCGCGCCCAGCACGCTCATCCGCACAAAGCCCGGCGCTAAATCGGAAACCAGGCCCAAATTGTCAACCTGGGAACCGGCAGCGATGGCTTGTTGATTCTGGGGTGTCCAACTCACTTGCGAAGACAGCGTTTTCTGCGAAGCGGCAGCAGCGGCGTTTGTTGAATCGACGGCCAGGCGGTCTCCTGTCCAGCTTGGGTGAGGCAGTTGCGCCGTTTTCGCCGTGACCGGCAGGTAAAGCGTGATCTTTCCAATCGGCTGGCGCGCGGGCTTTGTTGGCCACCGTGTAGTTGTAACGGTATTGCTGGTTCTCTCCAATGGTGAACTGAGCCGAAACATCAGGATCAGTGAGCGAATGAGCCCCCAACCGGAACGTCTTTTGGGCCGCAGTCGGATCTTTTTCTGCCGGATCGGTGTAGGTGATGACATACTCACCGGCAGCCAGATCGTAGAACACATGGTGGCCGAAGCTCTCGTCCGGCGTTTCGCCTTTTGCCAGCGGAGGAACAATGGAGATGCCGGGCCTCACATCTTGTGAGTAAACAAGGGAAGCGCAGAAAACTGACAATAGGGCGGTACTTAGTAAAAATTTCATTTAGATGTCCACTTATTGCTTCACCCAATTGCAATGGGCGTGGCCGCTTTCAACGATGCTTCTTTGGGGATCAGCACCAGGTGCAACACAATATTTCAAGCGTTTGCTGTAGTAGTTGTATACCAAGTTCCATTTGACGGCCTCCAAACAGAAAAGTAAGAGTCACCACGCAAGTGCGAAGAAGCGCATATACCTAGGAGAATAAAGTTAGTAATACTACTCCTAATTATTTTCTCAATTAACATATAGTTTGTTTTCGGTACTTAGCACTAACTTAAGACTAATTTTAATTGTAAGAAAATAATCAGCAAACTAAGAACATTCTTAGAAGAAGCCTCACAAACATCTGA
>CAXTWH010000026.1:0-76156 GCA_964247975.1 uncultured Bryobacteraceae bacterium | reverse complement strand
ACGAAAGCCAGTTAACAACGAAGTTATGGGATACGGATTTTAGGGGCAACCTCAGTCGAAGAGGTGTAAACGGCTGGATTCCCTTTGGAGTTCCAGCGGCCTCCTGCTATGCTTGCTCCGATTCCGTCCAGATTGCTGTGTTCGCGCTTGCACAAGCGCATCACCTGCATACGTTACTTTTTAGGCCAAAACTCCATACTCGATTTGAAGGAGTAACGTTTTTACTCGTTCAAAACCCTCACCTGTGCTGATGAGTTCCAGCGGCGCTTTATCATCGGTGGCCATATGACGCTGTTTCAGCCATTCGGCTGCTGTTTGCTCGTTGCCAAATACCTTGTTGGCGAGCAGAGTAATTTCTAATACGGAAGAAGACATAGCTGGTTGGGCTGCCATAGATCCATCCTCTCATCTCCTGATGAATTAGCAATCTGAACACCAAACAGTTAATCAAAAGACACGAGGATTTTACTCAAAATTATCCGTAGATGTGAGTCGGAAGTTTAAAGGAAAATTCTCACCTGAACAAGCATGATTTTGCTTGCTTGATAGGGGAGCTTGGAAAATTTAAAGTACAACTCCACCCTGCCGGAATCTCTATCTCTTCCACGCGCTAAGCGACATACTGCAATGCCTGCCGGATATCCTCTTACTCAGATATAGATAAGCGGCCAGAATTTCCGCATAGGATCGGCCAGCCGCGACTAGCCCGACGAGAGTACCTACCGTAATCCGCATTCCCAGCAAGCACGGTTTTCCGCCCATCATTTCTGGATTGCGCGTAATGCGGTCGAGCGTGGATGTCTCCTGTTTATTGGAAAAACCGGCACAACACCCCAAACTGCCGGATGTTTTGCCGGTTCCAAACACAAATCCGAATCTAAACGCTTACGCCAAAGCCAGATTCAAATTCTCAATCGCCTCGTCCACTTCCGCGTTATTCTTATACCCCACCGTCACGCAATCTACGCCTGCATTCTTAAACGCAAACCGCATCGCTTCCTGGCGATCCGCCCGGTTCGTAAACCGGCCTTCGCCCACCAGCTTCATGCTGATCACGCCCAGGCCGTCCTGCTTCACCTGTTTCACGTGCGTTACCACTTCGCTCACATCGCCCAACCCGTGCGTGTTGTAATCTTCCGCATCCATCGATGCCCCTTTGTG
This sequence comes from uncultured Bryobacteraceae bacterium, assembly GCA_964247975.1. GTDB lineage: Bacteria > Acidobacteriota > Terriglobia > Bryobacterales > Bryobacteraceae > KBS-96. The sequence goes on along the minus strand of CAXTWH010000026.1, from coordinate 74,995 downwards.
GTTCATCCGGATCATCGCCACATCCAGCCATTGGTTGCCCGGTACCTGCCGCAGCGCCGGAAGCCCATGCACGGACGCACCGCGGCTTAGAATCACCTTCTGCGCCTGCGCTTTTTCAATTCCTTCCTGCCACCGCCGGCTGTCGGTCGGCCACGTTGCCGTATGCTGCCAGTGCAGCAGCATAATGTCGAAATACTCGGTATTCGCCAGCTTGCGCAGTTCATCGAACTTCGCCTGCGGATTCACCATGCCTTCATGCGTCGTCACCTTCGACATAATCTGGTAGCTGTCGCGCGGAACGCCTTGCAGCGCCACACCTAGCATCCGGTGCATCTCGCCATAGGATTCCGCCGTTTCAAAGAACCGAATGCCGCGGTCATAGGCATAGCGCACCAGCTTCGTAAACTGTTCCTGGCCCAGGTCGCGCTGCACTTTTCCGCTCATGCTGCCGGTTCCGAACGCCAGGCGCGTTACCTTAACATCGCTTTTCCCGAGCGTTATCAGGTCCGTCGCCGTTTGTTTTGTGGTCTGCGTCGCCGCTGCCCCGAGCACGGGCAGGCTTCCAGCCGCCGCCGCCGCGAATCCCGTTGCCGCCGCTAATCCGGTTTTCAATAAATCACGTCTGGAGTAGTTCGCCATTATTTATCTCCAATGCGCCAAATCTTACCACAAAATAGGACTTTTCTGAGACAGCGATAGTTACCGCTTTTCCACGCCGGAAAAAACAGTTCAAAAATCTGAAATTATTTTTCGCCGTGTTTTCTATGGGTTAGCCGCTTCCGCGAGGAATCTGCTTGTACCGATGCTTTACACTCTGAACCGAATGAACCCGGAACAACCAACCGACAATACCGAGCAGAAACAGCCGAGCGAAGCCCGGCTCCGCGCCAACCGTGCCAACGCCAAAAAGAGCACCGGCCCGAAAACCGCCGAAGGCAAAACCCGTTCCGCCCTGAACGCCACCCGTCACGGCATTCTCAGCCAAGTCATCCACCTGCCCGAAGAAGAACTGAATAGCTACCATGACTTCACCGAAGCTTACGTCGCTTCCCTGAACCCGGTCGGCATGGTGGAAACGCAACTCGCTAACAGTTGCGCCGATCTCCAGTTCCGCCTCCATCGCCTCGCCGCCGCCGAACACAACCTGTTTGCCATCGGCCACGACGAGCAAGGCGAACTCTGGAACACCGGCCATGCCGAATCCCATGCCGCCCTCACAATGGCCGAAACCCTCCGCCAAGCGGCCAACCCCTTAGCTTTGCTGACTCTTTACGAATCGCGCTTGAACCGCCGTTTCCTGCAAACCCTCAAGCAACTGCGCGACATTCAGGAAAGCCGCAAACAACAGGAACAGAAAGAACTGGAAGAACTCCACTTCATCGCCCTCAACCACCCCCAACTCGTTGACAAAATTGAGCCGACTCAGTTTGGCTTCGTTTGTTCGAATGAAGCTTGGCAAACGTTCCGCATCCGCAAACAGTTCCTTCTCAGTGTTTCCATTAAGTCCGGAAAATCCACCGTTCTGAAGAAAGTGGCCTGATTATGCTTAACTCTTACGCGTTCAACTGCAATGCTTCGTCCAGTTCCTGATCGGTTGGCTCCACCAGCACCGTTTCTCCAATCAGAATTGTTGGCTTTCGCTCTTTTCCGTCGTTCTGTGCTTTTACCCATTCCGAGGCTTTTGAGTCTTCTTCTACGTTGATATAGGTGTACGGCACTTTTTTGTTTTTCAAATGATAAAGCGAGCGCTGCGTCATCGAGCACCAGTCTGCTCCATATACTTTTACTTCGGTCATAAACAGTCTTCTCCAAGTAGCTATTGTTTTTAGGCGGGTACCACAATTCCCTTAGCGGCGGGAATTTTGTTAAACGTTTCCTGGCTGATCCGCAAATGGCTCATCACCAGTTCCGGCGGTGTGCGTCGCAACCACTGGGAAAGCGAGAAGTCGACGTATTTGTTTGCTTTCAGAATTTCCAGAAACACCAGGTCGGTGTCCCCGGTGTTTTCAATGTAATGGCCCATCGTTTTGGGAACGTAGCCAGTGTCGTTTTCGCGAAAGTCCATCGTGCGCCCCTTGTTCTGATTTATGAACAAGGTCATGCGGCCTTTCCCTTTCAAGTAATACTGCCACTCGTCGGAGTTGGGGTGCCAATGCAGTTCCCGTAATCCGCCCGGCTTTAGCGTAACCAGCACCGCTGCAATTGTGATCGAAATCGGAAAGTTGGTGGAATCCACAATTCTCACTTCACCTGATTCGGTTTTCTGGGTGGGCGGCATCGCTTCCATCTTGAAAGAGAAATCAATCGGGGAAGGAGCAAACTGTTCGTACAAGGGGCGTCGCGTTTGTTCCAGCGGCGGCGGCACGGCAGCCTGGAAAATATACAATTCCTTTTCCGGCATTTTGCTTAATGCGCTTTCCGGCACGCCCCAGTTTTTCGCCAGCACTGACTTCGGCGTCCGCGCTGTCCATTCCGAAACCAGGGTAGTATCGAACTCTGAAAATTTTCCGTCGTCGAACACCAGCATGAACTCGCAGCCGTCAGGCGCAAGACCTTGAATGGAATGAGGAACTCCGGTTGGAAAATACCATAAATCGCCCTGCTGCACATCGTTTACAAAAGGTTTCCCCTCGTTATCAATAGCGGTGATGCGTGCTTTGCCGTTCAGCATGTAAGCCCATTCCGCTGCCTGGTGCCAATGCAGTTCGCGGACGCCGCCGGCAGTCAGCTTCATATTCACGCCGGCGATCTGGGTGGAAATCGGAAAATCCTCTACGTTGACTTGCCGCGACCAGCCGCCTTCTTGAACACGTTTATGCGCGATCGAAAAGGAATACCAGAAACCGGGAACCGCGCCGTGGTCAGAAGATGGTGGCATTTCTCCGCTGGAGGAAATGGCCGCAATCGGTTGATTTTCCGGGCCGGGGTCTGCCGCGCTCGCATCATGCTCGGCTTTGGTAGTTTCTTTCGCTTCCTGGCCGCTCAACGGCAGGCCGCTTAAAGCTGCGCCGGCCAGCACCGCCGAACCCGCGCCCAGAAACTGGCGTCGGGCTAATTGGTCCTCTTCAGTGTCATCTGGAAACATCATCAGGTTGACCGGAACCCGCGTCGCTTTGTTTCGCCGCTTTGTTTAGGTGAACCCGAGGTATTTGAATCAAAGTCTGAGTTGCTTTTATCTTACTGGTATTTCCGCTTATATTTTTCTACTATGAACACCCTTCGTCGCTATTTGCAGGATGGCTGGAAGCTGGTCTTAGCCGCGCTTGTGCTTGCCGCCGTGAACCAGGTATTTTCACTGCTCGATCCGTTGATCTTTCGCCACATCATTGATTCCTACGCCACCCGTTACCGGCAGTACACTAGCGGCCAGTTCATTCGCGGCGTCAGCCTGTTGCTCGGAGCGGCTGTGGGTGTGGCGTTTGTTTCCCGTTTGGCCAAGAACTTTCAGGACTATTTCGTCAATCTGATCACTCAGCAGGTTGGCGCGCGCTTGTACGCCGACGGCATCCGGCACTCGCTGGAGTTGCCCTACGCTCAGTTTGAAGATCAGCGCAGCGGCGAAACCCTGGGCAAACTGCAGAAAGTCCGCACCGATGTGGAAAAGCTCATCACTATTGCCGTGAACTTATTGTTCACTACGCTCATCGGCGTCATTTTCGTGTTCGTGTATGCCTGGAAAGTTCACTGGTCGATTGCCCCGGCTTACCTGCTCACCATTCCTTTATTAGGCGGCTTAAGTTCTCTGCTGAGCCGCAAAATCAAAGCCGTGCAGAAGACTATTGTGAAAGAAACCACGGCTTTAGCCGGAGCTACTACTGAATCTCTGCGCAACATCGAACTGGTGAAAAGCCTCGGTCTGGCGCATCAGGAAATTGAAAGATTAAATGCCACCACGGATAAAATTCTTAAACTGGAATTGAAGAAAGTTCGTTATCTGCGCAGTCTGAGCTTCATTCAAGGCTCGTTCGTAAACTTGCTGCGCACGTCCATCCTGTTCCTGATGTTGTATCTGATCTTTACTCAGCGCATCACCGTGGGCCAGTTCTTCTCCTTGTTTATCTATTCGTTTTTCATTTTCGGCCCGTTGCAGGAATTGGGAAACGTCGTAAACACTTATCGCGAAGCCGAAGTTTCGCTTCAAGGCTTTGACGCGATTCTAGCAATGCCTCCGGAACCTCGTCCCGCGCACCCGGTCCCGATAGCGCAACTGGAAACCCTCGAATTTAATGACGTTTCTTTCCAGCATCAGTCGGCCAGCCATCCGGCTTTGAACAACATTTCCTTTAAAGTCGAGCGCGGCGAAACCATCGCGTTTGTCGGACCTTCCGGCGCGGGAAAAACTACGCTGGTGAAACTGCTGGTCGGCTTATACCGCCCTCAAACCGGACATGTGCTGTATAACGAAATCCGGGAAGACGAAATCGATATTGAAACTTTGCGCGAGCGAATTGGATTGGTGACGCAGGATGCGCAACTCTTTTCCGGCTCCATTCGTGAAAACCTGCTGTTTGTCCGCCCTGATGCTACTGACGCGGAATGCCTCGACGTGCTGCGGCAGGCATCGGTTGAAAATCTGCTGCTGCGCGCCGATCATGGGCTTGATACGGTCATCGGCGAAGGCGGCGTGAAAGTTTCAGGCGGCGAAAAACAACGCTTGGCCATTGCGCGAGCCTTGCTGCGCAAACCGCATCTGCTGGTGTTCGATGAAGCTACTTCTTCGCTCGATTCGCTCACTGAAGAAGAAATTAGCCACACGATCCGGGAAGTGGCCGCCACTCGCGATGCTGTTACCATTCTGATTGCTCATCGCCTGTCCACTGTGCTGCACGCTGATCGCATCTATGTGCTGGAGCGCGGGCGCATCGTGGAGTTCGGTCGTCACGAAGAACTGGTTGATCGTAAAGGCTTGTATTACGCCTTGTGGCGTCAACAGGTGGGCGAAGGCCGTGCGGTGGTCACAAGCTCCTCGTTTTAACTCGCACTTCTTCTGCGAAACCTTGCGAAGATGACAGCGTCATATGGGGCGCCATGTCATCCCTTAATTCATGGGTCCATACTAGAACAGGCCGGATTGTTCTGCGGGGTGTGATCATCGCTGTTGGCTTTCTTTCCGTTGCTTTGATTATTTCAGCTACCATTTTGATCATTCACTGGCCCCTTACTCGCAAGCATATGACCAAGTGTTTGGAAGAGCTTTCACGATCAAATGTGACTATTGGTAGTTACCACGAGGTTTTCTTTCCTGCTCCTGGCTTTGTGGCGGAAAACGTCCGGTTCACGCGAAACTCTCCTCCTGGAACTCCGCCGATAGCGGTGGTTCGCAGAATCAGCGCCAACGGTTCCTGGCCGGGTATGCTCGCTTTTACTCATACTGTGAAGGAATTCCGCGCGGAAGGACTGCATGTATTTATTCCGTCGCCGCTTCCGCCGCCGCTGCGAGCCGGTCCTTCGGAACTCATCCACACGGTGGCTCAAAACGTGATTGCCGACGGAACAATTCTGGAAATCGCGCGGAAAGGTAGGGCAAAACCGCTTCGCTTCGAATTTCCCCGGCTCAATTTTCAGAATGTCGCCACCAATAAGCCGATCCATTTTCACACGTTGATGCGGAACTTCGAACCCCCTGGTAACTTCGACGTGGCCGCTGTTTTTGGCCCGTGGCGGAAAAACAAGCACGGTGATACTCCGTTATCCGGGAAGTTTAAATTAACGGACGTGAATCTAGGACACTACCAGGGCATTGCGGGAATGCTGAGTTCTACCGGAACATTTGATGGAAAGCTTGACAGTGTAAGAACACGGGGCGAGTCAACGATCCCTGATTGGGAGCTCACCAGCAGCAGACATCCTGTTAACATTCATGCTAAGTTTGCCGGTACGGTGAATGGAATGAATGGCGATGTTGTGCTCGATTCAGCGAATTTCCGTTTTCTGGAAACTTCCATCCAGGTCCACGGCTCAATCAGCGGCCAACAAGGTAAAACCGTGTCAATGGATTTTGCCGCAAACGCAGCACGCCTGCAGGATCTGCTGCGAATATTTGCTAAACCTGATCCCGCGACCCTCAACGGCCTAATCGACTTGAGCGCCCACGTGCTTCTGCCGCCCGAGCATGAAAAATTTCTTCAAGCAGTCAGGCTGAATGGCGATTTCAGAATCAACAGCGCGCAGTTTACCCGTGAAACTAAACAGGAGAAGCTAGATGAATTAAGCGCGCGCACTCGCAAGGATAAGAAGAACAATGATGATTCCGAGCGCGTGCCTGCTGACCTGAGCGGTCAGGTTGATGTTCGCAATGGGGTCGCAGATTTTTCGCGCGCTTCCTTTCATGTGCCGGGAGCTACCGCGCACTTGAAAGGCGATTACAGCCTGATCACCGATCAGATTGGCTTATCCGGCACCATCGCCATGCAATCTAGTCTCTCCAAAGCAGCAGGCGGGGTAAAGAGAGTTTTCCTGAAGCCCCTTGATCCTTTTTTTCGAAAAGAGAATGCCGGCGCGGTGATTCCCATCCGGATTACCGGAACTCCAGCGAAGCCTTCCTTTAAAGTGGCGCTGAAATAGAAGTAAATCGTTTTGGCAATATAGGTATTGTGGCAATACGAATCGGAGTATTTGGCTGGGGCATTGTGGCCCCGAAATCTCCCAACATCGACGCGTTCAGAAACAATCTAGCTTGTTCCGGCACTTGGCTTTCTCCGTTCAACGGCTTCGGGCCTGACAATTTTCTGGTGGGTGATCCGCAGTTTGAATTTGAAGATTACAAGGAATGGATCAATGCCCGATTCGCTCCGCGACACTACCAGAAATTGAAAGAAAAAATGGACACTCCCTCGCTTTATGCGATTGGCGCGTTCATTCAAGCACTGCAACAGAATCAGGGCTTAGAAGCGGAACTGAAAAGTCTCGGCACCGAAGCGCACGTGTATGTCGGAACCGGGCTTGGCGCAATCGATACCACTTACCATGCCAGCGTTGCGTTGTACCGATCGCAAAAGCGATGGGATTCATTCTGGGCGAGTCCCGAGCGCAATGCGGCGCTTCGGTCCTATCTGGCGCAAGAGCGTTCTGACGATCATGATGTTCCTCCCGCTCCAGAAACTGTGCCCGAGAGAGAGCGTGATGCTGCGGAACAGTTATGGCATCGCTATTGGATGGCCCGCTCCAGCGAACTGCAAGAGTACTTAGCCGAGTTAGCGCAGATTGACGGCATGAGCATTGAAGGCGAGATCGCCTCGGGAAAACTGAACACGATCCGCGAAAAAGAAAAGCGCCACGCCAAGTTGCAGGAAAAATGGCAAGCGCCGGAACCGCCCTGGAACGTTTCCGCCAACCTGATTTGGAACATACACAATACGCCCGCAGCGCAGATTTCAATTTTAGGCAAGATCACCGGCCTGGCGTTTGCGCCCGTAGCCGCTTGTTCCACATTTGGCGTGGCGCTGCGTTTAGCCATGAACGCCATTCAATCGGGTGAAGCAAAGGCTGTGGTGGTAGGAGCCACCGATCCCCCCCCGCATCCTCTCACCGTTGGATCGTTTTACAGCGGCAGAGTTTTATCGGCGGACCGCAATGTGTCTGTGCCTTTAACTCGCTTGCAGGGAACGCACGTAGCCGGCGGAGCTGTGATCTGGATTGTGGGCGACCTGGAATACATGAAGGCAAAGGGCTTTCAACTGCTTGGCATGGAACCGCTGGCGGTAGGCGTCAGTTCCGATGCGCATCACATCATCACGCCTTCGCCTGATGGTCCCAAAACGGCTATCCATCAGGCCTTGGCCGAAGCGCATGTTTCCGCTGATGACATCGGCACCTGGGATTTGCACGCCACTGCGACGCCGGGAGATTACTCCGAGATGGCTACGTTCCGCTCCATTTTTTCGGATTCCGTGCTAGTCACCGCCCGAAAGGGTACGTTCGGGCATGGCATGAGCGCGGGCGGCGGCTGGGAGTTGACCGCACAATATTTAGGCTATGAACAAGAACAGCTTTTTCCCACGCCGTTATCGCAGGGCGATTTGAACCAGCCCATTAATGAGCTTCATCATAGCTTTGTGTTTGACAAGCCTTGTGCTGCGCCTTCACCAGTAGGCGGCAAATTGTCAATGGGCATCGGCGGCGTGAATGCCTGCGTCATTTCACGTTCCTTGAAGTAGGCAAGGCAAAAGAAACATAAGCTCCCGGTATGGCAGCCTGCGACGCGGGATGACCGGGAACGTTGTGCGTGTGAGTGGTGGCTTGAGCCGCCGCGCAGAACACTATGTACTCCCGCCCATTCACTTGATACACGGCGGGCATTCCTTCCAAAGCTGCCGGAAGCTCGGCTTCCCAAAGCGTCTTGCCGCTCGAAGAATCCAGCGCGCGGACGAGGCGGTCGCGGGTGCCGGCAAAAATGAGACCACCAGCGGTAACCACCGGGCCTACTTTCGGAAAATGGCTGCCGGTATCTTTGAACCCTTTAGCGGCCAGTTCGGGAACCTCGCCCAAAGGAATCTGCCACTTGATAATACCTTCGTTCAGATCGTAGGCGGTCAGCGTGGTCCAGGGTGGCGCAATCGCGGGAAGCCCGCTGCTGGTGAACATGAATCCGAATCCGCTCTTGTAACGAGCGTCAGCAATATTTGTAGAGGCAGCTTCTTTCAGAGCCGGTAAATCAACCGGATGGGCAAGGTAAGAAAGCAAAGCATCAAGATCCGCATCGGTCAAACTAGGGAAAGCAGGCATGGAGTTCTGGCCGTGCTGTACCACAAGGCGAATCTGATCGGGCGCAAGACGCGACATGACATCGACTAAGGACGGAACAGCGGGAGGCTGGCCCGCTCGGTCCGCGCCGTGGCAGGAACGGCAGTTGGAAGCAAATACCAGTTGCCCTTTTTGTGCCGGAGTGTCACCGGCAGAGCCTTGTTTGTTTTCGCTTAATTCCAGCTTGAGCATGGCCGGAAGATCTTTGGAAACGACATATAAAGCGCCGTTCTGCGGATCAACTGCTGCGCCCCCGAAGTTTGCGCCGCCGTTGTTGCCGGGCATCTCGATTGTGTTGCGCAGGCCGGGCGGAGTAAACAGACCCTCGTTGCGCGCGCTTTCAATCCGGTCGCGCAGCCGCGCTCGTTCCGCCGGGTCGTCGATAAACGGACTGAGATCCTTAGCGGTAAAGCTTTGCCGCGCAAAAGGCGGCGGCTTCAAAGGAAACGGCTGTGTGGGCCAGGTTTCCTCGCCGGGCATATCGGATTTCGGAACAGGGCGTTCCTCAATCGGCCATAGTGGTTCGCCCGTTTCACGATTGAACACCCAGACAAAACCTTCTTTGCCGACCTGAACCACGGCATCCACCATTTTGCCGTTGTGCTTAAGGGTGAGCAGTTTGGGCGCGGTGGCGTTGTCGTAATCCCAAATGTCGTGATGAATCATCTGAAAGTGCCAGATGCGGTTGCCGGTGCGGGCATCGAGCGCGAGCAGGCAATCACCGAATAGATTTGCGCCCTTGCGATTAGCGCCATAGAAATTGTACTTCGGGCTGCCGGTAGGAACGTAAACAATGCCGCGTTTTTCATCAACAGTTAACTCGCTCCAGGCGTTTGCGCCGCCCACGGTTTTCCAGGCATCTTTCGGCCAGCTATCGTAGCCGAACTCGCCCGCATGAGGAACAGTGTGAAACGTCCAGGCGAGTTGACCGGTACGCACGTCGTAAGCACGGATATCGCCGGGAGCGGATTCATATTCCTGGTTCGTGGCAGAGCCGAGAATGATCAGGTTTTCAAAGATGCGCCCCGGCGTGGTGGATTGAACCAGCGCTAAATTGTTAGGATTGCGTCCGAGTCCTTCGCGCAGATCCACGCAGCCGTTTTTGCCGAAGCTCAAAATCGGTTTTCCGGTTTGCGCGTCCAAAGCCTGCAATTGATTGTTGCCGGCGAAAAGTAGACGACGATCAGCGCGATCCTTGCTTTCCCAATAGTTGATGCCGCGGTTTGTTAAGAGCGTTGTTTTAGGATCGGTCGCGTGAACCCAAAGCTCCTTGCCGGTAACGGCATCGAGCGCAACAAGGGAATTGTTCTTGGCAAGCACGTACATCACGTTGCCGACCACAACCGGATTGAAAAGGTACTTGTTCGCATCGCCGGTTTGGTAGGTCCAGGCGATCTGAAGTTGGTTCACATTCGAGCGATTGATCTGCGTCAAAGCGGAATACTGCGCGGAATCAGCGCCGCCGCCGTAATCACTCCAGGTAGTGTGCGTTTGAGCGCAAAGCAAACCACCGAACAGAAACAAAAGAATACGCTTCACGCTGCTGCTTTCGTATACACAGCATCACGCGGTTTAGAGCCGTTGAAACCATAAAAGGCAATGTACAGGTAGCACAAAGCGGGCAGAATGAAGGCATGGTGAATGCCGATGCGATCCGCCAATGCGCCCTCAACGACAGGAATAATCGCGCCGCCCACGATTGCCGCCACCAGCAGGCCCGATCCTTTGCCCATCAACGGGCCGAGTCCGGTGATCGCTAAAGCAAAGATGCTGGGGAACATCACTGAGTTGAACAAGCCGACCAGAATAATGCTCCACATCGCCAACGAGCCAAAACTTAAAATGGAAGTAATAACAAGCAGAAACGCCATAATAGCCGCAACGCCCAGCACCACTCCGCCGCGAAGCTTTTGCAGAATCGCGGACCCGATAAACCGGCCTATCATGGCGCTGCCCCAGTAAAAAGAAACATAAGTTGCGGCAGCCTGTTCCGATAAGCCGCGCACATAAGGCTGCGTGAAGTAATTAATGAGAAAACTGCCGATCGCTACTTCGGCTCCCACATAAACGAAAATGCCGACAACGCCAAGCACCAGATGGCGCTGCTTCCAAATGCTGGGCAGTTTGCCATTGTGTTCCGCGGTATCCAGGGTTGCCGGTGAATCATTGATGGCCGGTAGTTTGAACAGGGCAATCACTCCGGCGAGAACAACCAGCGTGAAGGCAATTAGCAGGTAAGGCAGTTTCACGGTGGAAGCTTCGTGCAAGCGGTATTGTTGAAGAGCATCGGGCGCCAGGCGGCTGAGGTCGGCCATGCTGCGGGGAGCGCTGCTGAGAATGAGAAGGCTGCCGAAAAAGGGCGCGACCGTAGTTCCGAGCGAATTAAACGCCTGCGTCAGATTTAAACGGCTGGAAGCGGTTGCCGGCGGGCCAAGCACGGATACATAGGGATTGGCGGAAACCTGCAAAGCCGTTATGCCAGCCGCAACCACAATGAGGGCGGTTAGGAAAAAAGGAAAGGAAGGCAGGCTGGCTGCGGGTAAAAACAGCAACGCTCCCGCCGCCATTGTCAGTAGGCCAGCGATCATCGTACGTTTGTAGCCGATTGCTTCGATCAGTTTGCCGGCAGGCAAGGCAAATACGAAATAGCCGGAAAAAAACGCAAACTGAACCAGCATCACCTGGGCGTAGTTCAAGCTGAAGATGGCTTTCAGGTGCGGAATAAGAATATCGTTCAGGCAGGTGATGAAGCCCCACATGAAGAACAACGTGGTGACCATTGCCATTGCGCTGTAGTTGGTGGAAGCGAGACTGGAAGCCGTAACTGGTTTGTTGACGCTAGTGATTGCCATTGCGGAAAATCGATTCGAGAACTGGTTTTATCGTATGACAAGTCAGTTTAGTGTTTCTGCTTCTTCAAAATTCTATTGCCGATGCACGACAAGTGAACATACTATCGCGGTTCTCACTACAACCATCCAAGGCTGAATTTTCCAGACCGTGAGAAGGGCTAAGGCCAGAAGAGCAATCCAGAAATCACCTATGGTGTGAACTGTGGCAGTCCAGAGCGGCTGAAAAAGTGCGGCGATGAGTATGCCCACAACACTGGCATTAATCCCTTTAAGCGCGGCGTGAATGGTCCGATTACCGCGCCATGCTTTCCAGAACGGCAGCACGGCACTCATGGCAAGCAGTCCTGGTGTGAATATGCCGACTAGTGCCAGCACACCATCAAGCAGGGGATGAAGCGCGGGGCGAACTGAAGCGCCCAGGTAAGCACCGAAGCAGAAGAGTGGCCCGGGCAGTGCTTGCGCCGCGCCGTAGCCAGCCAGGAACGTTTCTTGGGTGACTAAACCCGGCGCAACAACAGCGTTCTCCAGCAGTGGCAAAACAACATGGCCGCCACCAAAGACGCGAGCGCCGCTGCGAAAGAAGATGGAAAAAACACCGAGTTCGGTATGGGCGAAGGAGTGGGTGAAAAATGTGAGCGGAATCAGGAGCAGCAGGAGGGTAACCGCAGCGCCCACGCCAGTAGCCTTTGACAGTTCCAACTCAATGCGCTCGCGAAGCTCGGCTTGTTTTGTTCGGCAAAAAAACAGACCCGCCACCGCTCCGCCGGCGATAGCGATGAGGGTTGAAAACCCAGGCGAGAAGAACAAAGTTGCGCCTGTTTCTGCAATCACTACCGCCATTCGAATCTGGTCCGGCGCGAGCGTACTTCGCATGATGATTACCGCTTGAGCTACGACGGCTACCGCAACAAGCTATAATCCGTGCAGGAGCGGGATAGCGGCGTTCGCTGCGAAAAGTGAGTGGTTCTGCGCGAACCACAGCATGAGCGAAGCCGAGGGTAGCGTGAAACCGGCCCAGGCCGCTAAACCCCCTAGCCAACCTGCTCGCAATACGCCAAGCGCGAATCCTACCTGGCTGCTTGATGGCCCGGGCAGAGACTGGGCGAGCGCGATGAGTTCAGCCAGCGTATTCTCGCCACACCATTTTCTGTTATCCACGAATTCCTTCTGAAAGTATCCGAGGTGGGCGATGGGTCCGCCGAAACAAGTACAGCCAAGACGAAGGAAAACGATAAAAACTTCCGCGCTTGATGCCCATCCTTTCTTCACTGCTTCAGCCTACTGGATTCAGCCGCAAATGCCTTGTATCCGCGCGAACCTTCGTTCTGCTCCATGCCTAGGGCCTCGTCAAGATCAGCATCAGAAGCTTCGTAATCGAGCTCATCCCGGTAGGTTTCCCGCATGAGGCACCGCAGGCTGGATGGCAGGCGTTCGGGATAAGCCAATTCCGCCAGCCAACGCGCATAAAAAGGCAGATCAACAATGTTCCATGCTTGGCCTGCTATTCCGGGCAGGAGAGCATACATGCTGTTATTTCGGACGGCTCGCAGCAATCGCCATTCGGGCTGCGACAAAATCTCCTGAGGCGTAAGATTTCCTGACAGAAGAAGAATGTCGGGATCGATGTTCAAAACCGTTTCAAAGTTGACGGTGCCGCGCATCGCGGGAAAGGGGTAAGCTTCCCGGAGACCAGCCCGACGCCATACCATAGAGTGTCCGTTGGGAGTGGAGATGATGCCGCCATTGCGGTTCAGCATGAGCACACGCTTCTTGTTTGTAATCTGTTCTGGACGCAGTTCGGCGGCGAGAGCTTGGAAGCGTTCCCCGTAGCTTTGCACAACGTCCTGGCCGCGCTGCGTTTTGCCTAGCGCATCAGCATAAATGGCGGTGCGCTTCAAAGCGTCGGCTTCCGAAGCGGTTTTCAATCCAAGCGCGGGAAGGCCGAAACGCTCCAGTTGAGAAGTTTCAAAGGTCCAGGTGAAAACAGCACTCGGCTTTTGCAGCAGCATTGTTTCAATGCTTTGTGCTCGTTCGAAGACCAAGACAGGGACTTTGCTCAGTTGCGGATAGATTTTTGGCAACAGCGAATGGGATGTTCTGGTTCCGCCAAATGAAAATGTGTCGAGCAGGGTTTCCGGCGATTGCGTGACCAGCAGATAATCCGGCATGGCAATGCCGGAGTAGATTACCGAGCCTCGATAGGGCAGTTGCAGTTCTACCGCTTTTCCGCGCGCGTCTATCACCGTGCGAGCCGTTTCAGTCCGCCGCGCGGGAACTAGCGCCGGACTGAAGCAAGAAGCGATCAAGGCAATAACAGGAAAGATGATAAAAAGCGCGAAGTCTGCCTGATTGTTCATGCAAATCCTCAAAATCTCGTTTGCAGTGAGACTGCAACGCTCCTAGGATCTCCCGTGTAAAGATTTGAACCAAACACGCTCGCCATCCAATATGATTTATTCGTAACGTTGGTCACGTTTGCTCGCAGAGTCAATGGCCTTTCCTTGATGCTCCACCGGTATCGCAGCCCAACATCTCCCGTTGTAAATGCCGGAACATAGTATCGATTCGGCTGATCGGCGGGGCTCCGTCCCGTGTAGAAGACACCGCCGGTTACGCCCAGTCCTCGCAATTGCGGTATATCGTATTCAGAATATAGTTTGTACAACTGCTTTGCGACGCTCGGCGGACGCGAATCGTTCAGTTGCGGATTCGAGGCGTTGCTTTTCACCCTGGGATCGAGCAGGGTGATTCCGCCGTAGATTCTCAATCCGCGATAGACCGGGCCTGTTAAGCCTAATTCAAGCCCTTTGTGATTTTCCCGGCCTGCCTGCTTATACAAATTATCGGCAGGGTCAATGTATTCGAATCCTTCGCTGATGTTGAACAGAGCAAAAGTGAGCTGCGCTTTTCCAAGAGCGGCCTTGGCGCCTAGTTCATACTGTGATGTTTCTATCGGCGGCAGCACCACGCCGGGGTTTGCCGAGGTGTCGGGCGCGGTTCCGCCTTGCCGTAAGCCTTGAATATAGGTGAAGTAAGTGGAAACTTTCGCGATGGGCTTAAAGACGATAGATGCGGAAGGGGTCCATTCCGATTTGTTGTAGCGGGCTGTTTGCGCTCCGGTGGCAACAGCAAAATTATTTTGGATCAGTCCAGCATAGGCCGCGCCTGCCATAACCGTCCAATGCTGACCGAGATTAACCGTGTCGGCCAGAATCAGGTTGCGATTAATCATGCGGCTGATGGTGTTGCTTACCTTTAATCCAACGTTATAAGCAGGCTGGCCCAGATAGGTTTCTTCCGGATACGGCAGTCCTTTAGCCAAAGTAATAACAGCACTCTGGTCTTCGTGTCTTCGTTCGCGATAAATGTCGCCATCATAGCCAAACGTGAAGAGATTTTTGATTGGCCCGGACGACCATTTGGCATCCAGAAAAGCTTGCCCCGAGTAGGTGGTGATGTTGCGCGGCGCAAATGGAAGCACGATGCTGTTGTAAGTGGTGGCGGTTGTTATGGCGTTGTTTGTATAAAAATCCTGGCGCTCATAGCTCATGTGGTCTGCTCCGCCGCGCAGCGTGAAGTAATTGTTCAAGTCCCAAGTGCCGAGAAGTCCGGATTTGTTCGTCCGATAAGAATCAAAGTCGTATTTCTGGCCGTAGAGCGTGCTGGCGTCGGGCGCAGCGGGAACCGGCCCATCATAGCCTAATTGCCAGACTGCTGGCGACCCGTCCACCCGGTAATGACTGTACGAGGTGTCAAAGCGCAGCAGAGCATTTGAGGCGACGTGCCAGTCAAGGGCTCCGCTCAACAGATAGCGCGAGATGTTCTGGTAATTAATAGCCGTGCTGCCATCCTGCCCTAACAGGTTGAGCCGATAACCAAATTGTCCTGCCTGATCAATGGGTCCGCTGAAATCGCCGTGGGCAAAGACACTGCCATTACCGTAAGTTCCAAACGTAACGCTATTGTAACGAGTCAGCGTCGGACGCTTTAGAGCGTAGTTGACCAAGCCGCCGGGAGGATTCACGCCATACAGAAAGCCGGATTCACCTGAAAGCACTTGAACGCTTTCTTTATCCTCGATATCGACAAGAGGAAAAGCAGAGTACAAGCCGTCTTCCCGCTGGTTATTGGTGTAGAACCCTCGAATGTATCCGACTCCGGAGCCTGTCCGGGTTTGCGGAACGGGATTTTCGACGAAGGGATTCAATCTCCATAACTGGTCCACGGTGGAAGCCTGCACACTCTCGATGAGATCGGAAGTCATGATGTTGATGGAGTAAGGAGTGTCCTGGAGAGGCAGGTTAGTGAACGGCCCTACCTGGCTGACATTTGGTTCCGTGAGTTGCGAAGCGGAAACGTTCACTGTTTCCGAGCTGGAAGGAAGAGACAAATTAATTTCCAGGGCGGTGCTTTTGCCGGCGTTAACAACAATGCCGGATTGCAGGAACCTGTCAAATCCATGCGCCAGAACCTCAATCTCGTAAGTGCCTGGAGCTATCCCATTGAATACAAACAAACCCTGCGCGTCCGCATTCGTTTGAACGACGTAGCCGGTGCTTAACCGCCGTAGATGAACACTCGCATCAGCAACAACGCCTTGCGAAGCATCCTTCACGGTGCCAGTGATGCTGCTTGATTGCGCCGCAGCAGGAAATGAAAAGAAAGACAGGATTGATAACAGAGTGGCCCATTGAGCACATTTCCAAGGGCTCCAACCTGTTTGTAACAAACGGAACAAACACGCGAAAACAGAGAACATTCGACTCCTCAGAGTATTTTGAATTGGCTTGTTAACACTACAAATGTCATATTTGAAATACACTCTTTTATACGACATCCGTGTTTAACGGCATCGCGCGGAGAACGATTCAATCAATCAGCCTCCGGAGGTGCTGAGATGGTTTGTTGCAGAATCGAAAACGTCACCCATGCAAAAGCTAATAAACGGGAGCAAGCCGCACCATCCGCAACGAGTCACTGCCGGTTTGTTCGCGCTGTTGTGCGCTGGTATTCTGATTTCTCTCAAGATGGGCCATTATCCGCTCGGAACACGAGAGATTCTGCGAGTCTTGCTGCAATCGGGCCAGCATGTGACGAACGATTCTGCCAACATCCCCTGGGTGGTCGTTAAACTGGTGCGTTTGCCTCGTGTTCTGCTGGCGACCCTTTGCGGAATGGGCTTGTCTTTGTCGGGAGCCGCGCTGCAAGGCGTTTTCCGCAACCCACTGGTAGGACCGGAGATTGCGGGTGTTTCAGCAGGTTCAGCATTCGGCGGGGTGTTAGGAATTTTGTGGTCTTTGCCGCTGGCAGGAGTGGTTGGTTTAGCTTTCGTGTCCGGCTTATCGGCGCTTCTGATTGCATTCGGGCTGACAAAGGTTGGCGGCGGCGGGCGCGGAATTCTGGCGCTGGTTCTTTCGGGCGTGATCGTGGGAACGTTTTTCGGCGCGCTCACAAGCCTTGTTGAGCTAGCAGCAGACCCGAATACTACGCTGCCCTCAATTCTGTACTGGTTGATGGGCAGCTTTGCTAGCGCCAGCTATCAGAAGCTTGCCTTGATGTCGGGAACGCTGCTGGCGGCGGGAGTGCCTTTAATGCTTTTGCGCTGGCGACTCAATCTGCTCTCGCTTGGCGGAACAGATGCGGCTGCGCTGGGCGTTCATTTAGAGGCACTGCGTTGGATCGTTGTTGCACTTTCGGCGCTGATTGTGGCGGTGCAAGTTTCAGTCAGCGGCGGCGTTGGGTGGGTAGGACTGGTGATTCCTCACCTAGCGCGAATGCTGGTGGGTCCTGAACACACGCGCTTACTGCCGGTTGCCGCTATTCTGGGAGGTTTGTATCTGCTGTTTATGGATGATATTGCGCGCAGCCTGGGCAGGGAAGAGATACCTATTGGGCTGCTCACTGCCATTGTCGGCGCGCCGGTGTTCGGCCTTTTGTTCTGGAAAACGCGAGGCAATGCCTGGAGCAGCGAATAGGTGGCTGAACTGCCAGTCCAATTCAATAAACTAGGTTATGCCTACCAAGCCGGCCAATGGATCTTTCGAGATTACACGGCTGCGGTCAGGCGGGGCTCGATTTTTGCCGTGCTTGGCCCGAACGGCAGCGGAAAAACAACGCTGTTGAAGCTCTTGCTCGGCACGCTCCAGCCAAGCGAAGGCTCAGTACACGCACAGGGCCGCATTGGTTTTGTGCCGCAGCTTTTCAGCGTCAGCTTTGATTACACGGTGTTGGACATGGTGCTGATGGGAAGGGCCAGCCACATCAGTTTGTTCTCGCAACCTTCGCGGAAAGATGTGCAACTAGCCAGAGAGACACTGGACCGTTTTGGCATTACCGACCTGGCGGAGCGCCCGTTTCACCAGATCTCTGGAGGGCAGCGGCAGTTAGCTATTTTTGCCCGCGCGTTGGTATCCGAAGCGGATATTCTGGTGCTTGACGAGCCGACTTCCGCGCTCGATCTGAAGAACCAGGCGATTATCCTGGAATGGATCAAAAGGCTTTCGCACAAAGATGGGCTGACCATTGTATTGACCACCCATCACCCGCACCACGCGCTTGCGATTGCAGATGATGTCCTGCTGATGTTAGGCGAAACGAATTATCTGCATGGCAACACGCAAACGGTACTGACGGAAGAAAATCTGCGAGCGCTTTACGGCACGAACATCAAGCGTGTTTCTTTTGTTTACGGCGGAATTAGCTATGAAAGCATCGTTCCTATTTATACAGGTGATGGACAGCTAAACAGTTCCGTTAGGAGGGATGTAAGCACCCCATGATGTATTCACGGCACCTAATGCCGCGAAACGGCCGCTGTTCGGCTTGTTCCTGCCATCGCGGGTAGGACCGAAGTATTCCGTGGCGAAATAAATTGTGGAATCAGGCGATCGCCACTCAGAAATCTTAGATTTTCGGGGTAAGCGAAGATCAGTGCGCGGCATAGTCCCATGCACAATACGCGGATTAAAGAGCACCACATCGCCCTTGCGAAGCGGGAAAGCTTTTCGCGGGGCATTTTGAATTTTTTGAACTACGGAATCGCAGATCATCGGCCAAACAGTGGAATGAAAGTCCTTCCATATCGGCGATTGGGAAAGGGAATCAACATTGCCATCGCATTCTTTGTAGAGATTTTCAAGCTGCGAGAAGCGCTCGCATACATGCGGCTGTTCGAGTATCGCCCGGCAGACTTCGTCAGGCAATTTCTTGTGAGTACCGGGTATCACATAGAAAGTGCCGCTTCCAGCATCGATATCATCCAAAGCGCACCAGGACCGGCAAACGTGATGGAAAGGCGTTGTGCTTAACATGGATGTGTCGAAGTGCGGCGCTCGATCACCGGCCTCCCATAGACTGCTGCGTGTGTTAGATAAGATCGGCTTATTGCCGAAAATCTGCCCGATTTTTTCTTGAAGCGGTTCGGATAATGAAAGCGGTAGAGACTGCGTTTCCGAGTACTCCAGTTCATTCAGTTTCCGGCTGAGTTCTGCCTTGGTTTTGCCATCAAGATGGTGAAGGCTGCGGTTATGCCCGCAATTGTAGGAGTCGAGAAGACCGGTGAGCGCCGCGACATGGATGTCAATCGCATCGGCAGGCACCAGGGCTTCGAAGATGACGTACCCGTCGCGATGATATTTGTCAGTCCAGGTCATTTTGTTTCCTGATATTCAAGGTACAGCAGTTGATCGGGTAAACATACCCCTAGAGTTTCCGCACTTTTCCAGAGCGGTCAACGCGATACAAATAATCAAAGTTAAGAACCGGTGGAATGTTGGTGTGTCCGAAAAAGCGGACAAGGACGGTCTGCGTCGTTTCCCATTTTTTGACGATGAAATAGAGGTGAGCGTCGGTGAAGCGGTTGATGTCAGGGTCGGCGGCGCGGATCTGCTTTTCAAGGTCGATGCGCTTGAGCGTTTCCGCATTGTAAATATAAGAGGACGCACGATCACTGGAGCTTTGATCGTTCACCACGAAGGCGGTTCCGTCCGAAGCCCATTGATAATTCACTGTTCCGCTAATGGCGAGTAGGAATGTGCGTCGTCCGGTTCGGGTGTTCTCGATCCAAAGCTCCGGTCCGTGGTTGGTGCTGGATTGAGAGGGAACTTGGTAAAGCCGGTAGGAACTGCCGGGCTTGGATGTTGTTCGATCCTGTTGGGCGACTGCGGAGATGCCTGCTGCCAGCAGGCAGAGCACCCGGAAAGAAACGGGCCGAAGGCGCGGCATTTGCTTATATGCAAATTATTTCATGATCTGCGAAAAAACAGGTTGAGGAACTGTTGCATCCGCTTCTTGCAGCAGCCGGGAGCGCAAAGCCATCAGATTCATTAAGCCGTTCAGGGTTTGTTCCACTTTAATTTCAATCTGATAACAGTGGGCTTGCGTTTTGCTGAGAAAAACCTCACCAAGCAGCAGCGCGTCCTCGTGTTCCACGCTGATGGCAGCACCGACGGGAACGGGTTCCAGAGTTGTAATCTGAAGCCATTTGCCGGAGCAGTGATCAACTTGGCAGGGAGCCACACGCTTTTTGCCTGGTTCCTGGGTCAGATGAAGCTTGGAAGAAAAAGGAGATGAATCGGATGCAAACACATCTTCCTCATCGGCTTAAATCAAGCAAGCTTTAACGAAAATGAAACTTGCTGGAGTTAACGAACAGTGGTCAGCAGCCAGACCGTGAGGCCTACCGCGACCGGAGCCAAAATTTCCAGCCAAAGCCGCAGTTGTTTTTTGCGACGGGCTTTCGGCATGGAAGCCGCCGCCTGGCGTTTCTGGTTGGCGCGTAAAGTGGTCGCTAAACGCGACTGTACTTCGCTTGGCAACCCTTGTAAGGCTCGGACCAATTCCTCCCGACCGCGTTTATCGGCAATCAGAATGGTGGCGGAGTTCGTGCCGCTGGTGCTTTCTTCCAAACGGCGGCGTAAATGAACAGGCACGTCGCGCACGGAGCGGTAAACGTGGGTTTCCTCATTGGTTGCGATAAAAATCGTCGAGCTTTTAGCGGTTAACTTTTCCATCTCCCGACCAACTACGCTGATTATGAACCAGCAGCTTTAGGTAATTGTTGAGTTACGCTGGTACCGGGCGTTGCCGATCCTGCATTTTCGATTGTGACCTGAATGAAACCAAGAGCCGCTTTGGACAAAGACTTATCTTTACGATAAATCAAACCCAATCGCCGCATCATCGGTTCCGGCCCTAAGGCAATCGCCGCCAAGCGTCCCGCTTCCACATCTTCCGCGCAATGGGAAGCTGCCAAGAACGAAACGCCCAGTTCAGCCATTACAAAACGTTTGATCATTTCCGTGGAATCTAGTTCCATCGAAATTGTCATTTCGTCTTCGATCGGATCAAGCCATTCATTGAGTCTGGCCCGAGTGGTGCCGGTTTTCGGTATCAGCAGCGGTTCGCCGACCAGATCGCGAGGCAGAATCTGCGGCAGTTGCGCCAGATGATGCCAAGGCGGAGCCAAAAGGCGGATTTCGTCAGTATGGATTTTTACGGTTTGAAGTTTCTTTTCCTGAATAGGAAGCTGCGTGATGCCGAAATCAGCCTGGTTGTCGAGAACGGCCTGCACCACGCGGGTTCCATAAGAACGATCCACCAGGAGTTGAACGTTGGGAAAACGTTTTTTAAATTCCGCGAACACGCGCGGCAAAACGTAGATACAAGTTGCTTCATTGGCGGCAATCACGAGTTCGCCGCGCGGCACTTTTTCCAGTTCGTTGATGGCGTCCTGGGCGCGCTTGCGCAGTTCCAGGATTTGTTCCGCGTATTCGGCAAAGATTCGGCCAGCCACCGTGAGCGAGATTCGGGTGCCGAGACGTTCAAACAAAATGGTATTCAGTTCCTGTTCCAACTGACGCACCTGGGCGCTGATGGCCGGTTGAGTCCGATAGCAGGTCTGAGCCGCTTTGGAAAAGCTTTTCAAACGAACAATTTCTAAAAATGTATGCAGTTGATCGAGATCCATGAGGGCTAAGAAAAATGCGTTCGATTACGCTTATAAACTCGATCCATTCTTTTTATATAATTCAGTTTACACGGGTTGGCCGGGATTCAAAAGCAAACTGGAATTCTTCCAAAACTGCCGTCCATACCTTAGATTAAAAGAATTGATTGCCAGGCTTAACCGGTAACGGTACAGTCGAGTATGGCTACAACTTTTATGGAGCCTCCGATTTTGCAGGTTTCACTTCTTCACCGTATCAGCAGCATCGTCAGTTCCGAAATCTCTCTGGATGAGATGCTCGGCGAAATTGTGGGTTTAACTGTACAGGTAACGGCGTGCGACGCATGCCTGGTTTACCTGATCGACCACGGCTCAAATGAGATGGTTCTTCGCGCTTCGCAGGTGCCGCACCAAGTGGATTTGGGGCATATTCGCATGAAAGTCGGCGAGGGCGTCACCGGCTGGGTGGCTGAACACCGATCGGTGGTGGCGCTGCCGCAGAATGCGGCTGCCGATGCCCGCTTCAAGCACTTTCAAGCTTTGATTGAAGATACTTACGAAGCGCTTTGTTCCGTGCCGCTGGTGGCGAGCGGAGAAATTATCGGCGTAGTGAACGTACATCATCGCCAGCCTTACCAGCACAGCGCCGATGAGATTGCGCTGCTGACTTTTATTGGCGAACAAATGGGCGGCGCTATTTCCAAATCGGTGCTGGCGGAAGAAAACGCGCGGCTGCTCGAAGAAACGCAGGAAATGAAACGCCAGCTTGAAACCAGGAAACTGGTGGAGCGGGCGAAAGGAATTCTGCAGCATCGCCAAGGGTTAACCGAAGAAGAAGCTTACCTCCGACTGCGCAACGAAAGCCGGCGATTGCGAAGGCCAATGCGGGAGTTGGCGGAAGCGATTATTCTGGCGGAAGACCTGAGCCGGAAAACGGAAAACGTACAGTAAAGCTGTTAACAGCAACAAAAAGCCCCGCTTCCTACAAAAGGAACAAGCGAGGCTTTTTCTATCTACCAGGCAATCTTAGCGGGAAAAAATTCCGCAAATAAATCGTCATAAAAGGGCTTAATTTCTTTAAGATTAGGACGATCTAATCCTTTGGAATAAAGGTCGTACTGGTTAAATTTCCGCACCCATTCAAACATTTCCCGGTCATGGTCGGTCATCAGATGGCCGTAAGCGCCGTGTTTGTGGGCAGGGTAGAAGGAATGATAGCGGAGCATGTATTGAGCAGGCTCCGGCAGGTAAGGACGAGTGACGGTGTAAACATACTCGTCGTGACCCCAGGAAAGATGGACCTTATCTAAACCGCAGTTTGGCTCATAAATGCCGTATTTGGTCTGGTATTGAGGAACGAGGCTGTCCGGATTCGCGGCGAAGAATTCTGGAAATACGATCTGGTCCGAATACGCGCAGCCGACCGGAAAAGTATCGCCGACCACGCCCCACTGCGGCTCGCCGTACAAGCAGAGAACTTTGCCCAGATCGTGCAGAAAACCGGTGAGCACAAACCAGCGCGGATGACCGTCTCGACGGATCGCTTCAGAGGTTTGCAGCAGATGTTCAATCTGGGTGAGATCGGTGTCAGGATCGCTATCATCCACCAGCGTGTTGAGATATTCGGCTGCTTCCCAGATGCTTTTCCGGCCGCGGTTCAGCGTTCCGTATTCGGCTTTTTTCCCGAGAACATAATCCAGAGTTTGATAAGCGTGGTTCTGACGGTAAAATTCCGTGACGGTGGGATTAGCATCCATCGCGTAGTTGCGAAATTCCGTTTCTTCCTTGCCGGGACGATAACGGGAGGCAATAAAATCGTCCCACTCTTCCAAGCTGCCGAGCGGAGCGGCTTCCGAATTAGTAAGTGCCTGCATGGGAATCCTTTAAAGCGGCGTTAAGTTTTGTGCGGTGCGGCTTCTTTCAGGATAAGCGATTTTCGGGTGTTTGCGTATTTTCCCAATAAACGCGCTCTTGAGGGAGTTTTAAGCTACCATACGTTCGTGAAAATCGGCATTATCGGCCTTGGTTTTATGGGCGCGACCCATCTGAAATCTTTTTTGAATATTGAGGGAGTTTCAGTAGCGGCAGTTTCAACGAATAATCCGCAGGCGCTCGAAGGCGACCTGACCCAAGTGGGCGGAAATTTAGAACGCGAAACGGCGAAATACGATTTTTCGCAGGTTCGCAAATATCGGGACTGGCGCGAACTGGTGCAAGACGCAGAAGTGGAGGCAGTGGATGTGTGCCTGCCTACGGATCTGCACGTGACTGTTGTAACGGCGGCGCTCAAAGCAGGCAAACACGTTCTCTGCGAAAAACCGATGGCGCTGACGACGGAAGAATGCGATCGCATGACGGAAGCGGCGCAGGAAGCAGAGAAGATTTTGATGATCGGGCAGGTGCTGCGATTCTGGCCTGAGTACCAGTATCTGGAGCAGTTTGTCAGGTCAGGCGAATATGGAGCGGTAAGAACCGCTACGCTGGTGCGGCGCTGCGGACTGCCCAACTGGAGCCGGTGGCTTCCCGACCAAGCGAAAAGCGGCGGCGCGTTGTTGGATTTGCTGGTTCATGATGTGGACCAGGCATTATTGTTATTCGGAATGCCGCAGAGAGTGGCCGCCAAGAGCCTGGGCGAAGTGGATACAGTGAGCGCAACGCTGATCTATCCTGGAAGACCGGAAGTTCGCATCCAAGGCGGCTGGTTTCCGCCGGAAACGCCTTTCGCAATGGGCTTTCAGGTGTTGGCCGAACGCGGACAACTGGAATTAGCTCCGAGCGGTTTGCGCTTAAGCGACGGAGGAGGAAATCTGAAAACGATTAAGCTGGAAAGCGTTGATGCTTACGATGCAGAAGTGAAGTATTTTGTGCAGTGCTGCCAAACCGGAGAAAAGCCGAAGCGCTGTCTTCCACAGGATTCAGCGCGGGCAGTGAAACTGGCTTTAGCAATAGGCCAATCGAGAGCCGAGGGAGGAAAACAAATCGAATGCGCTCCTTAGAGCCGATGGAAATTGGGTTGATGTTCTGGGCGAAGGAAGATGCCGAGCAGTGTTTGCGGGAAGTGAAAGAGTTCGGGGTTTCGACGGGGCAGTTGGGTTTTCCCGGTGAGTTGCCTTTGGAAGGCATCGTCGAAAAATGGCAGACAGCGCTGGAAGCGGAACAATTTTTGCCGGTAACAGCGGTTTGCAGCTACGCAGGCGAAGACTACGCTGATATTCCGACTGTGAAGCGCACCGTAGGATTGGTGCCGGAAGGAACCCGCAAGGATCGGGTGATCCGCACTAAGGAAGTGGCGGAGATTGCGTCGCGGCTGGGCATACACAGCGTCGCCTGCCATATCGGGTTTGTGCCGCACGACCCGCAAGATGGCTGTTATGACGAGATTGTGGAAGTGACGCGTATGTTGTGCGATCACTGTTCAAAACTGAACCAGGCATTTACGCTTGAAACCGGGCAGGAGCCGGCAGATGTGCTGATGCGGTTTATTGGGGATGTGGACAGGCCGAACCTGAAGATTAACTTCGACCCGGCCAATATGATTTTGTACGGGACCGGAAACCCGATTGAAGCGCTGCACCTTCTGGGCCATCATGTGATCAGCGTGCATTGCAAGGACGGGGATTGGCCGCTGAAGGAAGACCCGAACGCTTTAGGAAAAGAACGCGCATTGGGGCAGGGCAGCGTGGGTATTCCCCAATTCATTGCAGCTTTGAAAGAGATCGGCTATACGGGAATTTTGAGTTTGGAACGGGAAGAACAGGACGCGGCTAAGCGCGCGCAGGATATTCGCTCCGGCCTCGAACTGCTGCGAAAGCTGGTTTGATTATTAATCTAAACCTTTCCAGATTTGTTCCAGGTCAAGTTCAAAGCCTAAAACCGGTTCTGTCGCCAGGAGCCGGTTGCTCGAAACGACAACTGGAGTTTCCGAACCTTCATAAACGAAAACACATTGCTTGTCCGGGTGAATCAGCCAGCCCAGTGAAACGCCGTTCCGCATCCAGTTCTGCATTTTTCGCTGCAGATCGGAAAGATGATCGGTCAGCGATTTCAGTTCCACCGCAAAATCCGGCACTAAGCGCAAAAACTTGCGCCGTTCTTCCCGGGTGAGTGTCGCGAGCTTTTCTTGACTGACCCAAGCGGCATCCGGTCCTCGTTTTGAACCATCAGGCAGCACAAACAATACGCTTGAATCAAAAGCCCGGCCTCGCCCTTGCTGCATGGCCCACGTCTGGAGTTGCCGGGCCAACTCCATGTTCCGATAAGACGTTTCGCCTCCGGTGGGTGCCATGATCAATATATTTCCCTCTGCATCCTGTTCCAGTTGACTACTTGTTAGTTCACGGCACAGCCAATCAAAGAGGGTATCCGGATCTTCTTCCTCATGAGGGCGCACCAGCAAGCTTCGCCCCTCAATCTGCTGCCAAATTTGTCCGATTTCCGTATCAGGCGTAGATTGATTTTTTATATGAGATGCGCCGCCCTTACCTCCGCATTTACAAGAGGACGGCAGTTCCAAATTAACAGATATTTAAAGCCATACGGCCAGAAAATAAGTAAGTTCTCCTGTTTAGTGCTGCGCCGCGTTCAAATCAGTTTTAATTTCCGCGCCTTTGTGCATCACTAATAAAATCTGTTCCGTGTTGGCGATGTTCGAAAGCGGGTCCGAATTAAGCACAATCAGATCCGCTTGTTTTCCTGTCTTCAATACGCCAATCTGCGGAATTTTGAGAATGGATGCGTTGATAGCAGTGGCGGCGCGCAAGGCTTCAGCAGGAGTGAGCCCGGCTTCCACCATCAACTGCAATTCGCGGTGTTCGGCAAAGCCGGCGATGCGGGTGGGTGTGGCGCCGGAATCGGTGCCGAAGCCGATGGTGACACCGGCTTTGAAAAGCGTTTTCAAATTCTGTTCGGCGGTGGCGAGAAACTGGCGATGCTGGGCGGTAACAAGGTCTTTCTGAATCTTAGCGGCAAACTGCGGCGAAAACAGCATGGCGCGGGTTTGCGGTTGCAGCGCGTTCAGAAAAAAGGGCGATTGGGTCCAGTTCGGATGGTCGGCGTAGATAAAGAACGCTTCTTCCAGTTGAAGCGTGGGGATATAAGCAACGTGATGTTTCTTCATCAATTGGATAAATTCCGCATCAACCGGCTTATCGCGCACGCTATGGGCCAGCACATCAACTCCGTCGTTCACCAGTTGTTTGGCGTCGTCCAGATAGAACACGTGGGCGGCGGTGCGTAGATGTTGTTTGTGCGATTCATCGATAACGGCAGCGATGATCGAGAAGTTGGGCCGGGGCAGTTTGCCTAAATTGTCGTCCACCCAAACCTTGATCATGTCGGGATGATGCGCGGCCATTTCTCGCACCTCCTGCCTTGCTTCATCAGGAGTGTTGGGCCGGTACACCTGATCGGGGGCGACGTTCAAAGGCGGAAATCCGCCGGGGAAGCCGATGCCGCGTCCGGCGGTAAGAATGGTTGAGCCGCCGAGTTTTCCCGCTTTCTGTTGGTCGCGCAACTGATAAAGCAGATCCTTATTCACGCCCAGCGACATCACGGTGGTAACGCCGTAGCGTTCGTATTGTTGAAGCTGCCGTTCAATGTTTTGTTCGGTGTAATTTTCCGGTTTAGTCGTGGCACCGTCCACAAGCCCCAGATGGGCGTGGGCGGCAATTAAGCCGGGGATAACCGTTTTGCCTTCGAAATGGAGAACGTGTTCGCTGCTGTTTGCTTTATAGGAAGAGGCGGAGCGGATTTCACGAATCTGCTGATCTTCAATTACTACCGTGACATGCTGCTTAACAGGCGAACCGGAGCCGTCGATCAGGTTAACGTCGGGGATGACCGTGCGCTCCGCAGGTCTGGCAGCGAGCGAAGAAAGTAAAAAGATAAACAGCAGGCTTCTCATACAGAAATATCGCAGTTTCTAGGATGCCAAATGAGCGAAAAAGTTTGCAGAGCGAGACTTCCCGCGAAAGGCGCCGGCCGTTTTGTAATCGCATCGTTTTCTAATGTTCACTCTTCTGTGCGCGGAAAGGCTTACACTAATCCCCAGTATGGATCGCCGAAAATTCTTTGGAACCCTGGCCGTTTCCGGGGGCTTTGCCTGGCTTGCTTCGCGTGTTGCCGCAGAAGCGCAAGAGATACAACCTGTTTACGCGAACAGTGTTCCGTTTGTGACGGACCCGGCTCTGGGAGGGTTGTCGCCGGCGGAAATTGATGAGCTTTTTGTGGTGAGTTCAGCAGGGAGCGATCAGCAGGCTGCTGTTTTTCCACAGAGTGTCGCGTCAGGCGATCCGAATCCGAATGGAGTTGTTTTGTGGACGCGGGTTGACCCGCAAGCCGCCGCCGCAGTGCCGATGCTGATGGTGGCCTGGCAGATTGCTTCCGATTCTTCCTTCCAGAACAGTTCGGTTCTGGCGCAGGGCGTGGCCGCAGTGGACAGCACGCGCGACAACACGGTAAAGCTGCCGATTCAGCATCCGGCATTGCGTCCGTTTACAAAGCACTATTACCGATTTATTTTTAATCAGGTCGTAAGCCGCACCGGACAGTTTAAAACCCTACCGCTGCCCGGCGACTCACTACCGGAACTGCGGCTTGGCTATGTGGTGTGCCAGGATTACGGCAACGGGTATTACACGGCATATCAGTATCTGGCGCAGGAAAACGTTGATTACGTGGTGCATCTGGGCGATTACATTTATGAGACGATCACCAGCAACGCTTTTCAAAACAATCCGGCGCGGGCCGTGCCTCCTTTTCCGAGCGGCAGCACAACCATTCCCCAGAACCTGGATGACTACCGGCACTTGTATCAGGTGTACGGGAGCGATCCGAACATGCAGGCGGTGCATGAGCAGTTTGCGATGATCCAGCTTTGGGATGACCACGAGTTCGCTAACGATTGCCATCAGGACTACCATCCTGATGACAACACGGCTCCGAACACGGCTGAGACGCCACAAGCTGCGCTGCGGCAAGCAGCCAATCAAGCCTGGGCCGAATACGGTTTAGCCGATACACCTTTCAATCCTTCCCTGGATTGGGAGCATTCCATTCAGGTTTATCGTAAGTTCAGCTTCGGTCAACTGGCGGACTTAATTGTGACGGATGAGCGTTTGTACCGGGACGGACCACCCTGCGGCGACGGGCAGGCTTTTCAAAGATACTTTTCCCTCGGCTGTTCGGAGTTGAAAGACCCACAGCGCACTATGCTGGGCGCGGACCAGCGCAACTGGTTTTTGAGCCAAGTGGCCGGATCAAAAGCGACCTGGAAGTTATGGGCTAACGAAGTAATGCTGATGCAATTGAAGGCGGCGGGATTTGTCTATGTAGATCTGGATCAATGGGACGGGTATCCGGCAGAACGTTCACTGATATTGCGCACGATTCGTGATGCGGGCGTGCATAATCTGGTGGCGTTGACCGGCGATCTGCACACGTTTTTAGCAGGCTACCTGAAAACCGACTTCAACAACATTTTCAGTTCGCCGGTGGGCATAGAGTTGATGGTCGGTTCGATCACGTCGGCGAATCTCGAAGAAGATATTCTTTCCGCCGTGCATCTACCAAGCGCGCCGCTGCCGGCAAAAAATTTCGGAGTGCCGCCGAATGCGCTGGAACCGCTGATCCGCTTGAACAATCCGCATATTCAGTATTGGGATTCGTCAACGCATGGCTACGGAATTCTGGACATTACGCCAACGCAGTTGAACTGCACGTTCAAAGCGGTGACGACGATCCGGCAGCCTACTGCAAATCTGGTGACGTTGAAGAGCTTCACGGTGCCGGCAGGGTCGGTGAGGCTGATCGAACACTGAGTCGGTTTTTAACAATCTGCATAGACATTCTACCCTGACTATTCAACTTAGGGTAGAATGTCTATGCAGAAGAATGCCGAAAGAAACACAAAACAAAGTTGAGCTGCTGCAAGGCACGCTGGACATGCTGATCCTGCGGACGTTGGTTTTCGGTCCGGCGCACGGCCACCAGATAGCAAAGCACATTCAGCGCACGACGGACGAGGTTCTGCAAGTGGAACACGGTTCGCTGTATCCCGCGCTGCATCGGCTGGAACGAAAAGGCTTCATTGCGGCTAAGTGGGAACCGGCGGTTAAAGACCAGAAGCGCGAGTACAAATATTACCGGCTGACCGCGACCGGCAAAAAGCAGCTTACCGCTGAAGAATCAAAGTGGAAAATGCTTACCGGCGCAATTTCCCGAATCATGTGGCCTGCCGAGGAGAGTTGAAATGCGGCGATTCTGGCGAATCAAGAAAGAACAAGAGCTGGAAAAAGAAATCAGCGCGCATTTGGAGCTGGAAGCCGAGGAGCAGGAAAGTTCAGGAGCTTCACAAGCTGAAGCGCGTGAGGCTGCCCGGCGGGTTTTTGGCAATCCAACTTTGGTCAAGGAAGATACGCGAGCAGTTTGGGGCGGGACACAGTTGGAGCAAGCGCGAAAGGACGTACGGTATGCTCTGCGGCAACTGAGAAGTAATTTAAGTTTTGCGATTGCCGTTGTTCTTACTCTGTGTCTAGGCATCGGCGCAAATACGGCTGTATTTAGCATTGTTTATGCGGTTCTGTTAACAAAGCCGCCGTATCCGAATCCGCAGGAACTGGTTGTTATCCACGAGACCATACCGGCTATGGGAGCAGCAAAGTTGAACACCTCCCCGGCTGAATACCTTGACTACCGGGACCGCAATCACGTTTTCGCGGCTATCGCCGGGTACCAAGCCACTTCTTTCAGTCTGACCGGCGTGGGCGAACCGGAACAGATTGAAGCCGTGCGCGCCACCAGCAATTTATTTCAAACGCTTGGCGTTCCGGTGCGAATCGGCCGTAGCTCTACGACGGCGGAAGACCGGATTGGCGCAGCAAAAGCGGCTGTTCTCAGTCACGACTTTTGGCTGCATCGCTATAACGGAAATCCGCGGGCGGTTGGTTCAACCCTTAGATTGGACGAAGAACAATACACGGTAATTGGCGTCATGCCGCCGGGCTTTGCGTTTCCCGCCACCAACACAAGCGTCGGCAAACCACCGGCGTTATGGGTGCCGATGGCTTATTCTGCGCAGGAAATACAGGACCGGGCGGCCAGTTTCGACACCAGCGTAGTGGCGCGATTGAAGCCGGGCGCGACTTTGGTTCAGGCTCAGGACGATGTGAGGCAAATTGCGGCGTCATTTCAAAAAGCCTTACCCGCAGTGTATGGAACGGAGACGCCAGTGCGGACAATGGTGGAACGCTTGGGCGCTGAAGCAGCGACCAAAGCAAAGCCGGCGTTGTTAACTTTAACAGGCGCAGTTTTATTTGTGCTCCTGATTGCGTGCGCTAACGTAGCAAATCTGCTTTTAGCGCGAGCCGAAGCACGGCAACGGGAATTTGCGGTGCGCAGTGCGTTAGGGGCAAGCGCATCCCGGCTGGCGGTTCAACTGCTAACGGAAAGCCTGCTGTTGACCTTAGCGGGCGGCGTGTTTGGATGCCTGCTGGCGAAAGTTTTAATCAGTTTAGCGGCGCGCGCCTGGCCTGAGCAGGTGGTTGGATTGCAAGGCGTACACATCAACGGGCAAGCACTATTATTTACATTTATTCTTTCGCTGCTGACGGGTGTTGTATGCGGTTTAGCACCTTTAACAACAGGATTACAGGCAAAGTTAGCGCAGGTTCTGAAACAAGCCGGACGCCACCTGGGAAGCACAGCGGCAGGGCAGCGTTTTCGCAATGGCTTGGTGATTCTCGAAGTTGCCAGTTCAGTGGCTCTCGTGATTGGCGCCGGTTTATTGATTCGAAGTTTTGTGGAAGTACTAAGAGTGCCGCCTGGGTTTAATCCGCAAGGTGTTTGGATTACCCGGACAACCCTGAATAGAGGCCGTTATCCCAAAGGCGATCAGCGCAGCCAAGCAGAGAAAAAAATCATGGCGGCTTTAGCAGCCATACCAGGAGTTACGACCGTGGGATTAACTACGCATGTACCATTGGCAGACGATCGCCAGATTGGAATCACCGTCGAAGGGAGAGACCCTAATGAGGCGCGGTGGATAGACAATGCTTTGGTCAGCGGAAATTACTTTGCGGCAATGGGGATTCCGCTGAAAGCAGGCCGCACCTTCGACGAGCATGACACGCCGGAGCGCCCGATGGTTGTTGTAATTAACGAAAGCATGGCGCATCAGTACTGGCCGCAAGAAAGTGCTCTCGGCAAACGGTTGAAATGGGGCGGAAGATGGCTCACCGTGGTGGGGATTGCAGGCGATGTGCATTTGAAAGCTCTCGATATTGCTGTTGACCCAACCGTTTACACCAGCGGTTTTCAGTTTGAAAGCGGAGCCGTCACAAGCACCGCAGTTTTTATTGTTCGCTGTCAAAGGAATTGTGACGGCGAGATCGGCGCAGCAGTTCGCCGCGCCATCTGGTCGGTTGATGCCGGCCTGCCGATATTTGACACACAACCGATGCAGCAGGTGATTGCAAAATCATTGGCGACGCGCCGGTTTACGATGTTTGTGCTCGCCGCATTCGCGGCGGCGGCGCTGGGATTGATGCTGATTGGAGTTTACGGCGTTTTGTCGTATTCAGTGACACAGCAGACCCAGGAGCTAGGCGTTCGCATCGCTTTGGGCGCACAACCAAGACAGGTGCTTGGTTTGGTGATACAAAGAGGCTTGAGCTTGGTGGGAGCAGGTCTCTTATTAGGTTTGCTGTTCAGTTTAACGGCTGCATCGACGCTTTCAAAACTGCTGTTCGGTGTTCCCGCGCTGGATTGGACAACGTTTACAACAGGGGCTATTTTACTACTGGCGGCATCGCTCCTAGCCAGCTATCTGCCGGCGAGACGGGCATCGCAGGTAGATCCGGTTGTGGCTCTCAGAAATGAATAGTGCTAGAACGCAACTCCGAACGTCACTTGAAACGTGCGGGGCGGGACCCAATGGGTGCCGCTGAAGGTGGAAAGAAAGTTGTACAGCGCGGCTTCATTCGAAATGTTCAGGGCTTCCAGTTTCAGGGTAGTCCGGAATCTTTCAAAGTGAAAAAGATTGTCGGTTCCTACTGCCAGATCGAAGATGTTGCGGGGCGCGATGCGGGGCGGATTGTGATCGTCATTTTCCGTTCCGGGCGCGGGAATCTGGACGCGGGTTGCGCCGAACGATCCAGGGCAGGACGTGATCCCGCTGTACACGGTCGCCCGCTGCGAGCCGCAGTAAAAACCGATGGTGGCTTGTTGGGCAGGGGTAAGAGCCAACGCGTCTTCTAGCGTACCAACCGCTCCGGCCACTTCGCCGCTATCGTAGCGCCAGGTAAACGCAGCCCAAGGGCCATTGGTTTTGTGTTGATAACGGACGTAAGTGGTTTGTTCCAATGCCTGGTCGTGGTCGATGCGGAACACGCCGGGGTTCACCGCAGAATTAAACAACAGTCCACCGATTTCCGGGCCGAAGAAGCGGGCGCGAGTGTGACCTAGAGTCGTGTAGGCTTGAAAGCCATGAATGTTGGGCGTTGATAAGCGCATTGCTACCCCGTCAAGCTTCGACTTCCGCCAGGAGATCGGAAACGTAATCGGCGTGTTGAACAGCGTATCGAAATCGTAAGCGTTTCTGGTGTATTTCCAGAAGTAGTTCGCGTCGATTTGCAGATATTTGCCGAGGGCTTGTTGTAGCCCGGTACTATAAGAATCACGATGGCCGGAGCGCAGGGGCTGTTGGGCGGTGCCGAATACATTCTGCGCCAAGCCGCCGTTGCCGGTGTCGCTCGATAAAACCAAGTTTTCGTTGTAAGGCGTTTCCAGGCTGCGAGTGTAAGACGCTTTTAAGAGAGTGTTCGTTTTTTTGATGAGATACGATACGCCGCCGCGCGGTTGAAACAAATTGTCCTGCGTGATGCCGTCGTAGTGATCGAAGCGCAACCCTACGTTAATGGACCAGTTTTTCCAGGTAATCTGGTCCTGAGCATAACCAGCTTGTTGATTGATGTTGGCGGAACCGTGAAAAAAGAACAGTGAACCGCCGCGCGTGAGATCAAAAGGAATCAGGCCGGGAGACAGCCCAGGATTGGCCTGATAGCCGAGCGTGCTGCAAGCGGCTGGATTCACTACCGAAGGCAAAGCCAGCGGCGCGCCTTCTGAATCGAGGCAAACCGCATTGAAGGACGGATTAGTTACCCCGAAATCAAAATTTTCCTTCAATTGAGTTTGCATGATCTGGGTGCCGACCTTCAGATTGTGAATGCCTTCCACCCAGGCGAAGTTAGCGGCCACGCCGAAATTGGTGAGATGCCGGTTCTGAGCGACGGTGGCGGGAGTATCTGCGAAAGCGTTCTGGCTCGGCCAATAATCCACCCGGTCCTGGCGGAAGAAGGGATCGACTGTCAGCAGCGCGGAATTGCCGAACGTATGCTGATAACCGGGCGCAAGGCTAAAAGTGGTGACGCGCTGATGCTGATCCTGGCCCAACTGGTCATAAGTGTCGGGAATTTGAAACCAGTTTCGGGCGCCGAAGATGTTGAGGTGAAGCGAATCGCGGCCGCTCGGCTGGTAATCGATGTGATCGAAAATGGTTGAACTGTTGCCTTTGTCGTGGAACGGGGTGAACTCCGGACTATCGAGAAAACGTCCGGTGCGGCTGGAATTGAGCACCAGAAAATTTCCGAACTTCGCCGTGCCGGCGCCGAAGGTGGCGTTCTCGCCGAAAGTGCCGAAAGATCCATAGTAAGTTTCGAGGCTACCGGTAGGCTTCTGGCCTAAGCCGCTGCGGGTAACGGCATTCACTACTAAGCTTGTTTTGTCGCCGTATTCAGCATTGGGTCCGCCGGTGATCATTTCCATGGATTGCAGAGCGTTGGGCGGCAACTGAGTGGAAAAGCCTTTGCTTTGCTGATCGTTGATTGGCATTCCATCCACCACGTAGCTGGTTTGAGCGTGGTCGCCCAGAGGGTGAAAGAAGCCGTTGGAATCAGCCACTACGCCGGGCGCGGTGAGCGTGATGGCATCGCTTAAACCCTGCGAACCGGAAGTTAAGGGCAGCTTGCTTAATTGGTCATGATCCACATCGGTGTGGGCGGTGGGAACAGGTTCCAGCAGATCGGCAGCGGAAGCTTCCACGGTGACTTCTTCGGTGGTGCCGGAAATCACCAGCTCCGAAGCAACCTGGACCGGCACTGAACTGCGCACAGCAACGTCCTTGGCGGTTGTTTTAAAACCAGGAGCGGAGATCGACAGATGGTACTGATTCAACGGCACGTTGACGAACTGAAATGCGCCTTTCGCATCGGTAGTCACTTGCTTTGCGTAATTAGTAACCGCATTCTTCAGGGTGACGGTTGCGCCCGCCACAATCGCGCCGGTGGGATCGGTAGCAGTGCCGACCACCGTGCCGGCTGTGGTCCCGGTCGCTTGGTTCGCTGAATTGCCGGGAGAAAAAGGCGCTGCGGTGAACGCAAACAGCATGGTTGTTTGCGTAAGAACCGCAAGCAGTAAAATCTTCAACAAGGTGTTCCTTAGTAATTCCACTTCAATCACTGACTCAAAGGCTTAGGTACAAGCCCGCGAAAGCGGCAACACGGTTTACCGATGGCAGAAAATGCACTTATGCTTTAGTGTACAGAGTAGGCGGTTCGAACAAACAGTTGCCAAACGGCGCAGCGCTCATTTCGAGATGACTTGATGAGTAAATAGGCGTTAACCAGCTTGCATTGGTTACAGGAAACAGTTTCGAGCCACTGTTACCTGTTTTAAACACTAGATCCCTATCGTGGGCATAAAACATTTTTCTTAGAATATCGGCGAATTTACCAGTAAAATATGCTTATGCAGTCTTCTGGAAGCAAAGCAAAGCGTCCTAAAAAAAGTGCGGAACCGGCCAAAAACGAAGCATCAGCGCCGGCGGCTAACGAAGAAACCCCGAAACTGGCGCGGAAGTCACCGGCCAAGAAAACCCCTGCCGCTCAGCAGCACCGAGGCTCAGCTAAGAAAACGCTGCAGACAAAAGCAGATCGCAATGTGGTTGAACCTGAGTTGCCCGCAGTGACAGTGCCAACAGGCCGTATGAATGCGGAGTCCGGGTTTATTCATAACGCCCCCGCTGCGTTTGGGACCGCAATGGCTACCGAAACTGCGCCGATTCAGGAATCAGAACCAGCCCCCGTTACGGCGGCTGCGGCTACGGTGAGCCACGAGAACATTTCGTTTCTGGCTTACACTTACTGGGCTGAACGCGGCTACCAGGGCGGATCGGCGGAAGAAGACTGGATGCGGGCGGAACAGGAATTGCTGGCCCGTTAAGTTTTCTAGTTTAACGATTCTCAAGAATTGCAGCCTCGAGCAACCGAAAACGCCGTCGGTTCGTCTGTAAAAAGAGTGTTCGGCAGCTTGGTTTTTCCATTGTTTCAAGCCCTGGACATCTTGTAAGCTGGAAGACAACTTCCGTATGTTAGGCGTTGGGGCATGAGCGAACCACTTGCGGAGCAGCCGATGGGCGCTCCTGTAACCAATTCGACTCGCGTTAAATCGACGATTATCACCACCGTCGCGTGGCTGCGCGACCTGATGTTATCGGTGTTGATCGCTATGTTGATCATCCTGTTTCTTTACCGTCCGGTGCGGGTGGAAGGAACCAGCATGATGCCGAGCCTATACGACCAGGAACGGTTGTTCATCAACCAGTTCAGTTATAAATTCGGCGGCAGCATTCATCGCGGCGATACTGTTGTGTTCTGGTATCCGCATGACACCACGAAATCGTACATCAAGCGCGTGATTGGAGTTCCGGGCGATATTGTGGCGATTCAAAACGGCACGGTGGTTTTGAATGGTGAGCCATTAAAAGAGGCTTACATTCCACCGGAGTACCGCGACCAAATGTCGGTGCTGCCGCAGGAAGTTCCACAAAATGAATATTTTGTTTTAGGCGACCATCGCAGCTCCTCGAATGATAGCCGCATGTGGGGTTTTGTGCCGCGAAATTACATTTATGGGAAAGCCGTGTTTGTGTTCTGGCCGCCGGAACATGTCGGAAGTGTCCGCTAACTAACGGCGGTTTAGCAGCCACAACACCAGCGAACCTATTAAACTGAGCAGCAGGCAGGTGACTAGCGGAAAATAGAACGTTGTGTTTCTGCCCCGTAGCGTAATATCACCGGGCAAGCGGCCCAGCGGAAATGATGTTCTGGATAGGGCTGAAACAATCAGCCCTATCGCCAACAAGATCAGCCCTGCATAAATGAGAAGCCTGCCTAATTGCATAAACGTTTACAGAGAATAAGTGCGACCGCGATTTGCGCCAATCAGAATCTGAAACAAGCGATGCGCGATCAGCTCATGCATGTTCAGCAGTTCTTTGTTGGCCGCTACAACGGAATCCACATTCGTTGGATCGGCGCCCGCGCCGCCCGCTTTCAAAGCGTCGGTGGCTTCTTTGATGATAGGATCGCTGATTACCTCGCCAGCCATCTCCCAAAGAGTGATGAAACGGTCAACGTAGGTCGGCAGGCTGACCGCGAACACGCCGTAGTTACTTGTGGTGCGAGGCGGTTTGTAGTCAAGGTTAAAAGGCCCGTTGTAGTTGTGGCTTCTTAACAAGACAAGCACATTCAGCCAGTCAAGCGGGTTCACTAAGCCCACGGCGATATCTACGTCGTGCTTCAAGCGGTAGCCATCGTTGATGTCGAAATGGAACAGCTTGCCGCACAGAAGCGCGCGAGCAAGAGCAGCCCTCGGCGCGCCGCCCCACATCAGTTCATGCAGATATTCGGGATTCAACCCGACCATATCAGGATGCTTCAACAAGCCGGAAGAAATAAAGGCCAGCATCGCATCGGAAGTCGGCAGCAGAATTTCCGCTTGCGGCTCAAAAGGCTTTGCTTCCAGGCAGTGCTTCAGCGTGGGGCGGTTATGTTTTTTAGCCAGTTCAATATCGGTTTCGCAGGCGGCATTCAAGCCATCGGCAAACCAGCGCAGAGTTTGCGTTTCTTCCACGGCTCCTTGAATGTAATAGCCGAGCGATCCCGGCCAATACACGCAGAACTGCGCGCCCAGATCGTGGCCGATCGCCACGGTGTTGCTGAGACGGCGTTTGGTGTATTCCCGGAGATCGGGCGATTCCGCCGCAGGACCGGCGGCCCATACCGGATGATGAAACGTTTCGGTAGTCACCATCGAGCATTTCAGGCCGTTTTGCTGCAGGCTGTTCTTGATCCGGTTTACAATTTCGTCCTGGCGCGGAGTAAATAAATCGCCGGTGGGAATCACGTCAGTATCGTGTGTGCACCAATAGCCGACACCGACTTTGGCGTATTCTTCAATCACTTTTTCAAAGGTGATGGGCGATCGGGAAGGAGCATGAAACACGGCCTGCCCCTCATACGATACGGCCCATTGGGGACCGGTGATGAAATAACGGCGTCTGACATCCGGCGAATAGCTGCCGCCGCACGCCTGCATTAAACGATCCACCAGCGGCTGCTGCTGGTCCTGGGGAATTGGATTCATAAGTCAGACCATCATAACGCTACGGGATAGCTTGGCTACGCCAGTAAAATTGTTCCTTATTTGAAACGGGTAGCGGTGCGATAAACTAAGCTGCGGAAGCTTCTTCCATCCTGCATGAGTGACATTCACGTTTATCCTCCCAACCCTGAATTTACGGCTCGCGCCTATGTGAAAGGAATGGAGGAGTACCGCGCTTTATATGAGCGGGCAAAGCAAGATCCAGCGGTGTTCTGGTCCGATCTGGCCAGAAAAGAATTAACTTGGTTTCAGGACTTCAACAACGCGCTTGAATGGAACCCGCCGTTTGCGAAATGGTTTGGAGGCGGCAAGATTAATGCTTGTTTCAATTGTGTTGATCGGCATCTGAACGGGCCGCGCCGCAATAAAGCAGCAATCCTATTTGAAGGCGAGCCGGGAGACCAGCGGGCAATCACGTTTCAAGAACTGCACCGGCTGGTATGCCGGTTTGCCACGGTATTAAAGAACAAGGGATTACAAGCAGGCGACCGGGCCGTGATCTACATGCCGATGATTCCCGAACTGCCGATTGCGGTGCTCGCCTGCGCCAGGCTCGGCATCACTCATAGCGTGGTGTTCGGCGGGTTTGCGGCGGAAGCATTGCGCGCCCGCATACAGGATTTAAAAGCCAGCGCGGTGATCACAGCCGATGGAGGATGGCGGCGCGGCAAAGAAGTGCGATTGAAGCCTGCGGTGGATAAGGCGTTGGAAGAATGCCCCGAAGTTCTCAGCGTCATTGTGTATCAGCGTACCGGTTCCTATACGGACATGGCGGAAGGACGTGATTTCTGGTGGCATGAACTGGATGCGGAGTTGAGCAAAAATCCGGAAACGGAAGCTGCCGCTGAAAACTGCCCGGCGGTGGAGCTCGATTCCGAACATCCGCTGTTTGTGCTTTATACTTCAGGCACTACCGGCAAGCCGAAAGGCATTCTGCACACCACCGCCGGTTATCTGCTGCAAACCACCATGACCACCAAGTGGGTGTTCGATCTGCGCGATGAAGACGTGTACTGGTGCACGGCGGACGTGGGTTGGATCACCGGGCATAGCTACGTGGTGTATGGACCGCTTTCCGCCGGGGCGACCTGCGTAATTTATGAAGGCGCGCCGGATTACCCGGCGTTTGACCGTTTCTGGCGCATTGTGGAGAAGTACCGGGTTTCTTTGTTTTATTCTTCGCCCACTGCGATTCGAGCATTGATCCGGCAAGGCGACCATTGGCCGGATGCGCACGATTTATCGAGCCTGCGCGTTCTTGGCTCAGTCGGCGAGCCGATCAATCCGGCCGCTTGGCAATGGTATTACAAGGTGATCGGAAAAGAACGCTGCCCCATTGTGGATACCTGGTGGCAGACCGAAACCGGCTCCATTATGATTTCGCCGCTGCCGGGCGCAACGCCGTTAAAGCCCGGTTCCGGCACGCTGCCGCTGCCTGGCATTCTGGTTGATATTGTAGACAGTCAAGGAGAATTGGTTGCCGGAAACCGCGAAGGATTTCTGGTAATACGCCATCCGTGGCCGAGCATGATTCGAAACATCTGGGGCGATCCGGAACGTTTCGAACAACAATACTGGGCGCGAGTTCCCGGATCTTATTTTACGGGTGATGCGGCGCGAAAGGATGAGGACGGCTACTTCTGGGTGCTGGGCCGGGTGGATGATGTGATGAACGTAAGCGGCCATCGACTCAGCACAATGGAAATTGAATCGGCGCTGGTGCATCATCCGGCGGTGGCGGAAGCGGCAGTGGTCGGCAAGCCGCACGAAATTACCGGCCAGGCGGTTTGCGCTTTTGTGACGCTCAAGCAAGGGGATTGGAACCACGGCGAGTTAAGCAAAGACCTGCGGCAATGGGTGTCAAAAGAGATTGGCTCGTTTGCGCGGCCGGAGGAAATACGCTTCACGGACGCTTTGCCGAAAACACGCAGCGGAAAAATCATGCGGCGTTTGTTGCGCGAGATTGTCACTTCCAACGGCGTGACGGGCGATGTGACGACATTAGAAGATTTATCGGTAGTGGCCCAATTATCGGCGCAGCACGATGAAGAATGACGTGTATTAGATCAGACTTGATCTGACAAATTTCTACGCCCCACTCCCTGAAGCAGCAGGCATTCCCAGATCGTCCGACGGGGTCGAAGCGCTGGAGGTTCCCAATGAATCGCGCTTCAATCACCGCTTCCCGAGCACATACTCGGCACTCCCAAAGTGCTCGTGTACTTCACAGCCTGCCGAACGCACCAAAGCCGCTTAATTCTTTTTATTTCTTTCCTTCCATGCGTAAACGTAGTAAAACAATAAGTCAACCATCCAAATAAAGGAAGGGAAGAAAAATGGCTTCCTTCGTAATTTATTGTGCAAACAGATTTGCTGTGTACATTAAGCAACAGGACCCTTTGTTGTGGGCGTCCGCCGTTCTGCTTTCCTTCTGGCCTTGTTTGGCC
This sequence comes from uncultured Bryobacteraceae bacterium, assembly GCA_964247975.1. Classification (GTDB taxonomy): domain Bacteria; phylum Acidobacteriota; class Terriglobia; order Bryobacterales; family Bryobacteraceae; genus KBS-96. The sequence goes on along the minus strand of CAXTWH010000026.1, from coordinate 34,511 downwards.
TTGGCGCAAGTCGATGCCGGCACAATTCTTGGCGTTACGCAAGATACCAGCCAGGCTGTGATTTCCGGCGTGAAAGTGACTCTCACCAACGAAGACACCGGACTTGTGCAAACCACTACCAGCGGCGCTTCCGGTGAATACATCTTCTCGCCGCTTAAGGTGGGCCGCTATTCGGTGATTGCGGAAATCAAAGGCTTCGAGCGCGTCGAGCGGCTGCATGTGCAAGTCGATGTCCAGCAGCGCGTCTTGATAGATTTCACTCTCCCGCCCGGGCAGATGACGGAAACCATCTCCGTCACCGGGGCAACGCCGTCACTGCAAACCCAGGACGCTTCGGTCGGTCAGGTGATTGAAACCAGAACCGTTAACAATCTCCCGCTCAACGGGCGCAACTTCATCTTTCTCGCTCAGCTTTCCGCCGGCGTCACCCAAGGCCAGCAGGATACGCGCGGCCTGGGCGCAACCGGCAGCTTTGCCGCTAATGGAACCCGCCCCGCGCAGAACAATTACCTTCTGGACGGCATTGATAACAACTCCAATCTAGTCGATTTTCTAAATGGAACCGCGTTTGTGGTGCGTCCGCCGGTGGATGCCATTGAAGAATTCAAAATCCAAACCAACAACTACAGCGCGGAGTTTGGCCGTTCTGCCGGTGCCATCCTGAACGCCACCATTAAATCCGGCACCAACGGCCTTCACGGCGACGCGTGGGAGTTTCTCAGAAACGATAAGCTCGATGCCGCTAATTTCTTCGAGAATGCGGGCGGTATTCCGCGCGGCGAGTTTCGCCAGAATCAATTCGGCTTCTCTTTTGGCGGGCCGATTCGGAAAGATAAAACATTCTTCTTCGCTGATTACGAAGGTACCCGCATTCGCCAGGCCACGCCTTCCGTAAACACTGTGCCGACTGCGTTGGAGCGCTCCAGCAACTACACCAACCTTTCTGAACTGCTCACGCAAGGTTCCACCCGCACTGATGTTTTAGGCCGCTCCTACGCGCTCGGCCAGGTATTCGATCCTTCCACCACCCGCACAGTGTTATGCGGCGTGCCGGACCAACTCGCCGGACTTGTTGCCGGATGCGCGGGTACTGCGCCCGGCTCTCAGCTTAGCTACGTGCGCGAGCCTTTTGCCGGAAACATTCTTCCCGCGAACAGGCTCGATCCGAACGCGATCAAGCTTCTGAACTTATATCCCGCTCCCAACAACTCCGGGCTGTTTAATAACTTTTCCACCAATCCCATTCAGCGCAACGATGTGAACCAGTTCGATGTTCGCATCGATCATAATTTCAGCGACAAGGATTCTCTTTTCGGGCGCGTCAGCTACGCCGATAATCCGCAGTTTCTTCCCGGCCCTTTCGCTGGTCTCGCTGATGGCGGCTCGTTTTCTTCCGGCAATCAAACCGCTCAATCCTGGAACGGCGTGTTAAGCGAAACCCATACGTTCTCCCCTACTTTGGTCAACGAAGCCCGCATCGGCTTCACTCGCATTGCCGCCACGAGGGTGCAGCCCTTCGGCACGAGTACCAACAACATCCCCGAACAGTTCGGCATCGGCGGCGTTCCGCAAGTCAACTTGAACGGCGGCTTGGGTGCATTTTTCATTACCGGCCTGAACCGGCTCGGCAGTAACCAGTATCTGCCTTCCGCCGAATACAGCAACACATATCAAATTACTGATAACCTGACCAAGCATCTGGGACGGCATTCTTTGAAGATCGGCTTCGAATTTCAAAATCTCAGGTTTGCCATTCTGCAGCCTCCTTCCGGTCGCGGCGCTTGGACGTTCAGCGGAGCCTACACCGAAGTTCCCGAAACCAGCGGCGGCAACACTGGGTTGGCGCAAATGCTGTTATCGCCCATTCCGGCCACGGAAGCGGGTGCTGCTGATTTCGTCGGCGGTGCTGATAGTATTTCCGCTTCCAACATCGCCAACACCGACATGACGCGCCATTATTACGCGGGCTACGTTCAGGATGATTTTCAAATCAACCAGAAATTCACCGTGAATCTTGGCCTTCGTTGGGAATACTTCGGTTCGCTGGCGGAGCGCTACGGCGCACAATCCAATTTCCTGCCCGGCGGGTCCGGCTCGCCTTCAGAGTTTCTGTTAACGCAAAAGCGTTGCACTACGCCGTTATCGCCCGAGTTTCGAGCTGCCGCTCAAGCCGATAACATCCAGATTCTTTGTTCCGATGTTTCCGGTTTAAACCACGTTCAAACCAAAAACTTTTCTCCGCGCGTCGGCTTTGCTTATCAGCTAACGCCCAGGCTGGTAATGCGCGGTGGTTATGGGCTCTTCTATGGCGGCTTTGAAAATTCCACCATTGAAACCTACGTCGATTTTCCATTCCAGTTTGCCGTGTCTTACCCGCTGTTGACCCCCAATGCCCCTATCACGTTTTCCAATGGAGCAATCGGCACGCTGGAAACCGGCCTGTCTGCTATTCAGCCTTTAACTTCAGCCGCTACCCAGCCCAGCGGCGTTTCCCTTACTGGCGAGGACTACCACATGAAAACGCCTTATACTCAAGGCTATAACTTCACTCTGCAATACCAATTGTCGCCTAGCCAAACCGTGCAGATGGCTTACGTTGGCAACACGGTTCGACATTTGGGCGTGTACATTCCACCCAATTCGCCAAGCGAGATACTGCCGCCCGGCTTGAACACTCTCAACTACTCGCCTTACCCGGATTTCTCGCCTGGCGGCACTTACTCCAGCTTTGCCGCCAATAGCTTTTATAACGCCTTGCAGGTGAACTACGAACATCGCTTTTCCGGCGGCTTAAGCGTTCTCGCTAACTTTACCTGGTCCAAATGCCGCACCGACGCGATTGACGTGTTGAACGCTACTAATCTAACCGGCTTTCGCGCTCCGCGACTGCCCGGCTTCGGCATTCAAGGCGATTACGGCCTTTGTGATTTCGACATTCCAAAAGTATTCCATCTAAGCGGAATGTACGACCTGCCAATAGGTCGCGGTAGAAAATACCTGTCAAATTCCAGCGGCATTGTAGACGCACTGATCGGCGGCTGGAGCACCAACTACATTCTCACTCTTCAGAATGGCCAACCCGGCACAGTTCCCTGCGTCATCAGCACCACTTCCGGCTTCGGCTGCAATGCGCTGCTGGTTCCCGGCCAAAGCGTCACTGGCGGACCACATAATGTGGATCACTGGTTGAATCCTAGTGCGTTTGCCAGTCCGCCCGTGGCCGCAGCCATCGGCCAGTCCGATTACAGCCCGCTTGGCGGCTCGCCCACGCAGTTTTACGGTCCTGGCTTCCGCCGTCTTGATTTTTCCTTGTTCAAAAATTTCCGGATCACCGAGAAGACTCATCTGGAGTTCCGCGCCGAAGCCTTCAATCTTACGAACACGGCGAACTTCTCACCGCCCGGCTTTGCCGGTAATGGCACCACCGCCGCGCCCGGCTCGCTCGATTACACTTCGCCCGCTTCGTTTGGAAAAATCAATTCCACCCGCGACGGCCAGAACGACCAGCGTGAATTACAATTTGCTTTAAAATTCTACTTTTAAGGCAACCGGCGAAACTATCTGTGCTTGGAATTACATCCATTGAGGGGAACGAAGTTTGCCCGCAATGATCAACGCTGTAATTAACGCGCTCAGTTTTATTCTGCTTCTCGTCATTCTGCACGATGCTTTTGAAGTGATGCTGCTGCCCCGTCGAGTGAAAAGCAGGCTCCGTCTGGTGCAGTTCTTTTTTCGTTTCACCTGGGCATTCTGGGTGAAACTCTCTCGGATTCTGACTGCTCCCAAGCAGCAACACAACTTTATGAGCCTTTACGGGCCTTTGTCGATGGTGCTTCTTCTGATGCTTTGGGCCGTTGGATTAGTTACCTGTTTCGGCACCCTGCACTGGGTTTCCGGTCTGCACCATGCTGGTTCCCGGTCGTGGCTGGATGAATGCTACTTCAGCGGCGTCACGTTCTTTACGCTAGGCTATGGCGATATTGTTCCGAAAACGCCGATCGGTAAAATACTGAGCGTGGTCGAAGCCGGAATCGGCATGGGCTTTCTCGCTACGGTAATTGGTTACCTGCCGGTTCTTTACCAACTGTTTTCCCGGCGCGAAGCGCAGGTGATCTTGCTCGATGCTGCGGCTGGTTCTCCTCCTACTGCTTTCACTTTGCTGGCGCGGCACTACGAAAGCAATGGCATTGATGAATTGAAAGTTCTTCTCAAGGATTGGCAGCGCTGGTGCGGCGATCTGTTGGAAAGTCAGGTCTCCTATCCAATGCTGGCCTATTATCGTTCTCAACACGACAATCAATCCTGGTTAGCCTCAGTGGCCGCTATCATGGATTGCTGCGCCCTTATGATGACAGGGCTGGAAGACGTTCCTACCCTGCAAGCGCGTTTAACATTTTCCACTGCCCGCCAAGTTGTTATCGAGATGGGCCGCGTGTTTCAAGTAGGACCAAAGCCGTTTGCAGAGGATCGGCTGTCTGCCGGTGGATTCCGTCAACTAAAGAAAACGATGACGGAAGTAGGACTTGTATTTCTGGACTCGTCGGAAGCAGAACAAACCCTGGCGGCTTTTCGCAGTACCTACGAACCTTTCCTGAATGGCCTGGCTACTTACCTGGACCTGCCTCTGCCTTGCTGGCTGCCCGACGAAGATCAGCTCGACAATTGGCAGAACAGTCCGCGCGGCCGCACCGCCAAACAATTGGTGGAATCCATGCCGTCCGAACAAGGATGACAAAATCGTAGTGGTGCCGATAACCGAACAAAGCCCTTCTTACCCCGGCTGGCGTGTTGTGTTTGCTTCCTCGACCGGAGTGTTTGTCAGCTTTGCGTCGCTGCTGGTTTATACGTTCGGTATTTTTCTGAAGCCTTTTGCTTCCGAGTTCGGCTGGTCGCGCCAGTCGGTTTCACTGGCCTTCGGAATCGCCGCCATGACGGTCGCAGTCTGTTCTCCGTTCTTGGGCTACCTGTTTGATCGTTACCCGCCCAAGCGCATTATCCTGCCCTGCTTGACGATTTTCGGTTGCGCTTTCGCGTCCTTATCTCTGCTTAACTCAAGTCTTTGGCGTCTTTACGCCATCTTTATTGTCCTGGGCATTGTCGGCAACGGAACCGCGCAGATGGCCTATTCACGCGCTGTTTCCACCTGGTTTAATCGACGGCGCGGTCTGGCTTTAGCTATTTTGATGTCGGGCGGGGCAGTGGGGTCCATCCTTTGGCCACCGCTCGCCCAGTGGCTGATTCATGAATTTAGTTGGCGTTCTGCTTGCGTTGTTTTAGGCGCAACCGTTCTGATGGTCGGCTTGCCTCCGGTCGCCCTGTTTCTGCGCGAACGGCCCGGTTTCGGACGTGGAACGAACAACGATGTGACTGGTGTTTCAGTTGGTGGGGCGCTCCGTTCACGAATGTTCTGGATCATTGTGACGGTTCTCTTTTGCAGTTCCGTTAGCCAGAACGGCGCCATCACTCATCTTTCCGCCCTGCTCACCGATCGCGGCGTTTCTTCCGCCGGCGGAGCAATCGCCATCTCAGCTCTGGGCGCAGCCAGTTTGATCGGGCGTTTGGCTACCGGACTTCTGCTTGATCGTTTCTTTGCGCCCCGCGTTTCTTTCGCGTTGCTCGCTGCTGCTGCGTTCGGCACTTTTCTGCTGTCCGGCGCTCATTCGGTTGCTGTGGGCGCAATAGCGGCGGCCCTCATCGGGCTGGGTATGGGCGGCGAAGCCGATATCATTCCTTACCTGCTGACCCGCTACTTCGGCCTGCGCTCTTTCTCCATGCTTTACGGTTTCACCTGGACTGCTTATGCTATTGCCGGCGCTGTCGGCCCGGTCCTGATGGGAAAAGCTTTCGATGCGACTGGTTCCTATCAGTCGTTTCTGGTGAAACTTGCCATCTTCGCCGTGAGTTCCGCCGCTCTGATGTTGTGGCTGCCGAAGTATTTTGTGAATGATGCGGAGCTTGATCCAGTCCAACCGCAATCCGCGCTAATTACTTAAGTTTGGATACTTCAGTTTTTTGACGGGTGATTCTCAGTAATTCCTGTTCCAGTTCCGCCATCGCTTCGGGAGCAGTTTTCTGATGGATAAGCACGGAGTGAATTCCCTTTGCATAAGCTGCCGATACCTCCTCATAATGATCGCCGGCCACTCCAACCGGGCGCGGAACGGCGGATCGAAACAGTGCTGTCTGAATAGGATGCAAATAGGCGGTAGAGGCCTGCAGGAAAGGATCGGAATAAAGAACTGCCAGCGTGGGCAAATCTGAATTCTGCTGCATCATCCGTCTTTGCGTGGCTCGGTTAGTTAAGAACTCCACTAAACGCACCGCCTCGCGCGGGTGCAGGGAGTATTTCGAAACGCCCAAACCCCAGCCGCCCACCGTTGAAACTGAACTTTCCCCTGGATCGTGGGGCAGCACCGCAACGCCGAATTTCCCGCGCATACGGGAGCTTTCGAGCTGATCTTTCGCATAATCGTTCCAATTCCGGGCAAACGCCGCATTTCCGATTTCCCATACTTCCTGGGCATCCTCTTCCGCGTAAGCGGGTGTGCCGGGAGGTGAAATCCGATTGATCCAGCTTGCAGCGCGGGCAAAAGCCCTGATCGCTTTGGAGTTGTTCACCGAAACCGACCCGTCCGCTTCCAGCATGTGCCCACCGCCGCTTGAAATCTGATACTCCTGTCCCACGCAGGTCAGTGCTTCATTGGCTGCCCCTTCCCAAACATAACCCCAGAAGTTTTTGTTGCCTTCTCTTCGTTCGCCGTTTTGAATGATGGAAGCCATCCGTTCCAATTCGTCCCAGGTTTTCGGCGGACCGTGAAACCGGTACTTCTTAAGAAGATCGGTTCGGTAATACAACAAAGGAAAATCTACTTGCTTGGGCAGCGCAACCAGCCGATTACCAACCAAGTACGCTTGCAGCACCTGGGGAATAATTTCGGCGCGCTGTTCCGGGGTGACATAGGGCGTCAGATCGAGCAGATATGGGTTTAAACTGCCGGCCCAAACATTATCCAGGTAACAAACATCGGGAATACGGGAACCTGCCCTGAGCCATTCCATCTGTTCGGAAAATAAGCTGGCGGCCGATTCATTTCCGACGATAGTTTTGACTTTGATGCCGGTCTCACGCGTGAAATCACTTTCCAGCTTCTTCTGCATCACTGAATAAATGCCCGACGCGAAATCAACCATTGTGAGCTCCACCGGACTGGCGGCAGGCTTTGCTTCCGTTCTGTTTTTTCCGCAGGAAACAACAAGCAGTGCGGAAATAAACAGAAAACTGAATTTCCAACGCATCTTTTGAGGAATACCGCTCATGGACAGGTTAGAGATAAAGTGTGCATCTCATTCACTGAATCTCAGCAGACATAAATTTATTTCATCTAAATACAAGCAGCGAAAATGCCGATAGTGTGATTGTGATGTAGATCTGCAAAATGAATGTTGACATCCGCGCGCATTCACCCGGTAAACTGCTGAAAAACGGAATTCGGCGGCAGCTTGCATTGTCTTTTGCCGGCATTCTTGCCGTGGTGGTGCTTGGCGCAGCTTCATGCGTCTACCAATTTGAAACTCTGCGCCGCGAAGGCGATCGAATTGATCGCATCAATCAGCAGGCCCTCGCTGTGCTGCGGGTCAGCAACGACATTGCCACTTATCATCAGGAGCTGCAACAAGCTCTCGAATCTCAGAATATTGGGACTTTCATTCAACGGGCAAAGGCTCTGAATGAAACCGTGGCCAGCCATATCGCGGCTGCCGAGGAAAACTTTTCGAAATCGAGTAATGCGGAAGGGCGCGACTCGGAATTTGTTTATCTTCTGGCCGCGGTTCGCCATTCTCTGCTGGACCACATCGCGTCACTGATTGAATTAGCGGAAACCGGCGATTGGCAGGCTGTGCAGTTGCGCGTGGCTGTGCAAACTCAGCGTGAAAGCCAGGGCATGATCAGTGTTGTGCATGGAATGGACGAGGAGATTCTGGCGTCCCGCGCCAAAGCCGTGGCCAAAATGGGAAAAGCCCGTTTTCGGGCGGCTCTGATCCTGATTATTTTTCTAATCTTTACGGTTGTTTTAGGGATTATTCTGGCCATCCGCTTTACAGGGCAAATCACCAAGCCTTTGCGTAAGCTCCAGTTTGGCTCGCGGGCGCTGGCGCAGGGAGATTTTTCGCAGCGCGTCAATATTGAAAGCAACGACGAGCTTTCAGACGTAGGACGCGCTTTTAACGATATGGCCGTGCGCCTTTCGGAGTTGTACCAAGCGCTTGCGCGTAGCGAAGCGCACTTTCGATCCTTAATTGAAAATGCGGCTGATCTGATCATGGTGTTCGATCACGCGGGCCGGTTTCGTTATATTAGCCCCGCTGTGGAAAGCCTTTTGGGGCAAGCGCCGGCGAACTTGGTCGGGCGTCCCGCCGCTGACTACATCCATTCCGACCATCCCGACGTGCTGGCAATGTTTTCTGGAAACGCGCTGGAATGGTCTGTTCTGCCCAGTTTTGAATTTCGGATCCAATCAAATGACGGGTCGACTCTGATTTTGGAAGGCAGCGCCAGCAATCGCCTGGACGATGAAGCCGTACGCGGAATTGTGGTAAACGCCCGTGACGCCACGGCGCGAAAAGAAGCTGAATACCAGGTCCGCAAATTAAATGAAGAACTGGAGCAGCGAGTGGCGGAACGCACCGCTGAACTGCGCGAATCGAAGGAACTGGCCGAAGCCGCCAACCGCGCGAAAGGCGAGTTTTTAGCCAACATGAGCCATGAGATTCGAACGCCGATGAATGGTGTGATCGGCATGGCTGGACTGGCGCTCCATGCGCAAAGTGAAGAAGAACGCGCCGAATGCCTCCGGACAGTAGTGAAATCGGGGGAAAGCCTGCTTGACATTATCAATGACGTATTGGACTTTTCCAAAATGGACGTTGGCAAGCTCACCCTTGCGGAAGAGCCGTTTAACGTGCGCGACTGTATTGCTGATTGCCTGCGTACGCTCGCCGCCAAGGCTCATGAGAAAAAGCTGGAATTGATGTTCGAAGTGGAAGCTTGTGTTCCAGCGGAAATCATCGGCGATTCCGGACGCTTGCGTCAAGTGCTTCTCAACCTGGTGGGCAACTCCATCAAATTCACGCATAAGGGCCATGTTGCGCTCAGTGTTCTGTTGGCGCCAGTTGAAGGTGATGATCATGCGCTTGCGCTTCGGTTTATTGTTGAAGATACCGGCATCGGAATTGAAAAATCTCAGCAAAAAGACGTATTCAAACCATTTACGCAAGCCGACAGCAGCACTACCCGGCAGTACGGCGGCACCGGGCTTGGCTTGACTATCTGTTCAAAACTGGTGGGGATGATGGGCGGAAATATCGGATTGGAAAGCGAACCTGGACAGGGAACAAAGATTTTCTTCAATGCGCGCTTCAATCGAGTTCCAGCCTCCGAAACACCGGCTGTTATGGCTGCTAGAAGCTTACAAATTCTGTTAGTTGATGGTTACGCCAAGCACGCCGCTATTATGGCTCAACTGTTAACACAATGGGGACACGCGCCCAAACTCTGCCAAACGTTTCAGCAGGCCTGGTCTTATCTGGTCAAATCCGGCGCAGTTCCTGATGCGGTTATTGTGAATGAATCGAGCGTTGACGATTATTCCGCTTTGCAGATTGCCTTGTTGCCTGAACAGGAAGCGTTTGCGCGCAAGCTGATCACCTTGCGGAATGCTGTGGCGCATTCTCCCGATCGAAACCGCATTCCGGCTGGCTATGTCATGATTCGGCCTGTTAAGCACAGCGATCTGTTTGCTTTACTGGAGCAGATTTCTTCCGGTAACAACTCACTTACAAAGCTGGCGGAGAAAGTATGTTCTCCCTCTCTATCGAATGAAACTGGCAGAATTCAGCACCGCCGTATTCTGTTGGTTGAAGACAACAAAGTGAATCAAGTAGTGGCGCGTAAAATGATTGAACGCTTGGGCCACTCGGTTGTGCTGGCAGAGAACGGCAGTATTGCCCTGCAATTATTGGAGCAATCCGCATTTGATTTAGTTTTTATGGATGTGCAGATGCCTGTTATGGATGGCTTGGAAGCTGTTGCCCACATCCGGCGCAAAGAACAAATAGCTGGATTGGAGCACCGGCAGACCATAGTGGCTATGACCGCTCACGCCCTTTACGGCGACCGCGAGCGCATTCTGGCCGCAGGAATGGACGATTACATCACAAAGCCCGTTTCGCAAGCTGAACTGGCGCGTGTTATTGAAGCGGCAGCGGTTCACGAAAGCTTATCCGCAGTTTAGAACTGCTTGATTATTAATTCATTTCAGGATTGTAATTTCTTCGCAGCCGAATCCCGAAAGAAGCGACAAACATCAGACAGTTCTCATGCGAGTTCTGGCTATTTCCGGGAGTCTTCGTTCTCAATCAACCAACACAACTCTGCTTCGAGCAATACAGTTGTTAGCGCCGCCCCAGATCGGGATTGCAGTTTACGAGGAACTAGCCCGAATTCCTCCTTTCAATCCAGATCTGGAAGCAACCGGAGAACTTCCTGCTGTCAGCAGTTTCAGAAACGCGGTACGGGACTCCGCGATTGTTTTGTTTTCCACCCCTGAGTACGCGCACGGCATACCGGGCGTGTTGAAGAACGCTCTCGATTGGGTAGTGGGAACGGGCGAGTTTTCGGAAAAACCGGTGGTGCTGGTGAACGCGTCGTCTCGGGGCGTGTTTGCGCAAGCCGCGCTGCGGGAAGTGTTATTGACCATGAATGCAACGCTTTTCCACGAACTTGAAGTAACAATTGATCTGCCAAGCAGAACAATGACCCCTGAGCAAGTGGCAACAGATTCTCAAATCTGCCCCGTTATTGACCGCCTTCTAACTGAAATCAGCGCTATTCACTCACCAATATCATAAGCAGGGCCGAAAAGCGCATCGGCTTGGATCGCGGAAACAGGCTGAGTTATAGTGCCGTCACATCCATTCCGCGCAGAGGAGCTTTTGGATCGCAAGAAAGTATCGCGACAGATACCTGTTCGCCGCCGTTATCCCGCCGGTGAAGTCTTTTGACGCGTGACGATGTTCTAGGGTTTTAACATAGGTTCCGCAGTTATCCAGGAAAAGAGGGCGATGGTTTTGGCACTTGAAACAAGTAGAACGCAAAAACAATAAGTGCTAAGTTAACGAAAATCCAATGGTCGGGGCGGTGTGATTCGAACACACGACCCCCTGCGCCCAAGGCAGGTGCGCTACCAGGCTGCGCTACGCCCCGACATTTGTTGGTCTCTTCATTCTAGACCACTTCCGCTTTCAGCATCCATTCCGAAAACCGTTCTCAGCCTCAAAACGTATCAGAACCGTATCAAAACCAGCTCATTTGTAGTAGTCTCGACTTGATCTGACATTTGTAGTGCACTGCGCGGTACCGCGCGAAAAGGAGAATGTCAGACGAACACTGGCTCTCAGCTTGTCGGCTGTTTTATTTTCCGGGGCAGGTCACCAAAGCGAACTGTCCCTAATTTTCCTGTCTCACTTTGAGGGTCCACTCCACTCGGCCTAAAAGTCCGTGGCAGGTCGCGTTCAGGGCGGAACGGCTCTTGCCTGCTTCGATTTCAGAACTAGTACTTTTCTTCCCTTTCACGCAATTGGCCTAGAACTAAATACTGCTGGGTTATGGCTCGGGCGTAGTGACCGGTTTTATCCTGTGCGTTTGCTCCAGAATGTGGTCCAGCCAGAACTGTAATTGTTCGAGCAAGCCGGATAACTAATAGGAAAAAAATAAAAAACTGCGCACAACTTACAGATGTTGGGGCGGGTTAAAGGAAACGAAAGATCATAAAATGCTTCTTCGGGTAATGAAAATTTATTCCGGTGTGAATTCTCGGATTTAATGTGCCTCCGTTCCTGAATTTTCCATGAAGGGCTCGAACACGATTCATGTCCAATTACCGGTCTGACATTGACGGACTGCGCGCCATTGCTGTGATCGCAGTGGTGATCTTCCATGCGTTCCCTAAAGCTGTCCCCGGCGGGTTCATCGGCGTAGATGTATTCTTCGTCATATCGGGGTTTCTCATTTCGAGAATCATTGTTGACGAGATTGAAACCGGCAGTTTTACCTTCAAGCGGTTTTACGAGAAACGCATTAAAAGAATATTTCCGGCGCTGGCCGTTGTGCTTCTCGCATGTTTACTGGTGGGCTGGATTGTGTTGTTGCCCGATGAGTACCGACAGCTCGGAAAGCATGTTTTGGCGGCTGCGGTGTTTGCCTCAAACATCGAGTTCTGGAAGGAGGCCGGGTACTTTGACGTTGCTGCGGCACGCAAACCACTGCTGCATCTCTGGTCGCTTGGGGTGGAGGAGCAGTTCTACCTGTTCTGGCCATGCTGCCTTCTGTTCATTCATCGGAAGCGGTGGGGGATGCAGTTTTTGGCCGCTCTCATATTGATTTCTTTCACAGCGAATGTTGTTCTTGCGCCGGGACATAGTAGCGCCGTTTTCTATTTGCCGCTTACGAGGCTATGGGAACTGCTGCTCGGTTACGCCGCGCTCCAGTTCACCCGGTCGGGCTACTCAGAACATAGCACCAGCCTCAGCAGCGCTTACGCTGCCGTAGGACTCATTCTCATAGTGGGTTCGGCTTTCTTGATCGATGGAGCGACCCCATATCCTAGCTGGCGAGGTTTATTCCCAACGTTCGGTGCGGCACTTCTTATCGTGGCTGGGGGAAGCACTTGGATTAACCGGCGAGTTCTCTCGTCCCGTCCGTTCGTGCTGGTTGGGCTGATCAGTTATCCTCTTTACCTTTGGCATTGGCCGATTCTGTCATTCGCGACAATCCTGCTGCGACCGACTGCAACTTTAAAATTAACGCTCGTCGCTATTAGTTTTTTGTTGGCGTGGCTTACATGGAGGTACGTCGAAGCAGGGCTTCGGCGTAGTCGCAATCCGCAGGCAGCCCCGGACTTGGTTTGGGCTCTCGCTACCGTATCGCTTTGTGCAGCGTTAGTTTTTGTAACAGGAGGCGCTGTCTTTAGACCCAGGTATAGGAACTTGTTGGCGGCTACTCAGGATGTCAGTTCGTATTTTCAGGGTGTTGGGTGTGAAGTTCCTCATGCGGGTCTTAACGTGTGCAAACAATCTAGGCCCGGTCAAGTCAATGCAGTTGTGATTGGCGATAGCCATGCCGAAAATGTGTTTGCAGGGCTGGCTTTGGATGATCCGAAACGAAATTGGCTGGTTTTAGGCAATACTTCTTGTGCTCCCGTGCTGGGAGTTGCAATTGAAAATACCGTTGGTCCGGATCGACCTAATTGTTCGGACAAGATGTCGCAGATCGAGAAATATTTGCGCGGGCCGTCTTCACCATCGATCGTAGTACTCGCGTTCTTCGGTTATTATGCAGAGAACAGCGCCGTCGCGGCGGACCACGTCGAAGGCGGCTTCGGGCCACAAACGATAAAAATCGAGAGTGATCGCCCCAGATCAAAACAACAGGCTTTGAGCCTTGGTCTTTCTAACATGATTGAAGTTGCTCTTGGGCAGCACAAGTCGGTTTACCTGATGATCGACGTACCGGAGTTGCCTTTTTTTCCGAGAGACTGCATACGGAAAGCAGCGTTTGGTGGGGCGGCTGCCAGCGGTCATTGTGTTGTGTCGCGGAAGGCAATTAGCGTAAGGCAGTCTGGACTCAGGAATATCGTCTCCGGGTTAGCTGAGAAATGGCCTATGGTGGGGATATTTGATCCGCTTTCTATTGTCTGCGGGGCGGGAGATTGCATCCCGGTTCAAAATAACTTCTCGTATTATGTTGACAGCCACCACATGAGCATAAGAGGTAGCCAGATTGTAGGCCGATCTTTTCTAGCCTTTATCAACGAAACAGAAAGCCGAAGAATCTCGCGATACGAGATATCCCGACGTTGAATAGCCGAGAAATTGTGGGCAGGTCAGGAAGTAGAGGGGCAGTTGGGTGCGGCGTGGGGTTCCTTGTGCATAGCTGATATTCCACAACGCGCCCACAAAAGAGAATAAAGGCGAATGGTGATTCTGTTCATAAGCATCTCACCATCGGATCTTTTGCCTCTCAGTAATTATTGACAACAGCTCTCTTCACCAGCATTCTCTGGAGAGTGTTGGTCCGAAAGCGAATCATCTCTGCTCCGAAACCGGACACTTGGTAAATGTGCTTTTACGTTTGAAATACCGGCGTAGGAACAACGGGCCGTTTACGCCACTCACAAAACTGAGCGACGAGGTAAAGACCTACTAGGGCGACGGCAATAAGGCCGCACTGTTTTGTGGGAGACAAACCGGCACCGTCGCCGGCCAGGGAAAGCGCCCCGAAACAAAATAATAGCTGAGCACAAAACACTTCCAGTGAAGCTTTCCCAAGCGAAAGTAAAGGAGGAATCGCGATCCAACGCGTCAACCAGGAACGGCTTATTGTGAAGAGAAGGGCTAAAACAGCGAAGTTGGAAAGCCGCAGCGCTCCCAGAGACCATTTATTCAAAAGCATGGACCAGGGAGCAGCATCAAGTTGACTGGGCGGAACCGCGTGACGAAGCAGGAAGAAAAGGCAAGCTAACACCGTCACCCATCCGGCTACCCTTTTCGATGTGATGAAATTCATAAAAGGGTGAAAGCCGCCCGCGCCGATCCATAATCCAACAGCCCACAAAAACTGCCATGCCAGCAAATCAAAAGCGCCCATTTCATTTAATGGGATTGGCAGTCCGGTGATACGCACTGTGTGCGCATGCAGCGCGGCGCGCAAACCAAATTGCGCCAGAAGCCAGATCAAAGCGCTCGGAACCAGAATCGGCTTCCAGCTCCATCGCTGCCCCACGTACAACGCCAGCGGCGTTTCCAGCAGGAAGATAATGTACATCGGCAAGATGTCAAGCAGCGGCGGACGGTAGATCAATAGAACAGAAGCGCCAATGGCTAACGTTCGGTGCGCCAGATAGAAGTCCAGGAGTCCTTGCAGGGCAGGCCGTTTCGTATGAACTGCAACACTGGCTACGGCAGTAAACGCCACAGCGAGCAGAAAAAGATGATAGCCATACAATTGAAGCGCCCGCATCCACAAGCGTTTAAAAACTACCGGCCAGCCCGAGTCCTTCGCGCTCCGTCCGAAGACGCGGCCGGTAAGCAGAGCCGATAGAAAAATGAATCCTTCGGCTGCCGAAACGAATCCGAGCGGCTGGTTTGCGTAGTTGCTGGCGTGTGTCGGAAGATGCGTGAGAGTCATTAAAATCAGTAGAAGGCCCCGAAGCGCGTCCAACTCCGGCAGTCGTGAGGAGCCGTGCGCCTTCGGCCTTGATTCCTTTGGAAGCTTGCTATCTTCCGGCTCTCGCGTACCCAGAGTAGATACTGATGGCGGCATTTGATTCTCTTCCAAGTATGACTGGCAATTTGCGTTCCACGCAGCAAATCAAGAAAAGCAACCGACTCGGCCTGTTTGGTGGACGCTTTCCGTTCAACTACTGAACGTGATCGGCTTATCCCATTCGGACAGTTGTTTGATTCAACCGCGAGCAGACCCGAGTTGTTTCGTCCCGCTTTCGAACCGGTCTGAAACTACTCTGGCGACCGGCTTGCCTCGACGGGTGAGCACGACTTCTTCGCCGGTTTGCTCGACGCGTTCTAGGATCTCGGACAGGTAAATTCTTGTGTCGCCAACGCTGTAACTGTTCTGTTTGAGATAATTTATCAAAAGTTGTTTTTTAACTTTGCTAAGGGCGTGGCTGACGGCTTCTTTTTGGGGCAGACGCAGAGCCCAGTGTGATTAAGGTTGTTTGTCAAGACAAGCTGTTAAGCTGATAGTCCCTAGCTTTTATATACTTCCATTCCTAAATTTCTGCATGTAAAAAGTCTCAACTGGGTTCCGGCAATATCGGAGATGAACGAAGTTAGAGGGTGGTAACTTCGGGGTCAATCGGCACGAGATAGTTTAATGGCGACATATCAGCAACAATAATCATGCCTGTTGTTCAAATCCTGCTGCATCTTTTTCCAGATCTTCCACGCTGTAAGCATGTACCCAAACGTCATGATTCTTCAAAAACCCATCCAATTCGTAGCGGGTCTAAAACTAAGAAGCAAACGGATCTGGTAAGCAGAAAGAGCACCGGAGCGGTATCCTTCGATGGCGAAAGCTTCCATGCTTCGCGGACCGGATTGGGATGTTGAGCTAACTGGTCTGGAAGTTCAATGGTGATCTGCATGGTTTGAGCATAATAAAGCAAGCTTGATATTGCTATTCAGGGAAAGCAGTGCCGTTTCGCTTGATGATCCAGATAGTTTTGGAAAAGGCACCTGAACCGGCACGAGTGCAGAAGTGCTCGTTGCAACGGACGCTTCGTCCCAATTTCGATCCAAACGCGCACTTAACCCTAATGCACTTTGGTTCATTAGGCCAAAGCACGGGTTCTCCGGTAATGGTTAATACTCTCCTCAATTGGTGCAGCCGTTGAAGTCTCGTGAATCGCTCCATCCCGCCGGTTAACGATCAAAGGCGCATTCCCTGCCAAAGCATACTGAAATTCGCCCGTTTCCAGATATTTTCTTGAATTCCAGAAGAACACCCACCCGAAATCGGTTTCTATTGTATGCTTGTCCACAACCACCAGATCCGCAAAAAATGATTGCTTGCTTATCTGGCATTTTCACAAATTGTCTGCCGAAGTGCCGCTCCAGTTCGCCAATCAAGGTTGTATCGCCGGGCAAAGCAGAAGCTGGTCTGCCGGCCAAAGTTGCATCAGTTGCAATCGCGCAGTTAACAGGGGTCATGGTTCCGCCGGTAGGATTTAGGTTTCTGATTGAACCGGCAATATCACTCATCACGTACTCTCTCAAGAGTATCGGATTACATAATATGCCCAGCAACACGCTCGATGCATTCGCATTATTATGCCTTTCATGTTCTCCACACCCTACGCCTGTCAAAATGAAATCATGCCATTCGACGGTCTGCGAGTTCTTAGCCTGGAAAGCCGGAGAGCCAACGAGATTGAACTGTTGATTCGCAAGCAGGGCGGCGAAGCGTTTGTGGCTCCTTCTGTTCGTGAGCGGGCTTTGGATGACCAAACCGATGTGTTCAGGCTGTTGGAAGATCTGGAAGCGGGCCGGTTCGAGATGTTGGTGTTAATGACCGGAGTGGGGCTTGGTTTTTGGCGCGATGCGGTGGCGAGCCGTTTTCCGGTGGAGCGCGCCGAAGCGGCTTTACGGAAGGTGAAGCTACTCGCGCGTGGGCCGAAGCCTTCGTCGCTGTTGCGCTCGTGGGGGATAATCCCCGACATCACCATTCCTGAACCGAACACTTGGCGTGAAGTGATAGAAGCATTAAAGACAAGACCGGAGCGGCGCTTGGCGATTCAGGAATACGGGCGACCGAACCAGGAGTTCGTGGAAGCTCTACACCGGTTAAACATTGAAGCGGAAACTTTTGCGTTGTACAAATGGGAACTGCCGGAGAATGTAGAGCCTTTGAGGCAAGCAGTTCAACGATTGGCCACAGGTGAAGCGGATGTGGTGTTATTTACATCGAGCATTCAGTTGGATCATCTGCTTTCGGTAGCCGCCGAGCAAAAATTGACTAGCCAGGTATTAAACGCGCTGCGAAGCAAAACAGTGATTGCTTCTGTTGGCCCGGTGATGAATGCAACTTTAGAAGAACATGGAATTAAGCCGGATATCGTACCCGCGTCCCCGAAGATGGGTGCTTTAGTGAAAATGGCAGGCGACGAGGCCGCAGCCGCGCTCGCCGCCAAAAAGAATGCGAATCTTTAAATAAGCAAATCCGCCGTTATGGGTTGTGGTAGCCGCTCCAAGCTTCCTGAAGCTCTGATGCCAGTTCTTCTACGGGCGGATGATTAGCATTTTCCTGAGCTTCGCGCAAAGCCTTTGTTGCTGATGAACGGGCACTCCAAACCAGCACACCTGCCACACAGGCCATGAAACCGGCGCACCACCATACTAGGTTGCTTTTTGATTGGGACAAGTGTTTATTCTCCTCTTGCGCTAGACGCGGAATCGTAACATTTTGGAGCAGCGGAATTTAGTGTCTGGGATTTTAAGCAGGTTTACTCATCGGTGACGCAGCCCAAGCTGGCGTTTTTTACCAGCCGAATGTATTTTGCCAGCGTACCTCGCTCCGCTTTATACGGCGGCATGGTCCAGTTGGCGCGACGCGACGCGAGTTCCTGTTCCGTCAAGTTGACGGACAGTTCGTTTTCTTCAGCGTCGATGGTGATTCGGTCTCCGTTGCGCACCAAGGCAATCGGACCGCCTTCCTGCGCTTCGGGCGTTGTATGCCCGACGATGAAACCGTGCGAGCCGCCGGAAAAGCGTCCGTCCGTGATCAGCGCCACGTCTTTGCCTAAACCAGCGCCCATGATGACGGAGGTAGGAGTCAGCATTTCCGGCATACCGGGTCCGCCTTTCGGCCCTTCGTAGCGAATTACGATTACATCGCCTTTCTGAATCTCCTTGCGCTCTACCGCATGAAGCATGTCTTCTTCGGAGTCGTATACTTTCGCAGGACCGGAAAAGCGCAAACCTTCTTTGCCGGTAATTTTGGCGACTGCGCCTTCAGGAGCGAGATTGCCTTTTAAAATTTGGATGTGGCCGGAGGATTTGATGGGGTTCGACAAGGAATGAACAATCTGCTGCCCGTTTTTTAGCCCTGGCACAGCTTCCAGATTTTCGCGCACGGTTTTGCCGGTTACGGTTCGGCAGTCGCCGTTAATGAAGCCTTCCTGCCAAAGCATTTTCATCACAGCGGGAATACCGCCAACGCCTTGCAAATCTTCCATCACATATTTTCCGCTCGGCTTGAAATCGGCCAGCAGGGGAACACGGTTGCTGGTGTTTTGAAAATCTTCGATCGTTAATGGCACATTCACCGCGCGAGCCATTGCAATTAAATGCAGCACAGCATTGGTGGAGCCGCCTAAAGCCATGACCAGCACCATCGCATTTTCAAATGCTTCGCGGGTCATGATGTCGCGCGGCTTCAGGTCCAGTTCAAGCAGGATTTTGATGGCTGCTCCCGCACGAAAACATTCGTCGAGCTTGAGTGGATCTTCCGCCGGAATGGAGGCACTGTAAGGCAGCGACATGCCTAAAGCCTCAATCGCGGAAGCCATTGTATTTGCGGTGTACATGCCACCGCAAGCACCTGCTCCGGGGCAGGCATGGCGAATCACTCCCTGGCGATCCTGCTCGGAGATTTTGCCCTCGATGGCTTCGCCATAAACCTGAAAAGCGGAAACAATGTCGAGCTTTTTATCCTGATAGGAGCCAGCGCGGATGGTGCCGCCGTAGACCATCAGCGAGGGACGATTCAAGCGTCCCATAGCGATCAGGCAGCCCGGCATGTTCTTATCGCAGCCGGGCAGGGAAATATTTGCGTCGTACCACTGCGCCGACATCAGGGTTTCAATGGAATCGGCGATCAGATCGCGGGATTGCAGCGAAAAGCTCATTCCATCGGTGCCCATCGAGATGGCATCGCTAACGCCCACAGTGTTGAAGCGCATCCCTACCAAACCAGCCGCCGTGATGCCTTCTTTTACTTTGTCGGCCAGAGTCAGCAGATGCATGTTGCAGGGATTCCCCTCGAACCACACGCTGCTGATGCCCACCTGCGGCTTATCCATATCGGCTTCGCGCAGGCCAGTGGCGTAAAGCATGGCTTGGGAAGCGCCCTGCGAAGGAGGCTGCGTAATACGGGAACTATATTTGTTCGTCAACTGCGACATAAATTGTTTTCTTTGAGTATAGGGCGTGGCGTTATTTTCAATGCGCAGTTGGATGGGCGGTTTAACCGAGTCCGGCGAGTGCGCGTCCCACTGCTTCGGCGGCTTTCCGTCCGCTTTCGGTTGCGCCATGCACAGTACCCCAATAGCCTGGAGGTGAAACGGCTTCACCGGCAAACCAGATTGTGTTTTCCACCGGCGCTGCAATCTGCTGCGAAAAAGCAAACCCGCCCGCGCCTACGTAACTGTAAGCGCCAAGGCTGAACGGATCGGAATGCCAATCGTGGTAATGCGCCAATTCCAGTTTTGAACGCAGATCGGATTCTTCTTTCTTAAGGAGACGCGACAAAGTTTGCAGCGCAAGCGACAATAATTCTTCCGGCGATTGAACCGGCAGCGCCCCTGCTCTGGGTCCGCCGCTCCAAGCGGTCAGTAAACAGCCGGACGGCGAATAACGAGGCCACCAAACCGGAAAGTGTTTTTCGCTTGACAACAGGAAACCGCCATTCGGCGCAGCAGATTCCCATACCGGCTCTCGAAAAACCAGGTTCAAGCGAACTGCGGTTCCCATTTCCAACAAGTGGAGAGGTTTCAATAAAATGGGCTCAGGGTGGAACGAAATGGCCGAGAAAGGATTTTTATTTTTCAACACCCCGAGCGGCACGGTGACAACAACGGCTTTGGCGTGGATGAACAAGGCTTTTTGCTCCGGCGTGATTGCTTCAATCCGCGCTTGTCCGGCTTTCCAGGTAATGCGTTTGGCAGTAGTCTGGAGGCACACCTGAGTTTTTGGAGTAAGCCGGTTTTCGAGCAGTTTGACAAAAGCCTGGTAGCCGTTGTTAAACCGCCATGCCCTTCCGCCATCGATCTGGTCTTCGGCGTGTTGTTGATGCAGCAGCGCCTGCGTGCTGATGCGGCGCGCGTCGGCTGCATTGAAACCTTCGACGTAAGAAGTGAGCCAGTTCTTGGCGCTGTCAGTGATTGATAAACGCGCCAGATAATTCTGAAACGGCTGGTCGTTCTTCGCCAGTTCGGGCGAGGTTAGCGTGTGCTCAATGCCGTTGTCATCCTCGTCACTATCAGCAGCGGGCTGAAGACCATTGCCTGAATCGCGGTACGTTGTGCCGTTGACTTCAGAGAAGCCGAGCCCGTTCTCTTCCGCAAACCGGTAGAGGCTCGGATGCTGCCCATGAATAAATTCCGCGCCCAATTCGATGGGAAGATCGGGATGCGCGCTGTTGAATTCGGTCAGCACCCGTCCGCCAGTTCGGTTCCGGGCTTCCAGAATCACCGAAGTTAAGTTCTGTGCTGCGAGCATTCCGGCTGCCGACAGCCCGGCCACTCCGGCCCCGATCACGCACACATCCACATCCATCGGCATTGACCCCAAATTACCAAACCGGCAGGAAAAATTAAGACTTTCCCGCGCTTAGCCGATGAATTCAATGTGGGGATGCGTATGCAGGTCGAGACAACTGATGAACTAGAAACCGTAGATTCGCCCGATGTTCCTCAGTGGCGGCGCACCATTATCGGTTCCAGCGTCCCCCTTTTACAAATTATTGATTTGATTGAAAAAATCGCGGCCCGCCGGACTACGGTTCTCATTAGCGGAGAAACAGGAACCGGCAAAGAAGTGATTGCGCAGGCCATCCACAACGCCAGCCCGCGAGCGGAAAAACCTTGGATTGCCGTTAATTGCGCGGCCATACCAAAAGATTTGCTGGAAGCGGAACTGTTCGGCAGTGTAGCCGGTGCGTTTCCTGGAAGCATAACGGCCCGTGTCGGGCGCTTTGAACAAGCGGACGGCGGAACGCTATTTTTAGATGAAATCGGCGAAATGGCGGTTGATCTTCAGGCCAAGCTGCTGCGTTTTCTTCAGGAGCGGGAACTGCAAAGAGTCGGTTCGGCGGAAACAGTGAAGCTAGATGTGCGCGTCCTGGCGGCCACAAATCAGAATCTGCTCAGCCGGGTAAAGCAGGGTAGATTTCGCGAGGATCTTTATTATCGGCTGCATGTTGTTCCGCTGCACGTGCCGCCGCTACGTGAGCGAAGCTCGGATATTCCCGAACTGGTTGAACATTTTCTGGCGAAAATCACCGCGCGAGAAGGATTCTGCCCCAAGCGAGTCAGTTCCGAAGCGATGCGTATGTTGATGGATCATCCGTGGCCGGGGAATATACGTGAACTGCAAAATGTGTTGGAAGTAGCCGTAATTCTGTCTGCGGATCGTCCAGAACTACATCCTGCCGACTTTCCGCTGCGGGAAGAACCGGTTGAAGCGCCTATTGAATTAACAGAAGACAACTTAGTGAAACTGCCGGAATGCGGTCTGGATTTTGAAGCCGTTATTGCGCGCATCGAACTTGACTTACTGGAACAGGCTTTGCGCCGCACCAAGGGAAACAAAAAGATTGCTGCTGATATTTTGAAATTGAAGCGGACTACCTTAACGGCAAAGCTGAAAAGCCTGGGAGAAAATTTCCCAGTTGATGCCGATCTGTAAATCTACGATTACCCGAAATCGACCTAATTTAACATCCACCTGGAGCGCGGCTTTCAGCTTGCACAGTTTGATCGAGATATCATCAAAATAATACCAATTTCATGATTTTGTTTCTGCTCTGCGCAGGACTCTTGTTCTATATCCTGTTTGGATATCCGGTCCTGTTGAGCTTTCTGGCTAGCCGGCATGGTCGTCCTATGCAAGCCGGAGGGGAGCAGAAAACCGTTTCCATTGTGATTCCTGTTCATAATGGTGAACAGTTTCTCCGGCGCAAACTCCAATCCATCCAGGCTGTTGATTATCCAAAACATCTGCTCGAAGTGATGGTTGTTTCTGATGGATCGACTGACGGCACCCGGCAGATTGCCTGCGAGTATGCTGCTGACGGTGTTCAACTGCTTTCCATTCCCCATGCCGGCAAAGCAGCAGCTTTGAATGCGGCAGTTACTCGCGTTAAAGGCGAAATCCTGGTTTTCACTGATGTTCGACAGGATTTGCACCGGGAAAGCATTCAGTTCCTGATTAAGGCTTTTCACGATCCTCATGTCGGCGTAGTCAGCGGAGAGCTGATTCTTCGGCAAGGCGCAACGCAGGGCGAAGCCGATGTGGGCCTTTACTGGAGGTATGAAAGTTGGATTCGCCGCAATCTGAGTTTGCTCGATTCTATCTTTGGCGCGACCGGTCCTTTGTACGCGCTGCGAAGATCCTTATTTACGCCTATACCGGAAGATATTCTGCTCGACGACATGTATCTGCCGATGAGCATCTTCTTTCAGAATCATCGTTTGATCGTTGAGCCTCGCGCTCTGGCTTACGATTATCCTATGACTCGTCAACGCGAGTTCGGGCGCAAAGTAAGAACGCTAGGAGGCAATTATCAGATTTTATTCCGCATGCCGCGCCTGCTCACATTTTCCAACCGCTTGTTCTGGCATTTTCTTTCTTATAAGGTGGGCCGCTTGCTGCTGCCCTGGTTATTACTGGCTGTGTTATTCTCCAGTCTCCGATTAACATTTCTTCCGAAGATTATCTTTCTTGTTTTTCAATTATTCTTTTATCTGCTGGCGGTTTTTGATCCTTATATTCCGCAGAAAACATCCCTCAAAAAACTTTCTTCGCCGGCCAGAACGTTTGTTGTGCTGATGGCGGCTACGCTGAAAGGGCTGCTGGTGTTTGTTGTTCCAGCGCGCACCCTTTGGAAAGTGACTGAAATTCCGAATGACTCCTAGTCCCATCCGCGTGCTGTTATTGGCCCGTGAGTTGGGCGCAGGCGGCAGCGAACGCCAGCTTACCGAAATTGCGAAAAAACTGGATAGGCGGCGATTTGCTCCGCAGGTGGGTTTTTTCCGGGCAGGCATCCGCTCGGAAGAGTTGAAGAAAGCCGGCGTACCCTGCCTGCAAATTGATGTTCGCTCGTTTCGAACGCCTGACTTGGTGCAGAAGGCGGCTGAGTTTGGCCGTTATCTGCAGGAACAGGCTATCCAGATTGTACACGCTTTCGATTATCCGCTGACCTGCTTCGCTGTTCCCATTGCACGGGCCTGCGGAGTTCCAGTGGTGCTTTCCAGTCAACGAGGACATCGCAATCTGATTCCGGGTTTTTACCGTCATCTGGTGCGCATGACGGATCTGCTGGTGGACGGCATTGTGGTGAACTGCCGCGCCATGCAGCACCACCTCGTTCACGAGGAGGAAGTGCCAATGCGCAAAGTACATCTTTGTTACAACGGCATCGACTGGCCTCGCTTTCAAGAAAATGGACTGGCGATTCGAGCGCAGCAGCAAAAAGCTTCCCAGCAAGTGATCGGCTGCCTTTCCGTGCTGCGCCCGGAAAAAAACATTCATTTGCTTTTGCAGGCAGCCGCACCGTTGTGCAAGGCTAATCCGAATCTGCAAGTTTTGATTGTGGGCAGCGGGCCGGAAGAATTCTTTCTGCGCCAAACCGCGCGAACTTTAGGACTTTCCGCCCAATGCTGTTTTCAACCCGCCCAGAAGGACGTTGTTCCGTTTCTGCGTCAGATTGATATATTTGTCCTGCCTTCTTCCACCGAAGCATTTTCTAATTCGCTGATGGAAGCAATGGCTGCGCAGTGCGCGGTGATTGCTTCCGATGTGGGCGGCAACCCGGAATTAGTGAAACACGGCGAAACAGGACTCTTATTTCGATCTGGCGATGTGAATGATTTAATGCAGAAACTTGTTCTGCTTTTAAGCCACCCTGCGTTACAAGCACAATTCAAACACACCGCCAGTCACTACATCCAACAAAATCTTACGCTCGAACAAGCAGCCCGTAACATGGAAGAAATTTACACTGGTTTTTTACCTTAAATTATGCGGGCAATCATACAAAGAGTTCACCAAGCAAAAGTAATGGTAGATCGCCAAACCACCGGCGAGATAGAAACGGGACTGCTTGTTCTCTTAGCCATACATAAGAAGGATTCCGCGGACCAAGCGCGACAATTGGCGCAGAAGATTATTCATTTGCGCATATTTGAAGATAACGAAGGCAAAATGAATCTGAACCTCACGGACGTGCAAGGCAGCCTATTGATCGTTTCACAATTTACTTTGTACGGCAACACGCAGAAGGGGCATCGCCCTTCTTTCGAATTGGCAGCGCGGCCAGATCCAGCACGAATTCTTTACGAATACTTCGTGTCTCAATGCCGCGCCAGCGGGGTAAATACAGCTACCGGAATATTCGGCGCTCACATGGATGTTCACTTAGTGAATCATGGCCCGGTAACGCTCTTGTGCGATGCTGAGTCATAATAAGGTATTACTAAGTCAATTTATATTGATAATGATCAGTTAATTTCATGGCAAAAACAAATGCACCAGCAAATCGGGAAATTTTAGAAGCGGCCCTTCAGGGTCTGGAACTGCAAAGGAACAAGTTGGATGAGCAGATGGCTCAAATCCGGTCCTTGCTTGGACGACGCGTAGGGCGTCCTCCAAAATCGTCAGATTTCAACGTGAAAGCAGCATCGAAAACGCGACAATCTACTCGGCAGTTGAGTGATGAGGCTCGCGAACGAATTTCCGTTGCGCAGAGAAAACGATGGGCGGCTTTTCGAAAATCAGGCGGGAAAAAAGCTTAACCTCTCCAATTAAACTGGTTAATAACTTCGTTAGTTAAACCATCAGCAATCATACGCCCCGATTTAAGAAAAATTGCTCTCTGGGTGAGCGCAACTGCAAACGCGGCATCATGAGTAGCAATGATTTTGGATTGTGGTAGTTTTTTCAACAGTTCCACCAGGCCCCGTTGCCCTGGCGGATCAAGCCAGCTTGTCGGCTCATCCAAAATCAACAGTTCGGGTTTCATCACTAATACGCCTGCAATCGCGACGCGCCTTTTCTCTCCGGAACTGAGATGAAAAGGGGGACGGTTTGCGAAATCAGCCGAAAGTCCTACTTGTTCTAAAGCTTCTTCTGCCAAGCTTCTGGCTTCAGCTTGACCGCGACCCAGATTCAGTAAACCGAACATCACGTCTTCCAGAACAGTCGGCATAAATAACTGGCTGTCCGGGTCCTGAAACACAATCCCAACCTGCCTGCGGATTTCTGTTAGTGCAGCTTTTGTGACTGGCAAGCCATTCAAGAAAATGCTGCCCCGCCCGAGAAGCGTTCCGTTCAAATGCAGTAGGAGCGTTGTTTTGCCAGACCCGTTCGGCCCCAACAACGCAACGTTCTCGCCTTCTTTAATTTGAAAGGAGATGTTTTGCAAAGCGGTCGTTCCATCGGGATAGGAATAGGAAAGACCAGCGACATCAAGCAGGGGTTTCATCAGTAAGCAAGATGAAGAACCACTGTAAAAGTGATTCCCAAGCAGACAATCATCAGATCAAGCCAGCGAAGCGGAGCAAAGGATTCTTGCGGCAGAGTTCCATTAAAACCCCTGGCGAGCATGGCCTGATGAATAAAAAAAGCTCGGTTGTAGGCTCGTCCAAAAAGAATAGCAACTGTGCCAGCAGAAGCCAGAAAAGCGCGCATTCCCACAGAGCCATTTCTGGAATGGAATGCTGTTCGCATCTGAGCGGCCTGTGACGCCAGAACAAAAAAATAGCGATGAATTAACTGCGTTATCTCCACCAGAGCACCGGGGATGCGGAGCCAGCGAGCCGCAGAAAGCAGTTTTGAAAATGGAGTGGTCGCCACCAGCAGCAGAACAGCGGAAGCGGAAAGATAGCTTTTCGACAAAACCGCCCAGGCTCGCTGGTGATCTCCGCTGGCAAATAGAATAATTGAAAACGGCCCGATAAAGGGCACGATCAGAAGGCTACGAACAGCTAAACGGCGCAGCGGTAAGCGGCATGATAAAGCCGCCGCAAACAGGAAGGCGAAAGCCACCATTAATTGAATGAGTAAAGGATTCCGCAGCAGCGCAATTGAAAGAATAAATGATAAAAGCAGCATCAGTTTCACTCGGGCGTCCAGGCGATGAACAACGCTGTTTTTCAAACTCCACTGCGCCAGAATATTGGGTTGCAAATTCGCTGTTCGCTTACGCTGAATAAGTACGCCGGGCGCGCGCCAGCAGGCGGCTCCCCAACAAGCAGATCATATACACAATCATCATCCCGAGCAGGCCGGCGGTGGCCCGGTTCAAGGAAACTGAGTTGAACCATTGGAGATGGTAATCAGCAAGCGGCGCATGCAGAAGCGGTTTCGGATTCCAGCGAAGGCCGAGATGCGCAGAAAGCTGTTCTAATCCGTCAGGAGCGTTAGAAGCAATCAATAAGCCGGTTGCGCCAAGCACCAGTGATGTGATCCCAACTGCTGCGGTCGTCCGGCTCATACGGTTCGGAGCAGCTTCCGCCGTGTTTAACGCCACTTCAGGATTTAATTTTTCAATCGCCCGCAGCACGGTAGCGGTAATTGCTCCTTCCATCACTGCATTCGCCAGAAACAGCAGACAGGAAAGCAGCACCAAGCTGGAAGGCATTCGAATGCCCGAGAGCGTCAACTCGGCTAAAGCCAGTAATCCACTAGTCATTACGGAAAGAACGCCGCCGATAAAAACAGAACGGTACTTCCATCGCGTGCCGCGTAGGGAAGCATAAGGCAGATAGCCTGCCAACACACCACATAAGGCCATGTTGAAGATGTTGGCTCCGAGCGCCAGCACTCCCCCATCTTGAAATATTAGTGCTTGCACGGCCAGGATCGAAGTCACCGTCAGCACAGCCGTTTCCGGCCCCAGCGTGCAGGCCAGCAGCGTGCCGCCGGCCAGATGCCCGCTTGTGCCGGCACCCACCGGAAAATTAATCATCTGTGCCGCAAACACAAACGCGCCCATAACGCCGAGCAAAGGAAGACGGCTAGTATCCGTGGCGGTGCGGGCGTGGCGGGAAATCAGCGTGATTGCCGGTATGGCAACAGCGTCAAGCGTGGCCCAGACCGGGGGTGACAAAAAATTATCCGGAATGTGCATTCAAAAGCACTCTCATTCTCTCATTATCAGGAGAAGCAGGCAGGTCTGCTTAGGTCCAAAAAAACCGCCCTTTGTCAGCTAAGCTTCCGGCGTTCTGGCGTTCTTGAATACTTTACTTAAGCCCATTATCGCGCGGTCCACATCCTGCTCGCTCAAAATGTAAGGCGGCAGAAACCGTAGAACGGTGTCGTGCGTGCAATTAAACAACAATCCTTCTGCCATGCCGTCGATGACCAGTTGCTTGCCGGGGAATTCAAGGTCCACGCCGATCATTAATCCCTGGCCGCGAATCTCTTTCACAAACGAGTGCTTGCGCGCTAATTCTGTCAGCCTCATGCGAAAATAGCCGCCTACCGTGCTGATAAAAGGCAGCAACTCGTCTAAAATATCGAAGAATTCCAGCGCCACCCGGCAGGCGAGCGGACCGCCGCCGTAAGTGGAGCCGTGCATTCCGGGCTTAATGGCCGCCGCCGCTTTCTCATTAGCCACCACTGCGCCCAGCGGCAATCCGCAAGCCATCGGCTTTGCCGCCACCATAACGTCAGGTAGAATCTGCGGTTCGGCCAGTTGATAAGCAAAATAAGTTCCCGGACGCCCCACGCCGCATTGAATTTCATCAAACAACAGCAGCGCATCGTAGCGGTCAGCTAACTCGCGCGCTTTGCGCACAAACGGTTCGGAAAGCGGATAGATTCCACCTTCTCCTTGAATGAACTCCAGCAGAATACCGGCGGTTTTTTCGGATACAACTTGTTCCAGCGCTTGCGGATCATTTCGGGGAACAAAACGCGCTCCCGGCAGCAGCGGTTCAAAATCCTTCCGGTACTTCGGCTGTCCGGTTACTGAAATGGACCCCAGCGTGCGCCCGTGAAAAGAACCTTCAAGCGATACGATTTCAAACTTTTCCGGACTGATCGAATGGCCATGCGCCCGGATCATTTTCAGCCCGCCTTCCATCGCTTCCGTTCCGGAGTTGCAGAAAAAGGTGCGCTGCAATCCGCTCGCCTTCGCCAGTCGCTCCGCCAAACGCCCCTGATATTCGTGGTAGTAAAGGTTCGAAGTATGAATCAGCAGCCCGGCTTGTTGGCGAATCACTTTGGTAATGCGCGGATGCGCGTAACCCAGCGAGTTTACGCCGATGCCGCTGATGAGGTCCAGATAGCGGTTGCCTTCCGTATCGTACAAATAGCAGCCGCGCCCCCGATGCAGCAGCAGCGGGTAACGTGCATAGTTTTGTAACAGATATTCTTGTTCAAGCTGCTTGACCTGCTCGGGAAGAGACAAGTCGGTTGCCGGAATTACCGAAGTCGCCATACATACATGATAAGGATGGCGTGTGGCGAGTTGCGGAAAACAGCTTATTGTCGCGTTTTATTCTTAGTGGTTCAGGTATTCGAACTTCACCTGCCCATTGCGGTAATCGAGCGTCAGATGAAATAATGACAGCACCGGCAAGCCAAGAATTCCGGCCATTCGAACCGGCTCGTGTTTTCCGGAATTGTTCAAGTCGAAAACGGTCATACCCAAGTTTTGCTGCCGGTAAGTGGCAAATTGAATCACCGCCGTATCTGCTTCGAATACATTTTTCACTTTGCCGGAAAGGCCTTTCACGCTCATATATTCATCGTGATGCACTTTCATTGATTCTTCGGCAAATTCCCGGTCGATGTTCGACAAGGATGCTCCGGTGTCGAGCAGAAACAAACCGCTGCGCGATCCGTTTACTTTGGTAGGAATCATCAGTTCATGCCCAAATCGGAAAATAGGCGTGAAGCCGGGAGTGATGGTCCGGTCGTAGCCTTGCGGGTTGGGCGGACGCTCCGGCAGTGGAGTCAGAGTCATTTTTCTTTGCACAAAATTAAGATCAATCAGAAATGCCGAAAAAAAATCGGTTCCGATCAGTCCATCGTCGCCGACAATAGAGCGGGTAGATTCCATCACATGAAGAATGCAGTTGTTGTAAGTGAGGCTGCCGATTGCGCAAGTGTCGGCTACGGAGATGTAGGATTTTTTGATTCCGCCATCGCCGATGCCCCAGGTTTCATGCTCGCCCAAGTGCGCCAGCCCGACCTGGTCCGCCGCGCGCTGGTTAATCACAATTCCGCTGGCTCCGGTGTCTAACAAAAGCCGCAGCTTTTTCCCGCCGTTCAGGGTAAGCTCAACTCCGATGCCGCGAATACGGCCTGGTCCATAAAGCAGGTAAACCAGATGGACCGAGGCAGGAACCAAGCCGCCTTGCAGTTCATTCGCAGTCCGTCCATGCAAAGCCTTGGCCAGCTCGCTTCCGTTGAACTTGTCGCGGCGCAGATTTTCATCCAATTCGCTTTCCGGATGGTCCTTTAAAAATTGCTCAATCAGTTCCTTCTTTTTTGCCGGGGTGAGAATGGCAAACCAGTCCTGCCGGATTGCCGCATCGTCGGGATCAATCGCGTAAGCGCGTAACAACGCCATCCGGGCGACATGGTGCAGCGACGCAGCGCGGTACAAGTGATACAAGCCGTAATAAGCTCGTGCGGTGGTTTCCTGAAGCTTCAAGGCTTTTTTATAGCGCTGCTCCGCTGTGGCCATATCGCCCAGGTAAAAGGCAAAATCGCCGCGCGCGGCTAAGGCATCAGGAGACTGCGAAAACGAAGCAGCCAGCTTATCGTCGAGCGCAGTGGCTTCGTCCACCCGGCCTTCGTAAGTCAACGCAGATAACAGATCGGCTGCGACCAGCGCGTTCTGCGGCTCGGTTCTCATCGCGGACGCAAGCAAAGGAATGGATTTCTGATAATCCCCGGCTTTGAAAGCGGCTACTGCTTCGCCAACCGGGGAAGTATCGGAAGAAGCATACATCGCAAAACCAAAACTGGCTGCGATGAGGAGCGCGAGAGATCGCCCACTCATAAAAGTTATTCTCAGAGTAAACGATTTTCGTTGTTTTTCAAGAGGAATAAAGGTAAGGGGAGTTGGGTTTTGCCCGTTTCCAAGAAATATCCCATCCACTTGTTTGATGCGGGGCATTATTGCTAAATGGTGAACGCCGCTACAATTTGCTTGTCAACATGCTACGGAGAACAATGATCTACGCCACTAAATTTTTAGGCAGTAAAATAACTGTGTGTCCGAAGTCGAAATCCAAGTTGTGACCAATGATGCCGGCCAGCCTACGGCTGTTATCGTGCCTATCGCGCTCTGGAAAGAGATCGCTTCCGAACGCGAAACTGCATACCTGCTGAAGTCCGAGACCATGCGGCAACGATTGCCGGCAGCTCTGGAACGGAGTGCTGCTGGATGACGCCGTGGCGAAATTAAGCTTGTGAGAAGCATAGAATTCACCCCCGACGCGTTCGACGACTTGGCACGGTGGGCAGAACAAGAGCGAGCTCAAGCGATTCGCGTTATCCGTCTCATAAGATATACGCCGCGCGGCACACCTTTTGTTAATTTGCGTGCAAGCAGCAGGTAATCTGTGGTGTGCTTCAGCACGGTAAATTGCTCGACCCCATTAGAAACCGATCCACGTGATGCGCGGCTTTGCGCCCTTCGGCAATGGCCCACACCACCAGGGATTGTCCGCGCCGCATGTCGCCTGCCGAAAAAACACCCGGCTTGGAAGTCATGTATGCGTCCGTGGTTTTGATGGTCCCGCGCGTTTCCATATCCACTGACAGTTGTTCCAGTAAGCCTGGTTTATGCGGCCCGGAGAACCCGATGGCAATCAACACCAGATCGGCATCCATTGAAAACTCGCTGCCGTGAATCGGCTCCATTTTCGGCTTGGGACCCACTCGCCGGCCATGAATCTTCCGAACGTTGCCCTGCTCGTCGCCGCTGAAGTGCGTAGTAAGCGCGCTCCATTCGCGATGGCCGCCTTCTTCGTGCGCCGGTTCCATGCGGAACATCACCGGCCATAACGGCCACGGCGTGTGTTCGGCGCGTGTTTCCGGCGGCATCGGGTGAATCTGCAATTGCCGCACTGATAATGCTTTTTGGCGATGCGCCGTGCCTAAACAATCCGCGCCCGTGTCGCCGCCGCCGATAATCACCACATGCTTGCCGGTGGCGAGAATTTCCTCACCTGATCCCGTGCGGTCGCCCGCGCCGCGCTTGTTCTGCTGGGTCAGGTAATCCATCGCAAAATGAATGCCCTTCAGTTCGCGTCCTGGAATCACTACGTCGCGCGCCGCTTCCGCGCCGCAAGCCAGCAGCACCGCATCAAAGTGTTTCAACAGTTCGTCGGCGCTTATGTCCACGCCGACGTGAACGTTGGTTTTAAACTCCACGCCTTCAGTTCGCAACTGTTCCAAGCGGCGATCAATTACCCATTTTTCCAGCTTGAAATCTGGAATGCCATAGCGCAGCAGGCCGCCGATGCGATTGCTTTTCTCAATCACCGTCACCAGATGCCCGGCCCGATTCAACTGCTGCGCTGCCGCTAATCCTGTTGGCCCGGAGCCAACTACGGCCACACGCTTGGCCGTGCGATGCGAGGGCGGCTCAGCAATCACATAGCCTTCTTCGAATGCCCGCTCCACAATGGAGTTTTCAATCAGCTTGATGGTGACCGCCGGTTCGTTGATGCCGAGCACGCACGACGCTTCACACGGTGCCGGGCAGGTGCGGCCAGTAAACTCCGGAAAATTGTTGGTGGCATGAAGAGTGCGAATCGCTTCTTTCCAGCGTCCCCGATAAGCCAAGTCGTTCCAATCGGGAATCAGATTGTTGACCGGGCAGCCGGTATGGCAGAACGGCACGCCACAATCCATGCACCGCGCCGCTTGCCGCTGTAGCTTATCGACAGGGAAATCCTGGTAAACTTCAAACCAATCATTGACGCGCTCAATCACCGGGCGACGGTGCGGAGTTTCGCGCGTGTATTCCAGAAATCCGGTTGCTTTTGCCATTAATGAGCTCCTCCTTGTCCCTGAAATACGCTAATAGCTTTTTGTGCGCCGACAGCCATCTGCGGAGCCATCCTTATCTGTTCCGCAGTTTTGGGAATTCCGAGCACCCGCTTGTATTCATGCGGAAATACTTTCACGAACTTCGGCAAAAGTTCTGCCCAGTTATTCAGCATCCATTGGCCGCGCGCGCTGCCCGTAAACTGAACATGCTGCCCAATCAATCTTTGCAGCAGCAGAATATCTTCCTGCTCGAAGATCGGCTCCAGATCCACGCCAGTTTTGTTGCACCGCGTTTCGCGGAACGAGCCATCCTCATCGAAAACATAAGCGAAGCCGCCGCTCATGCCGGCGGCAAAATTCCGGCCTGTTTCGCCCAGAACCACCACCGTTCCATTAGTCATGTACTCGCAGCCGTGGTCGCCCACGCCTTCTACGACAGCGGTTGCGCCGGAATTACGAACCGCAAATCGTTCTCCAGCCACGCCGTTGAAATAAGCTTCACCGCTCGTTGCGCCATAAAGCACCGTGTTGCCGATCAGAATATTTTTTTCCGGCAGGAAAGAAGAGTTCTTCGGCGGAAATACAATTACGCGCCCGCCGGATAAGCCTTTACCGACGTAATCGTTTGCTTCGCCTTCGAGCGTTAGCGTAATACCTTTAGCCAGAAACGCGCCAAGACTCTGCCCTGCTGAACCGGAAAGATTCACGCGAATGGTGTTATCCGGCAATCCCTCCGAACCGTGTTTTCGCACAATATCGCCGCTTAACATCGTGCCCACTGCGCGGTGAATATTGCGGATCGACAGATCGAATTCGATCGGCTGCCCACCTTCCACTGATTCCTGGGCCAGTTCAATAATTCGATGGTCGAGCGATTCATACAACCCATGATCCTGCGCAATTAAACAGCGCCGCCCGATGCGGCCCGGCACCTGCGGCGTAAACAGAATGGAAGAAAAATCCAAGCCGCGCGCTTTCCAGTGGTCCACCGCGCCTTTCATTTCGATCATGTCGGCGCGGCCAATCATCTCGTCCACTTTGCGGAAGCCGAGTTTCGCCATCCATTGGCGCATTTCTTCCGCCACAAAGAAGAAGTAATTGATGACATGCTCCGGCAAGCCCGCAAACTTCTTGCGCAGTTCAGGATTCTGCGTGGCAATACCCACCGGGCAGGTGTTCAAATGGCATTTGCGCATCATGATGCAGCCCAAGGCCACCAACGGAGCAGTGGAAAAACCGTATTCTTCCGCGCCTAACAACGCCGCAATCACCGCATCTCGCCCGGTTTGCAGCTTGCCGTCGGTTTGCAGACGGACGCGGCTGCGCAGGTCGTTCATTACCAGAACCTGCTGTGTTTCCGCCAAGCCTAGCTCCCAGGGGATGCCGGCGTGTTTAATGGAACTGATGGGCGATGCGCCGGTTCCGCCATCGTAGCCGCTCACTAGAATTACGTCAGCATGGGCTTTGGCTACGCCCGCCGCCACTGTGCCTACGCCTACTTCAGCCACCAGTTTCACCGAAATACGGGCCAGCGGATTCACATTTTTCAGGTCGTAGATGAGCTGCGCTAAATCTTCAATCGAATAAATATCGTGGTGCGGCGGCGGCGAGATCAAACCCACTCCGGGAATGGAATGACGCACCCGCGCAATCTCTTTGTCCACTTTGTGACCGGGCAACTGGCCCCCCTCGCCCGGTTTTGCGCCCTGCGCCACTTTGATTTGCAGTTCTTCGGCATTCACCAGGTAATGAGCGGTTACGCCAAACCGGCCCGAAGCCACTTGTTTCACTTTGCTTTTAAGCGAATCCCCATTCGGCAAGGGAATAAATCGCGCTTCATCCTCGCCGCCTTCGCCGGTGTTGGATCGTCCGCCGATCCGGTTCATGGCAATGGCCAGCGTTTCATGCGCTTCCTTGCTGAT